>SCRI01000070.1 GCA_004298675.1 bacterium | reverse complement strand
CTGCAGTGCCTAAGCACCGGAAAGGCTCCCAGATCGGTTCGATCGACTACCTGCGGCAGGTAAGAAAAGCCATGAGCCAACGATCCGCCGCCGGGTCAGATTCTCAGACGAGCCACTACGTCGCTCAGGAGAGAGCGGGTAGCCTGCTCCAGGGCGCGCCGGTAGCTGGCGTAGCGTACCGCCAGGATCTCCCCGGCCTCCACGGCGGCCTTGACCGCGCACGCGGGCTCCTCTTGGTGGCGGCAGTCCGGAAAGCGGCAGCGCCCCACATAGGGGGCGAGATCGCGGAAGCAACCGGCCAGCTCACCCGCGTCCAGATCCGCCAGGGAGAACTCGCGCACTCCCGGAGTGTCGATGAGAAAGCCGTGGCCCAGGTAGGCCAAGCGCGAGCTGGTCGTGGTTTGGCGCCCGCGCCCGGTACGCTCGTTGACTTCGCCCACGCGCGCGCCGCGGTCGGCCCCTAGCGCCCTGAACAGCGAGGACTTGCCGACTCCGCTTTGGCCCAGCATCAGCGCTCGCCGCCCCGCGATCTGCTCCCCCAGCTCGGCGATGCCGCGATGGTCCACGGTGCTCAGCACGAGCGTGTCGTAGCGCAGGCGGTTACGGTAGAGCGCGAGTGCCTGCGTCAGCGTCTCGGTGGCGGCCAGATCGGCCTTGGTCAACGCCACCAGCGGTGCGATCTCCTGATGCTCGGCAAACGCCAACGCACGGTCGATGAACCCGTAGCGCAGCGCAGGGCGCGCGAGGGCCGCGACGATCACCAGCAAGTCGACGTTGGCGGCCATGGTCTTGCGCTCACCCGCGGCGGTGGTGCGCGTGATCGCGCGTGTCCGCGGCAGCAGTTCGACGATGATGCCCTCGCCGGGGGCACCCTGCGCGGGACGGATCAGCACGCTGTCGCCCACGGCCGGCAGCACGTCGAGCGAGGGGAAATCGCAGAGCAGCAACGTGCCGTCTTCCTCCACGGCGACCCACGCGCGATTACGGCCACGCGAGACCACCACGGCCGGCTGCACGGGGCCCGCCTCCCGCAGGGCGCGGTGCTTGCTCTGCCTCATCGAGCGGCGGCGTTCGCGGCCCAGGAACGCTCGGCCTGCGGCGGGGAAGATGTGCGGGACAATGGATGCGTTGACGGGAGTGTGCGCCCTGCGTGCGCTCGACGAGGCCGTGCACGAAGCCTTCGCCGCGTGGTGCGAGCGTGAGGGCGGCTCGCTGCGGGCTTGGCGCGTCGCGTTCGCCGTCGATTGCACCTTTGCCGTCGTAGCCGGACCGTTCGACGAGCCTGCGGCGCGACGCGTGCTCGGTGCCGACGTGCGCTGCGAACGCCCGCCCGCGCTCTATCTCTCCGTAGAGCCTGCCACGCAACGCGGTGCGGCGCTGCTGGAGGAGGCGCTGGGCGGACGTGGCGCCCCCACCGGCGTGCAACTGGAGCGGCGCGCGCGCGCGTTGCTGCTGCGCCTGGCGACGGAACGCACGCCGTACGCGTTGGTACGCGACCTCATCGACCTAGAGCTGATCTCGAACGGGGAGGCCTGTGCGGTGCGCTTGCTCTCACCGGTGCCCCTCCGCACGGTGGCCGCCATTGCAGCGACGGGGCTGGGCGCGGATATCTCGCCTCGCGACGTCCTCGAGGCTCACCTCTAATGCTTCACGTGCCCTCGTGGATACTGGCGGCGCTCGACGTTCTGGCAACCAGCACGCTGATCTACTACCTGCTGCTGCTGATCCGCGGCACCCGCGCCGTGCAGATCATGCTCGGGCTGCTGACGCTCATCGCCGTCATGGCCATCGCCAACATGTTGCACCTGGTCGTGCTCAAGACGCTCCTGCAGTATCTGGTGCTGGGGACGGCGGTGACGTTGCCGATCGTCTTTCAGCCGGAGCTGCGCCGCGCGCTGGAGCGCATCGGGCGCGGTGAGTTCTTCCATCCGGCCCAAGAGGAGCCGGGCGAGAGCGCGGATCTCGAGCGCGTGGTGGAGGCCTTGGCGCGCGCCGCGACGATCCTCTCGCGCAGCGAGATCGGCGCGCTGGTGGTGATCGAGCAGCAGAGCGGCCTGCAAGAGTTCGTGGAGAGCGGAACGGCGCTGGACGCGAAGTTGACGCCGGAGCTGCTGCTCACGCTGTTCACACCGCGCGCTCCGCTGCACGACGGCGCGGTGATCGTGCGCGGCGACCGGATCGTGGCAGCGGGCTGCTTCCTTCCGTTGACCGAGGCGATGTGGCTGGACCGGCGGCTGGGAACGCGCCACCGTGCCGCCATCGGCCTCACCGAACAAAGCGATGCGATCGCGCTGGTCGTCTCGGAGGAGACGGGAAACATCGCGGTGGCTCGTGGTGGACGTCTCTCGCGCGAGTTGGACGACGAGGAGCGGCTGCGCAAAGTCTTGCGCGCCTGCATCCACGCGACGGTACCGGCACGCAATCGCGTGGAGAGCGTGGTCACCGCCCTGCGGCAGCGCCTGCGCGTGGAGCGCACCGAGAGCTCGCGCGGATGATCGGGGGCTTCTTCAGGCGCAATCTCAAGCTCAAAGCGCTCTCACTGGCCCTGGCGATCTTGGCCTGGGCCTATCTCACCTACGGTGCGAACCCGGGCGTGCGCGCGGGCATCACGCAGCAGGTCGAGGTTCCAATCGTCGTGCGCAACCTCGCCGCTGGTTTGGTAGCGCAACCCGTGGCGCAGACGGTGACCGTCATCGTCAGCGGCGATCGCGGGCCGTTCGACGCGCCTGCGTCCAAAGAGTTCGTCGCCTACGTCGACCTGCATGGCCTGAGCACCGGCACCTTTAGTCTCGTGCCGCGCGTCGTCGGTCCCAAGGATATCAACGTAGAGCGTGTCCGCCCTGCTTCGATCGTCGTGAGCGTCGATCGTCTGGTCTCGCGGCGTCTGCCGGTGACCGTGCAGTATCGCGGAAGGCCGCAGGGCTCTGCAACGGTGGGCGCCAACGTCGTGCCCACGACGGTGCTCGTGCGCGGCCCCGCCTCGCAGCTTTCACGCATCGTGATCGTCGCCGCGGAGGTCCCCGGCGATCGGCTTACGGTGGGCTTTGACGCGTTACTGGCGCCGGCTGCCCTCGATCTGAACGGGCACCCGTTGGGCGAGATCACGATCTCGCCCAACGTCGTGCACGTCAGCGTCCCTAAAAGCGTCACTACCAGTCAGTAGGAGCAGAGACCGAGCAGTGCCCGAGCAGCAGCACATTTTTGGGACCGATGGGGTCAGGGGCGTGGCCAACGCGGATCTCACGCCCGAGTTGGCGTTTGCCGTGGGGCGCGCCGCTGCGGTCGTGCTGGCGCACGAGGTCGACGCGAGCCGGCCGATCGTGGTCGGGCGCGACACGCGGGTCTCGGGTCCGATGTTGGAGGCTGCGCTGGTAGCCGGCATCTGCTCCGCCGGCCGCGACGTGCTGCTCTTGGGAGTGCTCCCCACGCCAGCCGTGGCGCTGCTCACGCGCAGTTCGGGCGCGGCCGCGGGGGCGATGATCTCGGCGTCGCACAATCCCATCGCCGACAACGGCATCAAGCTCTTCGGCGCCGACGGTTTCAAGCTCTCCGATGCGCTCGAAGAGGAGATCGAGGCCGACGTCACGGCTGCCAACGGTCCGCGCCCGACCGGGTTGGGCGTCGGCGGCGTCGCCGCGGCTCCGGAGCTCCAAGAGCGCTACCTCGCGCACATTGCGGCGCACGGCGCGCCGCTGGCAGGCATGGTGATCGTCGTGGACGGCGCCTTCGGTGCCGCCTATCGAATCGGCCCGCAGGCACTCACCAATCTCGGCGCGACGGTGCACGCCATCAATTGCGAGCCGGACGGCGCGCGCATCAACGTCGCCTGCGGCGCGACCAATCTGGAGCCTTTGATCGCGGAGGTGCGCCGGCACCCGGGGAGCGTCGGCGTGGCCTTCGACGGTGACGCCGACCGCGCGCTCTTCGTAGACGAGCACGGGCACGCCGTGAACGGCGATCAGGTGCTGGCGATGCTGGCGGCGCAGATGCTGCGCGAGGGGGCGTTGCCGGGCGCAACGGTGGTAGCGACCGTGATGTCCAACGTGGGACTGGAACGCGCGCTCGACGGCATGGGGCTGCGCTTGGAGCGCACGGTCGTGGGAGACCGCTACGTGTTGGAGCGCATGCGTGCCGGCGGCCATCCGCTGGGCGGCGAGCAGTCGGGGCATGTCATCGATTTGCGGCGCAACTCGACCGGCGACGGGCCGATGACTGCGGTCTCGGTCTTTTCGCTCATGGCTCGCTCCGGCTTGCGCCTGGAGGAGTTGGCCGCCTGCGTGAAGACCTACCCCCAGGTGCTGGTGAACGTGCGGAGCGGCCGCAAGGAGCTGCTGGAGCACGCCGCGGTGCGCCGCCGCATCGAGGAGATCGAAGGCGCGCTTGGAACTGAGGGGCGTGTCGTGGTCCGCCCTAGCGGGACGGAGCCGCTCCTGCGCGTGATGGTCGAAGGACCCGATCGCGGCGAGGTGATGCGCATGGCGGAGGAGATCGCCGCCGCGATCCGTGCCGCCGGCGACGGTGCGCTCTAGATCACGCTGTAAAGCCGAAGAAGGGGGCGGTAGCCCCGGAAGGAGAAAGGGGGAGGCGGCAGGGGGCTTGCTCCCCTTCCAAGTACGCCGTGTGTTTTCCCTAGCCGTGCTCCCCCACGGAAGCAGGCTCGTCAGAACACCGAATCCATGGCGGCTCCCTACCGTCATGGAGCGGGGGACCCGTTTTTTTGGGGTGAACGCGCCGTGGAGGCGCCAGGGCGATCTTTCCGCCCGAACCCGTCAGCTAACCCCGTAGGTGTGGAAAGAGGACAGGTTTGCGCTCGTTGTTAATCGCCGGTGCCTTGATGTGTGCACTGGCATCCCCCGCCCTTGCCGCACCCCAGGTACACGTGGTGCGGCCAGGGGAGACCCTCTACTCGATCGCCCATGAAGCGCACCTCTCGCCCGAGAGTTTGGCGCGGTACAACGACCTCGAAGGCGGGCGGGCGGGAACGCTCCAGCCAGGCCAGCGGTTGTTGCTGCAGGAAGATCCCGCAGTGCCGGCGCGCGTGGCAACGGCCCCGGTGGAGGGTGCCGACGTCACGCAGTGGACCGGCGATACGGCGGTTGTGGCCGCAGGGCGGCCTGAAAATAGCGCCGGCGGACTGGTCGGGACGTTCCTCGCACGTTCGGCGGCCTACGCCCGGGAAGTTTCGCACGCGGCGCTCAGCTTCATCGGCGTTCCGTACGCCTGGGGCGGCACCACGGCCTCCGGCTTCGATTGCTCCGGCTACGTGCAGCACGTCTTCGCCATGATCGGCGTCCATCTGCCGCGCACGGCGGATGCGCAGTATCTCGTGGGCAGGCGCGTCCCAACCGGTCACCTCCAGGCCGGCGATCTCGTGTTCTTCCAGACCTATGCGCCTGGAGCGTCGCACGTCGGCATCTACTTGGGTGACGGGCGCTTCGCGCATAGCTCCAGCCACGGCGTGATGGTTTCTAGCCTGTCGGAGTCTTACTGGGCCAATCGTTTCCTCGGCGCAAAGCGCGTCGCGGCCTCGCATAACGTTCACTCCTAGCGTCCTACTCGCGCGGGCGGCGCCCGGTGCGCCGTCGAAGCGAGTCGCATGGAGTACGTCGAGCCGACACCTGAGGAGCGTCAGCGTGCGGCAGGTGCCTATGCGTTCTGGGTGCTCGCGCTCCCTGAGCTCGCGCCCGCCGCACGTCCCGCCTCCGCATGGTTTCGTGCCCATATCCGCCAGGCGGTGGCGCTAGGGCTCGTGGAGACGGCGGCGCTGCTGATCGTGTTGGCATTGCCGGCCGTGCTCGTTGGCGTGGCGCTCGCGTTGCGTTTACCGGTGGGTACGGCGGCGACCGTCTGGATCTATGCGCTGGGTTTTGTGCTCGATGTCGCGGCGATCGTGCTAGGCCTCGCACTGAACGTTGCGCTGGCGGCGCGGGCGGCGCGAGGCGAGCGCTTCACGATCGCGTTTCTTCCGCGCTCGTGGGCGCGGTGAGAGTCGGGTTGGTGATCCGGAACTACCTCACCGCTCGAGTTCCTTGACTGCGTCGCGCTCCTTGCGCAACTCCTCGAGCGTGTCCTGAAGCTTCTTCCGGCCGAAATCGTCGTGCGTGATTCCCTCGACGATCCGTGAGACGCCGTTCTCGGTCCGTGACGGAAACGAGAAGATCAGACCCGGATCGATCCCGTAC
>SCRI01000069.1 GCA_004298675.1 bacterium | reverse complement strand
TCGAAGATCCCCGCCCGGGGGAAGGAGGCTCCCCCTCCCTTGGTCCAACCCGGCGCCATGGATGGGTTGCTGATTGCCGTCCCGCGCGAGACGCTGGAGGGCGAACGCCGTGTTGCCGCCGTTCCGGATACGGTCTCACGCCTTGCCGCGCTCGGCGCGCGCATACACGTGGAGGCCTCCGCCGGCGCCGCGGCTGGATTCACCGATGATGCCTACCGCGCCGCGGGCGCGCAGATCGCCGACGATACCGCCGCGCTGTGGGCGCAAGCCGACGTCGTCACCAAAGTCGCGCGGCCCAGCGACGACGAGATTGCGCGTCTGCGCCCCGGCAGCGTGCTGGTCGCATTCGTCAACCCGCTGGGGGATCCGCAGCGTGCGCGCGTGTTGGCGGAACGCGGCGTGACGACGTTGGCGATGGAGCTGATTCCGCGAATCTCACGTGCGCAGAGTATGGACGCGCTCTCGTCGATGAGCACGGTGGCGGGTTACAAAGCGGTGATTCTCGCCGCAGCTGCGTTGCCAAAGCTCTTTCCGCTGCTGATGACGGCGGCAGGCACGATCGCTCCGGCGCGCGTGCTGGTGCTGGGGGCGGGCGTCGCAGGACTGCAGGCGATCGCCACGGCGCGCCGTCTGGGCGCGGTGGTCAGCGCATTCGACACGCGCGCGGTGGTGAAAGAGCAAGTCGAAAGCCTCGGCGCCACGTTTCTCGCGCTGGAGCTGCCGGCGCGTGACGCCGAGGCGGCGGGCGGATATGCGCGCGCCTTGACGCACGAGGAGGAAGAGCAGGAGCGCGCATTGGTCGCTAAAGCCGTGAGTGAGAGCGACGTCGTGGTGACCACGGCGCTGGTGCCGGGTAAGCGCGCCCCGATCCTGATCACGGACGCGACGGTGGCCGCGATGCGCCCGGGCGCGGTGGTGGTAGACCTCGCGGCGGAGGCCGGCGGAAATTGCGAGGGGGCGGTACCCGGGGAGAGCGTCGTGCGGCACGGCGTCACCGTGATCGCACCGCTCAACGTGCCGAGCAGCGTGCCGACGCATGCAAGTCAGCTCTACGCACGCAACGTTGCCAATCTGTTGGCGCTGGTCGTGAAGGAGGGTGCGATCAACATCGATCTCGAGGACGATGTCGTGCGTGGAACGTGTCTTACGCACGACCGCGCGATCACGCATGCCGCGACGGCGGCATTACTTCAGACGACGGAGAGGAAGTGATGGCTCACCTATTATCGGAGCTGACGGTCTTCATCTTGGCCGTCTTCGTCGGCTTCGAGGTCATCTCAAAGGTGCCGACGCTGCTGCATACGCCGCTGATGTCCGGCACGAACGCCATCCACGGCATCGTGCTGGTCGGGGCGTTGCTGGTGGCAGGGGTTGCCCACGGCCCGCTCGAGCATGTGCTCGCGATCGCGGCGGTGACGCTCGCGACCGTGAACGTGGTCGGCGGATTCCTGGTCACGGACCGTATGCTCGAGATGTTCAAGAAGAAGCCGCAGTCATGAGCGAGACGATCGCTGCTGCTCCCTGGATCACGCTTACCTATCTCGTTACCGGTATCTGCTTCATCCTCGGCCTGAAATGGCTGAGCTCGCCCAGCCAAGCGCGTCAAGGCAATCAGATCGCCGCGGTTGGCATGGTGCTGGCGCTGCTCGCAACGGTGTTCTCCGGAGCGATCCACACGCTGGGCGACATCGCCGTCGGTGTGGTCGTCGGTGCGGTCTTGGGTGCCGTCGGGGCGCGGCGGGTCAAGATGACGGCGATGCCGCAGATGGTGGCGATCTTCAACGGCGCGGGCGGCGGCGCCGCGGCGCTGGTCTCGATGATGGACTTTCTGCAGGCGGAGCGGGGCGGAGTCATACTCACGCCGGACGTCTCGGTGACCGTCGTGCTGAGCACCGTCATCGGCTCGGTGAGCTTCGCCGGCTCGATCATCGCATTCTCCAAACTCCAGGAGATCATGTCGGGGCGCCCCGTGGGCTTTCCCGGGATGCGAATCTTCTCCGTGCTGGTGCTGCTCTTCATCGCAACGATGGCGGTGCTGATCGTCGGCTTCGGAGGAGGCGACCCGGCGCTCTACGCGCTCGTTGCGGGCGCGCTGGCGCTGGGGCTGTTGATCGTGCTGCCGATCGGCGGCGCCGACATGCCGGTCGTGATCTCGTTGCTGAACTCGTTTACCGGTCTAGCGGCGGCGTTTACGGGATTCGTGCTCGGCAACGACGTGCTCATCATCAGCGGTGCTTTGGTAGGGGCCTCCGGCACGCTGCTCACGCAGCTGATGAGTAAAGCCATGAACCGCTCGTTGCTCAACGTGCTCTTTGCCGGCGTCGGTGCCGGCGGCGGCCAGGCGGCCGCGGGGACGGCCGGCGGGAGCGTGCGCCCCACCACGGTGGAAGACGTGGCCACGATGCTGGCATACGCGGGTCAGGTGATCGTCGTCCCCGGCTACGGGCTAGCGGTGGCGCAGGCGCAGCACAACGTGCGCGAGTTGGCCGATGCGCTGGAGAAGCGCGGCGTAGCCGTCAAGTACGCGATTCACCCAGTGGCCGGGCGCATGCCCGGTCACATGAACGTGCTGCTGGCGGAGGCCAACGTTCCCTATACCCAGCTCTACGAGATGGAGCAGATCAACCCGGAGTTCCCGCGCACGGACGTCGTGTTGGTGATCGGCGCGAACGACGTCGTCAACCCCGCCGCAAGGACTGTACGCGATAGCCCGATCTACGGGATGCCGATCCTCGACGTCGATAAGGCCAAGGCGATCGTCGTGCTCAAGCGCAGCATGAGATCCGGCTTTGCCGGTGTTGAGAATCCCGTCTTCTACGACCCGAAGTGCTCGATGCTCTTCGGTGATGCCAAGGAATCGGTCGTCAAGCTGGTGAGCGCCGTCGCCAAGGTGTGAGCCGCGCCGGCCGGCGAAGTGGGGCGCATGATCCGATTGCGTCCCTTGCTCCTTGCGCTGACGATCGCCGCAGCGGCGCTCCTCGCGCGCCGCATGCCGGTGAACGCGGCGGCCGCGCCGCAGCCACGGGCGGCAGCACCGGCTTTTACGCTTCCGCTTGCCGGCGGCCGGGGCTCCATCAGCCTCGCGCAGTTCAAAGGGCATCCCGTCTATCTCAACTACTTCGCGTCATGGTGTCAGCCGTGTAATGACGAGGCGCCGGATCTGAAGAAGATCGCGCAGGAGTATCGCTCCAAGGGTCTGGTCTTCATCGGCATCGACGAGCTGGAGAGCTCCAAGAAAGCTCAGCAGTTCGCGCACAAATACGGCCTTCCGTACCGGATCGCCATCGACGACGACGGCTCCGTCGGCGCGCGTTACGGTGTGGTGGGTCTGCCGGTGCAAGTGTTGATCGGCGCCGACGGCAGGATCGTCTTCGATCAGCCGGGCCCCATCAATCCGGCGGCCTTGCGCGGCGTGCTGAAGCGCGTGCTGGCCGCGCGCTAGCGCCTACGCGCCTGCGAGCGTGAGGTCGTCACGCAGCCGTACCGTGGAGCCCTTAGGGAAGGCGCCGCGCAACAGCGCCGCCGAGAGTGGGTTGGAAACCAAGCGCGCGACGGTACGGCGAATCATGCGTGCCCCTGGTCCGTCCTGTTGCGCAGCCGCTGCCAGCGCGACGCGTGCTGCATCGTCCACCAACAGGTTGATGCCGCGTTCACGCAGGCGCTCCCCCACCTCGCGCAGGTGCAGATCGACGATGCGCGCCAGCTGTTCGATCTCCAGCGTTCCGAATTGCACCACCTCGTCGATTCGGCCTAGCAGTTCGGCGTCGAGCGCCAAGGAGAGCGTGCTATCCTCGGCATGCGTGGTCATGACGACGATCGTATGACGGAAATCGACGGTGCGGCCGTGGGCATCGGTGACGCGTCCTTCGTCCAGCAGCTGCAGCAAGATGCCCGCAACGTCGGCGTGAGCCTTCTCGATCTCGTCGAAGAGCACGACGCTGTACGGGCGGCGGCGCACCGGCTCCGTCAACAGTCCCGCTTCTTCGTGCCCTACGTATCCCGGCGGCGCGCCCAAGAGCCGGGAGGCGGCGTGGCCTTCCATGTACTCCGACATGTCCAGGCGCACCATCGCCTCGTCCGAGCCGAACAGAAACTGCGCCAGGGCGCGCGCCAACTCGGTCTTGCCGACGCCCGTGGGTCCCGAGAAGAGCATGCTCAACGGACGGCGCGGATCCTTGAGCCCGGCGCGCGCGCGCCGCACGGCGTCGGCGACGGCGTGGACGGCTGCATCTTGGCCGATGACGCGCTGCGCCAGCGTCTGCTCCAGCGAAAGCAGGCGTGCCGCCTCGCCTTCGTCCAGATGACGCTGCGGCACGCCGGTCCACTGCGAGACTACGGCCGCGACGTGATCCGGCGTGACGTAGCGGCCGCCGCGTAGCGCTACGCCCGCGGCCGCCTCGTCGACGAGGTCGATGGCCTTGTCGGGCAGGCGCCGTTCGGCGACGTATTGCGCGGAGAGCGCCGCCGCCGCGGCCAGCGCCTCGTCCGCGATCTCCACGCCGTGGTGTTCGGCATAGCGCTCTCGCAAGCCGCGTAGGATCTCGATGGTCTCTTCCACGCTGGGCTCGTCGACGAAGACGGGCTGGAAGCGCCGCTCGAGCGCGGCGTCCGCCTCGACGTAGCGGCGGTACTCGTCCAGCGTGGTGGCGCCGATGCATTGCAGCTCGCCGCGCGCGAGCTCCGGCTTGATCATCGCGGCGAGATCCAGTGCTCCCTCGGCGCTGCCCGCACCCACCAACGTATGCAGTTCGTCGATGAAGAGAATGACGTCGCGCGAGGCGCCGCGGATCTCGTCGAGGATACGCTTCACGCGCCCCTCGAACTCGCCGCGGTACTTCGTCCCCGCGACCAGCGGCCCCACCGCGAGTGCCAACACGCGCTTCCCTTTGAGCGCGTGCGGCACGGCGCCGGCCACGATGCGCGCGGCCAGGCCCTCGACCACGGCGGTCTTGCCGACTCCGGGCTCGCCGATGAGGACGGGGTTGTTCTTCGCGCGGCGCGCCAACACGTTGATGACGCGCTCGACCTCGCGTTCGCGGCCGATAACGGGGTCCAGGCGTCCCTGCGCGGCCAGCGCGCTGAGATCACGCGAGAAGGCGGAGAGCGTCGGCGTCCCGCCGCGCAGGCGCTTGGCCCACTCCAGCGGGTTCTGCAGCGCCGCTGCGCCGCCGTTCTCGCCGGGTCCCTGGCCGCGCCGGCGTGTACGGTCGGCGATCAGTGCCGCTCCCAGCGCCAGTCCGAGCGAGAGCAGCGCGGCACCGGCCAGCGGCAGGTTGGCGTGCCGGCGCGCGGAGGCGCATTGCGCGCAGAGCTCCTGACGCTGCGCGCGTCCGCCCCGGAAGGCGAAGTCGGTGACGGTAGCCGGACGCTCTCCGCAGAGGTCGCACAGAGCCGCGTTCATGGCATGAGCTCGTACGTCACGCTGACGGTGGCAAAGACCCGCACCTCACCCGGCTCCACCTGCGTTGCCACCGGTGCCGCCAACGTTCGCATCATGGGGGTTTGCAGCGGCGCGATCCGCGGCTCGCCGCCCACGAACAGACGCTGGACCGTTCCGAGCCGCAGGCCGGAGGCGGACGCGGCCGCTCGCGCCTGCGACTGCGCGTCGGCTACGGCCGCGCGCAGGGCCTCGAGCAAGGCTTCGTGGCGGTTGGCGAGGTCGTAGACGACGTTGCCAACGCTGGTCGCCCCTGCGCCGACAGCCGCGTCGATGACCGCTCCCGCCTTGGCCGGCGTCGTCGTGATCTCGAGCGTGTGGGTCACCACGTAGCCATAGCGCTCGCCCTGCGGCGAGAGCATCGTAGCGGGACGGCGCAGGACGGATGGCGGCGGTGTCTGCTCGGGACGCGGGACATACCGCAGGTTGTAGTACTGGGTGACGACGGCGCCGGCGGGAACGCCTTGCCCAGCCAGGGCCGAGCGTACGCGCGCGGTCAGGGCGGCGTTCTGTCCGGTGGCCGCCGCGGCCGTGGCGGCGCTGGTCTCGACGGAGAGGTTGACGTGCGCGACGTCGGGCTCGCGCGCAACCGATGCGGTACCGTTGACGGTGAGTATCGCTGGGTGCGCGCCCGCGGGCCCGGCTTGGGCTAGAGCTGCCACGGGGAGGGTGGCCAACAGCATGAGCGAGAGAGTCCCCATCATTCGAACGTTCATCACACTCCAAAACGCATGGATGCGTCGCGACGTCTCGCTACGGCGTTGGCAGCACCTCGGGATGGATATACCCCGTGATCCCGTTCAGCACGAACTGCACCGCGAGCGCCGCCAGTACGACCCCCGCGAGGCGCGTGAGCACGTGCATTCCCGTCTGGCCCGCCAACCGCATCAGCCGCTCGGCGAAGAGCATCGTGAGATAGCAGGTGGCGATCGCGAGCAGCAGCGCGCCGATCACCACGATCAGTTTCAACGGTTCGCCCTTGGCGAGTTCCACGAGCAGGATGACGGTCAGAATGCTGCCCGGTCCCGCGATCATCGGAAAGGCGATCGGGAAGACGCTCGGATCGGAACGGGTGATCGCCTCGCTGCGCTCGGTTTCGGTCTCACGCGCCCCCGTGGGGCGTCCGAAGATCATGTCCAGCGCCACCAGGAACAGCAGCGCTCCCCCGGAGATCGAGAAGGCCGGCAGCGTGATGCCCAGCACGTGGAGGACGACTCGCCCTGCTACGCCCGCGAGCAGAACGACGATGCCGGCAATGACCGCCGCTTTCAGCGGAACGCGCTTGCGAACCGGGGCGGGCACGCCCGAGACGGCAGCGAGATACATCGGAACGAGGCCGAACGGATCGATCATCGTGAAGATCGTCGCCACCGCCGCCGCCGAGAAATGGAGAAGGCTTGCCATCGCTCGTCCCATTATGTGCGACGCTGGAGGCAACCTCCAGCAGTGCTGCACCCATGAGGCAAGGACACGGCGGTATGCCGCGAGAATGCGGGCGGCGAGAGAGATTGCTTCGATTGGTTCGCTGGGGAGAGTCTAGAAAGGTTACCGTCTCATCATGGCCTATGTGATCTGCGAGCCCTGCATCGGCGTGAAGGATAGAGCGTGCGTCGATGTATGCCCGGTCGACTGCATTCACGGTACGGACGAGGACGAACAGCTCTACATCGATCCCGAAGTTTGCATCGATTGCGGAGCGTGCGTCTCCGCGTGCCCGGTCGAAGCGATCTATGCGGATACGGACGTCCCTGATAAGTGGCAATCATACATTCAGAAAAACGCCGACTACTACAAGAAGTAGCGCGAACCGTCAGGTATCTCCGGCGAGGCGGCTCCGCGAGGAGCCGCTTCGTTCGTTAGCGGGATGCCGGATCCCATCGCCTGCGCCGGTGTTTGGAAAATCTACGGCGCAGGCGAAGAGCGTGTCGAGGCCCTGCGCGGCGTCGACCTGAGCGTCGCGCGCGGCGAGCTGGCGGCGCTGGTGGGGGCCAGCGGCTCCGGTAAGTCGACGCTGCTCAACGTGATCGGGTGCGTCGACGTACCCACGCGCGGTAAGGTCTGCGTGGCCGGCCGGTTCACGTCCGGGCTGGACGACGAGCAGTTGACGGCGCTGCGGCGCACCTTCGTCGGCACGGTTTTTCAGTTCTTCAATTTTCTGCCCACGATGACGCTGGAGGAGAACGTTGCCTTGCCGCTCGTGCTGACGGGCGAGCCGGCCGAGCGCCGTGCCGCCCGCGTGCACGAGCTCTTGGAACGCGTGGGTGTGGCGGCGCAGGCGCGCAAGTATCCCGCGCAAGTCTCCGGCGGGCAGCTGCAGCGTGCCGCCGTGGCGCGAGCGGTCGCTCATCGGCCGGCGGTGGTACTAGCCGATGAGCCTACAGGCAACCTCGACTCGGCCTCGGGCGCCGCGGTGCTCGCCCTGCTGCGAGAGATCGCCGACGAGGGGCAGACGATCCTCATGGTGACGCACAGCGCGGAGGCCGCGCGCATCGCCGACCGCGTGGTGCAGATGCGCGATGGGCGGATCGTGGCGTGACCCTCGCTTGGGTGTTGCGCGCGCTGGTCCTTGGTTACGTGCGCGAGCATCCGTGGCGCACGCTCATGACGGTGAGCGCGGTGGCTCTGGGCGTGGCCGTTGCGGTAGCCGTGCAGCTCGCCAATGCCACGGCCGTCCGCTCGTTTCAAAGCAGCGTCAACGTCGTCAGCAGCCGCGTGAATCTGCAGATCCTCGCCGACGGCGCGCCGTTCGACGAGCGCGCGCTGCTGGCCGTGGAGCGCCTGCCATCGATCGTGTACGCGCAGCCGGCGGTGACCGGGACGATCCTCGCGGGCGCGCGCGCAAACGACGCACGCTCGGGTGAGCTGCTGGAGGTCATCGGCGTCGACGTGCTGAGACCCTACCCGGGTGCGCAGGCGCAGGAGGCGGCCACCGGAGCCGGCGCGCAGGGGCAGCATCCACCAAGCTTGAGCACGCTCATCGCGCGTGACGGCGTGCTGATCTCGCGCCGCGTCGCGGCGCAGTACCACGTGCAGCAAGGGTCGCATTGGAACGTGGTCGCCGGCACGCGCCACGTGAGCCTGCCGGTAGCGGCGGTGCTGCCTACGCTCGTGGGGGTGGACTCGAGCGTGGTGTTCACCGACATCTCGACGGCGCAGGAACTGCTCGGAGCCGTGGGACGCCTCGATCGTATCGACTGCGTGGTCGAGCCCGCCTCGAAGCTCGCGGCGGCAGAGGCGGCGTTGCGCAAGGTCTTGCCTCCCAACGCGCAGATAACCACGCCGCGGCGGCGCACGGGAGAGATCGCCTCCCTGCTGCGCTCGTTCCAGCTAAACCTCGCGGCCTTGGCGTACGTGGCGTTGCTCGTTGGAACCTATCTCATCTACAACGCCGTGGCCATCGCGGTGGTGCAGCGCCGCGGCGAGATCGGCGTCTTGCGCGCACTGGGCGTCTCGCGACGGGCGATCTTCGCCGCGTTCGTCGCCGAGGGCGCGATCGTGGGCGTGCTGGGATCGCTTCTCGGTCTCGGGTTGGGGGCGTTGGCGGCACGCAGTGCCGTCGCCGCGGTCACGCGGACCGTGAGCTCGCTCTACGTCTTCGAGCATGCGGATCGAGTGGTCTACGATTGGCGCGTCTTTCTGTTCGTCTTCGCGATCGGGGTGATCGCGTCGACGCTCTCGACGCTGCCGCCCGCGCGTGAAGCCGCCGGCACCGAGCCGGCCACGACCATGCGTGCCGGTGCCTTCGAGCGCCGCTCCCCGGACTGGCTGCGGCGCAGTGCCGCGGTGGGCTTGGCGCTGCTGCTCTTGGGCGGGGCCTTGACGTTGCTGCCTCCGCTTGACGGCGTGCCCGTCGCCGGCTTCGCGGCCGGGTTGTCATTCGTCTTTGGCATCTCGTTGGCGTCACCGCTTGGGCTGGGGGTGTTGGCGCGCGTAGCGGCAGTGCTGTTGGCGCGCTATCCCAGCGCGGCGCTGGGAGCGCGCAGCCTCGGCGTCTCGCTCCGGCGCAACGGCGTGGCGTTGGCAGCGCTAGCGGTGGCTGTGGGAATGAGCGTGGCCGTCGGTACGCTGGTCTCGTCGTTCCGCAGCACGGTTGCGGCGTGGACCGGTCAGACCCTCAAAGCCGATCTCTTCATCACCCCGCCGGGTCCACAGAACGTGGGTTTCGATGCCTCCACGGGAGCGCAGCTATACGCGCGCATAAAGGCCCTGCCTGCGGTAGACGCGGTCGACGTCTTTCGCGGCACGGATATCACCTTTCGCGGCCGTTTGACCAATCTGGGGGCCACCAATTTCTCGAGCTTGGAGCGGCGCGCGAAGATGGAGTTCATCGGACGCGTCGACCGCCCGCAACTGCAGCGCGAGCTGGTGGGGCATGACGCCGTGGTGATCAGCCGCCCCTTCGCCGTGCGCTTCAACGTACGGCCCGGGGAGAGGATCGATCTCACGACGCCGCTGGGGCGGCACCCCTTCGCGGTGAGCGCGATCTATAACGACTACTCTAGCGACGCCGGCTTCGTGGTGATGGATATCGCGACGTACCGCCGCTGGTGGCACGACCGCGCGCTCAACTCGATCGCCGTCTACGCCAAGCCGGGAGTCGATCCGGGGGCGCTGCGCACGCGCATCGAGCGAGCCGCGCAACCGGCGCGCTTGAACGTCCAGACCACGCGCGAGCTGCGCGCGCAGGTGCTGCGCGTCTTCGATCGCACCTTCGCGATCACGTCCGCGCTCTACGTCATCTCGATCGCCATCGCCATGCTCGGGGTTACCACGGCGTTAGCCGCTCTGGTGCTCGAGCGCCGCCGGGAGATCGGCTTGTTGCGCTACTTGGGACTACGCCGCGCCGAGGTACGTGCGATGGTGCTGATCGAGGCCGGCTTGCTCGGCGTGGGTGCGGCCATCGCGGGGCTGGTACTGGGCTTGGCTCTGGGACTGGTGCTGATCTACGTGATCAACGCGCAGACGTTCGGTTGGCTCATCGAGTTGCGCGTGCCCTGGCGCTCGTTTGCCGAGCTCGCGGCGGCGGTGGTGGTGGCGGCGTTGGCGGCGGCGGTCTTACCCGCCGGTGCCGCCGCGCGCATGCCGACCGCCGAAGCGGTGCGCGAAGAGTGAGGCGCTTGCTGGCGTTGCTGCTGATAGCCGCGTGCTGCGCTGCGAGTTGGCCCGCGGCCCTGAGACCGTACGCGTTCACCTTTCCGCGCGATCACGGCAGCCATCGCGGAGATCGTCTGGAGTGGTGGTACGTCACAGGTCATCTCCTCGCAGCCGATGGCCACCGCTACGGCTTCGAGCTGACGCTCTTTCGCGTTGGAATCGTGCCGGGAGCGCCTTCGCCGCGCCCAGGGGAGTCGCGCTGGCGTAACGGCGAGATCTTCCCCGCGCACTTTGCCGTCAGCGACGATACGGCGGGGCGGTTCCTCTATGCCGAACGTCTGGCGCGTCCGGCGCTGGATCAAGCGGGAGCGTCGAGCGACGGGCTTGACGTCCACGCCGGGGACTGGTGGATCCGCGGCCTGGAGCCGCTCCGCCTCCACGCCCAGACGCGTGCTGCGGCGATCTCTTTACGCCTGCGCAGCCTGAAACCGCCGGCGGTTCACGGCCAAGACGGTATATCGCGCAAGGGAGCGTGCGCCGGATGCGCTTCGCACTACTACTCGCTGACGCGCCTGAGCGGCGAGGGCAGCGTGCGAGTTGGAACGCAGCGCAGGGCGGTTCGAGCGCTGGCGTGGCTGGATCACGAATTCGGCAGCGGCGATCTGGACGCCGGCGTCGTCGGCTGGGACTGGTTTGCGATGCAGTTGGCGGACGGGCGCGACGTCATGCTCTATCACCTGCGTAGACGCGACGGGAGCTTCATCCCTGCCTCTAGCGGCAGCTTGATCGGGCGCGACGGCAGCGTGGAGCATCTGCGGGCCGCCGATTTCTCGATCCAAGCGACGGGTGCGTGGCGCAGCCCCCAGAGCCGGGCTCGCTATCCGAGCGGTTGGATCGTGCGTGTACCACGCGCCGGGGTGGACGTACGCGTCGTTCCGCGCCTGCGCGATCAGGAACTGGTCAGCCGCGGGGTCAGCTACTGGGAGGGCGACGTCTGTCTCGTGCCGCTGAGCGCGCCCGCAGACGGCGCCGCGCGGCGCGCCTGCGGCGCGGGGCAGGGGTACGTCGAGCTCACGGGGTATGCGGGCGAGGTACCTCGATGAACCAGACAGCAGTTCTCGTCGCTCCAGGGCGCGTCGAGCTCCAAGAGTTGCCCTCGCCCACTCCGGGACCCGGCGAGATCGTGGTGCGGGTGCGCGCGGCGCTCACCGATGGCACCGATCTCAAAGCCTTCCGCCGCGGTCATCCCAAGATGCCGATGCCAACTCCGTTTGGCCACGAGTTCTCCGGAGACGTGGCCGCCGTTGGCAGCGGCGTCGAGCGCTTCAGCGAGGGCGATGCGATCATGGCCGTGCACTCTGCGCCGTGCGGACGGTGTTACTGGTGTCACGCGGATCAAGAGAATCTCTGCGTCGAGCTCATGGAGACCAAGATCCTGGGCGCGTATGCGCAGCAGATCCTGGTGCCGCGCCACATCGTCGCGCGCAACGCCTTTGTCAAACCCGCCGCGCTCCCGTACGAGCACGCCGCCTTCCTCGAGCCGCTGGCCTGCGTGGTCCACAGCGTCGAGCTCTGCGCGCCGCGTGCAGGCGATCTGGCGATCGTCCTCGGTGCGGGCGGTTTCGGCCTCCTGCACGTCGCCCTGCTGCGCACGCTGGGGGTGCGCGTGGCGGTTGTCGGGCGCGGAACCGCGCGCTTGGCATTGGCGCGTGCATCCGGCGCGGAGTGGGTGCGTGAAGTCACGCTGGAGCGGGAGTCGGTGAACGGCGTGCGGGCATTCGTCGAAGAGATCAGCGGCGGGCGCGGCGCCGATCGCGTGATCGAGTGTACCGGCCAAGTGGAGGGTTGGCACGCGGGGCTGGCGCTGGCGCGGCGCGGCGGCGTCGTCTCGCTCTTCGGCGGTCCGGCGCCGGGCAGCACCGTCTACGTCGATACGTCGCGCTTGCACTACGATCAGATCTCCGTGCTCTCGCCGTTTCACTTTCGCCCGCGCGACGTCCGGCGCGCCTACGAACTGTTGGCCGGAGGCGCCATCGACGTGTCGGCGTTGATCTCCGGGCGCAGCGGTCTCGAGGGCATCGAGGGCGTTTTCGCGCGCCTGCAGCGGGGCGAGGGCGTGAAGTACGCGGTGTTGCCATGAGCGCTACGCTCCCTGCGCGCATGCGCGCATTGCGTCTGTACGACGTTGATCGTCTCGAGATCGAAGAGCTCGAGGTGCCGCGGCCGCGCGCCGGCGAGCTGCTCGTGCGCACGCGCGCCAGCGGCATCTGCTCCGGAGATCTCATGGATTGGTACGTGCGGCGTAAGGCACCGCTGGTGCTAGGGCACGAGCCGGCCGGGGAAGTGGTCGCGCTGGGCGAGGGCGTCGAGGGCTTTCAGATCGGTGATCGCGTTGCGCTGCATCACCACGCTCCCTGCTTTGCCTGCGCTTACTGCCGGCGCGGCGCCTACGTGCACTGTCCGGCTTGGCGCTCGAGCCGTTTGGTGCCCGGGGGTATCGCCGAATACATTCTCGTGCCGCGCGAGAATCTCGGCGACACGCTGCTGCTGCCCGCGGCGCTGCCGTTCGATGCGGCGAGCATGACCGAGCCTGTGGCCTGCGTCGCGAAGAGCCTGCGCCGTGGCGGTGTGGGCGAAGCCAGTCGCGTGCTCGTGATCGGGCTGGGAGCCATGGGGCTGCTGCACGTCGTAGCCGCCAAAGCCCGCGGCGCCGAGGTCTGCGGCGTTGATTTCAACGCTTGGCGGCGCGAGCGCGCGCTCGCGCTCTGCGCCGACGCGGTCTGGTCGCCAGACGACGGCGCGGCCGCGCGCGAGCACGGACCCTTCGACGTCGTGATCGTGGGGCCGGGCTCGCCGCAGGCCTGGCGCGCCGGCATCGACGCCTGTGCGTCCGGCGGCACCGTCGTGCTCTTCACGCCCACGCCGGAAGGTGTCGAAACCGCGCTCGACGGCTGCTCGCTCTACCTGCGCGAGATCACGCTCGTGCCATCGTATTCGGCCGGCCCCAATGACATGCGTGAGGCTTTGCAGTGGCTCGGCCGCGGCATCGTGACCCCCGCGCAGGTCGTCACGGACCGGGTCACGCTCGACGGCGCGGCGCAAGCCTACGCGCGTATGCGCGCCGGCGGCGCCGCGCTCAAGACCATCGTGGAGTTCCCGTGACGAGGCTGGGATGGTACGCCGCGGTGCTGAGTGCGGCGCTATCCGTTGCTCCGTGCGCGAGTGCGGCCGCCGGCAACGCGTACGTCGCGTCCGAGGGCGCCTTCACCAAGGCACCGGCGCTGGGCATCACGATCGGAGCGCTACCCACGGGCGCCAACGATGCGATCACGGACGTAGCGGGCGTACGCGTCGGACAAGTCACGCACATCGAGGGCGCCGGGCGCCTGCGCCCCGGCAGCGGCCCCGTGCGCACGGGCGTCACCGCCATCATCCCGCGCAACGACCTCTGGCACCGCAAGGTGCCGGCAGCGATCTGGGCCCTCAACGGCAACGGCGAGATGACCGGTGCGCATTGGGTGAACGAGGCCGGCATGCTCGAGGTGCCGATTCTCTTGACCGACACGCTCTCCGTGGGGCGTGTGGACGACGGCGTCGTCTCGTGGATGATCCAGCACTATCCCGGGATCGGCATCGATGACGACGTGCCGCTGCCGGTGGTGGCGGAGTGCGACGATCAGTTCCTCAACGACATCCAAGGGCGCCACGCCGTCGCCGCGGACGCCGTGGCGGCGCTCGACGGCGCCTCGACCGCACCGCCGCAGCAGGGCGGCGTCGGCGCGGGGACCGGGATGATGGCCTTCCAATTCAAGGCCGGGATCGGCACCGCCTCACGCGTGCTCCCCGCGCCGGAAGGCGGGTACACCGTCGGCGTGCTCGTCAACGCCAACATGGGGCGCCGCCCGCAGTTGACGGTGGACGGCGTGGCGGTGGGCCGTGCCATCACCGGCCTCATGCCCAAGCGCGGCACGCCGGATGGATCGATCATCATCGTCATCGCCACCGACGCCCCCTTGGACCACGCCGAGCTGCTGGGGGTCGCGCGCCGTGCGGCGCTGGGGCTGGCACGCACGGGCGCCACCTCGATGCCCGGCAGCGGCGATCTGGTGATCGCCTTCTCCACTGCCAACGTCATCCCGCACTATCCTGAGGCGGCCACCTATCCGCTCACCATCCTCTCGCGCTACCATATCGATCCGGTCTTCACGGCCGCTCAGGACGCCACCGAGGAGGCGATCCTCAATGCCCTGCTGGCGGCAAGGACGATGACGGGGCGCGACGGGAACACAGCCTACGCCCTGCCGCACGCGCGCCTGAGCGCCCTGCTCGCGGAGCATCGCTAACGCTAACGGGAAGGGAGCAAAGTCCACGATGTCACGAACACTCGCAGCGCTGATCGGGGTGCTGGCCCTCGGCGCAACGCTGGGCGCATCGAGTCCCGGTGCAGCCGGCGCGGGGAGTCTGAAGCACCTCTTACCGCCCGCTGTCGCCCGTGCCGGCGTGATCCATGTGGCCTCGGATATCTCGTATGCGCCGGTGGAGTTCTATGCACCGGGGACTCACGACGTGAAGGGCCTCGACTACGACCTTGCTGCCGCCATGGGCAAGCGGCTGGGCGTGAGATTCGACTTTATCAACACCACGTTTGACGGCATCATCCCGGCACTCTTGTCACATCGCTTCGACATCGTCTTCTCGGCGATGAACGACACGCCCGAGCGCGAGCAGCGCATCGACTTCATCGACTACTTCCTGGCGGGCAGCGGCGTTCTGGTGCGTAAGGGCAATCCCGAGCACGTTCGTTCGCTGGCCGACCTCTGCGGTAAGACCGCGGATGCCGAGCAGGGGACTGCACAGGTCACGTATCTCAAGAATCAGTCCAAGCGCTGCGAGGCCGCGCACAAGGGCGCGATCACCGTCCTAGCCTTTGCCACCGACACCGACGCACTGGAGCAGCTGAAGTTGGGGCGCTCAGCGGCCCATGTCGCGGATTATCCGGTTGCCGCATACGATGCCCGCACCGAAGGCGGTGGCGCGCTCTTTGAGGTGGTGGGCAAGCAGTTCGCCGTCGCGGCGTACGGCATCGGCGTGCGCAAGGAGGATCGCCACCTGCGGGATGCGCTGCAAGCGGCGCTCAAGGCGATCATCGCCGACGGTGAGTACGATCGCATCCTCACCAAGTGGGACCTAGCGGAGGGAGCGCTGCGCACGGCGCCGATCTCCGCCGGCGCGCGCTTCCATTAGCTACCGCTAACTACTGCCCGTACTGCTCCATCAGCGCGTGCATGCGGGTGGACATCGCCGTGGCGCTCTCCCAGGTGCGCTGCCACATGTTGCGGCCGAAGATCAAGCCGACGCAGCCGGCCTCCATGGCCACCTGCGCTTTGTGATAGGTGTCCTCGTCGGAGATCTTCGAGCCGCCGGAGACCAGCACGAGCGTGCGGCCGGCGCTCTTCACGACCTTGCGCAACGCCTCGATCTCGTCGAGCTTCAGGCTGTTGTAGGGTTTGGGGAGCGCGGCCGCCTTCTCTTCCTCCCACTTGGGGACGTTGAGCTTGACGATGTCGGCACCGACCTCGCAGGCGACGCGTGCCGCGTAGTCGACGGCATAGAGTGAGTCCTGGCCGCCCTTGGCCTTGACGGCGCTGCCGCGCGGATACGACCAGACGATCAGCGGCATGCCGTACTTCTCGCAGTCCTTACGAACGGCATCGCACTGCGCGAGGTCGCGGTCCTGCGAGGGCGAGCCGACGTAGAGCGTGTAGCCCACCGCATCGGCGCCCAGGCGAACCGCATCCTCGACGCTGGAGGTGAGCGGCGAGAAGGAGGCGTCGTCGGGCGGTACGTTGGTCTTGCCGTTGACCTTGAGGATGAGCGGCACGCGTCCCGCGTACGCCGTCATGTACTTCTCGGCCAGACCCACGTGGCAGGCAAAGCCCGAGAACTTACCCTCGACTGCCAGCCGCAGCACCCAGTCGGTATCCACCGAGTCGGGGTTCTCGAAGAAATCGACCGGCCCGTGCTCGAGGCCCTGGTCGAGGGGCAGGAGCAGCAGGGTGCCGTTAGCGGTGCCGTGCTCGTACATCAACCGGTGCAGACGCGCGCGCTTCCCCAGCGAGAGGTTCAGCTCGTCGAAGGTGGGGCGCCGAAGGCTCGTCAACATGGCTCGATCTATCCTTTGCTGATGTCGTGTGGGACGAAACCTAGAACCATTCCAGCCGCGGGTGAGCCCGCCCTTGCGCCTACGGCGGAGGAGATAGTTTCGTCGGCGCAGGAGCCGACGGGTATGGCGGAAGCATTCGACATCGGACAGCGCGTGCGGCTCAAACGGGACTTGGATCTCGGCAGTCTGGGGATGGTTCCCGCGGGCACCGTCGGCATTCTCAAGAGCATGGAAAACTCGCCCTACCTCCCGTACCTGGTCGAGGTCAACGGGGAACTCTATGCCTTCCAAGACACCGAGCTCGAGCCGGCTTAGTGCTGCCGCGTAGAGGCTCTGGAACCCGCGGGGTGGCGGTGCTGCTGATGCTGGCGGCACTGCTTCCGGGTCCTGCGTCGGCGCGGCGCGCGGGGCCGCACCCACCGTCGCCAACGCCCACGCCCTCCGCTACCGCGACGCCGCCCCCGCGCCCCGGCCAGGTGCGCGATACCCATATCGTCTCGGGTGACCTGTGGTTGCGGCTGCGTGAGCGTTTCGACGCCACGTCCACCCCGGCGCAGGCGGCGGTGCTCTTCATCCATGGCGCCGTCCTTCCGGGCGTCCCGACCTTCGACCGGGATCCGGGTGACTCGTGGCTGCGAGCCGCGATGAACCAGGGCTTCGACGCCTACGCGCTCGACCTCGACGGCTATGGCGAGTCGATGCCGCCGCTGGCAGCAAGTGGCGGCGCGAGCCTGCCGCGCGCCGTGAGCGACGTGGCCGCCGCCGTGGCGGTGATCGCGGCCAGTCATCCACGCGGGGTTGCGTTGGTGGGTTACGACTACGGGGCCGATGCCGCCGCGCTCTACGCGGCGGCGCACCCTGTCGCGGCGCTGGTCCTGGTGGCACCGCTGCTGCAGCCGCTCGATCCGGCGCTGACCGACGCGGCGCTGACGGCGCCGATGCTGCGCTCTTGGCTGGGTGATGACGTAGGTGAGGGCGTTGCCGAACGCGCGATCGGGATGGCGCTGGTGGGGACACGGGACGTGGGACGCCGCGACCCGCCTGCGCTGCTGATTCCCGCCGGCGTGCGCGCAAGCCTAGCACAGCCGCCGGCGCTCCCCGCCGCTGCGCTCGCCATGCCGCTGCTGGTGGTGCGAGGGCAGCTCGACGCGCTCTTCGGCGGCGATGCGGCACGCGCGTTAGCCGGTGCCTGCGCCCATGCCACGGTGCTGGACGTACCGGGAGATCACCGCCTGCCGTGGGAGCCCGGCGGCATGGAAGCAGCCGAACGCATCGCGAAGTTTCTTTCAGCGACAGGAACTGGAATCCACTAAGCAAAAAGAGTGGGCTCTCTCACCATGGCATAGGAGCGAAGGCCGGATGCCGAAAGAACGTCGGAAGACCGCTCTTGGTCGCCCAACGGTACAGTCCGTCGATCGGACCCTCGATGTATTGGAGGCCCTCGCGACGCGACGCACCGCTACCGGAATCAGCGAACTCTCTCACATCGTGGGACTCCATGTCTCCACCGTCCACCGCCTCTTGGCGACGCTCGTCGACCGCGGCTACGTGCGCCAGGATCCGGAGACAGCGCGCTATCACCTCGGTGCGCGGATCTTCTCGCTCTCCAGTGCGGCCGAGGTCCATCTCGATCTACGGTTGTTGGGGCGCCCGTACCTGGAGCGACTGATGCGGACGACGGGCGAGACCTCCAATCTCGTGACGCTGGCAGAAGAAGAGATCGTCTACCTCGATCAAGTCGAGTCGAACCATCTCGTCAAGATGTTCACGCAGCCGGGGACGCGCGCACCGCTCTACTGCACCGGCAGCGGGAAGGTTTGCCTGGCGTACCTGCCGGACGATCGCCGTTTTACGCTGCTCTCGCAGCGAATGCGTCCGCGCACTTCGCACACGCTGATCGAGCGCGATCAGCTCGAGCGCGAGCTGACGGAGATCCGGCGCATGGGGTTCGGTTACGACAACGAGGAGATGGAGGACGGTGTGCGCTGCGTGGCGGCTCCGCTGTTCGACCGCCGCGGTAACGTCGTGGGCGCGCTTTCGGTTTCGGGACCCACCACGCGCATGACGCCCGATAAGGCTCAGAACTGCGTGACCCCGCTGCTCACCGTCGCCCACGAACTCTCCGCGCAACTGGGGTACGGTCAGCAGTTGGTCCCCGAAGCCTCCGTTCCGCAGCGCGCACGAATCGGGGCGGCAGCCCGCTAACCGACCTATGGCCGTTCTGGCCGCCATCGACATCGGAACGAACTCGATCCACCTGATCCTCGTCGAGGTCGACGAGTCGACCGGCGCGACGCGGCAGTTGCGCAAAGAGCGCGAGATGGTGCGCTTGGGCGCCGGTGAGGCGATGAAACACCGCCGCATTGGGCGCAAGCCCTTTGCGCGCGGCGTCGAGGCGCTCTCCCGCTTCGCGGCCATCGCGCGCGCCGCCGGCGCCGACGAGATCCGTGCCGTGGCCACCTCGGCCGTGCGTGAGGCGCTCAACGGACGTGAGTTCGTGGGTGCCGTGCGGGAGGCCGCCGGCATCGACGTGCGCATCATCAGCGGCGCCGACGAAGCGCGCTTGATTCAGCTGGGCGTCGCGCGCGGCTATCCGCTGCATGGACGCTTGGCGTGCATCGTCGACGTGGGCGGCGGCTCGACCGAGATCATCATCGCCGATGCCGAACGGCCGCGCTACCTGCGCTCCGTACGTCTAGGAAGTCTGCGCCTGTACGAGGAGTTCCTCGCCGCTCACGACCCCGTCGATCCCGGCGACTACCGGCGCCTGCAGCGCCACATCGAGCGCAGCTTGCGCCCGCTGCGCAAGAGCCTGCGGGAGTATGCGTACGACGTCGTGATTGCTACCTCTGGGACGGCGCTAGGACTGGCCGGCGCCGATGCGGCGGCGCGCGGCTTGCCCGCGGGCCGCGTGCACGGATACGAGCTGACTGCGGCGCGTTTACGCGAGCTGCAGCGCTCGTTGCTGCGCATGTCGGTTGCGCAGCGCCGCCACTTGCCGGGCATGAATCCGCGCCGTGCCGATATCGTAGTCGCGGGCGCCGCCGTTCTGATCGCGGTCCTGGACTTGCTGGGGCGCGCGGGGCTGGTGGTCTGCGACCGGGCGCTGCGCGAAGGGCTGGTGGCGGAGTTCGTCGACGAGCGCCTGGAGCGCGCTTCGCAGTCCGGCGATCCGCACGCGATCCGGGCGGAGGCGGTGCAGGAGTTCGCCGAGCGCTTCGGGGCCGGCGGCGAGCACGAGCGTACCGTGCTCTCGCTGGCACTCTCGCTCTTCGACCAAACGCGCCCGCTCCATCAGCTTGGCGCGGCCGACCGCGAGGTGCTCTACGCCGCCGCCATGCTGCACGACGTCGGCTGCTACCTCACGCAAACCTCGCATCACAAGCACTCGGCCTATCTCATCCGCAACGCCGACCTGCGGGGGTGGTCGCCGGGAGAGCTGATGGTCGTCTCGGCCGTGGCGCGTTATCACCGGCGTTCCATGCCCAAGGAGCGCCATCCTGAGTTTGCGTTACTCTCCCCGGAGGCGCGCGATCGGGTGGCGAAGCTAGCGGGCCTGCTGCGCGTAGCCGATGCGTTGGACGTGCGGGAGTTGGGCGTCGTGACCGCGGTGCGCGCGCGGGTGCGGGAGGGGATCCTGGAGCTGGAGGCCGAGGCCGCCCAGGAGATCGACGCCGAGCTTGCGGCGGTCCGGCAGAAGGGGGATCTCTTGGCCGCGGCCTTGGGGCTACCGGTGAGCGCCGGCGCCGTTCAGGTCGAGCGCGACGCCGACCGGCGCGCCGTTGCGGGATATTGACCGTCGCCGGGTGTAACCAGGGACGCGATGGCGGAGAGCAAGCGCAAGATTCTGGTAGTGGACGACGAGGTCTCGATCGTGCGGACGCTGCGCTTCAACCTCGAGCGCAACGGCTACCACGTCTGCTGCGCGGGTGACGGGCGCAGTGCGGTTTCGATGGTGATCTCGGAGCGCCCGGATTTGGTGGTGCTGGACATCATGTTGCCGGTGCTTGACGGCGTGGAGGCGTGCAAGCAGATCCGGCGCGAGTCGGACGTCCCGATCATCATGCTCACCGCCAAGGACCAGGAGATCGACAAGGTGCTGGCCCTCGAGCTGGGTGCCGACGACTACGTGACCAAGCCCTTCTCGCTGCACGAGTTTCTCGCGCGCGTGAAGGCGCGGCTGCGGCGTAACGAGGGCGGGGGGCGGCCGCGCGAGCGCGCGCTGGAGTACGCAGAGGTACGTTTGGATCCCGAGCGCGGTCAGCTCACCGTGCGCGGTGAGGACGTCGCCCTCGCGCCCAAGGAGTTCAGTCTCCTGCAAGTACTGATGGAGAACGAGGGGCGCGTCGTGACGCGCCAGTTGCTGCTCGACAAAGTCTGGGGCTACGATTTCGAGGGCGAGGCGCAGACCATCAACGTGCACGTGCGCTGGCTGCGCGAGAAGATCGAGCGCGACCCCAACAACCCCGAGCGCATCGTCACCGTGCGCGGGCGCGGTTACATGTTCAAGGCATGATGGCGCTGGAGCCGGGTGCCGTCACCGCGCTCGTCGCGGCGTTTGCGCTGGCCGGCGCCGCCGTGGGATGGAGTAGCGGACGGCGCTCGAGCGTTGAGCGTCGCTCCGCTCCGCGTGAAGAAGAGACAACACTCCACCCGTTGGAGTCCGAGGTTCAGGACGCGCGCTTGGAGGAGCTGCTGGCGCGCCTCCCCGCCGCGGCGCTGCAGATCGATCGCGCCGGACGGGTCGCGCGCGCGAATGCAGCCGCCACGGAGATCTTGGGCATTCCCGCGCAGTTGGCCCCCGGACGTGCGCTGATCGAGTTGGTGCACTCGTACGAGTTCGACCGCATCGTGCACCGCGCGCTCGACGGAGAGGTGGTGGAGACCGAGGTCGTCTTCCGCGAGTCGCCTCTCGAGCGCACGCTGGCCACCTTGGCCTTTCCGGTCACGGGCGGCGAGGCCATCGTCCTGGTTCGCGACGAGACGCGCCTGATTCGCCTCGAGCGCGTACGCCGGGAGTTCGTGGCCAACGTCTCGCACGAGCTGCGCACGCCCTTGGCGTCACTCAAACTGGCGGTCGAGACGCTGTTGGAGAGTGACGACGAGGAGGCGCGGGCGATCTTCCTGCCCCAGATGTCGCAGGAGGTCGATCGCATGATTGCGCTCACGGAGGATCTGCTGCAGTTGGCTCGCGCGGAGTCGGGACGGCTGGAGCTGCGGATAACCGATGTTGACCTCGCACCGCTTGCGCGCGACGTCTCCAAGCGTTTCGAAGCGCGCGCGCGAGAGCAGGGTGTGGCGCTGCGCGTGGAGGCACCGCAGCGTGTGCGGGCGCGTGGCGATCGCGACCGCCTCGTACAAGTGCTGGTGAACTTGATCGACAACGCGCTGCGTTATACGCCGCGCGGTGGCAGCATCGAGATCGGTGCGGAGTGTCGCGGCGGCGAGGCCTTCCTCAGCGTGCGCGACACCGGTACGGGGATTCCCTACGGCGACCTGCCGCACGTTTTCGAGCGCTTTTACGTGGTCGACCGATCGCGGCGCCGCGGCGTCAGCGGCACGGGTTTGGGGCTCGCGATCGTCAAGCACCTGATCGAGGCGCATGGCGGGCACGTCGAGGCCGAATCGGAGCTGGGCCACGGCTCGACGTTTACTTGCCGCTGGCCCTTAGCCGCATGATCGGCGCGCTGGCCGTCGTCGTTGGCGTCGTCGTCGGCGTGCTGGGGACGCTCGTGGGGGCCGGCGGAGGCTTTCTCCTGGTCCCGATTCTGGCGCTCGCGGAGCCGAGTTGGGCGACGCGCACGGTGACGGCCTTCTCGCTGGCCGTGGTGGCCGCCAACGCCAGCGCCGGCGGGCTCAGTTACGCTCGTCAACTGCGCGTGGATCTGCGTAGCTTTCCGCTCTTCGCCTTGGCCGCGATTCCCGGGGCGATCGCCGGTGCGTGGCTCTCGGCGTTCATCCCGCGTGCGGAATTCGATCTCGCCTTTGGCGTGGTGTTGTTGGGCGTTGCAACGGTGCTGCTCATCCGCCCCGCACGCCGTCAACGCGGTGTGGCCGGCGGCGCCCACCGTGTGATCGTCGATCGCAGAGGCAACCGCTACGAGTGGTCTTTCGATCTGCGGTTGGGGATGGCGGGGAGCGCCGGAGTCGGTTTGCTCTCCAGCATCTTGGGGATTGGCGGCGGTATCATCCACGTGCCCTTCATGGTGACGGTCTTGGGCTTCCCCGAGCACGTGGCCACCGCCACCTCGCATGCGGTGCTCGCGGTGACCGCGCTCGCCGCCACGGTGGTGCACGTCGTCGGCGGCGACTTTGGTGGGGAAGGTGTGCTTACGCTGCTCGTCGCAGCTGGAGCCGTCGCCGGTGCGCCGCTAGGGGCGCGCCTCTCGACCCATCTCCCCGGCCGCGCCATCACGCGCATCCTGGCGCTGGCGCTGGCATCGGTGGCGGTGCGCCTCCTGCTCTTGGGTTGGACCAATCTGCATGCTTGAACCCGAGTTGGGCGAGTATCTCGCCCGCGTCGCTCACGACATCCGCAGCCCGATCACTTCGATCGGCGGTTTTGCGGAGCTGTTGGAGCAGACGCTCGAAGAGGGCGACGAACGCCTGACGTACCTGCGCGCCATTGAGCGAGCCACCGAGCGTCTGCGGGCTCTGGCGGACCGGATCGCGCACGACGCGGAACGCCCCGAGGGGCCGCTTTAGCGGATCGCGAAAGGCGCCGGACATGAACGCATCTCCCTCCCTCCTACCGCGGATACCCTCCGCGGGTTCGACCATGCGCGCGCTCGTGAAAGGCTCGGCCGCTGCGGGCATGACCCTGCGCGAGGTCCCCGTGCCGCCGGTGGGCGCGGGCGACGTCTTGATCGCGGTGCGCAAGGCCGGCATCTGCGGCACCGATCAGCATATCTACCGCTGGGACGCCTGGGCGCAGCGCCGCGTCGTGCCGCCGCTGGTGGTTGGCCACGAGTTCATGGGCGTGGTGGCGGCCGCCGGCGCGGGCGTGCGTTCCGTGCGGCCGGGGGACCGCGTCTCCGCCGAGGGCCATATCTCGTGTGGATACTGCTTTCAGTGCCGCACCGGGCAAGCGCACATCTGCGAGCACGTGAAGATCATTGGAGTCGACCGCGACGGCGCTTTTGCCGAGTATATCGTCATGCCCGAGCACAACGTGTGGAAGCTCGATCCAGCCATCCCCGACGAGTTCGCTGCGGTCTTCGACCCGCTGGGCAACGCGGTACATACGGTGATGGAGGCGGGTGTCAGCGGGAAGGCCGTGGTGATCACCGGCGTGGGATCGATCGGGCTCATGGCCATACCCGTGGCGCGGGCCGCCGGCGCCGCGAGCGTGATCGCCGTCGACGTCAATGCGGACAAGCTCGCCTTGGCCGAGCGCCTAGGCGCCGATGCGGTCTTCGACGCGCGTGATGCCAGCGTGGTGGACCGCATCTTCGCGCTGACCAACGGCGACGGTGCCGACGTGCTGCTGGAGATGAGCGGCAGCGGGCAAGCGATCAATCTGGGCCTTGCCGCCGTGCGCAACGGCGGGCGCGCGGCCTTGCTGGGCATCCCTTCGGATGAAGTACAGATCAATCTCGCCGAGCGCATCATCTTCAAGGGCCTAACGGTACTCGGCATCAACGGACGCAAGATGTTCGAGACGTGGTATCAGACGCAGGCGCTGGTCAAGAGCGGCCGCATCGATCTGCGCCCCATCATCACGCACGTGTTGCCGTTCGCGCAGTTCGAGGATGCCTTCGCGCTCATGCAGCAGGGGAAGGCGGCAAAGATCGTATTGGACGTGCAGGGGGAGGGGCAATGAACGCGGCGTTCGAGAGCAAACTGTCGGGTGAGCTGGAGGCCTTGAGGAACGCGGGTACCTATAAGCGGCTGCGCCACTTGACCACGCCGATGGCGTCGCAGGTGCACATGGAGGAGGCCGGCGACGTGCTGGTGCTCTCCAGCAACAATTATCTTGGGTTGGCCGACGATCCCGGAGTCATCGAAGCGGGGGTGGCGGCGCTGCGTAAGTACGGCGCCGGTACCGCCAGCGTGCGCTTCATCTGCGGTACCTTCGACATCCATCGCGAGCTGGAGAGCGAGCTCACGCGGGTCTTCGGCTTCGGTGGGGCGCTGACGTACGTCTCGTGCTGGAACGCTAACACCGGGCTCATACCCACCCTCGCCGTGGAGGGCACGGCCATCCTCTCCGACGAGCTGAACCATGCCTCGATCATCGACGGCTGCCGCTTGGCCACGCAGGCGCAGCGTCTGCGCTACAAGCATGGCGACATGGCGGATCTCCAGGCGCAGTTGGCGGCGCTGCCGCACGAGATGACGAAGTTCATCGTCACCGACGGCGTGTTCTCGATGGAGGGCGATCTCGCCAAGCTGCCCGAGATCGTCGAACTGGCCGAACGCTACAACGCCGTGACCATCGTCGACGACAGTCATGGCACCGGCGTGACGGGTAGGACCGGACGCGGTACCATCGAGCATTACGGGCTCGAGGGCCGGATCGACATCCTCACCAGCACGCTTGGCAAGGCATTGGGAGGCGCCGCGGGCGGCTTCGTCTGCGGCTCCGCGAACGTGATCGACACGCTGATCCAGCGTTCGCGTCCGCAGCTCTTTTCGAACGCTCTGCCGTGCACGGTCGCGGGCAGCGCGCTGGCTGCGCTGCATGCGCTCGAGGGGCGTCCAGAGTTGGTCGCGACGCTGCGCGAGAATACGCGCTGGTTCCGCGAGCGCCTGCGCGAGATCGGCTACCGTCCGCTCGACGGTGAGGCCGCGATCATCCCCATCATCGTGGGGGGGACCTCGTTTGCCATCGCGATGAGCGAGAGATTGCTCGGCCAGGGGCTGTTCGTCACGGGCTTCGGCTATCCGGTGGTGCCGGAGGGCACGGCACGCATCCGGGTACAGATGTCGGCGGCGCTGCAGCGCCCGCAACTCGAGCGAGCGCTGGAGATCTTCGAGCGCGTGGGCCGGGAGCTGGGCCTGCTGGCGACGGCCTAGAGCGGAGCGGGCCATCCGCGAACGCACGCTGCCCGTATGAAGGGGGGTAGGAGGAGCCGTCCGAATGGCGAGCGCACGATGTCGCGGAGCATTGACGAAGGGCTGCTGGAGCGCATCGCGTCCGGTGACGCGGCTGCATTCTCCGCGCTGTACGACCATTATGGCGATCTCGTCTACGGTGTGGCTCACCGTATCCTGCGCAGTCCCGAGCAGGCTCAGGACGTGACGCAGAGCATCTTCCTCAAGCTCTGGAGCCGTCCGGGGCTCTTCAGCGGCGGGAGCTTCGGCGCTTGGATCGCGCGCGTCGCGCGCAACGCCTCGCTGGACGTGCTGCGCTCGAGCGCGGTGCGGATGCGCGAGCCGGAGATTCCGCAGACGCTGGCCGCGCTGGGCGATCTGGAGGAGACGGTCTTCGCCGATCTAGATCGCGACGTCGTGGTGCGCGCCGTCGCCAGCCTGCCGGAGAGCGAGCGCGTCGCGATCGAGCAAGCCTACTTCGGCGGATTGACCTATCGCGAGGTGGCGGAGCGTCTCGACACGCCGCTGGGCACGATCAAAACGCGCATCCGTGCGGGGCTGCAGCGGCTACGCTCCGCGCTGAACGAGGCGGTGAGAGGATGAGCGAGGCGGAGCGTCACGGCGAGCTGCACGACCTTGCGGTGCTCTATACGTTGGGCGCGCTGGAGACCAATCTCGCCGACTGCGCGGAGGCGCGCGCGATCGAGGCGCACCTGCACGAGTGCGAAGAGTGCCGGGCTGAGGTGGCATTTGCCCAGGTGGGAACGGCGATGGTGGCCCGCAGCGCCGCCGAAGCGCCGCCTGCGGAGTTGAAACAGCGGCTGTTGGCGGCCGTGGCGCGGATCCCGCAGCGGCGCAAGCGCGGGAGCGCCGCACGTTGGATCGCGCTTGCGGTGGCGGTAGCGGCGCTGCTCGCCTTGATGGCGCTACTGCTGCGCGTCTAGATTCGCTTGGTTTGCGGCATCTCGTACGCGCGCGGGCGGCACCGCCCGGACCGGGTGTCGAGCGGTGCCGCCGCCACAGCGATCGCGCGGATCAGCAGTAACCGCCGGGGCACGGATTCCCGCCGCCCGACGGCGGTGGCGTTGCCTGGGGCCCCGGCACCGCGCCGGTTTGCACGATCAGCACGTCACGCATGCCGTTGCTCGCGTAATGGTAGGCGCAGCCGATATAGTACGTTCCCTGTGTCAGCGTGAACGGTCCGGCGAGTTGCCCGCCGTTCAGCGAGCCGCTGGCGAATCCGGAGCCGATGGTGGAGCCGCCCGACGCGTTCAGCGAGGGCGCCGTGGCTGGGAAGGGCGTTCCGGGAGTTACGCCGGAGGCGATCACGTTTAGAGTATGCGGCGTGCTCGAGGCGAGATTGCGCAGCATGACTTGGGAGCCGGGGGCGAAGGCGAGTACTTGCGAGCCGGTGCTCTGCGTGTATCCGCCGATGAGGCCCCAGGTTGGATCGTTGACTTGCCCGATGGTGCTTTGCGGCAACGCCAGCGAGATCACTTGCTGGGTGGACGTCGGCATTGAGGTCGGCGAGCTGGTTGGCGGCGTACCCATTTGGGGCGGCGAGTAAGCGCTGCCGCTCGACCCGCCGCCGCCGCAGGCGGCGAGCGCGGCGATGCAGGCCGACGACAGTGCGATCCTGAGGACTTTAGCGGAAGTGGCGACGGCCATGGTTGCTCCTTTGGGTGTGACTGGAAGCGTTACCATGACGGTATGGCCGTCGACTGAGAAATGGCTGAAGTAATCCATTCAGCCACTCTTCATGTTTCCGGTGTAGAAGAACGGCGATGCGATGGATGCTTGCGCTGCTCGTCCTGCTTGCCGCTGGAGCGCACGCCGTGCCTGCGCGCGCGGTCCTTACACCGGTTGTGAGTACGATACCGTTGATCGATCAGCGGGGTGAGCGGTTCACGCTGGCGGCGCTGCGCGGGCATCCGGTCGTCATGACGTTCGCGGCCACGCGCTGTACCGATGCCTGCCCTCTGGCCAATGCCGTCTTCGCACAGTTGCAGCGACGGTTGTCCGCGGCGCATCGCGATGCGCGGCTCTTGACGGTGACGCTCGATCCGCGCTACGACACGCCGTTTGTGATGGCGCGCTTGGCCACGACGATGGGTGCTAACAGCGGGCGTTGGATCCTAGCGAGCGGTGCGCCCGGCGACGTCGCGCGCTTCATGCGCGCGTACGGCGTGGTGGCGCAGGCGGGCAAGGATGGAGTGCCAGACGTGCATAGCACGGTGATCTACCTGATCGACCGCAGGGGGCGTCTGGCTAAGCGGCTGCTGCTCTCGACTGCTGCGGCGGACGCGGTGCTCTCCGCGCTTCCAGCGCTTTAGTCGCGCTCAGCGCGAATCTCGGAGACCGCCGCCGCGAGGGCCTCTGCGAGCGTGGCGCCCTCGGCGCTCCGGTAACACCCGTAGACGTTACCGTAGTCGTACCATTCCGCGGTGACGTGGCCGTTGTCGGCGCGGACGTTGAGGGTGATCGGTCCGGTCTTCGCGGCGATTTCGCGCAGCAGCGGATCGATGTGCTCCTCACCCATCGCTCCTCCTCACGCCGCCGGCAGAATCGCCGCGCGGTAGCAGCGCTGCAAGTGAATGCGGACGCCGATCACCATCCCTACCGCTAGTGCCAGAGCGGCGGTGCTGGCTAGCGCGGGCAGACCCGTCAGCGGATGCGGTGAGGCGAGTGCACCGGTAGCCATCTTGACACCGAAGCGAAAGCCCAGTGCGGCAAGAAAGATGGCGATGGCGGCGGGGTTGGACTTGTAGACGATGCGGCGGGCGGCGCGATCGATCTCGATGCTGCAGTGGGAGCCCTGTGCGATGCCCAGCGGTACGCCGGCCACGACGGCTAGCGCAACCACCGTCATCGTGAGCGGCGAGGCGAGCCGGTCGAGGGCGACGACGGCGGCGGTGAGCAGCAGCAGAATCGCGGGCGAGATCCACATGCCCACCGGCGAAACGCGGCGCTCGCGCGACTGCCGGTAGACAGCGACGACGAGAAAAGCGGCGACGAAGAGTCCCGCGACAATACTTTGGGTCAAAAGCGCGCTCCCTCGATCCGCATGGAGTTGCGATGGCCTTTCTCGGGCTTGCGAATAGCGCCCTTCCGCGTCTGGGGCTTGCGGCAGGAGGGGCAACGGTAGCGGCGAACCCCGGAGCCTCGACGCGGGAGTAGCTCAGTTGGTAGAGCATCAGCTTCCCAAGCTGAGGGTCGCGAGTTCGAGCCTCGTCTCCCGCTCCATCGTAGAAGCCCCGTCCCGTCAGGGAGCGGGGCTTCTTGCTTGCGTGCCGGCGTCAGGTCGCGCGGCGTTCGCGCAGCCTCTGCCGCAACGTCAAGATGCGGCCGTCGATCATGGCTAGCCCGCCGAAGATGAGCAGCATGCCGAGCATGTCGCTGGCAGACGGGTGCTCTCCCAGCAGCCGCATCCCCAGCACGAGCGCGCCGATCGGCACCAAGAACGTCACCAGCGATGCGTTGGTAGCACCGGCGACGGCGAGGATGCGGAAGAACATCACGTAAGCCACGGCCGTGCAGAGCAGCGCCAACGCCAGTAGCGCGCTCCACGTCTCCCAACCCGGTGCAGGCAACGTCCACGGACGGTCCACCATCAACGCCAGCGGAATCGCCATCAGCGTCGAGGCACTGACCTGCCCCGCGGCGGTAACGAGCGGCGGTGTCGCTTTGAAACGCCGTCCGTAGATGCCGGCGTAGCCGTAGGAGACGGCGGCCGCTAGGACGGCGAGCTGCGCGATGCTGCGTAGGCTCAACCCGTGCAGCGCCGACGAGCCCATCAGCACGACGACGCCGGTGAGGCCGAAGAGGACGCCGATGAGTTTCGGCGGCGTCAGGCGCTCCTCGTGCGTCAGCAGGTGTGCCAGCACGATCGTGAACAGCGGCGTGGTGGCGTTGAGGATCGCCGCGAGGCCGCTGGCGATGCGCGTCTCGCCCCAAATGATCAGCGCAAACGGTATCACGTTGTTGAAGGCGCCCAGCACGAAGAACGGCGCCCACGCACGCGGCGTGGCCGGCATGCGCTGGCCGCTGAGGTAGACGATGGCGAGCAGAGCGACCGCTGCGAAACTCACGCGGCCGAGCACGATAGTCAGCGGTGGCAAAACCGCCACCAGTACTTTGAAAAGGTAGAACGATCCGCCCCAGATCGTCGCGAGTACCAGCAGCAGGATCCACTCGGCGGAACCCATCGCCTGTGATTTGTTCATGAGGTGCGCCCTTGCGGTGTATGCGTGACGAACCGGAAACACCCGCGGAGCGCGATCGGTTACAGGCTCAGCCGCGTTTGGATTTGGCGAGGACGGCGGCGACGGCTCGGCTCGCGCCGGCCGCATCCAATTCCCCGAGGTGTACCTCGCGCACGATTCCGTGCGCATCGAGAAAGATGGAAGTTGGGATGTCGGTAATGCCCCAGGTCTTCGTCGCCTGCTCGTGGTCGAGCACGACCGGAAACGGGATGGCGTAACGTTTAACGAAGGGCGGTATGACGGCGGCGTCCTCGCTCATCGAGATGCCCAGCACCCGCAGGCCGCGCCCGGCGTTGCGCCGCGCGATGGAGACGATGGTCGGCATCTCTTCGTTGCACGGCTGGCACCACGTCGCGAAGCAGTTGATCCACAGCGGGTGGCCGCGTAATGAGGCAAGCGAAAATTCTTGCCCATCTACGAGCGGGGCCGTCATCGCAGGCATGGGATGTCCGGGCGCGATGGCGCCGCGTGAGAACGAGGCACGGGCATGATCCCCGGCTAGCCTGGAGGCCACGGCGCGTCCGTCGAGCTCCGGCACGAGTGCCGTGCCCGCAGCCAACCCCATGAGAAAACGACCACGCTTCATCCTACGAACGCATACGCGGCCCCCTGGCGTCTTCCTGTCGTCCTGCGAAGCTAGGGTCCGGCCCGCCGGACGCCGGAGACACGCCGACTTGGAGGAGGATCAACGCCGCCACGATCAAGGCGCCGCCGCCTAGTTCGCTCGCCCCGAACCGCTCACCGAGGATCATCGCACCGAGTGCCACCGTCACCACCGGCTCGAGCGTGGAGAGCAGCGCCGCGCGTGGGGTCCCCAGCCGCCGCATCCCCGCGAAGAGCGCGATGATGGGGATGACCGTGGCCACGACCACGATGCCCGCCACGAGCGCAAGTGAGACGCCGGAGCGCGGCAGATCCAAACCGTGGCCTCCGATGGCGACGGTCAGGAACGAGGCCGCGGCGCCTAAGCAGACGTAACCGCTGGCCGCCAGCGAATCGACCTCGCGCACCAAGCGCGTGCCAACCGTGAGATAGACGGCATACCAGGCCCCGGTGGCGAGCCCCACGACCAACCCGACCATGTCGGGATGGGGACCACGCGGATCGGCGGCGAGCGAGGTCCCGATAAAGGCGATCCCCAGCGCGACCAGACGCCGGCGCGTCGGACGCTCGTGATCCACCAGCCACGCCAACAGCGCCACGAAGGCCGGATACGTGTAGAGGAGCAGTGAAGTCAGACCGACCCCGATGTGGTCCATCGCCACGAAGTACAGCGTGGCTTGCAAGGCATAGCCGATCGCGCCCATCGCGAAGGCGATCGCGAATTGCGCAAGCGGGATGCGCCAGCGCGCGCGCAGCAGCATCCAGAACAAGAGGATCAACGCTGCCCCGCCGAAGCGCCATGCCAGGGTGCTTTGCAGGTCCAGACCGCGCGCCATCAGCAGCTTGCCGAAGATACCCAGCGTGGCGAAGCAGCAAGCGGAAAGGGCTACCAGTATGGCGCCCACGAATCTCGAGCGCCGTTCTCGCATCGCGGTCGTGATCTGCTGCGTCTGCGCCGTGGTCATTTCTCAACTGTACCGCATGCATGCCGGGAAATGCCACAGCGAGTTGTCAAGAAGCAGGAGCCCGTTCTCGTGGCCCGTATTCTCCTCCCCCGGAGGGCACCTGAATGGCAGAACACGCCACCGCCTACGATGACCCCGGAACACCTCAAGAAATCTCGCGCCGGACGTTTCTAGCGCGGGCTACCGTCACGCTTGGAGGCCTCGTCGGAGTGACGTTGGCCGTATCGCTGATCGGCTCGCTCGTTCCTACCGAAGAAGTGCTCTCCGGCACCAAGCGTTGGGCGCCACTCGAATCCAAAGAGTTCGATGCCCTTTCGAGCGGTGGAAGCGCCGCGCCGATGAAACTGTACTTTACGCACAAGGCTCAGGACGGCTATCTGGAGACCTCGAGCCGCGAGTACGTGTGGGGTTTGCGCTTGACGGGGGCCGAGCAGCAGCAGCTGCAAGCCGAACGTCCCGACATTTTCGCGGTCAAGGGCGGCGACGTGAAATACCCGGTCGTTACGATGGGCTTCGTCATCTTCAGTCCGATCTGTCCACACCTCGGTTGCCGTTACAATTGGGACGACGGCGCAGGTAAGTTCATCTGCCCGTGCCATGGCTCCGTCTACAGCAAACTCGGTAAGCACGAGTCCGGACCCGCTCCGCGCGGTCTGGATCCGTTGCCGATGCGCGAACAGTCCGGAACGGCGGAGATCACCTGGATTCAGTACGAGACGGCGGTACCCGACCGCATCGTCATCGCCTACAGCTAGCCCCGTCTCGCAAGGAGGTCCCATGTTACAGTGGCTCGAGGAACGTACCGGCATCGTTGGCCAGATCAAGACGTTCCTGACGGAAGACGTGCCGGGCGGTGCCAGCTACTGGTACGTCTTCGGCAGCGCGACCATGGTCGCGCTCGTCATTCAGATCGTCACCGGTATCTTCCTGACGTTCTACTACGCACCGTCGGCGGCGACGGCGTGGGAGTCGACGAAGTTCATCTATGACAAGGTGAACTTCGGCGAGTTCGTCATCGGCGTCCACTATTGGGGCGCCTCGGTGATGATCGCCCTGGTGGCCCTCCACTTGCTGCAGGTATTGATCTGGGGCGCCTACAAGAAGCCGCGCGAGATCATGTGGGTCGTCGGCGTGATCCTGTTCCTGTTCACGCTCGTCATGGGCTTGACCGGCTACCTCTTACCGTGGGACCTGAACGCCTACTTCGCGTCACAGGTAGCGATCAACATCTCAGGCAGCGCTCCGATTCTGGGCGAATGGGTCAAAGGCTTCCTGCAAGATGGCCCGTCGATGGGTACCCTTACCGTCAATCGCTTCTTCGGCATCCACGTCTGGCTCGTGCCGGCGCTGCTGGTGCTGCTGGCCGTTGGCCACTTGACGATCTTCCGTCATAACGGCGCGGCGGGCCCGGCGGCAGACAAGCCGCCCACGCGTAAGCCCGGTCGCTTCTGGCCGAACCAGCTGTTCATGGACACCCTCGTCTCGGTTGCGGCTTTCGCGATCATGGTGATCCTGGCGATCGTCGCCCCGCCGGAGTTGCTGAACAAGGCCGACCCCAACAACTCGACGTTCGTCCCCTCGCCGGCATGGTACTTTCTCTCGCTCTACGGCATTCTGCGCTTAGCGCCGCCCAGCATGGAAGTGGTGGCGACGATCGTCGTCCCAACGCTCTTCCTGCTCGTCTTGCTGCTGCTGCCGTGGATCGATCGCAATCCCTCGCGCGTGATCTCCCGCCGGCCGTTCATCGTGGGCATCACGGTGCTCATGGTGTTGGGCATCATCGGCACCGGCATCTACGGTCAGGCGGCGATCAATCAGGCTGCGGAGCAGAGCGGTGGTAACGTCGGCATCTGCGCCGATGCCTGCGGACACGAGCAGGCCGTGGCGGCGAACGCCGGCAGCCCGCTGCTGGCCGGCAAGGCCGTCTACCTGCAGAAGTGCGCGGCTTGCCACAACGCCAGCGGCGCCGGCATCGCTGGGACCTTCCCTCCGCTCGCGAAGAATTCGCTGGTGACGGGTGATCCCAAGGCCGTGATCGATATCGTCGTGAAGGGCAAGACCGGGCCGATCACCGTTGACGGCAAGCCGTACAACGGCGCGATGCCGGCGTGGAAGGGGCAGCTCACCAACGCCCAGATTGCCTCCGTCGTCACGTACATTCGTAACGACTGGGGCAACAAGGCCAGTCCGGTCACCGAAGCTCAGGTCGCGGCCGAAGCCAAGTAGCCTCGGCGCTGCCGGTCTAACCCGCGCGGGCGGCGTCGACGAAGCGGTCGACGTCGCCCGCGTCCGTATCGAACGCTGTAACGAGCCGCACCAGCGTCGCATCCTCCCCGCCGATACGATGAAAGGAGGCGCCTGCCGCGAGCAGGCGCCGGATCATCTCCTCGGGCATGTCCGCGAAGACCATGTTGGCGTCGGCAGGATGGCGTAGCGATACTCCTGGGATGCTCCGCAGTCCAACCGCCAGGCGCGCCGCTTGAGCGTTGGCGTGTCGCGCATTGCTCAGCCAGAGGCCGTCGTGGAGATAAGCCTCCAACTGCGCCGAGAGAAAGCGCTGTTTGGAGAAGAGGTGGCCGGCGCGCTTGCGCCGGTAGAGGAGCTCTTTACTGCGTGCGCGGTCGAAGAAGATCACGGCCTCGGCGCCCAGCGCTCCGTTCTTGGTTGCGCCGAACGAGAGCACGTCGACACCGCAGCGCCACGTGACCTGTGCGGGCGAAGCGTCCAACGAGACCAAGGCATTGGCCAAACGTGAGCCGTCCATGTGGACGGTCAATCCGTAGCGGTGCGCGATCTGCGCCAAGGCCGCGAGCTCAGCCGGCGTGTAGACGGTGCCGGCCTCCGTAACCTGCGAGACGCTGAGTGCCGCCGGCTGGATGGCATGCTGCGAGCCGAAGGGCGTGTGCGCCAGCGCATATTCGAGCGCCGTCGCATCGAGCTTGCCGTGCTCTCCGGGCGAAGTGAGCAGCTTGGCGCCGCCGCTAAAGAACTCAGGAGCGCCGCATTCGTCGGTCTGCACGTGCGCGTGCTCGTGACAGAGCACCGCGCCGAACGGCGGCGTGATGCAGGCCAGGGCCAACGCGTTGGCCGCGGTACCGGTGGCAACGGGAAACGCGGCTACCTCATGCTCGAAGACTTCGGCGAAGCGCCGTTCGAGGCGGCGCGAGAGGTCGTCGGCACCGTACGGAGCGGCCGCACCGCCGTTGGCGGCAAGCAGCGCCGCGAGGATCTCCGGCGCGGCGCCGGCCACGTTGTCGCTGGCGAAGTTCATGGGTCTCCTATCGTTGGGGCAGCTCGGCGCCGGTGGGTGCAGTGGTTTCGCGCTCCGCGGCGGCCAAGAACTCCAGCGCCTCGTCGGCTCCGCGCAGGCGCGTCAGCAGCCGGGTATGCGCCGCCGCGATGAAGCCCTCGTGCTCGGCTTGCGCGGCGAAGGCGGCGAGCGGCGCGAAGTAGCCGTCGACGTCCATCAGCGCGATCGGCTTGGTGTGGATGCCGATCTGTGCCCACGTCACGATCTCGAACAGCTCGTCGCAGGTCCCAAAACCGCCCGGCAACGCGACGAAGGCGTCGGAGAGGTCGGCCATGACCGACTTGCGCTCGTGCATGCTGGCGACCTCGATGAGCTCGCTGAGTCCCCGATGCGGCACCTCCCGTGAGAAGAGGCCCCGCGGCAGAACGCCGGTGACGCGGCCACCCGCGGCGAGAGCCGCGTCCGCGAGTTGGCCCATGAGGCCGAGGCTGCCCCCTCCGTAGATGAGCTCGAGGCCCCGCTGCGCGATCGCGCTACCGAGAGAGCGCGCCGCATCGGCGTAGGCGGGGCGCACACCGGATTTCGAGCCGCAGAATACACAGATTCGTCGCACGCCTTCGCTTTCTCGGCCGTGGGCGCGCGCAACCTCTTCGCGAGCGCTGGACGAAAAGCGTCGCTCACCGGCTTGACAGCGAGCGCGGCCTCTGGGTAGACTATCCGTATCAAGTCATTCACGGATGTACAAGAATGAATGATTCCATGCTGCGCTTACGCAGCAAAGACGATCTCATTCGTTTGATCGCCGCTGAAGAAGGCTTCTCGGCGGCACACCGCCAGATCGCGTCCTATCTCATCCGAGACTATCGCCGCGCGTGCTTCATGAGCGCCTCCGAGTTGGCCGAGGCCGTCGGCGTGAGCCAAGCGACGGTCACGCGCTTTGCCAATCAGCTCGGCTTCGGCGGGTACCAGTCTTTGGTTACGGCGATCCAAGGGATCGTGCGCTCGGAGCTGACGGGCGTGGACCGCGTGGAGGGGCTGCGCCGGGGCCGCGCCGTGCCGCGCGCGCTCGACCGCATCCTCGACGAGGAGTTGGCGCAATTGCGCGCGCTACGCAGTTCGGATCAACTCGCCTCGGTGGAACGCATGGCGCGAGCGATTGCCGCGGCCGGCCGCGTCTATGTCGTGGGCTTCCGCTCGGCGGCTGGAATCGCCACGCAGTTCGCGTTCTTCCTGCGCAAGCTGCATCCCGACGTCGTGCACTTACGCGATACCTCGTCCGAGGCGCTGGAGCTGCTCGCGCTCGCCACGCCGCCGGGATCGCTCGCCGTGGGCTTCCTGTATCCGCGCTATCCGCGCGAGACGCTCGAGCTGCTGGCTCATGCCGCGGAGCACGCGGTCAAGATTGCCGCCGTCACCGACAGCGTGCTGTCGCCGGCCGCCAAGCTCGCGGAGGTTGCGCTGATTGCGCCGGCCAGCAGCACCGGCGTCTTCGACTCCTACTGCACGTTTCAGGTGCTTGCGAGTTTTCTCTTTACGGTGCTCGCCACGCACGGTGCCGGCGCGGACGACTACTTACGCCGCTTCGAAGGCTTCGCGCGTGACGCCGCCATTTTCACCGGCCAAGATCCCGGGCCGCTTCACGCCGCCCGCGACCGGGAGACTCCATGACCGCACTCACGATCGTTCTCGAGCGCATGTTGGCGGATATCGAGGCGCTTGGACGCATCGGTACCGATCCACGGGGTGGCCTCTCGCGCCTGGGGCTGTCGTCGCAGGAGCAGCTTGCCCACACCTGGTTCAAGCAGCGGGCGCGTGAGGCGGGTATGAGCCTGCGCTCCGACGCCGCCGGCAATCTCTTCGCACGCGTGCAGGGAGGCGCACCGGCGCTGGCGCCGCTCATGTCCGGGTCGCACCTCGACACCGTGCCCAACGGTGGCAAGTACGACGGTGCGGCGGGCGTGGTGATCGCGCTCGAAGTGGCGCGCGTGATCGCTGAGTGCGACGTGCGCCTGCGTCATCCGTTCGAGGTGGTGGTCTTTCGCGCGGAGGAGCCGAGCCCGTTTGGGATGTCGACCTTCGGCAGCCGTGCCCTGGCGGGGAGGGTTCGTCCTGGCGAGCTGGACGCCGTCGATGCCGCGGGATGCAGCTTGCGGGAGGCGCTGCGCGCCGTGGGCGGTGAGCCTGCCCAAATCGACGCGGTGCGGATGTCCCCCGGTGCCGTCGCCGCGTATCTGGAAGTGCACAACGAACAAGGGCCGCATCTGGAGCGCGCCGGCTTGCCGCTGGGCGTGGTGACGGAGATCGCGGGCATCGAGCGTGCGCGTTGGCGCGTCATCGGCGAGCCAAACCACTCGGGGACCACCAGCATGCTGGAGCGGCGTGACGCCTTGATGGCCAGTGCGGAGATCGCGCTCGAGCTCGAGCGCCTGGCGCGCAACTACGAGGGCGCGGTCGGCACGGTCGGCGTGATCAATGTCGAGCCCAACGCCGCCAATATCGTTCCCGGGTGCGTCGATTTGCGCTGGGAGATTCGTTCGTGCTTCGCCGCGGATCTGCAGGCGCTCGGCAACGCCGTCGAGCGCGCGGCGCGCGCGATCGTGGAGCGGCGCGGGCTGCGTCTAGAGGAGCTCGCGCGAACCGGCTCCGTACCCGCGTCCGCGGACCCTGTGGTGCGTGACGCCTTGGAGGAAGCCTGTACGGCGCGCGGCCTGACGGCGCCCCTCCTGCGCAGCATGGCGGGCCACGACGCCTCGCACATGGCCGCGCTCACGAAGATGGGGATGCTCTTCATCCGCAGCACGGGAGCGAAGAGCCACGTCCCCGAGGAGCATTCCCCGCCCGAGAGCCTTGCGGCGGCGGCGGCGGTCATGCTCGACGCTCTCGTGCGGCTCGACCGTATGCTCGATTGATCCGGGTGTTGCTCGCATCCACGACAAGGAGATGGAGACCATGCGCATTGACCGAAAGACGCTGCTTGCCTCAGCCGGCGCCACCATCGCCGCCGTTACGGTTGGGGCGCGGCTCTCACCGGCACGCGGTGCAGACTTGCTCGATGCATTGCGATCCGGCCAGCAGCCGCTGATCGTCGGTACCGACGCTACCTTCCCGCCTTTCGAATACACGACCGCGGCCGGCGAAAAGATCGGCTTCGACATCGATCTCGTCAACGCCGTCGCCAAGAAGATCGGCGTCAAAACCGTCGAGTTCCGCCAAGTTCCGTTCGGGGGGCTGGTTCCAGGACTGACCGCTGGCCATATCGACATGGCGGCTTCGGCCATCTACATCACCGCGGCGCGGCAGAAGGTCGTCGACTTCACCCATCCGTATTTCACCGGCGGCTTGAGCGTGATGGTCAAGCCCGACGATACGGCAACCAAGTCGGAGCAGGACTTGGCCGGCAAACATGTCGCCGTGCAGGTGGGAACCAAGTCGGTCAACTGGCTCAAAGAGCACATACCAAGCGCGCAGCTGGTGATCGTGCAGACCAACGATCAGATGTTCCTCTCGCTGCAGAACGGGCAGGCTGACGCGGTGGTCACCGGCTACCCGGCTGCGCGCTACTACATCAAGACGCACGGCGGCGCGAAGATGGCTCCGTTTCTGCTCACCCACGAGCAGTACGGCTACGCCTTCCGTAAGAGTGACTCCGGGCTGACGAAAGCCGCCGACGAGGCTCTCGCCGCGTTCGAGAAAGACGGCGCGCTCAAAGCACTCGAGACGAAGTGGTTCGGTAAGAGTGAGTAGGCACGGAGTCTCGTGACGTGACCGCGGGCTTGCAGGCGGTTCACGACTCGTTTCCGCTGCTGCTGCACGGTGCGCTCGTGACGGTGGAGGTGACGGCGATGGCCCTGGTGCTCGGGGCCGTCGCCGGCCTCGCCGGCGGGCTCGCGCGCGTCTCGCCGCTGGCACCGCTGCGAGGCCTGGCGGCTGCGTACGTCTCCGTCATTCGTGGCACGCCGTTCATCGTGCAGCTCTTCTTCGTGTACTACGCCTTTCCACAACTGGGCATCAGAGTACCCCCAATGGTGGCCGCCGTGTGTTGTCTGGCCGTCTACAGCGGTGCTTACCAGACGGAGATCGTGCGCGGTGCCATCCAGTCGATCGAGCGCGGACAGATCGAGGCGGCGCGGTCGCTGGGCCTCAGCCGGGCCCAGTCGATGCGCTACGTCGTGCTGCCGCAGGCATTCTTGCGCATGCTGCCGCCGCTAGGCAACGAGTTCGTCGCGCTGACCAAGAACTCGGCACTGGTGTCGCTCGTGACCGTGCAGGAGCTGCTGCTCAGCGCCCAGTTGATCATCAGCGCGACATTTCAGAACTTTTCCGTCTACCTCACCATCGGCATCATGTACTACGTCATGACCTCGATCGTCAGCACCGGGACGCAGCTCTTGGAGCGCCGGCTCAAGGTGTACGTATGACGGACCAGCACGGGGCCACGCCGATGATCGAAGTTCGCGCGCTGCGTAAGAGCTTCGGGGAACACGAGGTGCTCAAGGGCGTCGACCTCGCGGTCGCGCGCGGAGAGGTCGTGGCGATCATCGGGCCCAGCGGCTCGGGCAAGAGCACGCTTCTACGCTGTATGAATCTGCTCGAGCAGCCGTCGTCGGGCGAGGTTTGGTTCGAGGGTACCCAGATCAACCTTCCCGGCGTGGACGTCAATCGCGTGCGCATGCGCATGGGGATGGTCTTCCAGCTGTTCAATCTCTTTCCGCATCTCACCGTGCTGGACAACGTGACGCTGGCGCAGACGAAGGTGCTGCGCACCGGCCGGGACGAGGCCCAGGAGCGGGCCCGGGCGCTGCTGGCCAAGGTGGGCCTGGCCGCCAAGGAGCAGGCCTATCCCAACTCGCTCTCAGGGGGACAGAAGCAGCGTGTGGCCATCGCCCGCGCGCTGGCGATGCGTCCCGCTGTCATGCTCTTCGACGAGCCGACCAGTGCGCTCGACCCGGAGATGGTGCAGGAGGTGCTCGCGACGATGGACGAGCTGGTGCGCGAGGGGATGACGATGGTCGTCGTCACGCACGAGATGGGCTTCGCGCGCAGAGCGGCCGATCGCATCGTCTTCGTTGATGAGGGCAGCATCGTTGCCCAGGCGCCGCCCGAGCGCTTCTTCGGCGCACCTGCCAGCGCGCGCGTGCGTCAGTTCTTGGAGAAGATCCCCACCTAGTGCTGCGCTGCGCGAGCGTTAGAGCGCGGCGTAGACGCCAAAGCCGGCCGTCGCCACCATCAACACCGCAACGACCACGGCATACCAGCCGCGCAGGCGGTACGGCGCGGGGAGCGCCTTGACTGCCAGCATGTACAGGAAGCCGAGTACGATCGGCAGGAGCAGTGCGTTCATCACTTCGACGGCCACGCTCAGATCGACGAGGTTGATGCCGGAGGCGACCAGCAAGCCGCCGAGCACGAGCGCGGTCGTGAAGACGCCGTAGAACCAGGGGGCCTCGCGCGGGCAGTGCTCGAGCGAGCGGCGGTAACAGAGAACCTCGCCCAGACCCCAGGCGGCCGTGAGCGAGACCACGATCGCGGCCACCAGCGACGCGCCGATCATGCCCAGCGCGAAGAGCACGCGCCCGACGTTCTCGCCGAGGAACGGGACGAGGGCCTGCGAGATCTGCTGCACGGTGTTGAGCGGCGCGCCCGGGTTGTGACGCCCGATCGTGGCCGCGGTAGCGATGAGCACGGCGGCCATGATGACCTGCGTGATGATCGCGCCGATGGCGGTGTCCCAACGCGCTGCGCGCAGGTGGCGTACGTCCAGCCCTTTGTCCACGACGGCCGACTGCTGATAGAAGACCATCCACGGCATGATGACCGCGCCGATGTTCGCCGCGGCGAGGTAGAGATACGTGCGATTACCCAGGGGTGGATGCGCCACGCCGTCTGCCAGCAGGCCGATCTGCGGATGCGAGAGCCATGCCACGCCGAGGAAGATCAGTTCGAAGGCGCCGACGAAGATGGCAACGCGCTCGACCGAGCGGTAGGAGCCTGTCCAGACCACGCTTACCAAGAGCGCGACCGTGAGCAGCACGCTGATCCACGCGGGGACGCCGAAGAGCAGGCCCACCCCCGCTACGCCGCTGAGCTCGGTGACCAAGGCGCCCAAGCACGCGACCATCAGCGTTGAAACGGAGATCCACGCCCAAGCGGCACCGAAGCGCAGGCGAATCAGCTCGCCGTGCCCCCGTCCGGTGGTCAGGCCCAGCCGGACGGTCAGCTCCTGGACGACGAAGAGGATGGGGACGAGTAAGACCTGAAGCGCCAGGAGCTTGAAGCCCCAGCGTGCGCCGCTCTGCGCCGCGGTGATCACGCTCCCCGCGTCGGTATCCGCGAGCATCACCACCAGCCCCGGTCCGGCAATCGCAAAGAACGCCACCAGGCGCGGCCATGGAGAGCGGCGCGCGGCTGGTGTTGCGTTGAGGGGACGAGGAAGGGCGTCGTTCACGTGCGAGTTGACCTCGGTGAGACGAGTTAACGCTTTAGGTTCGGCTAAATTATACGACTCGTCCCGCCGCCTGACCTGCGACATGGTTCGCATGTTGGCGCTGATCGGGACGCTCGCATGGCTGGGGTCGGGTTGGCCAAACGAGCCCGTCCTGGTGCCTACCGTGGGCGGCCCCACGCTCGCGCTCGATGCCGGTACGCTCTTTCACACGCTCACCAGCGATTTCTTCCCGGAGGACGACGGGACCGCTTACGTTCAGACCGGGGATATACCGGCGATGTGGCTGCGGGATGCAGCGGCCCAGGCGCTGCCCTACGTCCGCTTCGCGGAGCAGGAACCTGGGCTGGCCAGCCTGGTGCGCGGCGTGATCGAGCACGAAGCCCGCAACGTTCTCACCGATCCGTACGCCAATGCCTTCACTGCGCGCTATCGGGTTTGGGAGCAGAAATGGGAGGTCGACTCCCCGGCCTTTCCCGTGACGCTGCTCTGGGTCTATTGGCGGCATACGCACGACGCGCGCGTCTTTACACCGCGCGTCCGCTGGATGCTGCAGCACGTCGTTGCCGTCTATGCCTGCGAGCAGCGGCATGCGGAATGTTCGCACTACTTCTACGGTGAGTTGCCGCACGGCGGCCGCGGTGCGCCGTTTGCCGAGACGGGGATGATCTGGAGCGGTTTCCGCCCCTCCGACGACGCCTGCGTCTATCCGTTCAACATCCCGCAGAACATGCTGGCCGTCGTGGCGTTGAACGAGCTGGCGGTGCTGGCCGAGCGCGGGTACGGGGACCATGCGCTAGCGGACGCTGCCGCCGGCCTTGCCGCCCAGGTGCGCGGCGCGATCGGCCGCTTCGGCCGCGTCTATCAGATGCGCGTGGGTTGGGTCTATGCCTACGAGGTCGACGGCCTGGGGCATGCGGCTGTGATTGGTGACGCCAACATTCCCAACCTCATCTCCGCCACCTATTTCGACTATCTCTCACCGGACGACGCGCTGTACCAAAATACGCGGCGTTTCATACTCTCGAGCGCCAATCCGTATTTCTATCACGCCGGCTACGCGGAGGGGTTGGGCAGCGCGCACACTCCGCGGGGCTGGATCTGGCCGCTCGGCATCATCATGCGCTCGCTCACCGCGGACGATCCGCTCGAAACCGCTGACGGGCTGCGGGCGCTTGCCGCAACCGATGGCGTGGACGGGCTGATGCACGAGAGCTTCGATCCGCGCCGGCCCTGGCATTTCACGCGCGCGGAGTTCGGCTGGGCCAATGCCATGTATGCCGAGTTGATTTTCCGCACCGCCGCGGGCATGCCGGCGGAGCGCTTCAGTCCGGCGCCCTTCGGTCAGGTATTGCGCGAGGCGCACACGCCCGTTCTAGCGCCGCTACTGCTGCAATGGCGTAATCGCGCCGCGGTCGTAGCGGCGCTCGAGAGGCTGAGCGAACCCATGTTCGGAATGCGTCTGCCATGATCTCGACATGGCTCGAAACTCTCCCGGGTCTCGCGCTGGTGCTGACGCTGGCGGTGATCGCGGCGCTGATCGGCCGGGCCGCCCCGATCGTCGGTGCGCCCGTCTTCGCGATCCTGCTCGGCATCATCGTGCGTAACGTTGCGGGTGACTCGAAAGCGAGCTCCGCCGGGGTTGCGCTCGCCTCCAAGCAAATGCTGCAAGCCGCCATCGTGCTGCTGGGTTTCGGCATCGATCTGCCCGGCTTGTGGAGCGTGGGACGCGCGAGTGCCGGAGTCATGCTGGTGACGTTGGCGGCGGGCCTCGCGGGCGGCTTGGTGCTCGGGCGGCTGCTGCGCGTCGATACACGCGCGGGTCTGCTGATCGCGGTGGGGACCTCCATCTGCGGCGCGTCGGCCATCGCCGCGGTGGCGCCGATCGTCGCGGCCGAGGCCGGCGAGATCGCGTACGCCATCTCCACGATCTTCCTCTACAACGTGCTCGCGGTCTTTCTCTTTCCGCTCTTCGGCCACGTCTTGCATATGAGCGACACGACGTTCGGTATTTGGGCGGGCACGGCGGTCAACGATACGTCGTCCGTGGTTGCGGCCGGGTACAGCTTCAGCCACGCTGCGGGCATCATCGCCACGATCGTCAAGCTTGCACGCACGGTGATGATCGTGCCGGTCTCTCTGGGCGTGGCGGCGGCGGTTGCGTGGCGCGCGCGCGAGCGCGGACCGTTGCAGCGCGAGCCGCAGACGTTTGCCCGCATGCTGCCGTGGTTCATCCTCGCCTTCGTGCTGGCGGCGGCGGTCAACTCCGTGCACGTGCTGCCGCATGCGGCCACGGCGGCGCTGGCGCAGCTGGGCACCTTTCTCATCGTCGTGGCGCTGGCGGGCGTCGGATTGCGCGTGGACGTGCGTGCGTTCGGCTCCGCCGGCGTGCGCCCGGTGGCGCTGGGCGCCGCGATCTGGGCGCTGGTTGCGATCACCAGCTTGATCATGCAGCACGTCCTGTAATGTTTGGAGAAGATGAAGTGAGCCGATTGGATATTGCGGACGTGCGCGCGGCCTACGACCGCATCGCGCGCTATCTCCCTGAGACGCCGCTCGTGCAGCATCCCGCCTTTGCGCGCGCGCTGGGCTGCGATGCCTGGCTGAAGCTGGAGTCGGCTCAGCCTACCGGCGCGTTCAAAGTCCGCGGCGGCGTCAACTGGATGGCGGTCAACGTCGAGCAAGTGCGTGAGCGCGGCGTCGTCACGGCATCGACGGGGAACCACGGACAATCGATCGCCTACGCCGCAGCGCTCTACGGCGTCCCCGCGGTGATCTACGCGCCGGCAGGCGCCAATCCGTTCAAGGTACGTGCGATGGAGGCGATGGGAGCAGAGGTGCGGCTGGAGGGGCAAGACTTCCAGGCCAGCGTTGCCGTTGCCGAGCGCGCAGCGCAGGAGGAGGGGAGGCGATTTATCTCCTCGGGCGACGAGCCGTTGTTGATCGCGGGGGTCGCGACGATGGCGCTGGAGGCCTTTGCCCGGCGTTCGTTCGACGTGCTGATCGTGCCGGTAGGAGGGGGATCGAACGCCGCCGGGGCGGCCTTGGTGGCCAAGGCACTCTCCGCGCAAACGCGGGTGATCGCCGTCTGCAGCGCGCAGGCGCCCGCCGCGCACGACGCGTGGCTGCGCCGGGAGCACGTACGCTACGAATCCCAGTCGACGTTGGCGGAGGGGCTGGCTACCCGCGAATCCTACGATCTGCCGCAGAGCCTGCTGGCCGAATATCTCGATGATTTCGTGCTCGTAGACGATCGCGAAATCGCGGAAGGCGTGCGTTTTCTCATCGAACATGCGCATCAATTGGCGGAGCCTGCCGGTGCGGCAGCCCTAGCGTGTGCCCGCCGTCTACGTACGGAGATCGCGGGTGCCAGCGTCTTGCTCCCGGTAACCGGCGCCAACATTTCGCTGGCATCGCTGCGTGACATCATGTTCACAAAGTCCTAACACAAGAGGACACTTGGGCGGCGGGAGGCCGCCGTAGCGGGCAGAACATCTGCTCCTTGCGCATTGCATACCGCAGCCGGGTGGCCGAGGACGCGTCGATGAGTCGCACCAGCCTGCTCGGCAAATGCGCGCGCACTCTTGCGGTGTCCATCTCCTTCATCGCAGCCTGGAACTTGCTGAACGCGCTTAGCCGCGCGGTGGCCTTGGCGCAGCCCGGCGTGCCCGCGTGGTATCTTCCGCCTACTCTTTCACTGTTTGCCGTGCTGGCGTTCGGCGTGGGGTATGCGCCGCTGATCCTCGTCGCGCATGCCGTGAGTCTGCTCGGGCAGCCGTTCGCGGCTGCCCGTTCTGTACAGGTCCTCACGCAGGGCGTGCTCGACATGCTGATCTATGGCGGCACCGGCCTGATCTTGATGGGGCCGCTCGGCTACGATCCGCTGCGGCGCCGCATTCGCGACATGACCAATGTGGTCGTGGTCGCGGGGCTCCTGGCTACCCTCTGCGCCGCCGCGGCCTCAGCGCTCTACGCCGCTGCCACCGGCATGGCCGAGTGGCAGCACGTTCCGGCGACGATTGCCGGCGGCTGGATCGGGCGCGCTGCCGGTACCGTAGCGATACTTCCGTTCCTTGTGGTATACGGTACGCCGTTGGTTCGCCGGCTCGTGCGCCTGCCCGTCCCGCAGCGGCGGAGGGTTCCTTCGCTTGCGCCGCTCTCGCGCGTGGAGACGATCGGGCAGGCCTTGTCGACGGCGGCTATCCTGACGCTGGCATACGCCGTATCGACGACGGGATCGCAGGCTCTGAGTTTCCTGTATTTCTACTTTCTGCCGCTGGCGTGGATCGTCGTACGGCGCGGTCTCTCCGGAGCGATCGTGGTCAACGCCGCCACGGAGTTGGCCGTGATCGTGCTAAGCACATGGTTCGGCTATACGGCGGCCGCCACCACCGGCGTTCAAGAGTTCATGCTTGGCGCCACGTTGACGAGCCTCTTGATGGGCGGCGTCGTGAGCGCGCGAGCGCGCATGGAGCGCCAACTTCGCGCCGCACAAGAGCAGCTCTCGCGGGCCGAAGAGGCGTCGTCGACGATGGTGCTGCACGTTGGGATCGACGCGCATTGCCGGAAGACTCCGCCTGCGTTCAGCGCGCTGCTCAAACGGACGCCCGGAGAGACACGCGCGGAGCCGTTGGTGCGATTCGTCGCGCCGGATGACCGCCCGGCGGTGCAGCGCGCATTGCAGAGGATCATCGACGGCGAGGCGCACGCGGCAGATCTGCAGGCGCGCTTCGTCGACGGAGTCGGACACCAGCATTGGCTGCATCTCAACATGTCGGGTGTGCGCGACATGAGCGGCCGGCCCGAGTTCGTGCTGGTGTTCGCCAACGACATTACCTCGCAGCGGCTCGAGAGCGAGGAAGTGGCGTATCTCGCGTATCACGACGCCCTTACCGGTCTGCCGAATCGCAGCATGCTCGACGAGCATTTGGCTCCGGCACTGGAGCGCGCACGCAGAAGCGGCCGCGCCGTAGCCGCCGTCTTCGTCGATCTCGACGGTTTCAAAGCGATCAACGACTCGCTCGGTCATGCCACAGGCGACGCCGTCCTGCAGGTCGCGGCCTCGCGTCTACGGCACTCCGCACGCGCCACGGATCTGGTGGTGCGCCTCTCCGGTGACGAGTTCTTGGTGATGATCTCCGACATCGAGCGGGTGGGAGCCGGAGAGGGGAGCGGGGGCTACGCGCACGTTCCGCTCGCGGTTTCCGCGAACATCCATCGCTCGCTGACGCAGCCGATCGATACGGCACGGGGCGAGATCTCCATCCAAGCCAGCATCGGCGTCAGCATCTTTCCTACGGATGCGCAAGACGGCGAGACGCTCGTCCGGCACGCGGACGAAGCGATGTACTTGGCCAAGCGTGCCGGTACCGGGCGCACGCAGCGCTTCGGGGAGCTGGCGGATGCGCAAACGCAAGACGCGCTCAGTTTGCGCCTCTTCCACGCCGCGGAGCGGCACGAGTTCGTCGTCTATTTCCAGCCGATCGTCGATCTGCGCTCGGCCGGCCCCGAGCTGGCGCGCGGCGGGATCGTGGGGGCAGAGGCACTGCTGCGCTGGTGCGACCGCGATGTGCTGACCACCCCGGCGTCGTTCCTGCCATACCTCGAGTCGAGCGGCCTCATCGAGTCCGTCGGTACATGGGCCAATCGTGAGGCCATCCGTCACGCCGCACCGTGGCTGGAGTCGGGCCTCTTGCGCGTGCTCTCGCTCAATCTCTCGCTGGTCCAGTTGGCGCGCGTCGACGGAGCTGCGCAGCTGTTAGCCTTGCTACGCGAAGCACGTGTCGATCCCAAGCGTGTCGTGGTGGAGATTCCGGAAGCCGTGACCACCGAGGGGCATCAGGGCGCGGAGCGTACGGTGCGCGCGCTGTGCGACGCCGGCATCCGGATCGCCGTTGACGGCTACGGTGCGGGGAGCTCCTCGATCACGGCGCTGCGGCGTATGGGCGCCGGCTGGATGAAGATCGACCATGCGCTCGTGGAGCGAGTGGACGGCGACGAGGCCGCCGGTGCGGTCATCGCGACGTTGCTGGGTGTTGCCGAGGGCCTGCGGATGGAAGCGGTTGCCGAAGGCGTCGAGAGCGACGCGCAGCGGCGCCGGCTCGTCGACCTCGGTTGCCTCCTAGGGCAGGGCTTCCTATTCTCGGCCCCGGTGCCGGCTGGGGAGATGGAACGTCTGCTGAGTCGTGTCTCCATGGTATGACGAACCCCCGCCGTCAAGATCACGGCGAGGGCTCGTTGGGAACGACCGCCCCAGCAAGGACGGCGAGGGTTTCGAGCTACTTGACGACCTTGAAGGTGATCACCATGTTGGCGTGGCCCGCGCCGCAGAAGAGGGCGCAGTGCTCAACGAACGTTCCAACCTTCTGCGGGGTCACCGTGACGGTGGTCGGGGCGCTCGTGATGGTCACCATCTTGGTGAGTCCGATCTCCGGAGCGGTCAGGCCATGGGCGCCCTCGGTGGCGACGAGCTTGAGCGTGGTGGGCTGGCCCTCCTTGAGGGTCACAACCGCAGGCGTGAAAGCAAAGTTCTTAGCCGAGATGTTGACCGTCTTGGACGCGGGGGCGGCGGCACCGGCGATACCGGTCATGCCGAGCACGATGGCCGCGGCCATCAGGGATGTACCGAACTTCAACTTGTGGTCCTTTCGCGGATGAGAGGCAATAAAATCCCGCACGATTCTACGCCCCTGCGCGAGCGTCCACAGCGACGAATGTAGCAACGATTGCGCTACAGCGTCGTCGGCAGCGAGAGCGCCGATTCGGCGACACTATCCGCGTTCTCCACGTACCGGCGCCCGCGGGCCGGCTCCCACGGGCGTGCAGCCAGTAAAGCCGAGACCACCGCACGCGTGGCCGGCGACTTGTTGAGCGTGTAGAAGTGGATCGCCGGCACGCCGCGCGCCAGCAGATCGACGCACTGAAGTGTGGCGTAGGCCACTCCGAGGTCGATGACGGCCTCAGGCTCTTCGCCGCGCGCCTCCAGTTCGGCCACGAGCGCGGGCGGGATGGTGGCGCCGCACATGCGCGTGAAGCGCTCGATCTGCGCGGCGTTCGTGATCGGCATGATACCGGGGATGATGGGCACGTCGATGCCGGCGCGGCGTGCGCGCTCGACGAACGAGAAATAGCGCTGATTGTCGAAAAACAACTGCGTGATGAGGAATTGCGCCCCTGCCTCGACTTTGTGGCGCAGATGGCGCAAGTCGTCGGCGGGGTCGGCGGCCTCGACGTGCTTCTCGGGGTAGCAGGCGGCGCCGACGCAGAGCGAGTGGTCCTCGCGAACCAGGCGCACGAGATCGGCTCCATGGGCGAGTCCGCCCGTGACGGCGGCGAACGCGGCCTCGCCGGCGGGGGGATCGCCACGCAGCGCCAGGACGTTCTCGATGCCGGCGCCGCGAATATCGGTGAGGGTCGCCCGCAACTCGTCGCGGGTAGCGCCCACGCAGGTGAGGTGTGCCATCGCCTCGATGCCCAGATCGCGCTTCATCGTCTTGGTGATCTCGATGGTGCGTGCGCGCGTGCCTCCACCGGCGCCGTAGGTGACGGAGACGAATGCCGGTTGCAGGGGGCGCAACGTGGCCACCGTTTCGAGCAACGCCGCCATCGCCGCCTCGCTCTTGGGTGGAAAGAACTCGAACGAGAACGACGGCCGCCGCGCAGCGAGGATCTCGGCGATCTTCATGCGGTCGAGACTACGCCTTGCGCGCGCGGGCGGCCTCTCGTGAAGAGGGGCGTGCGCCCCCTTGCGGCGCATGAGGGGGCGTGAAGGCATCTCCACTGCTCGTCTTTGCGCTGGTGGTCGTGGCCGGCCTAGCGTGGGGCTTGAACGCGCCGGTCTCCAAGGTGCTCTATGCGGCCGGAGGCGGCGCCCTCTTCGACGGGGTGACGCTGGCGGTCGCGCGCGGATTCTGGTCGGTCCCGATCTTCGCGGTCGCGGCTTGGGCGGTGTGGCCGCGCGGGCGCTCGATCGCTGTGGCCGATGCCGGGCGCCTGGCGTGGCTGGGGCTCTTGTTTGGACCGGGGCTGACGGGGCTGTATGCCGTGGCTTCGCAGTGGACGAGCGCCGCGCACGTGGTGCTGATCAGTGGTCTCACGCCACCGGCCACGGCGTTGCTGGAGTCGGCGCTCTACCGTCAACCGCTGCGCGGGCGCGCTTGGCTCTCGATCGCGTGCGGCGTGGCCGGCGTGGCAGTACTCTCCGCCACCCGCTCCGCGCAAGGCTCCTCGCTGCAAGGCGATGCGCTGATGCTCGCTTGGATCGTGATCTATGCGCTCTTCGCGTTGGGCACGCGCGAGCTCACGACGCGATTTCCCTCGGCCTTCGTCTCCGTGGCCAGCACGGGGCTGGGTGCTCTGATCGTCGCCGTGGCGGGAATGCTGGCCGGCGTAGGAGGTGCCATCGCCCACCCTTTCGTGGCGCCCCACGTGGCGTGGGCGTTCTTCGGCGAGATGGTCGTGGCGTTGGGATTGGTCGGACCGATCGCCAACGTGATGGCGATCCGGCGCTCCAGTGCCACGATCGCGACGACCGGCGGGCTCTACGCGGCCGTCGCCACCGGCTTGATCGCCGCGGTGGCGCTGGTGCACGAGCACCTGACGCCGGACGTCTTACTCAGCGGCGCATTGTTGGCGGCGAGCCTCGCGCTGATGTTTGCTAGTCCCGCGGCGATCCGTGAGTCCGAAGGCTAAGTCGCGGCGGTGGCCGGAGTGGCCGCCGCGAGCGGCGTGAACGTCATCTCCTCGCGCTGAGCGTCGAAATCGACGCGCACGTCTTGGCCCTCGTGAATCTCGCCGGCTAGGATCTTTCGTCCTAGCGGGGTCTCCAGCTCGCGTTGAATCGCGCGCTTGAGCGGGCGCGCGCCGTAGGCAGGGTCGTAACCCGTCCGCACCAGATGGCGTTTCGCCGCTTCGTCCAGCTCCAGCGCGATGCGCCGCTCGGCCAAGCGTGCGCGCAGGCGCGCGAGCTGGATCTCGACGA
>SCRI01000068.1 GCA_004298675.1 bacterium | reverse complement strand
TCGCCCCTGAGGGGGCTCTGAGGCGCGCGCGGAGCCATGGATGGCGAGAGCGCGCGCGAAGGCAGTAGGAGCGGTGCAGGATAGCACCGCGACGGGCGGCCCCTCAGGGGCGATGTCGCATGCCCCACCGCGGGCCCCCGGAGGAGAGTGCCCCGCTCACGCGAGCGTGTGCGAGGGCTAGTGGAGGACGTCGATCTCGTCGGCGTTGAGCGAGCCGTCCGATTGCGACTGGCCGCGCACGCGCACCTTCATGCCGTTGGTCAGCGTGGTGCCGGTGGGATTGATGACGGTGCCTTGGTGGAGATGGATCTGCCGGTAGGTGGAGGTGGCGGTCTCCACTTGGAGATCGAAGCGCCGGAAGTAGGTCACCGTTCCGGTGATGTCGTTCTGGCGGTTGAGGATCGCCTGCTGGATGTTCAGCGTCATCCCCTGCACGGCTTGATTGATGATCTCTTTGAGGACGTCGGCGCTAGGCAGCGTGATCCCCGCCGGCGTAGGGGTGGGCGTGGGTGCCGGTGCCGGCGCGGCCTGCGCGAGCGTCGGGCTGCCGGCAGCCAGGAGCGCGGCGGCAAGCGTAAGCGATTGAGCGATGCGATACGTCATGTGCCGAGAACGCGCGCGACGCGCGCACCGTTCCGCGGAAGGCGCCCGCTCGGGTTGCTTAGAGGGCTAGATCACGGGAGCGGGCGCGACTGGCTGTAGAGCATCGTCTCGAAGCCTTCGCTGCGGTAGAGCGCGAGCGCCGCCTCGTTCTGGGGTGCAACGGAGAGTTGGATGCGCGCGTGGCCGTGGCGCCGCCCCCAGCGGTAGGCTTGCCGCAGCAGACGGTGGCCCACGCCGTAGCCCCGCGCGCGCGGCTCCACGTAGAGGGTGAGCACGATCGTGTAGCGCTCGAGCGACCAGGGGTCGCCACGTTCTTCCAGCCAGACGTGGCCCGCATAGCCGCGCTCGTCTTCGGCGATGAAGAGGGCGCGGCGTGCCGACCGGTCCGCGCGCAGGCGCAGATCGAAACGGCGCGCACGCGCCCGGAATGCCGCGGCCGGGATGGCCGGGCGGTAGCGTGACGCGAAGGAGATCCAGGCTGTCTGGGCATTCCCTCGCGCCACGTTGCGCCAATCGCTCTCGCGGCCGGCGCGGATGCGCGTTGCCGCCGCGCCCTTAGCTGCGGCGCCGGCCGCCGCCGCTCCCCGAGCGCTCGCGCCGGCCGCCGCCGCCGCCACGCTGGCTGGGCGGTGGACCGACCTCCACGCTCTCGTCGATCGAGCCGTCTGCCAGCACGCCCTTGCGCGTGAGGTTGATGCGGTTCTGCGAATCGATCTCGATCACTTTGACCATGATCTCGTCGCCGATGTTGACTTCGTCTTCAACCCGCTCGACGCGTGTGGGCGCAAGCTGGCTGATGTGCACCAAGCCTTCCTTGCCGGGCAGAATCTGCACGAAGGCACCGAAGTTCATGATGCGCGTGACGGTCCCGAGGTAGACCTCGCCGGCCTTTACTTCCTTGGTCAAGCTCTCGACGATCTTCTTGGCCTTCTCCGCCGACTCGCCGTCGGGGGAGGCGATGAAGATGCGGCCGTCGTTCTCGATGTCGATCTTGACACCGGTCTCGGCGGTGATCTTGTTGATCATCTTGCCGCCGGGTCCGATGACGTCCTTGATCTTGTCGGGGTTGATCTGCACGACGATCATTCGCGGCGCCCACGCCGAGAGATCGCCGCGCGGTGCCGCGATCGTCTCCTTGAGCTTACCGATGATGAACTTGCGCCCGGCGTTGGCTTGCTCCAGCGCTTTGCGCATGATCTCGAGCGTGATGCCGGAGACCTTGATGTCCATCTGGATGGCGGTGATGCCGTCCTCGGTGCCCGCCACCTTGAAGTCCATCTCGCCCAGCGCGTCTTCCAAGCCTTGGATGTCGGTCAGCACGCGCCAATCCTTGCCGTGCATGATCAGGCCCATGGCCACGCCGCCGACATGCTTTTTGATCGGCACGCCCGCGTCCATCAGGGAGAGCGTCGAGCCGCAGACGCTGCCCATCGACGACGAGCCGTTGGACTCCAGCGTCTCCGACATCAGGCGCAGCGTATAGGGGAACTCGTCGATCGCCGGCAGCACCGGAACCAGCGCGCGCTCCGCGAGGTGGCCGTGGCCGATCTCGCGGCGTCCGGGGCCGCGCATCGGGCGCGTCTCACCCACCGAGTACGGCGGGAAGTTGTAGAAGTGCATGTAGCGCTTGCCCTCGACGTCCACGATCGTGTCG
>SCRI01000067.1 GCA_004298675.1 bacterium | reverse complement strand
TCATGACGCCGTCCCCTTGACGAGTCGCCCGGCGAAGGAGTTGAACAACACGGTCGTAACGCTGGCAGCCATGGCCACCATCGCCCAGGCAGGGTAGAGCAAGCCGCTGGCGGCGATCGGTATTCCGACCCCGTTGAAGGTGAAGGCGAGCACGAGGTTTTGCACCGTCTTGCCGTAGCTGCGCCGCGCGATGTCGAGCACGTCGGGTACTGCGTCCAGTGAGCGCGCCATCATCACGACGTCGGCCGACTCGATGGCGATGTCCGTGCCGGCGCCCATGGCGATGCCGGCATCGGCCTGCATGAGCGCAGGAGCGTCGTTGATGCCGTCGCCGACCATCGCCACGCGTACGCCGCCACGTTGCAGCTCACGGACGCGCTCCGCCTTCTCTTGCGGCAGAGCGTGAGCGATCACGCGATCGATGCCGACGCTCGCGGCCACCGCCCGCGCGGCGCGTTCGTTGTCGCCCGTGATCATGACGGACTCGACGCCCTGCGCTTTGAGGTGCGCGACGGCATCTGCCGCTTCCGGACGAGGCGCGTCACCGAGTGCGATCGTGCCGAGGAGCCGATCTTCGCGTGCGATGCCCACGATGGTCGCCGCTGGCGGGAGCTCCGCGGCGGCGCCTTCCGGCACCTCGATGCCCTGCTCGCGCAGAAAGCGCAGGCTGCCGGCGAGCACGCGCTCGCCGTCGATCGTGCCGGCGACGCCGTGCCCGGCCTCCTCGCGAAAGTCTTGCGCTTCGGGCGGCTCGAGGGAGCGATGGCGTGCATAGTCCACGATGGCCTCGGCGAGCGAGTGGCGAGAGAAGCGCTCGAGTGAGGCGCCCAACCGCACCGCCTCGTCGGACGTGGCAGCCAGGACCTTGGGTCTGCCAAGCGTCAGCGTCCCCGTCTTGTCGAAGACGACGATGCGCACGTCCTTGAGCACCTGGAACGCCTCGGCACTGCGCATCAGGATGCCGCGCTGCGCTGCCTCGCCGCCGCCGCGAATCATCGCCAGCGGCGTAGCCATGCCCAGCGCGCACGGGTAGCCCATGACCAGGACGGAGAGCGTCGCGAACGCGACGCGCGTCCAGTCGATACCGCCGTGCATCACACCGTACGCGGTCCATCCGAGCAGGACCGTCGCTGCGACCGTGAGGACCGTTGGGACGTAGATGAGCAGGATACGTTCGACCAGCACCAGGATTGCAGGCTTGAGCGCTTTAGCTGCCTCGACCTCACGCGCCACCCTGGCGACGAAACTCTGCGCAGCGAGCGTCGTCACCGCAATGAGCAGCATGCCATCGGTATCGGTGGAGCCCCCGATGACGCTTGCCCCCGGCCGTTTGGTGACCGGAAGCGGCTCGCCCGTGACCATCGACTCATCGATGGAGGCGACACCGTCGAGGACTTCTCCATCGAGCGGGATGCGCTCGCCGGCCCGTACCCGCACCTGCTCGCCAATTACGATCTGAGCGACGGGTACTTCCAGCTCTTGTCCATCGCGTACGATGCGCGCCGTGTCCGGCTGCAGCTCAAGCACCTTGCGCACGGCCTGCGAGGCGCGCGTGCGTACGAGTCCAGCCACGAAGCTGCTGAGCGTGTGATACGTCATCAAGAATGCGGCCGCGCCGAAGAAGTCCGCTGCGGGTAGCGGGCGGTCAAAGATGCCGACGAGGCCAGCGGCATATCCGCCCAAGGCACCGAAGCTGAGCAGCACGTGTTGATTGAGGATGCCGCGGCGTGCGGCGGCAAAGGCCATGCGCAGGAACTTCACGCCCACACCGAACACCACGATGCCCGAGAGCGCGGCCATCCAGACGATCTCCCAGGAGGTGGCGATCGGCACGTGGGTCCACTCACCGATCATCATGATCAGCCCTGCGCCGCTGACGAGCACGGCCAGTAAGAACCTGCGCCG
>SCRI01000066.1 GCA_004298675.1 bacterium | reverse complement strand
TCGGGGATGGTTATCTCCCGCAGGGGCTCTCGCGAACGAGCGCACTCAGGATGAGGGAGCGAGTGAGCGTGAGAGTGAGCCGGAGCAGGACGCGGAGGCGAACGTCCCCGGAGCGGGGATCACCGTCCCCGAACGCTCCGCGACAGCGAGCTACATTTGCATGCGCTCGATCTCCTGATACGCGGAGACGAGCTTATTCTGGACCGCGAGCGTGAACTGGAAGGCCAGATTGGCTTCCTCGACACTGGTGGTTACCTTGACCATGTCGTTACTCTTGCCCTCGGCGTAGTCGCGCACGTTGGCGTCGGCCGTCTCCAGGCGAGTGTTGACCTCGCCGATCATCTGGCCGAGCGTCTCTTTGAACGAGGGCTGATCCGCGGGAACGGGGGCCACGCCCGCGACGGCGGGGGCCGCACCACCGGCAGGAAGATCGGGTACGAACGTGTCGGGTTTGACGGCGCGAATGGCGTCCGAAAACGATGGCAGGTTCATGCGCGCAACACGTTCAGTACATTGCCGCTGAGGGTCTTGGACTGTTCGATGGCGGTGACGTTCGCTTCATAGGCGCGGCTGGCAGCCATGAGATCCACCATCTCCTTCACCACCTGCACGTTGGGGTAGTGGACGTAACCGCTTCCGTCGGCATCGGGGTTTCCTGGCTCGTACACCAACCGGTCCGGGCTGTTGTCTTGCACGATGCCCAGGGCCTGCACGCCGTCGATCGAGGCGCCGCCGGCGGCATCGCCCGGAATGGGGTCGCCGCTCTGCGTCGCCTGCTTCTGCGCGAAGACGACCAACTGGCGTTTGAAGGGTCCGCCCTGCGGGGTGCGAGTCGTCTGTGCGTTGGCGATGTTATTGGCGATCACGTCCATCGCCAAGCGTTCGGCGGTCAGACCGCTGGCGCTGATGTCGATCGAATCGTAGAAGCCCATCGTTAGTGTCCTGACCCAAACATGGCGTTAGAAGCGCTCCTGGATGGCTTCCCGCAACCGGCTGAAATCCGCCTGCAGGTACTGTGCGATCGCCCCGCTGTAGATCGAATTTTCCGTGAGCTTCGCCATCTCTTCGTCGGGATCGACGTTGGAGCCGTCGACGCGCATCTTCGTGGTGCGGTCGACGACGGCGTCCGGCTGGAACGGAATCGGCGGGGCGGCGCCGCCAACCGCGATGTGCATGGGGCTGTCCACGGTCAGCGGCAACTGGGTGGGATCGGGCTCGACGCCCATACTCTTGGCCAACGCCTCCTTGAAGGAGACTTCCGTCCGCCGGTAGTCGGGCGTGTTGACGTTGGCGAGGTTGTTGGCAATCGCCGTTTGGGCACGCGAGGTCCCTTCGAGAGCGTTCCCGAGCATGGAGACATCGGCGCCGAAGAGCGGATCAGCCATCGCTTGGGCTATCGGCTCTCCAGGCGCGCCGCTTTAGCGCTGCCGCCGCCGCAGCGTCAGGTGCCGCTGAATTGCGCGCTGTAAAGGCGCGCGTAGGCCCCCTCGCGCGCCAGCAGATCGGTGTGGTTCCCCTGTTCCACCAGCCGCCCCGCTTCAAGGTAGATGATGCGGGTGGCCCGGCGGATCGTGGAGAGGCGATGCGCGATGATAAACGTGGTGCGGCCCGCCAGCAGCCGGTCCAACGCCTGCGCGATGAGCCGCTCGGAGTGCGAGTCCAAGGCGCTGGTGGCTTCGTCGAGGATCAGGATGCGCGGATCCCGCAGGATGGCGCGCGCGATGGCGATGCGCTGCCGCTGCCCTCCCGAGAGGCGCACGCCGCGCTCCCCCACGTACGTGGCGAAGCCCTCGGGTAGTTCCTCCACGAACTCGGTGACATTCGCCAAGTCGGCGGCGCGCCGGATCTCCTGCGGTGTGGCATCCAGGCGGCCGTAACGGATGTTCTCCTCCACGGAATCACCGAAGAGTTGAGGCTCTTGCGGCACGAGCGCGATCGCCGAGCGCAGGTCCGCCAGCGAGAGCGTGCGGGCGTCGTGCCCGTCGACGAGCACGCGTCCCCGGCTCGGCTCGTGGAAGCGCGGGATGAGGTTGACGAGCGTGGTCTTGCCGGCGCCGCTGGGCCCCACCAGCGCCACCGTCTCGCCCGGATGCGCCTCCAGCGTAACCTCGCGCAGCGCGGGCTCGGTCGCGCTTGGGAAGACGAACCAGACGTCTTCGAAGCGCACCTCGCCGCGCGGCTCGGTGAGCCGGCGCGACCCTGGCTCCGAGGGAGACTCCACCGGCAGATCGAGGATCGTGAAGATGCGTCCCGCTCCGACGGTGGCTTTGGCGAGGTCCCCCACGAAGTTGGCGCCACGATTGAGGGGATTGCTCGCCAGCACCACCAGCGTCCAGAATTGGAAGACCTGTCCGACGTTGAGCCGCCGGAAGACCACCACCTCCAGCGCCGAGACCACGACGATGGCCAGGAATGCCACCAGCATCAGCACGCTCACGACGCCGGGCTGGGTGAGCAGCAGTTGCGTGAGCTTCATGTACGCGCCGAAGAAGGCTTCGTTCTTGTCCGTGAAGCGCGCCAGCTCGTGCTGCTCGCGGCCGAAAGCCTTGATGGTGCGCAGGCTCCCCAGCGCCTCGATGAGGTTGGACGAGAGATCGGCGATCGATTCCTGTGCGCGGTGCGTGCCCGTGGTGATGAGCGCCGAGAAGCGTGCCACCGCCAGATAGACGATCGGCACGAAGATGAACAGGAAAAGCGCCATCCGCCAGTCCGTCACGAACATGCCGACGACGGCGCCAACGAACGTGACCGTATTCTGCGTCAGTTGCGGCAGCGAGATCGAGACCGCATCGGTCATCAATTGCAGATCTTGCTCGAAGCGCGCGAAGAGCTCGCCTTGGCGCCAGCGATCGAACTCGGCCAGCGGGAAATAGACGATGCGCGCGAACAGACGCGCGCGCATTTCGGCGATCAGCCGCTGACCGCTCCAAGCCGTGAGATAGCTCGCGCCGTACTGCGCCGCCGCGGCCAATGCATTCGCGGCCAGCAGCAGGGCCACGATGATCCAGAGCTCGTTGAGGCGCTGTGCCACCGAGAGGGCGCCGTGGCTTGCACCCAACACGTCGTTGAAGAGCGGATTGAGCGCCTTGGCATAGGAGAGCGGTCCAAGTCCTGCGAGCACCGCCAGCAGCAGTGCCGCGGTGAGCCTCCCGGCGTAGCGGCGAGCCTCGAGGCCAAGGCGCCGTACGATCTCCTTGGTTTCCACGGGGCACCTCGCTTCCTGGACCTACTCTCGAAACCTTTTCCGCGCGTCCGGAGTACCTCCGCACGAAGACGCTGCGCGCCATCGGAGGGGCCAACCATGGGCTGCCACTACCACGATGCCGTACCGGCTGCGGGAGCTTGCAGCGGCTGTCTGCGGCCGCTCTGCGCAACCTGCCTCTCCGAGGGTCCGCTGTGCGGCGGCTGCCGGCTGGAGCGGCGCCTCGCCCCTCCGCCGCTGGGCGGCCACGCGGCGGCAATTGCCGGTTCGCCGGAAGGGCGGGCGCTTGCAGCAGCCGGGTTCATTCCCTTCCTGTGGCCGGCGGCGCTGCTGGTGCTGCTGACGTCGCACGGACGCGACCGCTACGTGCGCCGGCAGAGTCTACAGGCACTCGGCTTCAATCTCGGAATGGGCCTGCTCTGGGCGGCGCTCCACCTGTTGGCGGTGGTGCCGCTCTTGGGCTGGTCGTTGCTTGGGATGCTGCCGTTCGTACTCCCGGTGTGGCTGATCGCAGGGCTGGTCTTCGCCGTGAAGACGTGGAACGGAGACGAGGTGCGCGTGCCCGTCGTCGCCGACTACGTCGACCGCCTGGGCAGTGCGCGGTAGCGCGCCAGGAGTTTGCGCGCCGCGGCATCGTGCTCGACGATGGGGCGCGGGTAGTGCGCGGTTTCGATGAACGGCAGCTCCATCTGCCCCCGCGGCGAAACATCCAACGGCGCGTGGATCACGTGCGCGGGAACCCCGGCAAGCTCGGGAACCCAGCGCCGCACGTAGCGCCCTTCAGGGTCGAAGGTGCGTGCCTGCCGCACGGGATTATAGATGCGCGGATACTGGGCCATGTCCGCACCCACGCCGGCGATCCACTGCCAGTTGCCCGTTGCCAACGCCGCGTCGTCCTCGACGAGGTAACGGTCGAAGATCTCGCGTCCGCGTTTCCACGAGACTCCGAGATCGAAACAGAGAAACGAAGCCGCTACCGCTCGCGCCTTCGGATGCATCCAGCCCCGCGCTCGCAGCTCGCGCATGGCGGCGTCGACCAGCGGATAGCCCGTCATACCATGCTCCCACGCTGCAACGCCGGGGGCGTCACCGGCAAACGCTAAGGTTGGCTTCTCCTGCAGCGGCCGCTCGTGCGTGCGGGGCCAGTGCCACGACAGCTGCAGGAAGAAGTCGCGCAGCACGAGCGCACGCTCCGCCTCCTCGAAGGAGCGCCGCTCTTCCGCCACGGCGTACGGCCGCCCAGCCAATGCGCGCAACTCTCGCACGATCCGGCGTGCGGAGAGCGTCCCAAGGGCGAGATCGGCTCCCAGATGCGATGTGGGCGGCCCTGCGAAGAGCCGCCGCGCAAGCGTGTAGTCGCGCGCATGCAGATCGAGAAACGTCGCGAGCCGCTCCGCCGCGGCGGCGGCTCCGCCCGCGCACTCCAGCGTTACCGGTTCATGACCGAAGTCACGCGGTTCCGGCAACGGCTGCCCTGCGGCAGCCGGCACGTCGAAGGCTCCGTCGAGCAGGCGCTCCGACGCGTATTCCACCGGCGCGACGCGGCTCCAGGCCGCGCGATAGGGTGTGAACGCGCGATATCCCTCACCGGCGCCATGCCGCTGGAGATCGACGTCCTCGGGCGAAAGCACGGGGGCATCGTGCGCGAGCAGCACGCGCACCCCCGCCTCCTCGAGCGCCTGCGCCGTATCGCGATCATCAGCGAGTCCCGGTCCGTCGTAGGTCCACGACCACGCGACGGCGGCGGCGTCCAATGCGCGCGCCAGCGCCACGAGCGCCGGCCCCGCACGGCGCGCCCGCCGCACGACCAACTGCGCGCCGCGCGCGCGCAACGCCTGCTCCAACGCGGCCACGGCCTGGCAGTAGAATGTCGCGCGGCGAGCATTGGCGCTGACGCGCGCGACGGTTAGATCGTCTAGGAGGAGCACCGGAACGACGCGTCCCTCGGAGAGCGCGCGTACGAGGCCGAGGTGATCCTCCAAACGGAGATCGCGCCGGAAGCGATAGATGACGCGTCTGCTCATCGTTAGCTCGAACTGGAGAACGCGAACGGGCGCACGCCATGTGGCGAGCGCCCGTTCCGTTGAAATCGCTCCAGGGGCTGCGGACTACTTAAAGCTCGCGAGAACGTAAGCCGCCACGTCGGCCACGTCCTTTTCGTTGAGAGTACTCGGGTAGAGCTTGGGCATCGGCGGCTTGGGATCTTTGATCCATGCCACGAGCGCGGCCTGAGTCCGCGGCATCGTCGGCGTCTTCAGGTCGCCGTGCAGGCTGGGCCCGACGCCACCCGACCCGTCGGCGCCGTGACACGACGCGCAGTTGGCGCCATAGACCTTCTTGCCGTTGTCGACATCGCCGGCTCCCGCCGCCGCAACCGCCGCCGGCGAAGCCGCGGCCGCCGCGGATGCCTCCGCGGCAGGCGATGCCGCCGCGCTGGTCTCACTCGACGTGGACGACGACTGCGCCCCCTTCGAGCAACCCGTGACCACTAATCCCGCTAACGCGAGCATCGCCGCTGCGGTCATCAACTTATTCACAGCCGGAACACCCCTCTCATCTGAATCACGATTGAAACGATGGAACGCAGTCCCCCGCATGCTCGTTCGTAAGGTCGTAGAAACCCTCCTCCCGCGTTCCGTCGCCGTCAACGATAGGAGCGTACCCTCATCCTAGACGAATGCTCGTTTGGCTCATGGGGAAAATCTTCTTACGCTACGGACGCGATGACGACATCCCGCGCCTCATCGCTGGAGGCGTGCTGTCGGGCTCCACGAGCGATTCCGCCACGTGGCAGGAGCGGCTTGCCCTTTCGCTGGCTGAACAACGCAACGGCCGGCGCTTGATCCTCGTCGCCGAGGACCGTTCGGGGCTCGTGGGCATGGTCCAACTCGTCTTCAAATTTCCACCGGGCTACAACGATCCCGAAGCCGCCAACGGATTCGACGTGGCGATGATCGAGACGCTGCGTACCGCGCCGCGCGCCCCCGCCGCGGTCTCCAGCGAGCTGCTCCAACAGGCGCAAGTCCTCGCGCAAAAAAAATCCGTCACCACGCTTACCTTCTGCCTCTCCCTCGACGACATGCGCGGCATCACCATGGCCAAACAGTGGGGCTTCAAAGAGTTCCGCATCATGCCCGAACCCAACCGCATGCTGGCCTTCTTCCGCAAACACGTCTAACACTCGCGCCTCCACGCTCGCGTGAGCGCGCGTCGAGGCGCGCGACATCGCCCCTGAGGGGCCGCCCGTCGCGGTGCTATCCTGCACCGCTCCTACTGCCTTCGCGCGCGCTCTCGCCATCCATGGCTCCGCGCGCGCCTCAGAGCCCCCTCAGGGGCGATGTCGCACGCCCCGCCGCTGACGTTGTGGCGGCACGACGCTACGCACTCCCATGTCAGCGAGCGAGCGTGGCGCACTCCTCGCGCAGGGACTTATGCAGCGCGCGAGGACCGGCGGTTTGGCGTCCGCCAAACCGCTCTTCAAAGCATTGGGGCCCCCGCCGAGTTTACGAGGTGGGGTGAGCCGGAAGCGCGCGGAACTAAGCGGTCGCACAGGATGTGCGAGCCGCGGTCCCGGAGCGAGGGGTGCGCCACGCGACGCTCGCGACGTTATGAGGCGAAGACGGTGTCGGGGATCTTGACGTTGATCTTGTAGCCGCTGAAAGCGGCTTGGATAACGCCTTTGTAGGACGGAAGGTCCACGGTACCGTGCTGCGCCGTGACGAGCAGGCGTCCGGAGACGAGCGCGAACGTCTGATGCAGTTCGACGTCACCGCCGTCATTGTAGTACCAGTGCATCGATGCGACGGTGCCGTCGGGATTGGCGGCCACGTCGAGGTGATCGATACGCCCGTGCTTGCGCGGCACGAGACGAACGTGGTCCGGCGAGATCAGCGAGACGACGTAGAGCGCCGTCCACTGCGATGGGGCCTCGACGCGCGGATAGACCTTCTTGAACTGGTTGGCCAGCACGGGCAACGTATCGAAGACCACCGCCGAGCGATCGGGGCGCGACCAATACACGTGGCCGGTCAGGGTCGGGTTGAGATATGGAAAGGTATGCATCGTCACCTGAACGGTGATCGAGGCCTCGTACGTCCGCAGACCGGAGTTCACCGCGCTCATCTTGGCCAGCAAGGCTGGGAGCATCTCCTGGTTCGTGACGGGCTCGGCCGTAGCCGTGGCCTGCACGCTGGGCGAGGGCGGCGCAGAGGGAGCCTCCGCAGCATGGGCCGGGTAAGTCAAGCAGAGTACCAGGCCCGCGGCGAGCGCGCCGGGCAACGTTCGGAGTCGCATGTCAGATCGAACGCCTCACGGGGCGAGATGGTTCCCCTCGAGCGCGGCGCCGATCTCCTCGCGCACGCCGGCATCGGCCTCGGCGGCTTGTCGCACACGCAGGGCTTGCAGCGCGCGCGGCGAGGCGATCCGGCCGAGGGCCCAAGCCGCGTGACCGCGGACGAGCGGATGAGGATCCTCGCCGAGCGCGCGCTCGAGATCCGGCACGGCCGAGCGATCGAGCGTGTTGCCTAGGCAGACGGCCGCATTCCGGCGCAAGATCGCACCGCCGCGCCAACCCATGGCGCTGGTACGATAGGTACGCTTGAACTCCCCACTGCGCAGGCGCAGCACCGCTTTGAGATCGGGATAGGCCGCGATCCCGGTCTTAGGCGCGAACGCCGGCCGGCGCGCCTTGGGCGCCACGCGGCTGGGCGGACAGGAGACGGTGCAGAGATCGCAGCCCCACAGCCAGTCGCCCATCAACGGACGCATGGCCCGCGGAACGGCGTCGAGACGCTGGTTGAGGTCGCCGATACAGCGCGTGGCGTCGATCGTGAAGTCGCCGCGCAGCGCGCCGGTGGGGCAGACGTCGATACAGCGGCGGCAGCTGCCGCAATTCTTTCGCGTCGGCCGATCGGGTGTCAGGGGAACGTCGGTCACCACCTCGCCGAGAAAGACCAGCGCTCCCAACCCTGGCACGATGACGCCGGTATGCCGCCCGATCCAGCCCACGCCACTGTGCTGCGCAAAGGCGCGCTCGGCAAACGGGACCGTATCGCAGACGGCGCGCGCGCGGCCATACGGCGCCAGCACCGCCTCCAGCCGCTCCAGCGCGCGGCGCAACGTGTGGTGATAGTCTTCGCTCCAGGCATAGCGTGAGATGCGCCCGGTCCCTGGCGGCCGTGTCGCCGGCGGATCGGTATCGTAGCCGATGGCGACGCAGACGACGGCGCGTGCCCCCGGCAGAATCGTTTGCGGATCGGCGGCCAAGCGCGCGCGCTCCGCGCCGAAGTTCCACGTCGCCAAGTCTCCGCGCTCGAACGCGGCGGAGAGGCGCGCATGCGTGACCGCGTCGGCAGCGGCAGCGGCCACGCGTAAGCGGTCGATGCCGCAGCGCGTCGCCTCTTCGTCCAAGCGCTTGCGGAGTTGCTCCAGCAGCTGCTGCTCCACGCGCATCCCTTCGCGCGGACTCACGCTCACGCCTCGGCGTGCGGCCCCACCAGCTCGGAGGGCAGTTTGAGCTCGTTCTCGCCCGCGCGCCGGCGCACCCGCGCTTCGCGCCTGCGCTCGAGCTTGCCGACGAGCCCGACGTAGACCACCGGCACGAGAAAGAGCGTCAGGAAGAGCGAGGAGGTGAGTCCGCCGATGATGACCGTCCCCATCGATTTACGAAATTCCGCGCCTTCGGTGAAACCCAAGGCCAGTGGCGCCATGCCCGCGATCATCGAAACCGTCGTCATGACGATGGGACGGAAGCGGATCGAGGCCGATTCCCGGATCGCCTCGCGCAGCCCAAGACCCCGCTTGCGCAGCGTCTTGGCATAGTCTACGAGCAGGATGCCGTTCTTCGCCACCAGGCCCATCAACATGACGATGCCGAGCATCGAGAACAGATTGAGCGTCTGCCCTGCGAAGAATGGAATACCGGGAGCGAGCTTGTGCGCGAGGTTGGCCAGCGTCAGGATTCCAAAGGCACCGACGATGGCAACGGGGATGCTGAACATGATGACCAGCGGCTCGAGGTAACTACCGTAGAGGACCACGAGCAGCATGTAGATGAGCACGAACGACGTCAGCAGCGCCAACCCGATCTTGGTGGTGGCATCGGAGAGTTCTTGCGCGTCGCCCAACGTCGTCACCGAGACACCGGAGGGCAAGAACCCAGGCGTCGCCAGCTTGCGGTCGACGCCTGAGGTCACGAGTCCGATCGGCGCGCCTTGTTTCGTATTCGCCGTTACGCGCACGATGCGATGGCGATCTTGACGCTGGATCAGCGGCGGCTCGGTACTCCACGTGAAGGAAGCCACACTGGCCAGAGGCACCAGCGTGCCGTCGGAGGCACGGACCTCGATGCCGCGCAACGTGCGCTCATCGCTGCGCGCGCTCGCCGGCAGCCGCACGACCGTGTCGATCAGGCCGTCCGGCATGCGCACCTTGGTTGCGATCACCCCGCCCTCCGCGGCGCGCGCGGTCGCGGCCGCCGCCTCAGGCGAGACGCCCAGCAGCGCGGCGCGCCCGCGATCGATCTGAATCTCCAGGCGCGGGCCGGCCTGCTCGTCGCTGGTCTGCACGTCGGTGGCGACCGGATTCTGCGCGACGAACGCCGCGAGCTTGCTCGCCGCCGTACTCAACTCCGCGGTAGGACCGGTCAGAACGTACGTGATCGCGGCGCCGCCGCCGTTCTGCGCCCCCGCGGCGGTGATGTGCGCCCCGGGAACCAGGTTCGCGAGCTTGGCTGCCTGCTCGACGATCACATGCTCTTGATGGCGCTGACTGGGCGAGAGAATGACGCTGATCGTCGCAACGTAACCGCCGAGCTTATCGAGAAATCCATCCGAATACTCGCCAACCGTCGTGTTGACGTACTCGACGCCCTGCATCTTCATAAAGGCCCGCGTGAGGCGTGCGGCGCCGGCTTGCGTCGTCGCGATCGGCGTCCCCGGCGGATACTGGAGACCGACGATGGCCTGTCCCCATTCGGTGGCCGGCTGAAACTCGAACGGCACGATCTGCGTGGCCACCGGAACGAACGAGAGCAGCACGAGGCCAAAGGAGCCGGCCACCACCACCCACGGATGGGCCAGGGCCCACGGCAACGCTCCATCGTGGTAGGAAGAGCGCACGCGCTCGAAGAGCGCGGTGAAGCGATCGAGCACGCTGGGCCGCCTGGAGGCCTCGCCGTCCGCGCGCCGCACCGCCAGACCGCTCTTCTTCAGCACCGCCCACTTGGCGGCCAAGAGCGGAGTCAGCGTAAACGAGACCAGCAGCGAAAAGAGCGTGGCGCAGACCACCACCAGGCCGAACTCTCGCATGTACTCGCCGATGATGCCCGACATGAACGCGATGGGCGCAAAGACCACGACGTCGACCAGCGTGATCGCGAGGGCGGCGGCTCCGATCTCCGAGCGCCCGTCGATGGCCGCGAGATCGGGATCCTTGCCCATATCCCGGTGACGCGTGATGTTCTCGATCACCACGATCGAGTCGTCGACCAGGATACCGATCGTCAGCGAGAGACCCATCAGCGAGAGTACGTCGACCGTGAAGCCCAGTTGCCACATCACGAAGAAGGTCGCTAAGAGCGAGGCGGGGATGGCGATCATCACCACCACCGCGCTGCGCCAGACGTGCAGGAAGAACAGCAGCACGACCGCGGTTAGAACGATGCCCTCGAAGAGATTCTGGAGCACGCCGTTGATCGACTCGTGCATGAAGTCCGCGTCCGCATTGAGCTCCTTGAACGTGAGCTGCGGGTAGGAACGCGCGAGTTTCTGGAACTCCGCGCGAACCGCGGCGGTTGCTCGCGCCGTGTCGGCGTCGGAGTCACGCGCCACCTGCACGATCACGGCACTGCTGCCGTTGACGGTCTGCAGAATGCGCTGATCGGCGTAGCCGTCGACGACGCCGGCCACGTCGCCCACCCGCAACGCGTGCTGGGCTCCACCGGGCACGTCCAGCGGCAACTGTGCGATCTGGCCGGCCGAGGTGATGTCGGCGCGCACGCCGATGGTCGCCTCGCGGAAGGGCTGGTCGAGCCGCCCCCCCGGGAGGCTGACGTTACCGCCGCTGACCGCGCTGCTTACGTCGAGCAGCGTGGCGCCGGTCGCCAGCAGGCTGCCGGGGTGCGGCTCGACGTTGAACTGGTGGGTATAGGCGCCGCCGACATTGATGGATCCCACACCTTGAACGCCGCGCAGATCGGGCACGATCGTGTTCTGCACGAGGTTGCCCAATTCGACCGGCGAGAGCGTGGTCGAACCGACCGACTCCATGATGATCGGCTGCGAGGAGGGGTCGAAGCGTTGGACGCTGGGCGGCACCAAGTCGGAGGGCAGATTGGGGCGCGCCGAGTCGACGGCGTTCTGCACGTCGGTCTGCGCGGTATTGATGTTGGTCCCCAGCTTGAACTGCACCCCGACGAAGGCGGTACCGTCCTGCGCGAAGGCCGTCAGGCGATGGACGTGCTGCACGCTCTGGAGCTGATCTTCGATGGGCTTGATGACCAGGCGCTCCATCTCCTCGGGGCTGGCACCGGGATAGCCGGCGCTCACGCCCACGAAGGGAAACGTCACGTTGGGCATGATGTTCTCGCCCATCACGAAGTAGCCGATCGTCCCGAACAGCGCGATCGCCAAGAAGAACAGCGTCACGATCGTTGGACGTTGAATGGCGAAGCGCGTCACCCACATGCAGCTATCCCTCCAGCCGGAGGATTCTACGTCGATCCTACCCTGCGAGTTTCACTTGCCCACCGGGAAGGGCCTGAACCGCAGGAGGCCCCACAGCCGGGAGGGTAACGGGATACTGCCATGCTGACCGAGATACGACACTATCCCCTTCCCATCGCGGGCCGGAGTAGCGAGGGCACCGGGCGTGAGATGGTGACCAACCCGTACGACGGGAGCACGGTCGCCAGCATCGCCGTGGCCGGCCACGACGACATGGAACGCGCCATCGCCGCCGCCGTTGAAGTCTTCCCCAGCTTCTCGCGTTGGCCGCG
>SCRI01000065.1 GCA_004298675.1 bacterium | reverse complement strand
CTCCGCCGCCAGCTCGTACCGCGCATCGATCCGCATCGCTTGCTCTGCCCCTCCTTGGGTCAGATTCTTCCGTGAGCGAACGATCCGGGCCGGGTCAGATTTTGGGTGAGCTAATTCGAGGGGTTGACCGTGGCAAGAGGCGGCTGTTATAATGCGCTCTGTCCCGCGGACGCATGGGCCTAGATCGTGCGCGATCTCGGCACGGGGGCGATCGCTCGGGGCACAGACCGGTCCCGCGTCGTCTAACGGTAGGACAACTGACTCTGGATCAGTTTATCGTGGTTCGAATCCATGCGCGGGAGCCATGGCCCTATCGTCTAGAGGCCTAGGACGCCGCCCTCTCACGGCGGTAACGCGGGTTCGAATCCCGCTGGGGCTACCAAGAAAAGCTCGTGATACGGGCTTTTTCCTTTACCATATTGTGGGCGGTTGTCATGCGGTTGCCGTGCCGCGTCGGATTATCCCCCTGGATCGCGCGTTAGGGGTGCTCGCGGTGAGCGAAGCGGTCGTCGATGCTCCCGGCCCGCATCCAGCTTGCCGCCGTGTGCCGCAGGTAGACCGACGTGCCCGAGAGGGCGCCGCTCCTGGTGAACGGACAGGCGGTGGTTTTGGACGGCCTCATTGCAGTGCCCGTGGGAGCTGGACACCTCTTCGGCCAAGCGATGTTCGCAAAGGAGTCGTGGCCACGGTAGCGCCGTAAGCCACCAGCTCTTATCGGTTGACCAGTACGTGCCCGCGTTTGCTGCGAGCACCACTCGCGCGAATGGTAATTTCCACGTCCTGACCCAGCGAGGTCAGAATCCGCATCAGGCGCTCGTACGAGAATTCGCGTGAGTCGCCGCGCAGTAGTCGCGACACCTGTGGCTGGGTTAGACCAACTAGTTCACCAGCTTTTTGCTGGCTCAAGTCGCGCCGTGCCAAGAGATCGGCAATCGTTTCGACGATGTGTGCCTTTGCCAAAACCTCCTCAGGGTGCTCCAGTCCGATATCGGCGAAAACGTTGCCGCTACCGGGAGTTATCCGTTCACTGCTTTGTCTTGGCATGATGTTCCTCGTAATGTTTCCGGGCCGCTTTAAGTCGCTGCTCTATCAAATCGAGCTCGCGCTTCGGCGTCGCAATTCCAGACATGGACCGTTTCTGAAATGCATGCAGCACATAGACGATCTCGCCGATCTTCGTTGTGCACGTAGTCCGGAAGGTTCGATCGCCGGAGTAATCGTCCACGCATATCTCTACGACGTCACGAAGATTGCCCTTCATGGGCTTAGCATCGGGATGGCTCTTGCCGACTTGAATCTGTCGCAGCGCAAATCCGGTTACGAGCTTTACCTCGGGTGGGAATGATGAGAGGTCGTCCTTCGACGAGCCAACGAACTCGAGCGGCCGGTCCGGCTGCGATGCCCCACGCGCCATCAGGGAACATTATATCAGTTTCGGTATAATTTTTGCAAGGCTGCGTGCCGCCGCCAAACGCAAACCAAGCATTGGGGCGGGTTCGAATCTCGCTGGGGCTTCCAAGTTCAGAGGCCGAAGGCGTGGAGCACGCCGTCGTAGGAGCTGACGAAAAGGTGGCCGTCGATCACCGGCTGCGTGAAGGTCTGTCCGGTGATCGAGCTGCCGCTGTTCCAGAGCTGCGCGCCGGTTTGCGCATCGAAGGCCCAGACGTGCTTGCCCGTCCCGTCGCCCGCGTAGACGACGCCGTTGGCCACGGCGGGTGGCGAGCGCGGCGAGTCGTAGGTGAGGGTAGATGCGTTGGGGCCGAAAACCTGCTGCCACGCCAAACCGAGCGTGCAGTCCGGCTGCACCCGCAGCGCCACCAACCCGTGCAGGTACGTGCCGGAGGGTGAGTCGCTGGGATTGCCCACGTAGAGTAGATTGGTGGCCGGCGAATACGCTGGCAGGCCGATGAAGTTGCCGGAGTCGCTGCCGGGCGACATCTGAATGATCTGCAGCGGCCCGCCGGCGATGGCGTTGCGGTTGTAGACCACGAGCACCCCGCTCTTATTCATCGCGGCCAGTTGCGGCTGACAGCCCGGGGCTTGATAGAGTGTGGGGGTGGCGCCGAAATCGGCGTCCGTACTCGCCGGTAAGTTCGGGTAGTTGGCTGCCAGCAGCGAGAGTGTGGGGCCTAATTGCGCAACATCCTCGGCATAGCCGTAGTTCTGCGGATTGCCGGTGGTGGTGTCGGCGTTGCCGATGGCGATGTAGACGTCGTTGCTGGCATCGATGGAGGCGCCGCCGTAGCCCCAGATGCCGCCGCCGCTCTGCCCTTGCGTGGGGAAGAACGAGGCCAGCAATGCCGCGCTGCTGGTGCTGAAGACGTCGATGCGTCCGCTCCAGGGCGAGATGTCGCAGGTCGAAGAGGTCTCGGCGTAGATCAAGCCGTTGGCCGGATTGAAGGTGAGCGCGGAGTAGATGAAGTTGTGGTCCGGCGTCGTTGCCACAGTCGCGGGCCAGCCCCCGGCTTCAGCCCCCGTCGACATGTCCAGCGCGTGGAGTTGATCCTGTCCG
>SCRI01000064.1 GCA_004298675.1 bacterium | reverse complement strand
CGGCGACGATCGACGTGCTGCCGGAGATCGTGGACGCCGTGAAGGGGCAGACGGAGATCGTGCTCGATGGCGGAGTACGCCGCGGCACCGACGTCGTCAAGGCGCTCTGCTTGGGTGCGCAGGCCGTGTTGATCGGCCGCGCGTATGCGTACGGTCTGGTTGCCGGAGGCAAGGCAGGGGTCGCGCGCGCGCTCACGATCTTGCGTGACGACGTCGAGCGGACGTTGCGTCTGCTGGGATGCCGCACGCCGCAGGAGTTGGACCCGAGCTACCTGGTGTGGGCCGAGGAGGCGCGCGCGCAGGCTCTGGTGTAGCGGCGCCTAAGTTAACCCTTGAACTAGAAGCAAGGGGGAACGAACGTGAGTGCGACCGAGACGACCGTGGAGAACGTGGCGGATCTTGCATGGGAGCCGACCAGCGTCGCCGGCTACGAGCAGAAGTGGCTGGTGAAGCGCGACGGCGGGACGTATAAGCTCATCCGCATTCAGCCCGGCGCGCGCTTCCCGTTGCATCGGCACCCTGATCGTACCGAGTACGCCTACGTGCTCGAAGGCGTGCTCGAGGCCACCATCGAGGGCCGCACGTTTCGCATCGCCCCGCACGGCTTCGCCGAGATTCCCGCCGGCGTGGAGCACGGTCTCTACAACCCTGGGCCCGCGCCGACCATCGCGCAGGTCGGCGCCATCAAAGATCACGCTGCTTCGTAGGCGGGTTCTCCCCTAGTCGCCGTCCGCGTCGATCAGGATGGCGCGGCCGGCGGGGATGTGTACCCACACGCTCTCGCCTTCGCAGAAGAGCGTGTGCGGGAAGCCGTGGACGCGGAGCGTACCTCCCGGCCACTCCAGCACGTAGTTCACGATGTCGCCCAGCAGGATGCGTTCGCGGACCGTGCCCGGCCACCAGTTGTCCGCGCCGTCTCCACGCTCTCGCCTGAGTTCGGGATAGACCGTGCGAACCGCGGCCAGGTAGTTCCCATCGGCGTCCGGTATTGGCATGTCCTCACGCGGCGCGCAGGCTAGCCTGGCGCCGCCCACGCTCAAGGTGGCACCGCTGGGACGGTGTTCCAGCGCATGCCCGGCTAAGATGTTGGCGGCGCCGATGAAATCCGCGACGAAGCGGCTGCGCGGTGTGTCGTAGATCTCCAGCGGCCGCCCCACTTGCTCGATGAGGCCGTCGCGCATGACGATGATGCGATCGGAGAGCGCCATCGCCTCTTCTTGGTCGTGCGTCACGTACAGATTGGTGATACGAGACTCGCGCTGCAGCCGCTTCAGCTCTTGGCGCATGTGCACGCGCAGACGCGCGTCGAGATTCGATAGCGGTTCGTCCAGCAAGAGTGCCTTGGGCAGCGAGGCATAGCTGCGAGCGAGAGCCACACGTTGCTGCTGCCCTCCGCTGAGGTTGGTTGCCGGCTGGTCGATATAGCTCTCCATGCCGACCATGCGCAGCACCTCGGTGACGCGCGCGCGTACCGCCTCCGCGTGCGTCCGGCGAACGCGCAGGCCGTACGCCACGTTTTCGAAGACCGTCATGTGCGGCCAGATGGCGTAGGACTGGAAGACCATCGAGAGCATGCGTCGCTCGGACGGTACGTCGATGTTGTGCTCCGCGGAGTAGACGATGCGGCCGTCGATGGCGATCTCACCAGCCGTTGGCTTTTCGAGTCCGGCGATGCAGCGCAGGGTGGTCGTCTTCCCACATCCGGAGGGGCCTAGCAGCGAGAGCTGCTCCCCTTCGCCCACGTCGAACGAGATGCCGCGCACGGCGGGCTTCCCATGGTAGCTCGCCTCGAGATTGGTGACGCGGATGAAGACCCGCCGCTCGGGCATCGAGTCTTCCTTGGTGTCCGCGCCTGCCTCATGCATCAGCATTGGAGCCCTCCCGCATATCTTCGCCCTCAGCGCCCCTCGAGCCGCGGGGCGCGCTTCTCGACGAATGCGCGTAAGCTCTCGGCTCGATCGGCTGTCCCCGCCACTTCCCCGACCGCTACCAGGCCGACGCGTTGCGCGCGCTCGAGCGGTAAGTCACGCCCGAGCCTGATGGCACGTTTTGCCGACTGCACGGAGAGCGGCGGCTTGGCGGCGATCGTCTCCGCCATCCGCATCGCGACGCCGATCGCCTCGCCTTCCGGCGCCAGCTCGTCCGCAAGGCCCATGCGGTGAGCCTCAGACGCGTCGATGCGTGCGCCCGTCAGTACCAATTGCTTGGCCTTGCTCTCCCCCGCCAGGCGGGCCAGCCGCTGAGGCCCGCCGATTCCGGGAACGCCGCCCAGGTTGATCTCCGGAAGGCCGAAGGACGCATCGGCGGCAGCGATGCGGATGTCGCAGGCCAGCGCCAATTCGCAACCGCCGCCCAAGGCGTATCCGTTGACGGCGGCGATGACCGGCGCGCGTGCGCCGTCCACCAAGTCGTAGACGGCTTGGTAGCGGCGGTTGCGCGGCACGGCGTCGGAGGCCGGCGCCGCGATCAACTCATGGATGTCCACGCCCGCGGAGAAGAGGCGCGGCCCGCCCGTGAGCACGATGACGTAGATCGCGGTATCCAGCTCCAGCTCCAGGAAAGCACGTTCGAGATCGTCGCGCATGGCCGCGTTGATGGCGTTCACGCGCGGGCGATCGAGCGTGACCAGCGCGACGTGTCCGCGCCTTACCAAGGTGACCAGGCCAGCCTCCGGCATTACAGCGCGACTCCTTTCTTGCTGACCGCGCGAATCACGATCAGGGCGGCGAAAATAATGATCGTCTGAACGACGACGAGTGCGCTCACCTGTGGCAGCCCGCCCGAATCCCAGAAGTTGAAGATGGCGGGGCCCAACACTTGCGCTCCCGGACCCGCGAGAAAGATCGACGCGCTGACCTCCCGCACGGAGATCATGAAGAGGAGCACCCACGCGGCCAGCAAGCCGGGGCTGAGCAGCGGCAGGGTAATGGTGCGCATCACCGCGAGCCAGCTCCCGCCAAGAACCCGTCCCGCCTCTTCGAGCGAGCGGTCGAGTTGCACCACGACTCCCGTGATGCTGCGGTAGGCCAGCGGAAGGAAGACGATGATGTACGCAATGAGGACGGCGAACAAGGTGCCGTACAGTTTGAGTGGGAGAGCCAGGATCATCCACAGCAGGGCAGCGGCGAAGATCAGTCGCGGAAGCGACTGCGGCAGCATGGCGAGTTGCTCCAGGGCAAAGCGTCCGGAGCCGCGCGAGCGATGGATGACCCATGCCAGGATGAACGCCAGCGCGGTACCGGCCGTGCCGGTGCCGACGCCCAGGAGCAGGCTGTTCACGACGGCTTGGCGCGTGGTGGGGAACTCGAACAGAACGTACCGGTAGTTGTGGAGCGTCCAACTCGCGGCGGAGAACGTGAGATTGGAGTTGCGCTGCAGCGAGGCGATGACGAGGGTGCCCAGCGGCAGCACGAGCGCGACCAGGATGTACGCGTACACGACTGCCAGGAGCACCGGCGTCCAACGCCCCATGTCGATGAGGCGCGGTTTGTAGGTGCGCCCGCCGACGACGGCATAGGACTTGCCTCGCAGCGCCCGCGTATAGAACCAGACCGCGGCCGCTGCGAAGACGATCAGCACGAGGCCGACCGCCGCCGCCAGCGGATACTGCGGCGGATAGCCCTCGAAGAGCATGTAGATCGCGGTCGTCGCCACGTAAAAGCGCGAGTTCGCGCCGAGGATCGTGGGTATCGCGAAGGCTCCCATCATCGAGATGAAGAGGAAGAGCCACGCGCTGAGGATCGCCGGCGCCATCAACGGCACGGTTACGCGCAGCGCGGTCGCCAAACGGCCGGCGCCCATCACGGCGGAACACTCCTCGAGCGTGGGATCCATCCGGCGCATTGCGGCGCCGATCATGAGGAAGGCCACCGGCGTCTCGAAGAGCGCCATCACGAAGACGATGCCGGGTACGGAGTAGACGTTGACGAGCGAGGCGTGCGATCCGGTCAGCGCATGGAAGAGCGAGTTGATCAAGCCGCCACGCGGTGAGGCGAGTTCGCTCCACGCCAGCGCCCCGACCAGCGGCCCAATCGGGTATGGAATCGTGACGAGAAGCTCGAGCAGTGCGCGGCCGGGCACGCTCGTGCGGTAGAGGATCCAGGCCAAGACCACGGCCAGCGCGGTGCCGATGACCGATCCGGCGGCGGAAACGAGCAGCGTATTGCGCACCCATTCCAAATGCCGCAGCAGCCTGACGAAGTTGGCGAAACCGAGCTGCGTCGGGACGAGCGCCTGGGCATCGCCGACATTGAATGCCATGCCTGCCAGCAAGAGCAGCGGATAGCCGATGACCAGGAGCAGGACGCCGAGCAGCACCAGGCTCGGCAGCGAGATCGGTTCGCGCCTCGTGGGCCGCGCTAGAGAGCGAAACAGCACGTCGTGGGGTGCTCTTAGAAGCCGACGATCTCGTTCCAGAGTTTGACGAACTTCTGATGCTCGTCGACGGAGCGGTAACGGTTGAAATCCTTCGGCAGCAGCAGCTTCGTGTGCGCGAGTGAGGGCAGCCCCGAGATCGCGACGTCGTGGCGCGGGGAGTACGAGCCTTGGATCTCGTTCCAGCGCTGCTGGCCCTCTTTCGACAGCAGATAGTCGATGTAGGCTTTGGCCGCGTTGGGTCTGCGGGTGCCGCTGAGGATGCCCACGACTTGCGACTGCGCGGGGGTGCCGGGTGTGGGGAAGACAACCTCTACCGGCTGGTGTTGGCGGACCGACTTGGGATACTGGAAGATGCTCACCTTTCCGCCGATCTTGAGATCGCCGGAGTGCAGATCTTGCATCATCTGCGTGGAGGAGGCGTAGGCCCTCGGCTTCTGCTGTGCGAGCCGCTGCCAATAATCCGCCGGCAAGACGTCTTGCAGCACGTACCACCAGGCATACTGAGAGCCCGCGCTGGCGTCCTGAAAGCCGATCTGGCGGGCCCACTCCGGCTTCAGCAGATCCTCGAACGACTTGGGCGCTTCGTCATGCTTGACGTAGCGCGGGTCGTACATGACGGTGCCGACGTTGATGAAGTAAGCTGTCCAGAAGCCTTCCGGCGTGCTCTTGTACCGGCTCTCGTAGCCTTTCAGCTCGCGCGAGAGGTAACGTTGAACGTGCCCCTGCAGCCGCAGGTCGTCCATGAGACCGGCGTCGGAGGTTTGGTAGACGTCGAAGTCCGTGGAGCCGGTGCGGAACTCGGCCGACAGCTTGGGCAAGGCCACGCCCGGGAGCATGCGCACTTCTTGTGCGTCGATGCCGGTCTTCGCGGTAAACGCCTTGAGAAAGGCGACCACGTCGCTCTCCTGGTCCCCGTGCAGGACGACCAGTGGGCCTTCCTTTTTTGCCGCGTCGAGGTCGGCGGCGGTGCTCGCGCTCGCGGCGTCGGCGGCGCGGGCCGGTGCGGCCCACGGAAACACACCGCTACAGCCTGCGGCAACGCTAATCAGTGCCGCGTCAGTAAGGATCTTGCGCCGGCTCACCGAGCCCGGCTGCGTTTGCTTGGCCATCCGCGTCTCCCCGTCTCTCGAAGACTGTTCATCGACGATCGTGCGCTACGAGGCTTCAAAAACCAAGAGACTTGCAACCCTATCTGAGATATGAGATATTATACACCAACAGGCGGCGTTGTAAAGCAAGGGGAGCATGGCGGAATCGACTTCACTGGCACCACTGGAAGATCGCGCCGTCCTGGCGGACCGCGTCTTCGATGCCGTTCGTCGTGCGATTCTTTCGCTCGAGCTCGAGCCGGGCACGCCGCTGGTCGAGCGCGAGCTGGCGCAGCGCTTCGGCGTCAGTAAGAGCCCCGTGCGCGATGCGCTGCAGCGCTTGGCGGGAGAAGGCCTCGTCAGTCAATCGCCGCATCGCGGCGTGACCGTGATCGAGATCGACGAAAAGCTTGCCGTCCAGATCTTCCAGCTCCGGGAAGTGTTGGAAGAGATGGCCGTGCGTCTGGCGACGCCGGTCCTCACGGACGCCGATTTCGCGGACGCGCGTGCGCTGCTCGAGCGGGCGCGTGGCGCCATCGAGCAGCAAGAGCTCGCGCAGGCGGCGGAGTGCAACCGTGCGTTTCACAGCCTGTTCTGCCGCTGCAGTCAGAACCAGCCGCTAGAGGAGGCGCTGTCGCGCCTTCAGGACCGCGTGCGCATCATCTCCGTCCTAAGTTGGCGCCAGCGCCCATCCATGCTCGTGGAGCACGCGCAACACGTTGAGATCCTGCAGGCAGCGCTGGCCCGCGATCGCCGCCGTGCCGGCCGTTTGATGCGCGACCACATCCGGACGTTCCGCCTGGGCCTCAAGCAGTTCTTCGTCGGCGCGAGCGGTAGCGCGAGTAGCCCGCACTGATGGAAAGGATCGAAGCCGGCGTTCTCGTCGCGGGCGGCGGGGTCGCGGGACTGATGGCCGCGGTGCGCGCTCGAATGGCTGGTGCTCGCGTCGTCGTCCTGGGCGGCTCGCCGGGCGCGTCGAACCGGATCAGTAGCCTCAACGCGGCGTTGGATGAGTCGCCGCAGGATGAGCCTGCGGCCTTGTTCGACGATACATTGTGCGCCGGAGGATTTGTGAACGATCCGCGCATCGTTGCGCAGATGACCCGGCGCATCGCGGACGAGATTCACTTCTTGCGCGGGTTGGGAGTCCCGTTTCACCACGACGGTGTCCGCTTCGCGCGCCGGCAAGCCGCCGGGAGCAGTTGGACGCGGGCCGTCTTTTCGCTCGGGATGATCGGGGTAGATATCGCGCGGGCTTTGCGAACGCAGTTGCGTGCCACCGGCCCGCCGGTGACGTTTCTGGATCATGGGGTACTCGTCGAGCTGCTGCTTGGCGACGACGGGATCGCGGGGGGACTGGCCTATCTGCCGGCGGATGAGCGCTGGGTGGAGATCGCCGCACCCAGTGTGGTCTTGGCGACGGGCGGTGCTGGGCAGGTATTTGGGGCGACGACGAACCCTCCCGGGAGTCTGGGCGTGGGCTACCTGGCGGCACTGGAGGCCGGCGCCGCGCTCGTCGACATGGAGTTCGTCTCCTTCGAGCCGTTCATTGCAGCGGCCCCCGCGAAGATACGGGGGCGGGACCTGCCCACGACCGTGTTGCGCGAGGGCGCGCGCCTGCGCAACGGCCGCGGCGAAGAGTTCATCGACACCGAACGCGCACCGAGTAAAGACGTCATCTGTCGCGCCATGGTGCGCGAGGTCCAAGAGGGTCGCGGCACCCCAGCGGGGGCGGTGTTCTACGATATTCGCGACATGGACCCGCAGATCGTGGGACGGTACGTGCAGATCTCGCAGGTGCTCGCGGCGCTCGGAACCAGCTCGCCGGACGCGCTGATCGAAGTTATGCCGGCGCAACACTACCTGATGGGCGGTGTACGCGTCGACGAATCCGGCGCATCCGCAGTGCGTGGGCTCTTTGCCGTGGGCGAAGTTGCCGGCGGTGCCCACGGCGCTCACCGCCTGGCCGCCAACGGTGGTACCGAAGCCGTGGCCATGGGTGCGATCGCGGGCGAATCCGCGGCCGAGCACGGGCGCGCCGGCAACGGGCATCGCGCTCGCGCAAGCGCGCCGGAACCCGATCTGCTGCCGCTCAGACGCGACCCCGCGCAGCAGGCGTTGCTCGCGCGTATTCGCCTGGCCCTCGATACCGGCTGTGGGATCGTACGCGCTGGCGAGCAGCTGCACGCGGCGGTCGAGACGCTCGACCGCGTCGTCGATGAATTGCGCTCGGCGCGTCAGTTGCGCACGCACGCCGGCCGTTGCGCGCAGCTCGCGCTGACGATCGCGCACAGCGCGCTCCTTCGCACGGAGAGTCGAGGGGATCACTTTCGTACCGATTATCCCGCCCGTGACGACGTCGAATGGCTCGGTAACATCGTGACCACGCTCGCGCCCGGTGGCGATGCGCTGGAGTTTACTCACGAGCGCGCCGGCCTCGTGCGACGGAAAGCATGACGATGCACAAGCCGCTTCATGGAATACGTATACTCGATTTCACGCGCCTCTATGCCGGGCCGTTCTGTACGATGCTGCTGGGCGATCTTGGGGCGGACGTCGTGAAGGTCGAGCCTCCCGGCGGGGATCCATTGCGCGCGCAGGGGCCGCCGTTCCATCGCGGCTTGAGCATGAGCTTCCTCGCGGCGAACCGGAATAAACGCTCCATCATGCTCGATCTGAAGACCGAGACGGATCGGCGTAACGCCCGAGAGCTCGCCCTCAAAGCCGACGTCGTGGTCGAGAACTTCCGGCCGGGAGTCATAGACCGCTTGGGCCTTGGCTACGCCGATATCGCCGTAGATAATCCTCGACTCGTCTATGCCTCGATTTCCGGTATGGGTGCGGATGGGCCCGATTCCAAGGCCGGAGCCTTCGACCTGACGATTCAGGCGCTCGGGGGCTTCATGAGCATCACGGGCGAGCGCAACGGCGCACCGGTAAAGCTCGGAACGTCGGTCTTCGATTTGGTCTGCGGCCAATACGCGATGGGCGCGATCGTGACGGCTCTCTTCGAACGCGAGCGCAGCGGCAGAGGGCAACGGCTGGAGACCAGCCTCTTCGAAGCCGAGATCGCGTTTCTGGTCGATGCGGCAATGGAATACTTGCTGGCCGGCCGGGTGCGTGGCAAATGGGGCTCCGAGCACGCGGCTTTAGTTCCGTATAAGGCCTTCAAGACGCGGGACGGGTGGCTCGTCATCGGAGCCGGCATCCAGAACCTGTTCGAAGCGTTCGTCGCGGCCTTGGGCCGGCCAGATTTGAAAGACGATCCGCGCTTCGCCAACGGACAGGCACGTGTGGAGCATCGTGAGGCGTTGTACGAGATGCTCGACCGCGCGGTCGCGGGGTTCACGACGGAGGAGCTACGCGCCAGGCTCGACGACGCCGCGGTCCCCTGCGCTCCGGTCAACGACATCGCCGACGTGTTCAAGAACCGTCAAGCGCTGCATCGGGGCATGCTGCAGAAGATCGCGCTTAAAGATGGAGGCGAGCTGCCGGTGGTTGGACCGGCGGTGAAGTATTCCGCCTTCGACGTGGCCGAGGGCTGGACTGCACCGCCGGAGCTGGGCGAACATGCAGAGGCGATCATGCGCGAATGGCTCGTATCGTGAAGCCTGTCTCTGGTTCAGACGAGGCTGGCGTACCCATCGGAGCGCGCGCCGTTTTCAGAAAGACCGTCAGCGAAGCCGACGTCTACCTGTACGCGGGCGTGACCGGGGATTTCTCGCCTAATCACCTCGACGAGGAGTACATGCGAGGCGGTCGCTATGGCCGCCGCATCGCGCATGGAACGCTGCTGCTGGGCTTCATGTCGGCGGCGTCGGCTCGGCTTCCGTTGGGGCGCACGGTCTCGCTCGGGTATGACCGCGTGCGCTTCACCGCGCCGGTGTTTTTCGGCGACACGATCGAGACGGTCTACACGGTTCGTGAGTACGACGAGCAGCGGCGGCGGGTCTATAGCGAGCTGACCTGCACGAACCAGCATGGCCAGGTGGTGGCGGTGGCGGTGAATATCCGCAAATTCGTGGACTAGCAGTTGTGAGGGCAATGCAATGAAGACGACGCCGGTAACGAAGGCCGATCTCGAGCGGTCCGTGTTGGCTGTCCCGCCGTTGGCTCGGCGAGAGGATCTGACGCTCGATCTGGAGGCCAATCGAACGTTGATTCGTCACCTGGAAGGCGGCGGCGTTAGCACGCTGATGTACGGCGGGAACGCGAACTTCTACTCGCTGGGCGTGTCCGGCTACGCCGAAACGATCGAAGCGATCGCGGAACTCGTAGGCGAACAGACCTGGGTGATCCCTTCCATCGGGCCGGATTTCGGAAAGGCGATGGATCAGGCGGCCGTATTGCGGACGTTACCGTTCCCAACGTGCATGGTGCTGCCGCTTGTTGCTCCTGCTTCGCCCGCTGGCGTGGTGCGCGGGGTTGCCATGATCGCCGAACGCCTGGGGAAGCCCGTGGTGCTCTATCTCAAAAAGGACGGTTACCTCGCGCCAGAGGACGTTCAAACGTTGGCGCGCCAAGGGGTTCTGTGCGGCATCAAATACGCGATCGTGCGCGCGGACCCGCTGATCGATCCTTATCTGGATCGCTTGCTCCATCTCGTTGATACCGAGATCGTCATCAGCGGGATTGGAGAGCGCCCCGCGGTGGTGCATCTCCGTGACTTCGGCTTGGCGGGATTCACGTCGGGCACGGTGTGTCTGGCGCCTCGGCTCTCGAGCGCGCTGCTCGCCGCTTTGAAAGGGCGGGACTACCACGAAGCCGAGCGGATTCGCGAGTTGTTTCTGCCGTTCGAGGGCTTGCGTGACGCCATCTCGCCCATTCGTGTGCTGCACGAGGGGGTGACGTTAGCGGGCATTGCCGACATGGGCCGTCTCTCGCCGATGCTCTCTAATATCGAAAGCCCCGCACAGCGCCGGGCCATCGAGACGGCGGCACGAGCACTCGTGCGGCAAGACGCCGGCTACGCGGAACAGGTAGCGGTCTAGGGCTCGCGTAGCCTAGCCCGCGCGATGCGCTCGCCGGCGTTGTCCCCGGGTTCGGCCGTCACCTCCAGGCGCTCGACCCACTTCACGCTGGTGAAGCAGGCGTCGCCTGGAACGAACAACCGCCAGGGTGCCCCGTGTACCCGGGAGAGCGGCTGATCGTCCATCTCGTCGCAGATCATGGCACCGGATGCCGCCTCCAGCGCCACGGGCACGACGAATTCACCGGAGTGCACCCGTACGTAGCGCGCCGAAGGCGCCGGCTCCGCCAGCGCGATGACGTCGGCAAGCAGCATGCCGCGCCAGCGCACTTCGGGAACCGTCCAACCCTCCTCGCAGGCGAACGGCTCGGCGCGCTCCACCCGCTGCAGCGCGGCAAGATCCGCTGCGCGCAGCTCCAGCGCCCGTCGCACGAGGCCGTCGATGCGCAGGTGCGGCTCATCGCTCTGGTCCGCGGGCCCATGGTACGGATGGACCGGCAGTTTCTCGTGCAACGTCATGTCGTCAGCCTTTTGCGGAGGCGCGCGCACGATACGCTTGGACGTGCTGGATTTTCGATGCGAGCGTCTGCGCGGTGTCGATGCGGTCGTCGATCTTCAGCAGGCTGCCCACCCGTACCGCCCCGTGGGCATGGCAGCGCTCGTGAATCAGCGTGAGCGCGTGGCAGAGCGTCGCGACGTCGCCCTCCATGTTCGTGGCCATCGACGTCAGCTCGTAGTGGATGCCCAATTCGTCGAGGACGTCGAGCGCGATGGCGACGTATTCTCGTATGCCGTCGCCGGTGTCGGCGGAGATCGTGAGACTAGCAGTAGCCATGCGCAAAACGTTCAATCGGCGCTCGTATCGCGCCTTCCAGCCGTCCGCTGGGCCGCCCGGCGTCTAGCTCGCCGTGCGCGCTGCTGCTCGACAAGGTCCCAGCTCGTCGTATATACTTATGTATACACATGAAAACCATACTCGCCTTGGAATCGAAGATCGCTCGGTACGGCAATAGTCTCACCGTTCGAGTGCCCGCGCCGATCGCCCGTAACCTCGATCTGCACGAAGGCCAAAAGGTCGAGGTGCGTCAGGTCGATGGCCGGCTCGTGATTGAGCCGGCACGCGGCTCGCGGCTCGCCGCGCGCCTTGCGACGGTGCGAGAGCCCGAGACCGAGATCGTACTTGGCCCGGCACGCGGTGTCGAGGTCTTGGAGTGAAGGCGCCCGACCGTGGTGATCTGATCTCGCTCGACTTCGATCCAGGGGCGGGCCATGAACAGGCGAAATGCAGACCGGCGCTGGTGCTCTCACCGGCCGAGTTCAACGCAGCCTTCGGTCTGGCGATCGTCTGCCCCGTCAGCACGAAGCCCAAGGGGCATGCGTTTGAGGTAGCGCTTCCGGCGGGGCTTAGCGTCAGAGGTGTCGTGCTCACTCAACACGTTAAATCTCTCGACTGGCTAGCTCGCCGTGCTCGCTTCCGCGAGCGCGCCCCTGAGGCGGTGGTCGCATGCGTGCGGGAGATCATCGCAGAGATCCTCGATCTCTAGCGATTCGTCGATGCCGCCCGGCTACTTCGCTTCGGTTGCAAGCGCCATGATCTCCGCGCCCAGTCTGAGGTCGGAAACCTCGCCGAAGTACTGCGCCCTGCGTCGCCCCCGGCGATCGATGAGGATCAGCGTCGGTGTGCCCTGCATGGCGTACGCCGCCATCGTGCGCGGAATCGGATGGCCCTCGCATGGCGCATCCACCGCCACCGGGAATTGGATGTGGTATTCGTAGAGAAACGCTTCGAGCGCCGTCGGCGTCATCGCCTCGTGGTGCTCGAACACGGTATGGAGACCGATGACGGCAACATCGGCGGCGCCGAAGGTCTGACGGATCCGTACCGCCTGGGGTAAGCCGTGGGCGACGCAACCCGGACAGAGCATCTGGAACGCCTCGATCACGACGACGCGTCCGCGCAGCGCCTCCAACGTCAGCGGCGTGTCGGTGTTGAACCATTGGGTCACGGTCAGTTCCGGTGCGGGTCCAGTTGACGCGGAGTCGCCCTCGCCGCCGAGATAGTACTGATCCATGAGCCCATCCTCCTGAAGATTGCCGAGTTGCGTTTACGCGCGCTCTTGGATTATGGTAGCCATAGGATGCCTCGACTCCTTTCTCTCAACGTCGGCCTCCCGCGCGACGTCGCGTGGCGCGGGCGAACCGTGCATACGGCGGTGTGGAAGAGTTCAGTGCGGGGCAAGCGTATGGCACGCCGGCTGAACATTGATGGCGATGGACAGGGCGATCTCGCCGGTCACGGCGGCGAGCAGCGAGCCGTCTTCGTCTATCAGATCGAGGCATACCGCTACTGGGAGCGCGAGCTCGCGCGCAGCGATTTCACGCTCGGTCAATTCGGCGAGAATTTCACGATCGCCGGGATGCCGGACGACGAGGTCTGCATCGGGGATCGCTATGGCATCGGAGGCGCGCTGTTCGAAGTCACGCAGCCCCGCGTCACCTGCTATCGCGTTGGGATCAGGCTGGCCGAGCCGCGCATGCCGGCGCTGCTTTACGAGCACCACCGTCCCGGCTTCTACTTCCGCGTGCTCGAAGAGGGCGAGATCGAGAGCGGCGACGAGATCGTCAAAGTCGCGGACGGCCCCGAGCACATGACGGTGGCCCAGGCTAGCGCGCTGCTCTATCTGCCGGGCCATCCCGTCCGCGAGTTAGAGCGCGCGCTACGCATCCCGGCGTTCAGCCCGGGCTGGCAAGGCTCGTTCCGCGCGTTGCTGGAGCAGGAGCGGAGCGGCACGGCTGCGGGCAACCGCGGGCTTGCTCCGGACGTGGGTCCGCCGCCGGCATGGCCCGGCTTCAGGGCGCTGGTCGTGCGCCGCAGCGTGCGCGAAAGCAACAGCGTGGTCTCTCTCTACCTCGCGCCGCCGGATGGCGGACCGTTAGCCGCCGGACTCCCAGGCCAGTTTGTGACGCTACGTCTGCAGCCGCAACCGCAAGCGCCGCCGGTCGTTCGAAGCTTCTCGCTCTCCGGCGCGCCGGAAAGCGATGACTATCGGATCAGCGTCAAGCGCGAGCCGGGCGGAGTCGCAAGCACTTACCTTTGCGACCGCGTCCGCGGCGGCGACACGCTGCAGGTAAGCGCGCCGCGTGGCGCCTTCACGCTGCAAGCGCAGGCCGGGCCGATCGTCTTGCTCGGCGCCGGCGTCGGCGCGACGCCGTTGCTCGCCATGCTGCACGCCCTAGCGGCCACAGGCGATTCCCGACCAGTATGGTGGCTCTACGGCGCGCGCAGCGGCGCGGAGCATCCCTTTGCCGCGGAGTCGCGCGCGGCGCTGCAGTCGCTGCCGCACGGCCGCGCATTCATTGCCTATAGCAAGCCGACCGCCGTCGATCGCTTGGGCATCGACTACGACGTGAGCGGGCATCTCTCGATCGCCGTGCTCGAGCAGCTGGACGTGCCGCGTGAGGCGGACTTCTATCTCTGCGGCCCCGCCGAATTCATGGGCAACTTCAGCACCGGCTTCGCCGCCTGGGGAGTCGCGGCGAATCGCATCCATACAGAGATCTTCGGCCCGGGTCCCTCGCTGACGCCTGGGATTGCCGGCGTGGCGCGCGTGCCGGTGCACGCGCCATCACGTAGCGCGGGCACGGGTCCGCGCGTTTCGTTCGCGCGCAGCGGTCTCGCGGTACGCTGGGACTCCGCCTTCAATAGTCTGCTGGAGTTGGCGGAAGCCTGTGATGTGCCGGTACGCTGGTCCTGCCGCACGGGCGTCTGTCATACGTGTGAATGCGGCATGTTTTCGGGAACCGTGAAGTACCAGCCGCAGCCGTTGGATGCGCCGGCCGCCGGCGATGTGTTGATCTGCTGCTCCCAACCGATGGACGACGTGGTACTGGACCTGTAGTGTTGCGAGCGTCGACCTATTCGTGCTGCTGGCGTAGGCGCTGCCACTCCATTCTCAGCCAGGGCGTGAACCGGTCGGGGGTCGTGGCTATCTCGCGATCCAGCACCTCGGGCGCGACGAAGCGCCATGCTGCGATCTCGGTGGAGTTGACGCGGATTGGCGCGTCGGAGACGCCTACGTAGACCCAGCACACCTCGGACTCGGAGCCGGCTTCACCGAACTCGGCGTGGTATTGAAACTTGAACTTGTACTCGAGCGCGCAGGTAAGCCCAAGTTCCTCCTGGAGCCGCCGCGCAATGGCACTCTCCATCTCCTCGCCCTGGCGTGGATGGCTGCAGCAACTGTTGGACCAGTACCCCGGCCACAGCGGCTTCGATGCCGCGCGTTGCTGCAGCAGCAGCTCACCCGCCGAGTTGTAGATAAACACAGAGAACGCGCGATGCAGAATGCCGTTGCCGGCGTGCGCGTCGGCCTTGCTCGCGTGGCCGACCTCACGGTCCTGTGCGTCAACTAAGATCAGCGGCTCTGCGTCAAAGGATACCACGCGGTCGTTGTTGCGGTCAGCCAACGCTTGCCTCCAGCGCTTGGAATCCGGCCTCCTGCAGTGCCCGCACCACCTTACCGGGATCGTCCGGGCAGAGTGCGATCATCGCACCGCCGCCGCCGCCGCCGGTGAGCTTGGCGCCCAACGCGCCGTTGGCGCAGGCAACCTCGATCATCACCTCCAGCTCGCAGCTCGAGACTCCCAGAGCCCGTAAGCGGCGTTGGCAGGTATTCATCGACTGGCCCAACTTATGCAGGTCCCACGCTTCCAGGGCTTTGACTCCCTGCAGCGCGAGCGCGTCGATGTCGTCGAAGATGCGCTCGTAGCGTCGTGTATGCTGCTGCCACGCCTCGCGCACGCGCCCCACGGTCCGTGCCGTCAAGCTCTCGATGCCGGACAAGCCGATCACCAGCGGCAGCGGCCCGGCAAGGTGCAGCGGTTCGATCAGCGGCGGCTCTCCGCGCCGGTACAGCAGCGGCCGGCCGTACGTTGCCACCGTGTTGTCGATGCCGGAAGGCGTGCCGTGCGCCACGCGCTCGCACTCGTACGCCAGCGCGCAGACCTGTTGATCGGTGAGGTTCAAGGCGCAATGCTGGTTCAAGGCGCGAATGACGGCCACGGCGAGCGCGGCTGAGCAACCCAGCCCGTTGGCGCGCGGAACGCTGGGATGGACTTGCACGCGCAGCGGACGCCCGGCGAGGTCGAGTCTCTGCAAAATCAATTCGAGCGACTGCAGCAGGGAGCCGGGGTGTCGCGTGCCCGACCTCAGGCGCTGCTCCACACCCCAGCTCGGGATTATCAGTTGCGTGCCGTCCTTCGAGTCCTCGGCGCGGGCGCGCACGGCCATCGCGACCGGCGCCGCGATCGCGTGGCGGCCGTACACCACCGCATGCTCGCCGAGTAGGATCACCTTACCGTAACCGATCGAGTAGCCGTCCGTCTCGACCGCCGCGTGGCCGTACGCGTCGGTCTGGAGCCGCTTGACTTTGGAGGTGGCGTGGCCCTTGAGCTCGGCGATGATCTCCTTGGCCTTCCAAACCTTGATCTCGCCGCAGTCGAGCAGGCGCTCCACCACCGTTTCGAAGATCTCCGGTGTCGCGCCCGCGCTGACCGCGACGCCACGCGCGTGCAGCGTCATGTGGCCTTGCTGGATGCCGTCGGTGGCCAGCGCATGCAGTGCCGCGAAGTTCTGCGCCAGGCCCACCGCGCCCATGATCTCGGCCAGCTCGCGTGCCGAGGATACCTTCAGCAGGTGATGGTTCATGGCGACGGTGGCGTTGGATTGTAGGTTGCCGCCCACCGTGCCGACCTTTATCGGTATCTCGATCTCGCCGACCAGGCTGCCCTGATCGTTCTTGTACCAGCGCGTCAGCGAGGTGTAGTGCTCGCCGCGCGCGGCGTACGCGTGTGCCGCGGCCTCCAAGGCGCGCCAGTCGTTACCGGTCGCCAGCGCCACGGCGTCCACGCCGTTCATGATGCCCTTGTTGTGCGTGGCGGCGCGGTACGGATCGACCTCGGCCAGGGCGTTGGCGAGGATGATGCCGTCGCGCACCTGTTCGCCATCCTTGCGTTTACCCGCCAGCAATTTGGCCGGGATCACGACGTTGGCCCAGACCAGGGCACGGTCGGTGAGGTTGGAGAGAATGCGCAGCAGCACTTTGCCGCCGGTGATCCTCTCCACCAGCGGCGCGACGCCTTCGCACATCGTATTGACCATGTTGGCGCCCATGGCGTCGCACGTGTCGACCAGCAGATGCAGCACCACCATCGTGGGGCGGCCGTCGGCCGCGGGGTAGAGGTGCACCTCTACGTCTCTGGCGCCGCCGCCCCGGGCCACCATGCGGGGATGCAGGCTGTTGGCAAGGTCGAGTAGCTCGCGCTTGCGCTGGAGCAGGGCGTCGCGTGCGGCGGTGGCGTTGTCGACGTCGACGATCTGAACCTGGCCGATCAAGATCGATTCGGTCGAGCGGGTGGTGAAGCCGTCGGCGGCGCGAATGAGTTTGGCGGCCGAGGACAGCGCGGCCACGATCGAGGGTTCCTCGACCACCAGCGGCACCACGTAATCCTTACCGTTGACCAGGAAATTGAGGCCGAGACCGAGCGGCAGCGCCATCACGCCGATCACGTTCTCGATGATTTTGTCCGCGCGCGCGACCGTCAGCACGTGTGCGCCGCACGACAGCGTCTCGAACTCCTCGTGTGAAAGAATACCGCGTTCGCGCATGAGGTTGAGGCGCTCGGGTACCGGCAGCTTATAGAAACCCGGCAATCTCGACAGGTTCATCTTCTCGTTTTCTGCTACTCTGGATCAGTCATGCGTACGGCCAGGCCCTGCGGATCCGCGTCCAGGCCGATCGTGTTGAACCCGGCTTTGGTCGCCTGTGCGGTAAAGTCTTGCAAATGCGCCGGATCCGCGGAGAACGCGATGCCCACGTCGCCGCCGCCGGCGCCGCAGCTCTTATAGACGCAGCCGTGGCTAGCTGCGATCGCCGCGAGCGCGCGGTGCTCGCGGCTGGCGATGTCCGCGCCCGCGGCCTCACCGAAGCGGGCCAAGGCCTGCGCGTAGTTGGCGAGGCTGGAGAGGAACGCAGCGGCGTCGCCGTCGCTGACGGCCTGCGCGCAGCGTGTAGCAATGACGGTGAGCTCGTGCATGCGTTGCGCGAATGTGCGCGGCTCGCGTTCTCTCCAAGCGGCGACCGTGGCCAGCATGGCGCTGGTGGAAGTGGGCCGGCCGCTATAGAGGCAACGCCAGTGCAATCCCGCGGGGAGTTGCGCCGCGCTGCTTAGGGGTTGCTCGCGCTCCAGCCGGAAGCGCGCGAGGCCGCCCGCCAGGGAGGCGGCAACGTCGACGCCGCTGCCGTGTCCGCCCCGCGCGGCGCGGTACTCCCGGACGCACTCCGCGAGCGTGGGGGCCGGCGAGCCCGCCGCCGCACGCAGCGCGCCGAGCAACGCCACGGCGAGCGCGGCCGACGAGCCCAGCCCAAGTTTCACGTACGATTCGCCCTCAGCGTGGTAGAGCCGGTCGCTCTCTAGCTCGATACGGCCCGCGGCTAGGTAGCCCGTATGCGCTTGCCGTTCGAGCAGTGTCGCCACCCATGCCAACTCAGGCGGGTGCGTGTCGCTCCACGCCACCCGGCCGTGACGAATCTGAACCTGCGCGGCAAGCCCGAGCGTAGGCGAGACCACTTCCAGGGTATCGCCGGGGCCGGTTTCGAGCACGACGCTGACGCGGCGGTCGACTGCCAGCACCAGCGCCGGCGCGCCTTTCAGCACGGCGTACTCGCCGGTCAGCACGAGCTTGCCGGGCGCGCTCGCGCTGACGCGCATCAGCCCCGGCGCTCGACCAGGCGCGCGCCGCCGCCCAGTCCGCTGATCAGCACGTCTTGCACTCCGCCGATCGCGCGCAGCGCGCCGGCAACCGTTGCGGTGGCGCCCGGCAGACAGACCGCCTTCACCTGTGGGCCGGCGTCGATGGTGAAGAAGACCTCGATCCCGTCGGCTTGCAGGGCGCGGATGCGCTGGATGCAGTCGAGCGTGGCTCCGTTCCAATAGATGAGCGCCGGACGCGCAGCGAGCATCATTGCGTGCATCGCCAGGCAGTTGGCCTCGCTGACGTCGGCCAGTTGCTGGAAGTCGCGGGCCGCGATCGCCGCGCGCGCCGTGACCAGATCGTTCGGCACCGAGGCGATCCACTCGCGGTAGTACCGTGAGGTGAGCTGCGAGGCGCGCATACCGGCGCGCGAGCTGATGGCCTTGGTCCCGCGCATAGTGATCGCGATCACGACGCCCAACGGCCACTCGGCGGCGTCGAGCAGAGGCGACGCGAACGCATCCGTGCCGTCGGCGCGCGTGCCCGCCGCCATCTCCACGTAGCCGCCGAAGATGGAGCGTGCGGCAGACCCGGATCCGCGCCGTGCCAGCCTGGACAGCTCGCGCGCAGTGAGGCCAAGGCCGAGCGCGCCGTCAGCCGCTACCGCCAGCGCCGCGAAGCCGGAGGCCGAGGACGCCAGCCCCGCGCCCGTTGGGAAATCGTTGGCGGTCTCCACATGCGCGCGCGTCGTCACACCGGCGCGTGCCCGGAAGAGATCAAGAAAGGCGCCGATCCTGCGTGTCTGCTCCGGATCGCGTTTGCCGTTCAGCACGACGTCGTCATCCGCGAGCGCCGCATCGAACCGCACCGCCGTGCGCGTGTGCAATGCATCCAGCGTGATCGAGAGCGAGCCTGCCGCTGGCAAGTTCAGCGCGTCGTCGCGCTTGCCCCAGTACTTGATCAGTGCGATGTTGGGCTGCGCCGCAGCGGCGGCGTCCACTAGCGCGCCGCTGCCGCCAGTTCGGGCTCCTTGACCTCGAGCAGACGCGGCACCGCGCGCCCGGATAGAAACTCCGGCAACTGCGCCGGCGAGAAGCGCAGGCCGGTCATGAACGATCCGAACTCCGCGTAGTGCGAGCTCACTTCGTCGAAGCGCAGCTCGTAGATGAGCTTCTTGAGCACGATCGGATCGTCGGAGAAGAGGTCGACGCCCCACTCCCAGTCGTCGAAGCCGGTGGAGCTGGAGATCACCTGGGTGGCCAGGCCGTGATAGGCCTTCGCGCCGGCGCCGTGCGCCGCCATCAGCCGGCAACGCTCTTCGAACGGTAGCGCGTACCAATTCCACGTGTCGTCACGCTTCTTGCTCATCGGGTAGAAGCACCAGAAGCGCCGGCGTGGGATCTGCGCCCACAGCCGTGCTGAAACCGTGGCCTCTTCCTCGGCCAGCGCCTGATCGAAGGCGCCGATCCATTCGGCCGAGTTTGCCTCCAGCCCGCGGTCGTGCAACTCCTCGTGGATGCGCGCGGTGGCGCGATGGCGGCCAACTTCCAGCACGGAAACGTACGAATCGCGCGGCTGCAGGTAGTCGTTGAGCTCCAGCCCGCTGAAGATCATCTCCGCCTCCGCCAGGGCTTCGAAGTCCCGTGCGTAGTGGATGAACATCAGATCGCCCTTGCCGCCGAGCACCTGACACAGCGCGAGATCGTGCCGCTCGCCGCCCTCCAACTGCCCGAGGGCGCGCAACGTCTCGCTCTGAATCGCGCTCTGCCGCTCTGGCGCGAGCGCCGCCCAGCCTCGCCGGTCGAAGGTATACAAGCGGTGCAGGATGCTCCAGCCGTGCAGCGTCTCGGGGACATTGGGATTATGCATGGGTCGTCATTCCTCTAACGAACGGAGCGCAGCCTGCCAAACGCGCCTCCCTCGTTAGTCAGGTATGCCTAGCATCTCCATTAGAAGAGCCAAAAGAATACCCCTCTTGCGTAGGGGGCGCCGCCGCGTTCGCGAAACACCTTGGCAATGACGGCGATCCTCCGGCTCGCTTGGTTTGTGGTCGTAGCGGCGAGCGGTACGCTGCTCGGGCATGCGGTTTCGTATGTCGTCGAGCATCGTGCGCTGACCGATGGGCGGCACGCGTACTTCGTCCCGGCTCTGGATGCGGTGCTCGCACTCTTGATCGGCGGCGCCGTGTTGTACGTCGCCTGCGTGATGCTCGGCCGGGGCAGGGAACTGCCGCTGGCGTGGCCGGCCCAGGCGCTCTGGCGCGTGTGGTACAAGCTCGGGGCGCTGCAAGTCGGCGGCTTCATCTTGCTCGAAGCGTTCGAGCACAATCGCGCCGATTACGTGGGCTGCGTGGTTCAAGCGCTCGTCGCGCTCCTGCTGGCGACCGCCCTCACGCTCCTCTTTGGTCTCGTGGAGCGCTGCGCGGAGGCTCTCGGTGCGCGTTATCTCGCGCGGTGCGCGGGCGCCGCATGCGTGCCGGTTCCGCGCTCCGCGGTCACGCGCGCGCGTCTACTGACCGAATGTGCCGGTGTGCGCCGCTTCAAGCGTCCTCCTCCAATGGCAGCGTAGTTCAGCAACACACCTACGCCGCTCCCGGGGAGTATGCTCCATGCCAATCCAGCTTGCGCGTGCGCTGCGCACGACGGCCTTTGTGGCCGCCCTGCTCGGCCTGCCGCGCATGGCCCAGGCGATTCCGGTTTTTGCCAACGGACAGGGTATCTCGTGCGAGACCTGCCACACCGTCTACCCGGCCATGACCCGCTACGGCATGATGGTCATGATGTCGAATTTCCAGGTTCTCAACTGGCACTTGCAGCGTCAAGCTTTGCCGACGTCGGTGCGCGTGCTCGTGCAGTCGTATTTGGCCAACCAGAGCACGCCGGGGCAGACGCAAGTCTCCGATCTCTCGCTGCTCACGGGCGGATTCGCTGGGAAGAATTTGACCTTTTACAACGAGCAGCACGTGATCGACGGTGGCCAGATCGGCGACACGGATCAGTTGTGGCTGTCGTGGAACGGGCTGCTGCACGGCGTCAATTCGCTGCAGGTGGGGAAGTTTCACACGCCCTTCCCGTTCATGCCCGCCCATGCATGGTCGCTAGGAAGCTACCTGCTGGCCACGCAGACCACGGGGCAGAATACGTTCAACCCGAATGACGCCCGCTGGGGCGTTGCCTTCAACGGGATGTCGAACGAGTTTATGTACAACGCCTCATATCTCACCGGCAGCGGGCCGCTGCAAAGCGCGCTCGACTACAACCCCGCCGACGCTCAGCGCGCGCTGGATCTCAACGTCTCCTACGGCGGCATGGAGGTCCCCTGGACGCTTGGAGTGGTCGGCATCCGCGGCTTTGCGCCACTCTATTCGGCGCGGCCGGTCGCACCGGCCAGCGCGGGCCCGGTGGGGACGTTTGCCGGCAGCGATGCGTTTACGCGTGAAGGCGTCTACTACGCCTACCAGGTCCCTAAGTGGCACCTTCAAACGATGTACTATCACGGCTATGACGCCCGTCCCGATCTCGACGAGTTCGGCGTCTCGCTCAACGGATTCATGATCGAGCTGCAGCGGGACTTCGGCTGGCGCAACCACGTGCTCGTGCGCTACGACGTGGCGTCGAGCGATACGCTCAACCGGCAGTACGTCCTCGACGTCGACCATAGTCTGGCGCCGAATATCAAGCTCGTGGGCGAAGTGCTCGCCGGCCCCGGGATGCAGCCGCAATACCGTGTGCTGCTCGGTTACGCTGGGCCGTGGCTGCGGGGCCGGCGCTATCTCTATGATGGGCCACACGGCATCCGGGTAGCTTCACCCAATGCCACCACGTCGAAAGGATCGTAGGATCGTGCAACGAGGATTTCGCTGGCTCTTGGGCGTGTTCGCGGTCTTAGCCGTTCTCGCGCTTGCCGTTGCGCACGCCCACGCCGCCGCCGACCCGTACGCCAATGGTGATGCCTCGGCCGGAGCCAAGATCGCGCAGTCGTCGGGCTGCGAAGGCTGCCACGGCGCCGGCTTCAGCGGCGGAATCGGGCCCAAGCTGGTCGGCATCGAGAAACGCCTGACTCCCGATCAGATCGGCGCCGCGATCGAGCATCCCAAGCCGCCGATGCCCGACTTCGGTTTCAGCAGAGCGCAAGTGGCCGATCTCGTCGCCTTCCTTTCGGGGCTCGATGGCGGCACGGGCAAGCCGGTGGTCAAGATCGTGCCGCCCGAGCCCAGCGACGAGGCGACGGTGCTCGCGACCTTCTCCGGCACGCCGCCCGCGGACGTTGCGGTGCAGGCCTACATGGAGATGGGCACGAGTGGCCACGGTAGCGCCTGGGTTCCGCTGAAGAAGACGGACGACCCCCGCGTGCTCGCGGCGAAGGTACACTTCTCCATGGGCGGTCCGTGGATCGTGAAAGTACGCTACTCCGGCGGCCAAGAGATCGACGTTCCGGTCATGGCGCAAGGAGGCTAGCGTGCGCCGCGCCGCGTTTCTTGCAGCCGGTGGCGCATTGACCACGACGGCGTTGAGCGCGGCGGCGCTGCGCCCGCTGACCGCGCGCGCCGCCGGCGCTGAAACGCTGGACGTGACGCTGACCTCCGCGCCACTGCTCTTCGCGCCGTTCCCCGGTGTGTCGTATCGCGGCCTTGCCTTCAACGGGACGATCCCCGGACCGGTCTTGCGTGTGCGCCAAGGCCAGCGGCTGCGCGTGCGTTACGTGAATCGTTCCGGTGGCCCCAGCACGGTGCACTGGCACGGCATGATTCTGCCCAACGCCATGGACGGCGTAGCCGACGTCACGCAAGCCCCCGTGCCGGACGGCGCGGAGTTCCTCTACGAATTCACGCCCGCTCCAGCGGGGACGCGCTGGTATCACAGCCACGTCTTTCCTCAGGCGCTGGCAGGGCTCTTCGGGATGATCGTCGTCGAAGATCCGCACGACGAGCCGGCCGATCAGGATATCGCGCTCGTCTTCCACGACGTCCCCGTGCCGGCGTCGATCGACTCCGCGATGAAGGGCACTAGCACGGCGCCGATGGTCGATCCGTTCGGCTCGCCCGAGTTGGCGGCGATGGCCCCCGACGGCAAAATGGGTGACGAAGTGGCTTACCAGGCACACTGTATCAACGGCGCCTGCTACCCTAAGACACAGCCGATCGAGGTGCGGGTTGGGCAGAGGATCCGTCTGCGCATCCTCAACGCCAACGCCACGCAGACGCGCTACGTGCGTTTGGCGGGGCACACGCTGCGCGTGACGCATAGCGACGGCAATCCGCTGCCGCAGCCGGTCGAGGTGGAGGCGCTGCGCGTCGGCGTGGCGGAGCGCTACGACGCCTGGTTCGAAGTGAGCAAGCCCGGCGCGTGGCTGCTGCAGGGCCTTTCGGAGGCGCCGACAGCGTTCCAGCAGGCGCTCGTCCTGCACACCCCGGGCATGGAGAACGCGACGCCGCTAGGGGTGGCGCAGACGCTGGTGGGCGTGCGCTACTTCACCTACGAGCTGGCCGGTGCGGCGCAGGCCGTTGGCACGCAGCCGCGCGCGCAGCCTGCCGGCGTACGGCAAGCGTACGTGCTGGGCGGAGGCGCATGGGGCTCGGACCGTTGGACGATGAATGGGAAGGTGTGGCCGCACACGGAGAAGATCGTCGTGCGGCGCGGCGATCGCGTCGAGGTTCGCTTCACCAACAAGACGGATATGCACCACCCGATGCACCTGCACGGTCACGTCTTCGACGTTGTCGAGACGAACGGGCGCGCGCTGCGCTACCCGCTGCCGAAGGATACCGCGCTCGTCGATCCCAACGGCGGGACGATGACCTGGCGCTTCCGCGCAGACTCACCGCCGGGGCGGTGGCTGCTCCACTGCCATAACGACATTCACATGATGGACGGCCTGCGAACGGAAGTCGACTATCAGTAAGATCGGACGTAGATATGAAAGCAACGGTCTACATCCTGTTACGGCCTGGCTTCGCGGTATACAACAAGCATCATAGCTACGCGCAACAGATCAAGCCGCTCGGATTCATCTAGAGTACGCCGTGACAGAGCCGGCGTGCTATGCTGGGCGGCGATGGCAAAGCCAGAGAAGCCGCCCGAACCGCTTATCCGGCTCGATCAGCTCAAGCAGGTGGTCGCGGGATTGATTGCCGTTCGCGTTCCGAAAGAGAAGATCGGGAAGCCAAATGGCGATCCGAAAACGGATCGCTAGAAATATGGGGTGATGAACGCGTCCAGCGCGTCCAATGTTTTCAAGACGACCTGAGACATATTCTGCAGCGTTGGAATAACCGGCTGATACTCGAAAACGGCGTCTTTGGGAAACGTTATCTCGACGGAGACGCTGAAATTGTTCTCTATGGTGATTGGGTTGGCGGACTGGATGATACCTATTGGGCGGTTCGCGTCCCCTCCAACAGCGCAGTCTTGCATCGTTACTCCGGTGGTGCTGACGTTGATGTTGTTGATGCTTACAACGTTAACGGTCGGGATGAAATCGTTGTGCTTATTTAAGTTGCACAGGCTGGTCGCGGCCCACAAGTGGAGGTTCGTATCCCTGCACGGTTTTATATCTGTCAAAATAAACCGTGCAAGGTCGGGGAAGGCTTTCTCTACAGGCGGATAGTTGGAGGAGGTTCTCAAGTCTTTCCATTCAGCCGCGAAAGGAAAATGGAGCAACTTGCGCCCCTTACCGAGCGCATTCAGCGCACCGTTGAGCCAGAGGTCCATCGCTTCACGCACGTTGTTAACCGCGTCACCGATGATCGGTTGAAAATACTCGCTGATTGGCTGTTTGGGCCTGTAGGTCAGGCGAAAACAATCAGGATTGGCGAGTACGACAAGAGAGCGCCCTGGCCCATTAACGATCTCGTACAAGTCTTTGGACAAGGGCGCGGACTCGCGGATAAGCGTATCAATGTGGCTATTGGCCCGTTTGACCTTTAGCCGTGCGCTTTTGGTTGCTTTCACGTTTTGTTTATCAGTGCCTTATATGTCGGCAGCTTGCCATCGGCTCGCTTCGTGACAATAGCGAAACGCGGACCGACTTTGTCCTCGCGCGGGTTGAACCGGAACACTTGTTCCTCTACGTATCGCTGCAAGTGCCATGGACGCGGAGCAACGTAAGTGCCTTTGATGGAGCGGCGCCCCTCTCGAACGAGGTCTCGAAGGTTCAAGCCACCGAGTCTCACGGTACTAGCGAGAAGCCATCTCATGGCGATCGAGCCGCGCTCCGGCTTCGTTAACGGCCGCAACTCTGCGATGGGCTCGCCGTGGCGAGTGATCTGGACGACCTCGCCCTTGGCCACCGACGCGAGTAGTTGGCCAAAGTGGGTTCTCGCCTCGCAGGCGCCGACGGTTCGCATAGAGCTAGTCTAATAGACCGGTCTCTAACTGCGCAAGACGTCCGTGAGTCCAAGGGTAGTTAGGCACGCGGGCGGGGTGGGGCGCGGCTCGCAGCGAACGACTCAAGGAGATATGAAGGCAACGGTCTACTATGCTCCCCGTGACGTGCGTCCGGAGAGTGTGCCGGATCCCACCATCGTCGATCAGCGCGACGCGATCGTGCGCGTCACGCGTGCCGCGATCTGCGGCTCCGAGGAATGAGCGTGATGCGAAATGACCCCCTCGCAGAGCCGCCGAGGCTGATTCCGATCGGCGGCGGTTGGTGGCAGGGCGCAACGCTGGAGCGCAGCCCGTTGCGACACACGGCGGCCAAACCCACGACGAGCACGCCGGTTGTCTCCGGCAGTGTGCCGACACGCTGGCACACTGGCCGGCTATGCTGGGCCCGTGAAGCGCATGGAGCGGGTCAGACTCTACCCCACGCGTCGCCAAGTCGAGGCGCTGGAGCGGATGCTCGACGTCTGTTGCGAACTCTATAACGCGCTACTCGAAGAGCGTCGTGAAGCATACCGGCGGCGCGGCGTCCGGATCAGTGCCAAGCAGCAGTACGCCGAGATCACGGCACTGCGGAGCCCGATCCATCGTCTCGATGGCCGGCTCGCCGCGGTGTATCGTGAGTGTGAGGACGCCGTGCTCCACCGGTTGGAGTTGGCCTTTCAGGCCTTCTTTCGGCGGGTGAAGCACGGCGAGGTACCGGGCTACCCGCGCTACAAGAGCCGGCGACGTTGGGATACCCTGGAGTTCCCGCACGGGGACCGCGCCTTGGTCTTCGACGCAGAGCAGTGCGAGGTGCGTGTCCCCGGCGTTGGGAGCGTGCGGCTGCGCAAGGGCCGGCGGGTTCTGCCCTACGGCCGGGCGATGGTCGTGCGTGGCGCCGGGCGCTGGTATGCGCTCTTCGAATGTGAGCGCGAAGCCCAACCGCTGCCGCCTACCGGTAAGGTGGTTGGCCTAGATCGCGGGATCGCCGCTTTCGTGGCGAGCAGCGACGGGGCGCTCTACGACCACGCGCGCATCGAGCGTCGACAGGCGAGCGCGGTCCGCCGCAAGCAGCGGGCCATTGCACGGTGCAAGAGACGCTCTGTCCGTCAGCGTCGGCGGTATCGGGATCTGGCGCGGGCCAAGGACCGCCAGCGCTGGAGCCGCCGGGACTGGCACCACCAACTCTCGCGTGCGTTCGTCAATGCCTACGACGGCATCGCGCTGGAGCGGCTGGCGGTCAAGAACCTGCTGCGCTCGGCACGGGGCACCGTCGAGCAGCCTGGCCGCAACGTCGCGGCGAAGTCCGGGCTCAACCGCTCCATCGCCGATGCCGGCTGGAGCCAGTTCGCGAACATGCTCGTCTCGAAAGCGGAAGAGGCTGCGAGAACGGTTGTGTTCGTAGATCCCAAGTATAGCTCGCAGGAGTGCTCGTGTTGCGGACACGTCGCGAGCGAGAATCGCCGCAGCCAACCGGCGTTCCTGTGCGTGGTCTGCGAGCATGCTGAGAACGCCGACGTCAACGCGGCGAAGGTGATCTTGAAACGGGCCGAGTTGCGGCCTGCGGCGAGGGGCCTGGCGGTGGCCGACTCCGATGACCCGCGCAGTGCGCTAGCGCCGGGGAGAACTCGGCTCACGCAACAGGTCGTTGCGTGAGGGCGTGCTCAACGAATCTCTGGTACTGTCGCGGCATCACGCAGCGCAAGGCTGGGATACATCCCGGGTACGAATTCGCCGGCAACGTCGTGGAGCTAGGGGATCAAGTGCGGGCGCTCCGCCGCGGTGATGCCGTGGTCGCGAGGCCCTCGCGGAGGGTCGCGTTGAGCCCGCGCCCGTGCTCGATTTGGTGCTGCCGCTCGACGCCGTCGCGGAGGGCTATGCCGCGATGGACGAGCGGCGCGCGATCAAGGCGGTGCTGCGCCCCTGAAGCTGCGCCGTTAGCGCGCGCAGGTGCGAAAGCCGGAACAGACGTCGCGGCGCTCGGGCAGGAAGAAGTTGCGGTACGTGTTGCTCACGAGTCGCGCACGCGTCGTCCATGCGCCGCCTTTGAGCACCTTGCGATAGCCAAACCACGGTGCCGAATACTCCCGGTACGGCGTATCCACCACGTAGCCCGGATACGGGAAGAACGCCGATGCGGTCCACTCCCACGCGTTGCCGAGCATCTGGCGGCAGCCGAATGCGCTCTCGCCTGCGGGGAATGCTCCAACGTCGGCGCAGCCGGGCAGGTTGGCATCCAAATTGGCCTGCGCCGGCGTCGGCGGCTCGTCTCCCCACGGATAGCGGCGCTTGCGTCCCGTCAATCTCGCACCGTCCGGGGTTGGCTCGGCGCTGGCGGCCAGCTCCCACTCGGCCTCGGTGGGGAGCCGCCGCCCCGCCCAGTTGCAGAAGGCCTGCGCCTCGTACCAATTCACGTGGATGATGGGAGCGTTCGGCTCCAGCGGCACCAGCGCGTCGAAGTCCCGGCGCAGCCAGCCGTCCAGCGTCTTCTCCCAATACACGGGCTGGGCCGCACCGTACCGCGCGCGCCATTGCCAGCCCTGGCGGCTCCACAACTCACGTCGCAGGTAGCCGCGGTCTTCCACGAACGCCGCGAACTCCGCGTTGGTCACCGCAGCGCGAGCGATCTGGAAGGGCGGTACCTCCACCGGGTGGGCCCACTTCTCGTTGTCGAAGACGAAGGAACCGTCGGGTGCTGCGCCGAGCATAAACGTGCCGCCGGGAATGCTGGCATCGCCTGCCAGCGAGCCGCCGCCGCGTGCGTTATTCGTGGCAGCGCGCGCGCCCGGCGCCGGCGCCGGATGCGGGTAACCGAGTGTCTGCCGCATGTAGGCGAACGCCTCGCCGTGCATGTCCTCGTGCAGCAGCGCCAAGCGGTAGAGATAGAGATCCGCGCCGTTCTTCGCCGCCGCCTCCAGGTCTGCGAGGACGTGCTCGAAGACCCGGCTCTTGTACGAGAGCGTCTGCTCCCGCGACGGTAAGGGTAGGCTCCAACGGTCGTCGTGATCGACGGTAAAGGAGTCGTACAGATCGTCGGCGCCTGCCAGCAGGAACGCTTTGGAGCCCAGCAGCCGCAGCACGAAAACGTCGTAGAAGAATGCGACATGGCCCAGTTCCCAGAGGAAGGGGTTGACGTCGTCGATGAGCGGAACCGAGAGCTGCTCGTCGGCCAAGTCCGCAACCATCGCCAGCGTTCGCTCGTGTGCGTCCCGTATGGTGCCGGCCAATCGAGCCGGCTGAAGCTCTCCGTCGTGCACCGTCATCGATGCGCCATTATGGTTGCCGATTCGACATTCCTTGAACGTATCGCGGTGAAAGGCGCCGGGCGCCCGGCGGACGAAAATTCGAGCGCGCTAGCCGGAGTAGATTGTGTCAAAGACGCCACCCATCACCCTGTCCATTGCCGGTACCGACCCCAGCGGCGGGGCCGGCATCCATGCCGATCTCAAGACCTTCACCGCCCGTGGAACGCTGGGCACCACCGTCATCACGGCGCTGGTGGCCCAGAACACGCACGGCGTCTCCCGCGTCTACCCGGTCCCCGCGGACTTCGTTCTGGATCAGTTTTCCAGCGTGCTGGGCGATCTGCCCATCGATGCGACGAAGTCTGGCATGCTCGGCTCACGCGAGCTGGTGGAGCTCGTGGTCGCGCAACGCCGGATTTCCGATTTCGGCTTCTACACCGTGGATCCCGTAATGGTCGCGACCTCGGGCCATCGGCTCCTCGACGTCGACGCCGTCGAATCGGTACGGCGCGATCTGCTGCCCGTGGCGGACCTGATCACGCCCAACCTGCCCGAAGCCGCGCTGCTGTTGGGTGACGATGTGGCGGAGGCGCAGACCGTGCCGGCCATGCAGGAGCAAGCGTTGGAGCTGGTGCGCCGCGGGGCCCGCGCGGTGCTGCTCAAGGGCGGCCACGCCGCTTCCGGCGCGGTAACCGACGTGCTCGTCACGGCCACGGGTTTGCGCGAACTGTTCCACCATCCGCGCGTTCACACGCCCAACACACACGGAACGGGCTGCACGTTATCGGCGGCCATCACGGCGGAGATCGCGGTGGCCAGGCACGCGCAACCGGGGGCAGTCGTCGACGACGCCACGCTGCAGCGCGCCGTCGGCGAGGCGCTCAACTATCTCGCACGCGCCATTGCCTCCGCCGCCGCTTGGCGCATCAGCCTGGACTCCGCCGGGGCGCACGGGCCGGTCGACCATCAGGTGGACATCGTGCGCGCCGAGTCTACGGCTCCTGGAGCAGCCCTGCCGCGCGATCCCGCGTCGCCTGCTCTTTGATCTTGTAGTGTAGCTTCTTCCCGGTCGCTGTGTAAGGGAGACTCTCCACGATCCGGTAGAGGCGCGGCCGCTTGTAGCGCGCGAGCATGGGATGCGTGCTGCAGTAGCGCTCCAACTCCGCCGGCGTCGGTGCGTCGTCGCGCGGCAGCACGTACGCCGTCACCACTTCGCCCCATTGCTCGTCCGGCACGCCCACCACCACCGAGTCGAGCACGTGCGGATGTTCGTTGAGCACCTCCTCTACCTGCACGGGATGCACGTTCTCTCCGCCGGAGATGATCATGTCGTCCTTGCGCCCGACGATGGTCACATACTCGTCGTCGTCCCACGTGCCGAGGTCACCGATGTAGATCCAGCCTTTGTGAAAGGTGCGGGCGGCGCGCTCGGCATCGTTGATGTACGAGTAGCTGCACTTGGAGGGGGCGCGCACGATGACCTCGCCGACCTCTTTGCCGTCTTTGGCGACGTGATCTTGGGGCTCGGCCAAACGGTCCGGATACACCTTCACCACCGCGACGTCGTCGTCGGTGCAGGAGCGGCCGGCGCTGCCCGCCTTCCCGGGGAGATCGTACGGGCGCAGGAAGGTGTTCCAGAACGCCTCCGAGGTGCCGTAGCCGTTGAAGATGTTGGGCGTGAGGATGCTCTGGTAGCGGATGCAGGCTTCGCGCTCGAGCGGCGCGCCCATCGTCACGATGCCCTTGAGCGAGGAGACGTCCCGCTGCCGTTTGAGCTGCGCGTCGTGGAGCGCCTTCAGGCTCGGCGGCGCGCCGATGAGGAACGTGAGGCGGTAGCGCTCCACGTAGTCGAGCACGAGATCGGCGTCGAAGCGCTCCAGAATGACCGCTTCGGCACCCACGTAGAAGACGGGGTTGGGGCCACCGGAGTAGAGACCGCCGCGGTGAAACCACGGCGTCATGTTGAGCGTGCGATCGCGCGGTGAGAGCGGGAAGTGCATGATGACGTCGTGGGCGGTGAAGATCTCCACGGCGTTGTTGATGGGCACGCCCTTGGGCAGGCCGGTCGTTCCGGAGGTGTACAGGCGCGTCGTCTCGTCCCAGAACGTAGAGGGCGCGGCGATGCCGGGATCCGTGCACGGGTACCGCGCCACGTAATCGGCGAAGCTTGCCGCCCCTGGCAGCGCGGGCGCCTGCGCGCCGCCCCCCACCTCTAGCACGCGCTTGGGCTGATGTTTCGCCGCTGCCAGTGCGCCGGCAGCCGTCTCGGCGAACGCCGTGTCGTAGAAGAAGACGACGGGTTGGCTTTCGTCGATGGCGTAGGCGGTCTCGCCGCCGGCGAGCCGAAAGTTGATGGGGCAGGAGATCGCGCCGAGCTTCTGCGTCGCGAGATAGAGAAACGCGAACTCCGGCCGGTTCATGAGCTGGTACATCACGACGTCGCCGGCGTGCACGCCGTCGGCAGCTAGGGCGTTGGCAAGACGATTGCACTCGCCGTTCAGCTCTTCGTAGGTCCAGCTGCGTCCCTGCAGCGGGTCCGTTAGTGCTGTGTGCGTTCGATACCGGTGGACGTTGCGCAGGAATCCACCCAGGTAGGTGAAGCCGCGTTCGAACTGCGTGCGAAACGCCGCTTGATCGTAGGTTGGCATCTCGAAAGCACCTCCGCTTGCTTAGTTGGCAACCTTCGCCGGCGCAACCCTTCGAAGCAGGCGCTTGCTATACATATCGTCAGTGTAGATAGCGCCGTTCGACTCTAGCGCTCGCAGCAGGTGCGAAGGATCGCGCCGGCGGAGGCCGCTCCATGGCAACTCCTGATGCGCACAAGCCGTCGGTTCTGATCCTGGGAGCAGGCTTCGCCGGGATGGCAGTGGCGCACGCGCTCGAGCGCAGCGGCGTCGATGCGCGGCTGTCGCTGGTCAGCCACGACAACTTCATGCTCTTTACTCCGTTGTTGCCGGAGGTGATGTCGGGGCGGGTCGAGGCTCGCCATGTCGTGCAGCCGATCCGGTCGGCCTTTAAGCGCACGGACTTCGTCATGGGTGAGATCACCGGCATCGATCTCGTGCAACGAGCCGCGACGATCCGTCACCCTGTCTTGGGCGGCGTGGAGACGCTGCAAGGCGATCAACTGGTCATCGCGCTGGGCGCCGCGACTACCACCTTCGGCATTCCGGGCCTCGAAGAACGGATCTGGCCGTTGAAGACGCTCGATGACGCCATGCGATTGCGTAACGCCATCATCAATGCACTCGAAGGAGCCGACACGGCCGAAAGCGTGGCGGAGCGGCGGCGGCTGCTGACGTTCGTCGTGGTGGGCGGCGGGTTCACCGGTGTGGAGGCGATGGGCGAGCTGCGCGACTTCATCGCCGAGGTCTTGCACTACTATCCGAGATTCTCCGCGGATGAGGTCCGCTTGGTGCTCGTCGAGGGCATGGATCATCTGCTGGGCGAGCTCCCGGACCGCTTCGGCCGCATGGCACACGAACAGCTGCGCCGCTGCGGCATCGACGTCCGGCTCGGCGCGCTCGTGCAGGGCGCCGATGCGCGCGGCCTCACCCTGAAATCGGGCGAACGCATCGACTGCGAGATCATCGTGTGGAGTGCGGGCGTTCGCCCGCCCGAGGTGGTGTCGGATCTACCGTTGGAGCATGGCCGCGGCCGCACGATCGCCGTCAATGCCGACTTCTCCGTGCCGAACTTTCCGGGTGTGTGGGCGCTGGGAGACTGCGCCCAGGTTCCCGGCGCAGAGGGGAAGCCGAGCCCGCCCACGGCGCAGTTTGCGCTGCATGAGGGCGCGCAACTCGCGCGCAACGTCGTCGCGGCGCTAGCGGGACGGGCGACGTCACCCTTCCACTATCGCTCGCGCGGCATGATGGCGTCGCTGGGTTGCCGGCAGGGACTTGCGGACATTGGCGGCGGTCACATGCTCAGAGGCTTTCCAGCGTGGCTCCTCTGGCGCACCTACTATCTCATGCAGTTGCCGGGTGCCGATCGCAAGGTTCGTGTCGGCCTCGACTGGGCGCTGGAGAAGATCTTCTCGCGCGATACCGCGCGTCTGCGCGGTTGGGGAGAGCGGCAAGCCGCAGAGCGCGGCAAGCCGTAAGATAGCAAGCGTGCCCTTGACATGGCCTGCGCTATCGACTTATCATGTGCCAAAGCAATACCGCCATTGAATATCACTTTGCGTATCTATAGGTAACTACTGGTGCCGCGGGGTGTCGGTGCGTATTGTCTCAGTGCAATGATGGGTCCGTGATGGACTCACCCGACAACGCCTATTCCGCGCTTTAGTCGGCGTACGAGCTGGCTTGTACCAATGTGTTCCTCTGTCTCCGCCATCACAGATCGTGGCGCAAGGAGTTGACGCATGGCCGCTACAGGTGTCGAGCAGCAGAGTAATCCAATCGCGCGTTTCGCACTCCGGATGACGGCATGGACCGAGCGGTACATGCCGGATTCGTTCATTTTCGCTCTGCTTGCCACGTTTGTCGTCGTGATCCTCGTGCTCTTAGTAGATGCGGGGGTCCGGTCTCATCCCATTCAGTTGGCAACTGCTTGGGGGCATGGATTCTGGGCGCTGCTGGCGTTCTCGATGCAAGCCTCGTTGACCATTATCAGCGGGGCGGCTCTCGCGACGACGCCTCTGGCTCTGAAGGCGATTCGCGGGATTGCCAGCAAAGCAACCACGCCGCGTTCTGCCATTGCGACCGTCGCGTTGTTCGCCATGCTTACCGGCTGGTTCAATTGGGCTTTTAGCCTGATCTTTTCCGCCATCTTGGCCAAGGAGTTCGCCCGCCGCATTCCACGGGTCGATTACCGTGCGCTGGGTGCTTGCAGCTTCCTCGCGCTGGGGACGGTTTGGGCGCAGGGACTTTCGAGTTCGGCCTCATTGTTCGTGGCGACGAACGGTTCGATGCCGCCCGCGCTCGTGCAGATCATCGGGGGATTGATCCCGCTCACCAAGACGATCTTCCTATGGCAGAGCATTGCGAGCGTGATCATTGAGATTATCGTGGTGACGATCATCGCGTACTTGTTCACGCCCCCTGAGTCACGCGCGGTGACTGCCGCCCAACTCGGCGTCGAGCTCGGGACGGGTGAGGTTCCAAAGCTCGAACGTCAGCGGCCCGGCGATTTCTTCGAGTTCTCTCCGATCCTGACGGTCTTGGTTGCGATCATCAGCCTGGCGTACATCGTCGCCCGGTTCACGGCACCGGGTGTCGGGATCGACGCGCTCGACCTCAACATGGTGAACTTCATCTTCCTTATCGCGGCGATGCTGCTGCACTGGCGCCCGGCCTACTTCGTACAAGCAATCAAGGATTCCACGCCGGCGATCTGGGGTGTGGTCCTGCAGTTCCCGTTCTATGCCGGCATCTTCGGCTTGATTGTCTCGACGAAGCTATCCGCGGCGATCGCCGGCGTCTTCGTGCACCTAGCCAATCACACCACGTATCCTTTGCTGATCGGTCTGTATTCAATGGTACTCGGTATCGCGGTTCCCTCGGGTGGGTCGAAGTGGATCATCGAGGCACCGTACATCATTCAGGCCGCTCAGCACTTGCATCTGCATCTTGGGTGGGTCGTCTCAATCTATAACCTCGGAGAGGCCATGGCGAACCTGTTGCAACCCTTCTGGATGCTTCCGGCACTTGGGATTCTGCAACTCCGATCGCGGGACATCATGGGGTACACGTACCTGCTCGCTATCTTTCTGATCCCGCTGGTGCTGATCATGTCGGTCGTGTTCAATCTCACGTTGTCGCCGGCAGGAGTCGTCGTGCCGCTCCAGTGAACGCGAAGCGAATGAAGTATTCGAGAATCTTGACGACGAGGAGCACGTGGAGGTACTGACATGATTGATGACTTGCGGGGTAAGACCGCGCTCGTAACGGGAAGCAGCCAGGGTATTGGAAAGGCCATCGCACTCGCGCTTGCTGCGCAGGGCGTGAGCCTTGGCTTGTGCGCCCGTGGCAAGGAAAACTTGGAGAGCGCGGCGGCGGATGCGAAAAAGGCGGGGAGCCCGAAGGTCGTCGTCGCGGCTGCCGACTGCACGGATCCGGGCGACGTCAAGGGCATGGTCTCCACGATCTCGTCGGGCCTAGGGCATATCGATATCCTGGTGAACTGCGTCGGTCGCGCTAAGGCTGGACCGTTTCTGCAGTTGACCGATCAGGACTGGCTGGAGACGATCAATCTCAAATTGATGGCGGCGGTGCGTGTGACGCGTGAGGTCCTGCCGCACATGATTGAGGCGAAGGCTGGCCGCATCATCAATATCGGCGGCGTCTTCGGTACGAAGCCTAGCCCGTTTTCGTTGCCCATGGGTGTCGTGAACGCGGGCCTCTTCAATTTTACCAAGGGCTTGGCACAAGATGCCGTTCGGCACGGAGTCTTGGTAAATGCCATCAGCCCGGGGCGCGTTGACACGCCGTTGTTCGAAAAGTTGGTGGAGCGCCAAGCACAGCAGACCGGGGTTTCGCGTGAGCGCGCGTTGGAGACGATTCTGAGCGATGTGCCGATCGGCCGAGCGGGTACGGCGGCCGAGATCGCAAACGCGGTCCTGTATTTGGCATCAGACCTCTCGAGCTACGTCGTTGGCGAGATTCTCACGGTAGACGGCGGATGGGTCAAGTGCCTCTGACCTAACCCGCCGATCGCGAGCGTATACATAGCGGCGCGGAGGTTTGAAGGCCTCCGCGCCGTTATGCAGTTACCGGTATTCCGTGGGGCTACGGACCAGCGATCCAGAGGTCGCGCTGCATCGGAGCCGTGGGCGTGACTTTTAGATGCATCGTCGCATAGGCCGAGTACGGGAAACCGAACTTCAGTTGCGCGAGTTGCGCTGCGGTCTCAGGCGGCAGCGCCGCGGCGGTGCCACCGCTTGAAGCCAGCGCGGTCTCGTTGGTGATGGGATCGCGCAGCTGCGCGATCAGCGTCTCTACCGGTGTGGTTTGCGCGTTACTGTGAGGCGCCGTTGTGGCGCTCGCTATGGTCGGCGCCACGAGCGCGGCACCAAGCAGCGCTACCGCCACCAGTCCAAGGTGTGATCTCATTCTCAGGTGTTCAACTTTCTTCCAAATGCTTGGCGCGCGCGCTCAGGCTTTACAACACGAGAGCCATCGCAGTAGTTGCGATGGCTCCCGAGCGGGCGCGAACGTAGGTGCGCGCGTTAGTGACGATACGAGCCCGTGCGTAGATCGTCGAGGATCGTGGACGGACGCGTCTTCCACCCTAGCTCTTGCTGGGCTCTACGTGAGGTAATGCGCATGTCCAGGACCAGCGCGTCCGCAAACGCGCCCAATGCCTTGCGCGCCTCTTCCAGCGGCCATGCTTCGGTCTTACCGCTGGTGCCGGCACCCTCGCTCGCGGCCTCGGCCATCTCACGCACCGTGAACGCCGTGCCGTCACCCGCGTTGTAGACGGATCCGGCCTCGGCTTTGGTGAGTGCGAGCAGGTAGAGTTGCGCTAGATCTTCCACGTGGACGACGGGCCAGTGACTGCTTCCGTCACCCACGTAGCGCACCACGCCGTTCTGCTTCGCCGACTGGATCCACAGTGCCGGGATGCCGCGCCCGTGCCCGTAGACGTCGCCGGGCCGAATGATTACCGTATGCACGCCCCGTGCCACTCCGTCGAGCACGATGCGCTCGAGTGCCGGCCGGTGGGCCACGAGCGGAGTGGGACAATTCGCGCTGCGTTCGTCGGCAATGCGATCGCCGGTGCTGCCGTAGATCCAAACGCCGCTCGTGAAGATCAACGGTTTGTTCGAGCGCGCGAGGGCATCCACCAGCGCGTGCAGTGCGGCGTCCTCCACGGCTGCGCCGTCCGCGCCGTTGTACTGCACCGCATAGATGACGGCGTCGGCGTGCTGCGCGGGGGCTTTCAGCGAGGCCGGATCGGTGATGTCGGCCGTGACCGGCTCGACCTCGGCGGCGCGCAGTCTCTGGGCCGCCTCCGGCGAGCGCGCCGTACCGGTAACCGTATGTCCCGCGGATCGCAACGCCTCGCAGACCGCTGCGCCGATGTAGCCCGTCGCTCCAATGACCAAGACGTTCATGCGCATACCTCCGCAGGCCAAGACCGCGCCGCCGCCGCCGTGGTTTCAGGTTGGGGGGCTGGCCCGTGCGGAAGGTTCGCGCGGGCTCGCGTCGCTAAAGATGCGATCCTCGAAACGAGAGGGGAGACCATGCGGGCAGCATTCTATACGCAGCAGGGGCCGGCGCGCGATGTCCTTCAGATCGGGGAGCAGCCCAAGCCCGAACCCGGGCCCGGGGAGGTGCGCGTGAAGCTGCGTACGTCCGGCGTCAATCCATCCGATTGGAAGTCACGGCGCGGCGGCTTCGGCCGTGCGATGATCGCGCCGCTCATCATTCCACATAGCGATGGTGCTGGGGATATCGATGCCGCCGGCCCAGACCTTGCCGGTCGCGTCGGCGAGCGCGTCTGGGTGTGGAACGCGCAGTGGCGGCGTGCGTTTGGTACGGCCGCGGAGTACGTCGTGTTACCCAGTGAGCAGGCGGTGCGTCTGCCGGAGCACGTGGGCTATGCCGAGGGCGCCTGCCTAGGCATCCCAGCGTTCACGGCATTGCAGGCCGTGCGTCTGGCGGAGTTACACTCTGGGTCGCGGGTGCTCGTCGCCGGAGGTGCCGGATCGGTCGGAAACTACGCGATTCAACTGGCAAAGCTGCGCGGCGCCCGCGTGATCGCGACGATCAGTAGCGACGTGAAGGCCGAACATGCCAAGCGTGCGGGTGCCGACGAGATCGTGAACTACCGCACGGAGGACGTTGGTCAGCGCGTACGGGCGCTGACCGGTGGAGACGGCGTCGATGCCGTGATCGAGGTCGACTTCAGCGGCAATGCGCACCTATACCCGGCGCTGCTTCGCCCGCACGCAACGGTCGTCGTCTACGGCATGGCCGCAAGTGAGGCGACGATCCCCAGCCTCTGGCTCATGCAGAACTCGATCGCGCTGCGCTTCTTTCTGATCTACGATATCTCGGAGCACGACAGAACTGCCGGTGTCGCGGAGCTCTCGGAGCTGATCGAATCGCAGCGCCTCGTCCATACGATCGCGCGGCGCTTGCCACTTGCCGCCGTTGCCGACGCCCACGAGATCGTCGAGCGTGGTCAGATAATCGGCAACGTTGTGCTCGATATCTAAGATGACCGCGCGACTTCGCCCGCTGCCCGCTCCAGAGCGGCGATGTCGATACGCTTCATGTCCATCAGTGCCTCAAAGGCCCGCCGTGCGCGAGCGCGGTCGGCGTCGCCGATCAACGCGATGAGCTGACGGGGCACGATCTGCCACGACACGCCGAAGCGGTCCTTGACCCAGCCGCACTGCTCGGCTTCCGGGACCGCCGAGAGCGCGTTGGTGAAACGGTCGACCTCAGCTTGGGACTCCACGGGGATCTGAAATGAGATCGCCTCGCTGAATTGGAATTGCGGCCCGCCGTTGAGACCGGTGAAGGGTTGCCCCATCAAGGTAAACTCTACCAGCAATGCGTCCCCTGCCTTGCCAGAGGGGTAGTCGCCCGGCGAGCGGTGGACCGCGTCGACGCGACTGTAGGGAAAGAGAGAGACATAGAACGTAGCGGCCTCTTCGGCGTTGCCATTGAACCAGAGGCACGGAGTGATGCTGGACATGGTGGTAGCCTCCCGAGTATCCGGCGTTGCTCCAACCGTATGTACCCGCAATCGGCGCCGTGTGGCCTCTAGGACGACGGCATACGCCGCTACTCACCTTTCCAATCGGCCTTGCGCTTGTCGAAGAAAGCCTCGATGCCTTCCTTGAAGTCACGGCTCATGTAGCACATCAGCACGAGGTCGGAGTTTTTCTCGGGTACCAGGCGTTGCTGAATGCGCAGCAGCGCCTCCTTGGTTGCCCGCAGCGTCAAGGGAGCGTGGCCGGACAGTAGCGCCGCCAGCTCCGCGGCGCGCGCCGGGAGCGACTCCTCATCCGGCGTGAACTCGCTCAGCAGGCCCACCGCCAGGGCCTCCTGTGCCCCCATCAAGCGGGCGGTGAAGATGAGCTCCTTCGTGCGCGCGATGCCCAATAGCGCGACCAAGCGGGCGTAGTTACCCATGGAGAGACAGTTGCCTAGCGTCCTGGCGATCGGAAAGCCGAATCTAGCGCTGGGGGAGCCGATGCGTAGATCGCAGCTGGCCGCAAGCGCCGCCCCGCCGCCCGTACACGCCCCCGCGATCGCGGCGATCGTGGGCACGCGAATCGCTTCGATCCGGCCCAGGATGCGATCCATCCGCTCCTCGTAGGCCAGGGCATGCTCGGGCGAGGTGAACGAGCGGAACTGCGAGATGTCCGTCCCCGCCACGAACGCCTTGCCGCCGGCGCCCGTGAAGACGACGGCTCGTAGCGTGGCGTCCTCGTTGCACTCGCAAGCGATCTGTTCCAGGCGCTCGTACATGCCGAACGTCATCGCATTGCGGGCCTGCGGGCGATTGAAGGTGATCCACAGGACGTTTTCGCGCCGCTCGGTGAGCAGCTCGCCGGTCGCGGTTGTGCTCATCGAACCGTTGGAACCTCCGGTTTGGCGATGATGCCGCGCGCGATCAGTTGATCGATCTGCGCGCCGGTATAGCCGAGCGCTTCGAGGATTTCCCGCGAGTGCTCCCCCAGCAGTGGCCCCGCGCGTTCGATGCGCACCTTCGTCTCGCTGAAGCGCATCGGCGAGCCTAGTTGGCGTATCGCTCCCAGGGTCGCGTGCGGAGCATCGGTGAGGTAGCCGCGCGCCGCCAGGTGCGGATCGTGGAAGACCTGCTCGTAGTTCTGCAGCTTACCCGCGGGAACGCCGGCGGCTTGCAGGCGCTCGACCCAATAGTCACTGGGATGCGTGGTCGTGACGGCTTCGATGAGGGGAGTGAGCGCGGCCAGATGCTCACGGCGTAGGTGGTTCTCAGCGAAGCGTGGATCGTGCTCGAGCTGGCCAAGTCCCAGCGTCGTGCAGAAGTTGCTCCAGTTACGCGCCGTCGATGCGCCCGCCGTGAAGTAGCCGTCGGCCGAGCGCAGCGCTTGATAAGGCGCCGAGGTCTGATGGGCCGAGCCCAGAGGCTTGGGGATCTCGCCGGTGGCGAAGTATTTGCCGGCTTCCCAGATGGCTAGCGACACGCCGGCCTCGAAGAGGCAGACGTCGATCAGCTGTCCGCGTCCGCTCTGCTCGCGCGCATGCAGCGCCGAGACGGCGGCCAGCGCGCCATAGAGGGCGCAGACCAAGTCAGTGATCGGCACGCCCACCTTCACGGGATCGTCCCCCGCATGGCCGGTAATGCTCATTAGGCCGCTCATGCCCTGCGCGATGATGTCCAGCCCGGGATACTCGGCGTACGGCCCGTCCTGCCCCCAGCCGGAGGCGGCAACGTAGATCAAGCGCGGATTGGCGGCTGCTAGACGCGCGTAATCGAGCTCGAGGTCCGCCATCGTCCCTGGGCGCAGATTCTCCACGATGATGTCGGCCCCGCGCGCCAGGCTCCGGAAGATCTCTTTGCCCTCGGCACTCTTGAGATCGAGCGCGAGGCTGCGTTTGTTGCGGTTCAAACGGATGAAATTCGAGCTCTCCCCGTCCAGGAACGGCGCCGTCTGGCGCGTCATGTCTCCACCTTTGGGGTTCTCGATCTTCACGACGTCGGCCCCGAGATCGGCGAGCTGCATCGTGCAATAGGGCGCGGCCATGAAATTGCCGATCTCGTAGACCTTGATACCGGTTAGCGGAGGTCTTGCCATAACGTCTCCAATGATGTTGTGGTGACGGCGATCTCCTCAACGATCATCGCTGCACCACGCGGCAGGCTTCTATGGGCAGGCTCAGCTCGACGTGTTCCCCCACGCCGTGATCGATGGCCGGTGAGGTCAACACGCGTACTTGCGCACCGCCGTCGAGCTCGATCAGGTAGTCGCGCGTCTCGCCCAGATAGATCTGCCGCAGCACGCGGCCGCTTAGATGGTTGGCGCTGCCATTGCCTGAGCCCGGGCCACCGTTGACGATCACGTCATGGGGGCGAATGCATAGAGCGATCCGCGCCCCGGCCGGAAACTCGTCGTCGGCGCGAGCCTCCAGCCGGGCGCCGTTGCACTCGACCACGCCTGGCTCCAGGAGTGTGCCTTCCAGCGTGTTGCTGCGGCCGATGAAGGTCGCTGCGAACATCGTGCGAGGGCGCTTGTAGATCTCCTCGGGCGTGCCGATTTGCTCGACGCGGCCGTGATGTAAGAGCGCGATACGATCCGCCGTCACCATCGCCTCGGCCTGGTCGTGCGTCACGTAGACCATCGTGATGCCGGTCTGGTCGTGGAGGCGGCGAATCTCGAAGCGCATCTCCTCGCGCAGGTTCGCGTCGAGGTTCGAGAGCGGCTCGTCGGCTAGCAGGATCTCCGGCTCCACGACCATCGCGCGTGCCAGCGCGACGCGCTGCTGCTGGCCTCCGGACAGCTCGGCGGGATAACGGTCGGCCAACTGCCGCATGCCCACGATCTTCAGCACCGCATCGACCCTGCGCGTGGTCTCGTCACGCCCGATCCTACGGATCGCTAGACCGAAGGCGACGTTCTCCCGCACGGTCTTGTGCGGCCAGACCGCGTAACTCTGGAAGATCAGCGACATGTTGCGCCGCTCCGGCGGAACCACGCCGCTCGGGCTCGAGAGCAGATGCGTGCCCGCCCAGATCTCTCCTTCGGTGGGCTCGAGAAAGCCAGCCAGCAGGTTGAGCGTCGTGGTCTTGCCGCATCCCGAGGGGCCGAGCAGAGCCATGACCTCACCGTCCCGGATCGTGAGGTCGATGCCGTCGACGGCGCAACCTTGTGCCGGTAGCCCGTAGCGTTTGCGCAAACCATTGATGCGAATCTCGGCCATTACCCCGCGGCCTCTCTCGACTGCATGAAATCGCGCCCCAAGAAGCGGTACGCGATGATGGTGATCGCGAACGTGATCGTCATCAGCACGATGCCGAGTGTTGAAAGGGCCTCGTAGTTACCCGCATCCGAAAAATCGAACATGAGTGTGGTCATGACCGCGGTGTGCGGCGTGAAAAGGAAAACCGCGCAGCTCAACTCGCGGATGGCTGGGATGAAGACCAAGAGCCAGCCGGAGAGGAGACCGCGGCGCAGGAGCGGTGCCGTCACGAACGATAGCGTGCGCAGACGCCCGGCTCCTAGCGTGCGCGCGGCGTTCTCCAGCTCCGGGTTGATGCCGCGCAAGATGGAGGTGCTGTTCGAATAGGCGATCGGTAAGAAGCGCGTTGCGAAGGCCGCGATGAGCATTCCGGCTGTCCCGTACAGCAGGATCGGCGGATGCGCGTACGCGGAGAAGAAGCCGATCGCCAGCACGATTCCCGGCACCACGAACGGCGCCATGCAGAGGAAACCCAGCAGCTGCGCACCGGCGATCAGCTTGCGCAGCACGGCATAGGCGATCAAGACCGCGATGACGACCGAGATCGTCGCCGCCGCCGCGCCGTAGCCCAGGCTGTGGAAGATCGCCGATTTGGTCTCCAGGTTGTCGATCAGCGCCCAGCGATACCAGTGCAGGGTGAGGTTTCCGGGCACGGGGCCCCGGCCCCAAGCGCGTGAGATCGAAACCGCAAAGAGCGCGGCGTAGGGCAGCAGGATCGCCAACATCGACGGGATGAGCGCGAGGCCCAGGACCGGCCAGCGTCCGCGGCCGAGCCGGCAGGGGCGCCGCCGCCCGCCTTTGCCGGTCACGGTGGTGTACTGCCGGCGCCCCAGGACGCGCCGTTGCAGCACGAGCAGCAAGATCGTCACCGTCAACAGCGGCATCGCGTAAGCCGCTGCCCATTGCACGTGCACCGGGAACTGGAAGAACTCGTAGAGCTGCGTCGTGATCACCTGCTGGCGCGCCGGGATCAGCAGGAACGCTGGGACACCGAAGAGCGCGAGTCCCTCCAGGAACGACATGATGAAGCCCGAGACGATCGCCGGCGCCGCCAGCGGCAACGTGATCTGCAGCGCCGTGCGCCAAGGCCCGGCTCCTAGCACGGCTGCGGCGTCCTCCATCTCCGACGACATCATCTCCAGCGCGCCGGAGACGAACGTGAAGGTATAGGGGATGCTGTAGAGCCCCATGACGAAGATCGCGCCGCCAAGCGTATAGATGTTGAACGGCCCGGACTGCGTATGGAAGAGGTTCTCCCAGAACCGGTTAAGCCAGCCGCTGCGATCCGCTGCCAGAAAAATCCAAGCCTGCGCCCCTAAGAACGGTGGTGTGGCGAAGGCGGCGAAGGTCAACGCGCGGACCAAGCCGCGCGCGGGCATGTCGCTGCGTGTCACCAGCCACGCCAGCGGCGTCCCCACGGCGGCGGCGATCAACGCCACCGAGAGCGCCAGGATCATCGAGTTACGGATGGGCTCCAGGTAGAACCGCTGCGTGAAGACGGTGAGATAATTGGCGAACGTGAGGCCGCGTCCGCTCTCCGGCTGGATGCTGGTGTACACCAGCCAGAGCAGCGGCACGACGACCATGAAGATCAGGACCGCGGCGGCCGCGATCCATAGCAGCAGGCTCGCGTCGAACGTGACGGCGCGAGCGCGCGGCACTAGACGCCGAACGTCTGCCGCCATTGTGCGATCATCTGCGGCACGCCGGTCGCCAGGCGGTTGACCTTGTTACGATAGAACTTGATCTTGCCGAGATGCATTCCGTTGAAGGCTGGAACGTCGCTGCGCAGCGGGAAGTTGAAGACTTTGACCATGGTCTGCGAGTACTCTTTGCTGTAGAAGAAGTTCTCGAACAGCCGCGCGGCGTTGGGATGAGGCGCATCTTTCATGATGCCAACCGGGCTCACGATGATGATGGCGTCGTCCTCGGGGAACTGCACGTCGATGGGGTTTCCCTGCGCCTTCTTGTCGTACGAGTAGTTGTCCGGCCCGGCGCCGACCGAGCGTTCCCCGGCGACGATGTCCGTGACGGTGTCGTTGACCGAGCGGCCGATCTTGGGATTGTTCGCGGCGAGTTTGGTGAAGAAGTCCCAGCCGTACTTGTCATTCATCGCCAGCACCCAGTTGCCGACGTAGCCGCTGAAGCCGGGATGTCCCAGAGTTATCTGATCCTTCCAGCGCGGGTCCAGTAAGTCGGTCCACTTCTTGGGCGGAGCCTTCACCTTGTCCGAGTTGTAGTTGATGATGACGAAGCCGATTGCGCCGAGCTGGTAGTCGTTGTCGGGGTCGATGCGTTGAAACGCCTTTGGCAGCGCGCCGGCGTCTGGGGGGCGATAGCTTGCGAGTGCCCCTTGGCCTTTGAGGATTGCATAGTGCGCCTCGTCCGTGGATGCGAAGACGTCCAGCTCTTTGACCCCGGCTTTGAGGTCTTGGAGCGTGCGTTGATAGACGACTTGCGCCGTTTGACGGATGAAACTAACTTGGATGCCCGGATACTTCTTGACGAAGGCGTCGCGCACGGCCTCGGCCGCGTCTTGAGCGTAGTGTGCCGTCCACCACGTGACGCTCCCCTCCTTCTTGGCGGCGGCATAGAGCGCAGTGGTGTCGGCATCTTTGGCCTGGACGGCCCAGGGCATGCCGACGCTGGCGGCCGCGGTCGCGGCCCCGGCGAGCTGGATGAAACTGCGGCGAGTTGGTTGAGCGGTCATCATAAACCTCCGAGTCACGATACGGAAGCGCTCGCCACGGCGTCGGAGGCCGTGACGGCGAGATAGGCAAGGGCGGGAGCGAGGCCGTCACCGTGCGGAATGCCGAGCGCCGTAAGCCCAAGCTCCACGCCGCAGAGCGTCCCGCAGAGCATCAGGTCGTTGAAGTAGCCCAGGTGGCCGATGCGGAAGGCGCGCTCGCCTAGACGCCCGAGGCCTTTGCCCAGCGACATGTCAAAGCGCTCCAGGATGAGCGCGCGCAACGCGTCGGCGTCATATCCGGCGGGCAAGAAGAGCGCGGTCAGCGAGTTCGAGTAGGCGTCGGGCTCGCGGCAGACGATCTCCAGGCCCCAGCCCCCGGTGGCGCGCCGTGTCGCCTCGGCCAGACGCCCGTGGCGCGCGAAGACTGCGTCGAGACCCTCCTCGCGCAGCATCGCCAGCGCTTCGCGCAGGCCGTTCAACATGTTCGTGGCGGGTGTGTAGGGGTAGAAGCCTTGCTGGTTGGCGGTGAGGATCGGTGCCCAGGCCCAGTACGATTTCGTGAGGCGCGCATGCTTGGAGGCTTCGAGTGCCTTGGTCGAGAGGGCGTTGAACCCGAGGCCTGGCGGCAGCATCAAGCCCTTCTGCGAGCCGCCCACGGTGACGTCGACGCCCCACTCGTCGTGGCGGTACTCGATCGATGCCAGCGAGGAGATCGTGTCGATCAGCAGCAGCGCGGGATGGTGCGCGCGGTCGATTGCGCTGCGGATCGCCGCCACGTTGCTGGTGACGCCGGTCGAGGTCTCGTTGTGCACCGCCATGACGGCGGCGAAGGTATGGCCGGCGTCGTCGCGCAGCATCTGTTCCACGGCGGTGGGATCGATGCTATGGCGCCAGTCGCTGGGAACGAAGGTGACGTGGAGTCCGAGGCCTTCGGCCATCGTGCGCCAGAGCGTGGCGAAGTGTCCCGTCTCGAAGGCCAACACGCGATCGCCCGGTGAGAGCGTGTTGACCAGCGCAGCCTCCCAGGCGCCGGTGCCGGACGAGGGATAGACGATGACGGGACCGCTGCACTGAAAGATGAAGCGCAGCCCCTCGAGCACCTCGAACGTCAGTTGGGCAAACTCGGGGCCGCGATGATCGATCGTCGGCAAGTCGATGGCACGCAGGACGCGGTCCGGGACGTTGGTCGGCCCGGGGATTTGCAAGAAATGCCGCCCGCGGTGAACAGTCATGTCGCCTCACCCGCCACGCCGGCGACGATAGGATCGACTACCCTGTTGCTTGCCTATTGGCGAGTTCGTGGCAGTTTCGGCAATCCCATGCGTCGCGCGCTGCGGCGGCGCGAAAATTCCGCAGCACAAAACGCCGTGCGGAACCGGAGCAGGAGAGGCATCCAGGTGTATGTAAGGCAAGGCTAATACACTTGTTACGCAGTCCGAATTGCTGCACCAAGGACTCTAGGGCATCACATGCACGCCACGCCTGAGCTCGTCTACGTCGACAACGAAGACGTCTCCGATCCGCGGGTCAATCTCGCGCTCGAAGAATACGTGCTGCGCTACTTCGATCGGCGCTACACCTACGTGCTGTTCTACGTGAACGAGCCCTCGCTGATCATCGGCCGCAATCAGAACACCGTCGACGAGATCAATCTGCCCTACGTGCAAGCGCGCGGCATCCACGTCGTGCGTCGCCTCTCAGGCGGCGGCGCGGTCTATCACGACGCCGGCAACCTCAACTTCAGCTTCGTCACCGACTACCGTCCGGATCGTTTGAACAATTTCCGTTTCTTCACCGAACCGGTGGTGCGCGTGCTGCGTTCGCTGGGCGTGGCCGCCGAGCTGCAGGGGCGCAACGATCTCGTGGTCAGCGGCCGCAAGATCTCGGGCAACGCCCAGTTCGCAAGCGCTGGGCGCATGTTCAGCCATGGCACGCTGCTCTTCAATAGCGATCTCGGCGAAGTCGTCAATGCGCTCAACGTGAAGAAGAGTAAGATTCAGGCCAAAGGTATCCAAAGCGTGCGCCAGCGCGTGGCGAACATCGCGGAGTACGCCGAGCGTGAGATGAGCGTCCCCTTGCTGCGCAAGCGGATTCTCGAGGGCATCTTCGAAGGCACCGGCGTCCGCCGCTACCGGCTGAGCACGCAAGACTGGCAGGGCGTGGAGGAGATCGTTGCGCAGCGCTACGGGCGCGCCGATTGGAACTTCGGCTCGAAGCCGCGCTTCAATGTCCAGCGCGTCCAACGCTTCACGTTCGGCGAGATCGACGCGCGCATCGAAGTGGAGCGGGAACACATCCAGGATATCCATCTCACGGGCGACTTTATGGTGGCGGCCGGAGCGCAGCGCGTCGAGCATGCGCTGCGCGGTAAGGTGTACGATCCGGAGGTCACGCAGAAGGCTCTGGCAGGTCTAGACTGGCAAACCAGTTTCCCCGGGCTCTCCGCCGCTTCGTTGCGAGAGCTCCTGCACCGGTAGGCGGCGAAGCCCGGCACGCGGACCCCGCCCATGCAAACGGGAGGTTGCATGGGTACGTGCCCCATGAGCGGAAGTGGTGGCGATGACCGAGGCTGCGGCGGAGTCTGGGTCCGGCACGCTGAGGCGGATCGTTCAGACGATACTCCGCTTCGACCGCTCGACCATTGAGATCGGCTTCGGCACGCGCTCGGCGGCCGGCGTGGCCATCCCCCTCGTGCTGGGATTGCTGGCCGGCAACGCCGCGTACGGCGTCTCCGCTGCCGTGGGGGCACTTAGCGCGGGCTTCGCCTCCATGCAGGGCGTTTACCGGACGCGCGCCGCCGCGATGCTGATCACCAGCGGCGGCATGGCCTTCTCGGCGCTCGTCGCGGGCCTGGCCGGGCACACGGCCCTCGCCATGGTGGCCGTCACCGTGCTCTGGGGCTTTGCCTACGGCATGCTGGCTTCGCTCGGTCCGATGGCCACCACGGCCGGTCTCAACTCGGTGGTCGCGCTGGTTATCTACAGCGAGTTCAACCTCGATCCGGGGGCGGCGCTGGCACAGGCGGGTCTGGTGTTCGCAGGCGGTGCGTTTCAGACGTTGTTGCTGGTGCTCGTCTGGCCTCTGCGCCGCCTCTCCGCGGAGCGCTATGCGTTGGCACGGGCATTTCGCTCGCTGGCCGCATACGCGCACGACGTCTCCGTCGAGACGTGGGCCGCACCCGATCCGCAGCATCTGCGCACGGTGCGCCAGACGCTCTTGGACCCTCAGCCGTTTGCGCGCCGTGGCGAGATCACCGCGTTTCAGAGCTTGTTGGACGAGGCCGAGCGAATTCGCACCGGCTTGGCGGTATTGGTGCGCGACCGTCAGCGTCTGTGCGCACTCGGCTTGAACGTCGCCGGGCAGCATGCCCTCGCCTTGATCAACGCGGCCTCTCTTATCCTCGAGGAGTTGGGCTCTGCGCTCGAGGAGGCACGCGCGCCCGTGGAGCCGGACGAGTACCGGCGCGTGCTCGACCGGGCTTTGGCTGGATTCGACACGCCAGCGGCGCCGGTTGCCGAAGTCGCCGGCGCGGCCGCGGCGATCGAACAGACCGTGACGGATGCGCGCGCGTTGCTCGGGCGGCTGCGTTCGGCGGTTCGCATCGCACAGATACCCGCTGCGGCGGCGCGCTCGCCGTCGCTGCGTCATTTCGGAGCGCGTCTGCTCGTGCTGCCGCAAGTCAGCGACGGCATCGAAACGTTGCTGGCGAATTTTCAGCCGAAGTCGGTCTACTTTCGGCACGCCGTGCGCTTGGCTATCGCGCTGGGCGTCGCCATGCTGGCCGATCGCGTGCTTCCGCTGCAGCGCGGGTACTGGGTGCCGATGACCGCGGCGCTGGTGCTGCGCCCGGACTTCGCCACTACCTACGTGCGCGGTGTCAGCCGCCTTACCGGAACGGTGGCGGGGGCGGTGCTGGCGACGCTGATCGCGGCCTTGCTGCGCCCCGGCCCGGAGCTGCTGGTCGCCCTGTGTGTCGTTTTCGCGTGGCTCGGCTACATCGTGATTCGCGCCAACTACGCCGTGTACACGGTCACGGTCACCGCGTACGTCGTCTTTCTGCTTGCGCTGATGGGCTTGCCGGAGAAGATGGGCGTGCTCGACCGGGTCGAGGCGACGCTCTTAGGCGGCGTGCTCGCGCTGGTGGCGTACGCCGTCTGGCCCAGTTGGGAGTCGCGGCGCGTGCGCGGGCAGCTGGCCGACCTGTTGGACGCCCAGCGCCGCTATGCCGCCCTCGTGCTTCAGGTGTACATCGACTCGCGGCAGCACGATGCGGCGGCAATCCGCCAGACGCAGTTGACGGCCTGGGGCTTGCGCTCTAATGCCGAGGCCTCGTTCGACAGCATGATGAGCGAACCGTCGCGCACGAACGAGATCGAGCCGGGCCTCGCGCTCGGGCTCTTGGCCGCCTCCAAGCGCTTCGGCTTTGCCTCGCTGACATTGCAAGCCCATGCGCTCGACGCGGCGGACGTTGCGCGGCCAAGCCTAAGCGATTTTGCAACGCAGCTCGACCGTGCGCTGACGCTGGTGGTCGACGCGCTGCGTGAGCGGCGCGCGCCCGCGCCGCTGCCACCGTTGCGCGCGACGCAGCACCGGCTGATGGAGGATGCCGGGCACGACCCGCAAGCGGATCTCTCCACGCTGGCGGCGGAGACCGACCTGCAGGTCGACAGCGTCAACACCATGGCCGAGCTGCTGGCTAAGGACGCAGCCGCTCTGTAGCGCTGAATGCCCTTAGGGCCGTCGCGCGAGAACGACGCGCGTTCCCACGGGTGCGTCGTCTACGTTCAACGTATGCACGTCTTCGAATCCGGCTGCGCCGAGCCATTGCCGGTACTGAGCCAGCGTGAACGTATCGCCGTGGCTCGTGTTGACCAGCATGTTCAAGGCGAAGAGCAGCGGAAAGAGCGGGCCGGTACGCTCGTCGTCGGGTAGGAAGTCGATGATGGCCAATTGTCCGCCGGGACGCAGCGCTGGATAGAGGCGGCTGAAGAGGCGGCGTGAGGCCTCCTCGCCTTCGGAATGGACGATATTCCCGAGCCAGGCGATATCGTACGACTCGCGGCCAAAGTCGACGGTGTTGAGATCGCCGGGCAGAAACTCGAATTGCGCCGCAACGCCATGGCGCTCGACAAACGTGCGCGCCGTGTCGATCATGCCGGGAAAGTCTTGGGCGGTGATCTTCGTCCCGCTGTGGCGTTCCGCGTAGGCGATGCTCCAGACTGCCGATCCGCAGGCCACGTCGAGACCACGCGCGATGCCGTCGCCTCGCTCTTCGTGGAGCGCCTCGGCCAGGCGTCGCGCCGCCTCGCGATGCTGGATGTGGAGCGACTGCACCAGCAGGGGAAAGAAGTGTTCCGCCTCGGTCTGCTGGTCGACTGCGTGCACCGGGGTACCCGTGCGAATGACGTCGGTGAGGCGACCCCATACTTCAGGCAAGGCATCGCGCTCCAGCACCTGCCCGGCATAGTCCGCGCGCTCGCTGACGAGATAGCGCTCGGAGAATTCGGTCAGAGCGTAGCGCCCGTTCTGTTTCGACAGCAACTGCAGCCCCACCAACGCATCGAGCAGCATCCGCACGCCGCGCTCTGGGGCGCCGTACGCCTGCGCCGCGGCGCCCGCGGTCGTCGCGCCGGCGGCGAGCTTCGAGAAGACCTGCAACTGGAGCGCGGACGAGACGACGCGCGTGGTGGCGAAGGCGAATTGCAGTTCCGAGAAGTGTCTGAAGTCGCCTCTGCTCGCGCCAGCGGTAGAACGGCTTGTCATGCCACCGAAGGTAGCAGGAAGCCGTCCTGCGGTCAAGAGCGCAGCAAGCGCTCGCTAGACGCTCGTCAACGTGCTGCCACCAAACGCTGCGTCGAGCTCCAATTGCTCTTCCAAACCCACCAGTGCGAAGAAGTCGCGCGGCGATCTGCTCTCGGTGACCTCCGCGTCGGTGCCGTCGCGTTTGAGTGCCTGCAAGGCGCGCCCGATGGCGAGCGCGGCCGGGATCATGCACGCCGCCGGATAGATGGCGAGTTTGAAGCCCAGCCGCTCCACCTCCGCCACGCGCAGGTTCGGCGTCTTCCCGTGTGCCGCGAGGTTGAGCAGCATCGGTCCGGGTGCCTCCGCAACCGTGCGCTCGATCTCGGCCAACGACTCTGGACCCTCGAGGAAGCCGACGTCGGCGCCCGCTTCGAAGGCACCTTTGATACGATCCATCGCTGCGTCGAAGCCGTGCGGCTGGCGTGCATCGGTGCGCGCGATGATGACGAAGTCGGGATTTGTGCGCTCGCGTGCCGCGGCGCGAATGCGCCGCAGATAATCGCGCGCCGGCACCACGGCTTTGCCCTCCAAGTGCCCGCAGCGCTTGGGGAAGACCTGGTCCTCGATGTGGATCCCCGCCACTCCGGCGCGTTCGTACTCATAGACGGTGCGGACGACGTTGAGGGTGTCGCCGAAGCCGGTATCGGCGTCGGCGATCACGGGAACGTCGGAGACGCGGGCGATGGTACGCGCGTTTTCGACCATCTCGCCGAGCGTCGTGAGACCGAGATCGGGCATCCCGATCCGGCTGGCCGCCGTTCCGGCTCCGGTCATGTAGAGGATCGGGAAGCCCACGGAGACCGCGATGCGCGCCGAGATGCCGTCGTAGACCCCCGGCCCCCAGAGCAGCCGCCGCTCCGCCAGGAGTTGGCGCAGGCGGCCTGGAGCGTCCTTGAGCATGGTGCTAACCCCCTCGCGCTACATCTGCGCCGGTATGGTGGTGCGCTCGGCGGCGGCCAGCAGCGTGTCGTCGACCATGCCGCCGATCGGAACCTTGTCGGCGCCCAGGATCTTGCCGATGCGCATGCCGTCGACCACCAATTGGAGCGCTTTCGGGTCCAGCTGACCGCGGCTGAAGTAGTCTGCCGGACGCTCGTGCTCGAGCGTTGTGTAGCTGATGGCGGGATCGTTGTTGGTGACTTTCCCGAAGATATCCGCGGCCTTGCGTGGATCTTTGATGGCGGCGTCCACGCCGCGTGCGCGCGCGCCGATGAAGGCCGCCACCCGCTCCTTGTCGTGTTGCAGGATTGCGGGACCGGCTACCCAGACCGTTTGGAGATAGCGTGGGAGATACTCGCGCGCATAGAAGACGACGTGCAGTTTGCTTTGATTGCGCGTCAGCGCAGGGTCGACCGTGAAGGCGCAGTCCAGACCGTTGGTATCGAGCAGCGTCAAGTTCTCACCGATGCCGCCGGCGGCCTGAAACGTGACGTGCGAGGTGTCGACGCCGGCCGCGCTCAGGCACATGTGCAGCAGCGATTCGCTGACCGAGCCCGGCTGCGTGAACCCGATGCGCTTGCCGGCGAGGTCGTGGATGCCCTTGATCGGCGAGTCCTTCTTGACCACCCAACAGATCGTGCCCGGCGTTTGCACGCCGGCAGCGATGATCTTGAGTTCCATGCCGGCGAGGATGGCCTTGATGACCGCCGAGGTTGCCGCCTCCCCCAGATGAAGGCCGCCTTGCGAGATGTTTCTCACGGTGGTTCCGCCACCGCTAGAGCCGATGATCGACTTGACGTCGATGCCGCCTTGCGCCATGTAGCCCAGCTCTTGAGCCACCACGACCGGCAAGGCGTAGTCTTGCGCGGGATAGTGCGTGATCGTGATGTTGTAGGCTTCGGGTGCGGCCGCCGAAGTAAGACGCGGTGCGCCCAGGAGTGCGAGTGTGGCGGCGGAGCCGCCCATGAAGGCGCTGCGATTGAGACGAGGATGCGTCACGTCGAGATACCTCCTAATTTATGCTGAAGTGTTACATCTTGAGCGTGGCCTGCCGGACCTCCGCGCGAGCTGGGCTGACGCGGCGCTCGACGGCGTAGAACAAGGCATTGGTGCCGATGCCGATGGCGGCAAGGATGACGATGACCGCAAGGGTACGCTGCGAGTCGAAGGTGGAGTCGGCTGCGTTGAGCAGGAAGCCCAAGCCCGCGCGCGAGGCCGACATCTCGGCGAGCGTCACACCGATGAAGGTCAGGCTGAAAGCCAAGCGCAGGCCCACGGTCAGCGCGGGCAAGATTGCCGGCAGGAGCACGTGAACCGTGGTTTGCCAAGGCGTCAAACGCATCGTCCGCGCGACTTTGAGATAGACCGGTGAGACCGTCGAGGTCGCGCGCTGCGTCATGATCTCCACGGGGAAGACGCCGTGGAAGAATCCGAAGGCAACTTTGGAGGCCATGCCCAGTTTGAAGAGCACGAGGAAGACCGGGTAGAGCGTGATCTTCGGAATCGAGTAGACGCCGAGAATCATCGGCTCGAGCACGTCGCCCCAAACGTCGCGCAACCCGAGCAGCAGACCGAAGCCGGTGCCCACGATGGCGGCGATGAGAAACGCGGGCACGACCTCCGAGATCGTGACGGCGGTAGCGTGCATGAGCCAGCCTTCACGCCAGCCGTGTATCACCGTCGCGGCGATGGAGAGCGGCGGCGGCAGAACCGTGTCGCCGTAGACGGCGGAGCCCACGCTCCAAAGCGCCAGCAAGAGCACCACGAACAGTCCCCGTATCGCGGCCACCGCCACCGGCCTACTTGCGTTCTGCACTCGCCAGCCTCCGGTAGCGCGTGAGGCGCTGCTCGCCCAGCGTGAGGATCCAATTACAGCCGACGCTGATCGTGATGGCCAGCACCATGACGGCGAACATCTTGGTTGGCTCGAAGTTATTGTAGTGGTAGGAGATCTCGTACCCCAGACCCACCGTGGCGAGGATGAACTCCGAGGCTAAGGCACCGATCAGGGCGTAGATGAAGCCAAGCTTCAAGCCGATGAAGATCTGCGGCGCCGCTGAAGGCAGGATCACGTGCGCGGCCGTCTGGGCCGTGGTCAGGCGCAGCGAGCGTGCGACGGCGAGTTGGACGCGTGGAATGGCGCGCAGGCCGATGAGGGTGTTGGAGGCGATCGAGCCGACCGCCGAGAGTGCGGCGATGGCGATGATCGGTGCGGCCCCCGCGCCGAAGATTTTGATGAAGAGCGGATAGAGCGAGAAGACGGGTACGGCGTAGTATGCGAGTAGGTACGGTTCGATGACGGCCGCCAGCAACGGCACGCGCCAGAGGATCGCGCCTAGCGGTAACCCGATGGCGGCGCCGATGGCGAAGCCCGTGAGGATCTCCACCGCGGTTCGCACGAGGTCGGCGGTCAGTGCGCCCGCGCTCAACTGCTCGACGAGGTTGACGATCATGTGGCTCGGTGGCACCGAGAGCGTCGGGCCCATGACACGCGAGCGTGCGATCACCTCGAGCGCCAACACTCCCAGCAGGAAGATCAGCCAGCGCAGTCCGCTTCTGCCCATGGCCTATGCCTTGACCCGCGTTGCCGCTTGGGTCAGCCCGATCGCGTCGCGCAGGCCCGCCATCAACTCGGCATAGGCGCGCGGATCCTCGGTCTCCACCCGCGGGCGGGGCAGGTGGTTTTCGAAGATACGCTTGACGCGGCCGGGGCGCGCGCTGAGGACCACGATGCGGTCCGCGAGCTGCACGGCTTCGTGGAGGCTATGCGTGACGAAGAAGATCGTGCAGCCGGTGGCATCCCAGATGCGCAGGAGCTCCTCGCCGATCACGAAGCGCGTCTGTTCGTCGAGCGCACCGAATGGCTCGTCCATCAGCATCACGGCGGGATTCAGCACGAGCGTTCTGGCGATTGCGACACGTTGGCGCATGCCGCCGGAGAGTTGATGGGGATAGCGTCCCTCGAAGCCGCTAAGGCCAACCAGCTCGATGGCTCGAGCGACGGCGTGCTCGCGCTCCGCCTTACGCACGCCTCGCATCTGCAATCCAAAGCCGACATTGTCCGCCACCGTGCGCCATGGGAATGTCGAGTCTTCCTGGAAGACGACGCTGACGTGAGAGGAGGGGCTGCTGACCAGCTCGTCACCCAGCAGAATCTCACCGGCGCTGGGGCTGGAGAGGCCGGCGATGATCTCCAAGAGCGTGCTCTTTCCGCATCCGGACGGCCCGAGCACCGCCACAAACTCGCCCGAGGCGACGGTGAACGCGATGTCTTCCAGGGCCGTAACCGGCGCGCCGCCGGCTCCGCCTGGGAAGACTTTGGAGACGCTCTTCAGTGTCAGTTGCATCGCCACCACTTCAAATCAAATAAGGACGGTGGGACTCAAAAGCCTCGGCCCCGTCACTTCGCTGAGTGGCGACGGTAGTCCGTTGTCCTAACTTGCGCATGGCGCAACGGCAGCGAGCGGGGAACCCAAGCGAATGGGTCAAAACGACTGGCACGAGGCAGTGGGAGAAGGCCAGGATGACTGGACTGAGAGAGCTCTTACGCGGCGATCGGATCGCGCTCGCACCGGGCGCATACGATGCCTGGACGGCGCGTCTGATCGAAGAGGCCGGCTTTCCGCTCGTCTATGCAACGGGCGCGGGCATCAGCAATAGCCAGCTTGGGCGGCCCGACATCGGCTTGATCACGCTGCCGGAGATGGCGACGCAAGTTGCGCGCATCGCCGGCGTGGTGAACGTGCCGGTGCTGGCGGATGCCGACACCGGGTTCGGCGGTGTCGCCAATGTCGCGCGGACGGTGCGCGAGTACGAGCGTGCCGGCGCGGCGGGGCTGCACATCGAGGATCAGACGTTCCCGAAGAAATGCGGCCACTTCGAAGGGAAGAGCGTGGTCGACGTCCGGGAGATGCTGCTGCGCTTGGAGGCGGCCCTGGCGGCACGCCGCGATCCAAGCTTCGTAATCGTCGCGCGCACCGATGCGCGGGCGGTCGAGGGCCTGGATGCGGCCATCGCAAGGGCACGCGCATACGCGCGCACCGGCGTGGACGCGCTCTTCGTCGAGGCGCCACAGAGCATCGGCGAGCTCCGCCGCATCCGTGAAGAGCTTCCGGATGTTCCGCTGGTTGCGAACATGGTCGAAGGCGGCAAAACACCCCTCGTGCCGGCGGCGGAGTTGGAGCGGCTCGGCTATCGGATCGTGCTCTACGCGAACTTCGCGCTGCGCGTCGGTGCCTATGCCGTGCGCGCGGGTTTGCAGCAACTGAGAGCCGACGGCACGTCCGAGGCGATGCTCCAGAGCATGCTCTCCTGGCCGGAGCGTCAGGAGCTGGTACGCCTCGCGGAGGCGCAGGCCTTTGAACGAGCGCTGGTCGAGCGCACCGAAGGGTTCCCGCCGCCGGTGCTCAAGCCATCGGCCCGGGATTCTTGATGTACCGTTTGATCACGTGCTCAGTGTTCCAGTAGGCTAACGCGCACAACGTCCCGGTGGGGTTGTACCCTGAGTTCTGTGGGAACGCCGATGCGCCCAGCACGAACAGGTTGTGCACGTCCCAGCTCTGGAGGTACTTGTTGACGGCGCTCGTCTTGGGATCGGTTCCCATGATGGCGCCGCCGATATTATGGGTGCTCTGATAGATCGTGCTGTTGTAGTGGCCGGTGCGTGGGCTTACGGCCACGATGTCCGCGTTCATGGCATGTCCGATCTTCCTGAGGATGGTGGCCATAAACTGCGATTGGTTGAGCTCGTGCGGGCCCCAATCGAAGGTGATCCGCAGGAGCGGTAAGCCGTACGCATCGCGATAGGTGGGGTCGAGATCGAGATAGTTGTGGCGATAGGCTTGGACGCCGCCGCTGGCGTTGATGCCGATGGCGCGGTTGTAGTACCGTACCACCTGCTTCTTCCACTGCGCACCCCAATGCGGCGTTCCCGGCGGCACCGGATGGTATTGGATCGGCCGCGCACCGGTCGTGGAGACGAGGATGTACGCGCCGCCGATGAAGTCGTGATTCGTGTGATCGAAATTGTCGCCGTTGAACTCGTCGATGGCCACGCCCATCGCGCCGGAGCCCATGAACGTATTGAAGACTTTCTTGTTGAAGAAATACGTGCCGCCGGTGTTCATCTGGTAGGTGTAGTTGCGGCCGACGACGCCCTCGCCGGTCTGTGGATCGTACCGCGTCCCGATGTTGGACACCAGCAGCGTGCGCACGTTGTTGAGGATGAACGAGGTCAGGAAGATCATCTCCGCCGGTTGCTCGAACTCGCGTCCCTGCGCGTCCACGTAGGTAACGCTGACCGCGCGCTTGCCGGTACTGTCGAGGTTGATCCTGGTCACGTTGCAGAAGGTGCGTAGCTCGTAGCGTCCCGTCTTCATGGCCACCGGCAGGACCGCAAGCTGTGGACTGGACTTGGCGAACATCTCGCAGGCGAAGCGCTCGCAATACCCGCAGTAGACACAAGCACCGAACTTGGCGCCGTCGGGGTTGGTGTACGGGCGCGTGACGTTGGCAGAGGGCTGTGGAAAAGGGTGGTATCCGAGTTTCTTCGCGGCCTCTTTGGTCAGCATGCCGGCGTAGCTCGTCTTCATGGGCGGGTTGGGATACTCGCGCGAGCGTGGGCCCTCGAAGGGGTTGCCGCCGGGATGGATTGAGCCTTTGATGTTGCCTGCTTTACCGGCGATGCCGGCCATATATTCGAACTTGTCGAAGTACGGCTCCAGCTCAGCGTAGGTAATGCCCCAGTCTTGACTCGTCGCTCCGTTGAGCTTAGCCTCGCCGTAGCGCTTGATGGTCGCGCTGCGCGTCTCGAAATCCCAAGGCAGAAAGCGCCAAGTCTGTCCGTTCCAGTGTACGCCGGCGCCGCCTAGGCCCGTTCCGGGTAAGAAGCCGGATAAGTAGCGGATGGGGAGAGCGGTTTCGCGTGCGTCGTTGCGAAACGTGTAGGTATCCTGCGCTGGGTCCTGCATGAACTTGTGGCGCACGGCGTAGGCGAGCTCGTCGTGGATCTGCGGTACCTCGAAGTCGGGGTCGGTGTTGCGATATTCCCCGCGCTCCAGGCCCACCACGTGGTATCCCGCCTTGGTCAGCTCCGCCGCGATGATGCCGCCGGTCCACCCGACGCCGATGGTGACAGCGTCGACCGCTTTGAGTTTGGTCGCCATACTCTAGGCCTCCGTCTGCTGGCGCGCGTGCATCAGCGCAATGCGCTGCCGATGGGCTTCGTCTGCGGCGTGGCCCGGATCCGGATCGAGGCCCTGCTCGACGTCGGCGATGCTGACCGGCTTGACCTTGTACGGGACATTGTACTTCTCGATGACGCCGGCGTATGCCGCCGCCACGCCGGGGAAGCCGACGGCCCTCCATCCCGCCATGTTCCGGTTGCCGCCATAGAGTGGGTCGGCGAAATAGCCTTCGATCGTATTCCCGAGCAGGATGGAGAAGAACGTTTTGGAGGGGATCTCCGCCAGCGCGATCTTGCCGCTCTCTAGACCGTGCAACACGTCATCTTGATGTGCCCCCGAGAGCGCATCGAACGTCTTGCCGTAAGCCTGGCGGCAGTGCGCGTTGGTCGCGGCGATACCGATGCGGTACACTTGCTGCGGGATGAGGTTGAGCTGATAGCCTTGCTCAGGCGTTCCGGCCATCCACGGCCCTTGCCGGTATTGTCGCGCACCCGTGCCCCAAGCGCCCCGGAGTTGCTGGTCGATGTAGTAGGCGACTCCCGCCTCCCTAGCGCCGGGGCCGGACGAATCAGCCGGAATGAGGCGCTCGATGGCCGCTTCCACGAACCGCTGTTCCGGTGGCGTGAGAAACGTGAAGGCCTGCAGCTCGCGTGCGGGTGGCTTCGCTGCGGCCTCAGCCGGCGCGGGTTGCCCTAACGCATTGTTGACCGCGCCCGCAGTACCGGCCACCCCTGCTAGCTTGAGAAAAGCGTTACGTGATAGCTCGCCCATCGGATGCACCACCCCCCGTAAGCGAAGCGACACACGGACAGATGGCCTCAGTGTGCATGAAGCCGTACCGTGTTCGTTCTACTCTATACCCGCTCGCATTGGCTTGGAAACGAGGGTGAGCCGGTGGGGCAGCACAATATCTCTTCCGTGTAATCCGGTGCCGTGTCGGTGTGCTTCCGCCTGCGGCCGCAACTTCAGGGAGGGCGACGTGAGCGAAAAACCCGGTTGGCAAGGGCGCTGCTACGAGGATTTCGAGGTGGGAGACGTCTACGTCCATCGCCTCGGCCGCACCGTCACCGAAGTGGACAACATCTGGTTCACGCTGCTGACGCTGAACACGAACCCGATCCACTTCGATAGCCACCTCGCCGCGCAGACCGAGTTCGGCAAGCCGCTGGTGGACAGCACCTTTACGCTGGCGCTGGTTACGGGGCAGAGTGTCAGCGACATCAGCGAAAATGCTATCGCCAACCTCGCTTGGAGCGACATCAACTTGCCGCATCCCGTGTTCGCCGGCGACACCATCTACTCGCGCTCGCACGTCCTAGGCAAGCGCGAATCGAAATCCCGCCCGCATGCCGGCATCGTTGAGGTGAAGACGGAGGGTTTCAACCAGGACGGCACGCTCGTGATCTCGTTCAAGCGTACGTTCATGGTCTACAAGCGCGCCTACCGCATCCAGCCGCATCCGCCGCTGCCGCCCGTCCAAGCCGATTGAAGTGGCGCTGGCTCCTTGACGTATCACGAGTTCATAATATATCGTAGATGCGATGGCGAAAGTGAAACCGCGGCCGGAGCCGGCCGGCGCGCTTGGTGATGCGGCCGACCTGCTCTATGCCAAGTTCATGAGCGGCCTTGCGGATCCCACGCGGCTCCGTATCGTGCGCTTCCTGCTCGACGGACCGCGTCCGGCCGGCGAGATCGTGGCACATCTGGGCCTATCTCAGAGCCGCGTGAGCAACCACCTCGCCTGCCTGAAGTGGTGCGGCTACGTGGATACGCTGCGTCAAGGGCGCAACGTCATCTACCGCCTGACCGACCGCCGCATCCGCAAGCTGCTCGAGCTGGCGCAGGCGGTCGTGAGCGACAACGCCGCGCACATAGCCGCCTGCACTCGCATCCGGGTCCAGCCGTAGCCAAGCCTGGGCGCGGACCCGGTTAGCCGGGATAGCCGAGGCTGCACTCCTTCGCGGCCTCCGCGGCGGTGATGAAGATCTTCTCCGCCGGTTGCACGCTGGTGACGTCGATGACGTCGTACTTGTCCTGTGGGGTCCCCTGTGGGCGAATCGTGCCGTTCCACATCGGCCACATCATCTCGTGGTCCTGCGTGCGGAAACTGGATGCGCCCGCCCACACCGACGTAAATTCGGCACCGGCTAGAGCTTTCGAGACTTTGACCGGGTCCGTGGACTTGGCTTCGTTGAATGCCCACAACAAGCGGTCCATGCCCGCGTAGCCGAAGCAGCTGCGTGCGGTTGGGGGCTCGCCGAAGCGCTTGCGGTACTCGTTGACGAAAGTCAGCGCCTCCGCGTTATGGCTCCCGAAGACGATGCTATCTTTGTAATACCACTCCGTCCCCCAGAAGCCCACGCGCGCGACGGTGGGCAGCGCCCACAGGGCCTCGAGTTCGGCGTACGGTCCCGCTACCGGTATCTTCGCCAGGATGCCGAACGAGCTGGCCTGCTTCATCGTGTTGATGAAGTCGTTGCCGTTGTTGAGCACCACTAGCACGTCGGGTTTCTTCGCGGTGACCTTGGTGAGATACGTGCTGAAGTCCGTCGTTCCCAGCGGCGCTAGATCGTTCTCCACGATCTGCCCGCCGACTTTCTGGATGACGTCGTTGTAGCCGCGCGCCAGCGCGTGACCGAAGGCATAGTCCGGCGTGATCAGATACCACTTCTTGCCGTACTTTTCCGCGATCGCGAAGCCGTTGGCGTGCGTCAATGCCCACGTCGTGTGACAGACCTGGAACGTCGTCCAGTGACAGTTCTTGCCGGTGATGTCGTCGGCATGGCCGCCGGCGTCCATGAAGACCGTGTTGAGCGTGGCGGCGGCATTGCTGGTGGCGAGCGCGACGGCGCTTGAGACCGTGCCGATGAGGGCAACGCACTTGTCGTCGTTGACGAGTTTGCGAGCCTTCTGGACGGCGACGCCTGGATCGGCCTGATTATCTTCGGCTACCAGCTCCACTTTACGGCCGAGCACGCCGCCTTTGGCGTTCCACCGCTCCATGGCGAGCTGCTCGCCGCGCTGCTGGCTCCTGCCCAGGGCGGCGTAGGTTCCGGTCAATTCGTCGGTCTCGCCGATCTTGAGCGTCTCCGCCGCTGCGCTTGGACTATGGATGATGGCGGGGAAAGCGGCCGTGACGGTGGCGGCTGCAAGCGTGGCGCCAGTCACGAATTGCTTGCGAGTAAGGGCTTGATCGCGCATGACGTGACTCCTCCCGCCATGGGATTCACGCTGCCAGAAACGCGCATCCCTGCGCCTAGCGCCGCCGCCGCCGTGGTTTCTCGCCCCATGAGTGAGCGGCCGGCTGCTTAAGGGCCAGCCGGCCGCGTCACGTCTGCTCCGGCAATGCGCAGAAGGCGCCGTGGGAGAAGCCGGAGGGCTGGACCCCGAAGGCGCGGTTGAAGCGTGCGCGATAGTTTTCCCACGCGATCACGGCGGCCAGTTCCACCAGTTGCGCCTCTGCGAAACGCGCGCGCAGCCGCTCCCGCAGCGCGGCGGAGACGTCGGCCGGCGTCTGCGCCAGCGCCACGGCGAGATCGAGCACGAGACGCTCGTCGGCGTCGAACGCCGGACTACGGGTATAGCGCGGCAGCTCCAACAGTTGCTCCTCGCGTACACCAAATGCTCTGCCCACGGCCGAGCCGATATCCAGTCAGAACGGGCAGCCGACCAGCGCGGAGGTCTTGATCTGCGCCAGCGCTTTGAGGTGCATCGGCATCCGCCCGCTCATGAGGTGCGCGATTTCGAAAGCATTGACGGCGACGAGCAGGGCCGGTCGCCTGCGCAAGAGATGTAATGCCTGCAGCGGACGTTCTGCGCCGCGCAGCACTCGCAGCACGGTCGCTAGCCTTGCGAGCACTCCCATAGCACCCTCCCTTGCGTACGTTTGTGCTTCGGTCTGCGGAAATCTTCGGAAGGCGCGCGGGACGCTCCCGCGCGCACCAGGACACGCTTCCAGGCGCGGAAAAGCCACGTTGCGCTGAAATCAGCGAGGGCGCGATGGGAGGAGAGAGGTCTTGGATGACTCGATCGTATTGACCGAAGTTCGTGAAGGCGTGGCCTGGGTGACCATCAACCGGCCGGCGAAGCTCAACGCGCTTTCGTCCGCGGTCGTGAGCACGTTGCGCACAACGCTGCGCGAGCTCGACGCCGACGAGCGCGTACGCGTCATCGCGCTCACCGGGGCCGGGCAGAACTTCTCGGTCGGGTACGACATCGCTGAAGAGGTGGAGGCCGGCCTCAGTCGCGCCGAGGATTGGCACGTGCAGCTTACTCGCAATGTCGATCTGTCGATGGCGGTGTGGGCCTCGAATAAGCCCACCATCGCCGCTGTCGACGGCTGGTGCCTGGCCGGCGCCTGCGAGCTGGCGATGGCCTGCGACTTAATCGTGGCTACCGAGCGCGCGCGCTTCGGCGAGCCGGAGATCCGCTTCGGCTCCGGCCCCGTGACGCTGCTGATGCCGTTCGTGATCGGTCAGAAGAAGACCAACGAGCTGCTGCTCACCGGCGACGTGATCTCGGCCGCGGAGGCCGAGCGCATCGGCCTCATCAATCGAGTGGTTCCCGCCGGCGAGCTCGTGTCCGCCGTGCAGGCGCTGGCCAAGCGCATCGGCGTGACGCCGGCCGTCACGCTGCGCCTGACCAAGATGGCCTTAGTGCGAGCGTACGAGGCCATGGGACTGCGTGGCGCGGTGCACTCCAACCTCGACATCGCCGCCACGCTCAATGCCGCCTACTCACCCGAGAAGGCCGAGTTTGGTGAGCGGGTGAGTAAGCAGGGTCTGCGCGAAGCCTTGAACTGGCGTGACTCGCGTTACGGCAAGCTCGAGAGCGAGTCGAAGTAGCCATGCGCAGCACTATGCAGGGCGGTCAGTTGGGGCTTCCCTTGCTGCTGCGTCATGCCCATCGAGTCAACGGCAAGTCGAAGATCGTCACACAGCGCGAGCGCGGGCGTACCACGGTCACGTTCGCTCAAGCGGTTGAGCGCGCGGGACGCCTGGGCAGCGCGCTTGCCAAACGCGGCTACGGCCGCGATGCCATCATCGGCACCGTCGGCGGCGCCACGCAGGAGCATCTCGAGGCCTACCTGGGCGTCCCCGCCAGTGGGCGCGTGCTGCATACCGTCAACGCGCGGCTGCACGACGATCAGCTCGAGTACATCGCGCGCGACGCCAAGGATGCGGTGTTCATCGTCGACGCACCCTATCTCGAACGTTTCAGAGCCGTGGCCGCGCGTTTGCCCGATTTACGGTTGCTGGTCGTCGTGGGTGAGGCGGCCACGCAGAGTCAGCCCGGCGCCGGCTACGCCGTTGTGGCCTACGAGGAGCTCTTGCGCGAGGGCGACCCGATCGTCGAGTGGCCCGACGTCGACGAACGCGACGCCGCGATTCTGTGCTATACCAGCGGCACGACGGGGCCTCCGAAAGGCGTGGCGTACAGTCACCGTTCGGTCTGGCTGCAGGCGATGAGCATGTGTACGGTCAACGCGCTCGGTGTCGGCGCGACGAGCAGGCTGCTGCAAGGAGTCCCGCTCTACCACGTCAACGGGTGGGGCCTGCCGTTCGCCGCCTTGATGGCCGGTGCCCAGCTCGTTTTCCCCGGCCACTCCATGCATGCCGATACGCTGCTTGCGCTCGTCGACGACGAGCGCCCTACTATCGCCGCTGGCGTGCCGACGATCTGGTCGGACGTGCTGCAGCTCGCGCGCGCCCGTGGCCGGCGCGAGCTCGGGTCGCTGCGCGCGATCTATTGCGGCGGCTCGCAGGTTCCACGCGTGCTGTACGAGGCCTATCGCGAGCTCGGCGTCGAGATGATTCAAGCCTGGGGCATGACCGAGACATCGGCGGTTTCGACGGTGGCGGGTCTCCCGCCGTGGGCGGAGACGCTCGAGGAGCAGGCGCCGTATTTTCTCAGCCAGGGTCGCGTGGTCTGCGGTCTCGAAGTGCGCGTGGCCGCGCGCGATCGTGACGAGATCTTGCCCAGCGACGGCGCGACGGTAGGAGAGATCGAGATCCGTGGTCCGTGGGTCACGGCATCGTATCTGGGTACGGAAGGTCGTAACGTGCTGCACGACGGCTGGCTGCGCACCGGGGACCTCGGCACCTTGGATCCGGACGGCTATCTTAATCTCGTCGATCGCTCCAAGGATGCCATCAAGTCGGGTGGCGAGTGGATTCCCTCGCTCGCACTCGAGGAGGCCATCCGCAAACACCCCGCCGTGCAGGATGCCGCGGTGGTGGCCATTCCCGATCCGCGTTGGCAGGAACGCCCCGGCGCCATTGTCGTGCTCAAGGAAGGGCAGCAGGTAGCCCCGGAGGAGCTGGCGGCCTGGCTCGAAGGCAAGGTCGCGCATTTCTGGATCCCGTCGTTCTGGGCTTTCTCCGCGACGCTGCCGCAGACGGCGGTCGGCAAGATCGACAAGAAGCGTATCCGCCAACTCATTCGCGAAGGCGGCTACTCGTAGCGTGGGCTGCTGCGCTTGACCATCTCCTAAGGTCAAGGTGTACACTGAACGTGCAATGTATATCGGAGAGCTCGCCCGGCGCGCGGGCGTGACGCCCAAAGCGGTGCGCTACTACGAGCGCCGCGGTCTTCTATGCTCGCAGCGGACCGCCTCCGGCTATCGCGTGTTTGACGAACGCGCGGTCGAGATCATGCGCGCGATACGCCGGGCGCAGTCGCTGGGGTTGCCGTTTGACGAGATCCGCGAGATCGTGCAACTTCTACGAAAAGGTGAGCAACCGTGCCAGCGCGTGCGACTCATGCTGCGCGAGAAGCGCGAGGAGGTCGCGCGGCGGGTCCGTGAGCTCGAGGCCTTCGATCGCTTCCTCACGGACCTCGAATCGACGTCCACTGGGGCTGGTGATGGCTGTGCCATTCTGGCCCGCGTCATGCTGCCGTGGAGCGGCCCACGCTGCGTAGGGCGTCCAGGAGCAGCGCCGGCCGTGCGGAGAGGGAATTGACGAAGAGCAGCGTGACGCTGATTGCCATCGCTGCCATCGCCCAGGCTGGATAAACGAGGCCGGTAGCCGCGGCCGGGACGCCGAGTCCGTTGAAGAAGAAGGCCAACAGCACGTTCTGCTGCACCTTGCGATAGCTGCGCGCGCTGATCGCGCGTGCGGTCATGAGCGCACCCAAGTCGTTACCGACGATGACGATGTCCGATGACTCAATCGCGATGTCGATGCCGGCGCCCATGGCGATGCCGACATCGGCCTGCATGAGCGCGGGGGCATCGTTGATACCGTCGCCGGCCATCACCACCTTCCTGCTGCGTTGCAGGGAGCGCACGAATTCGGCTTTTTGATGGGGGAGAACGCCGGCGTGGAACTCAGTGATGCCGGCCTCGCGTGCCACCTGCCGCGCGGCGCGCTCGTTGTCGCCGGTGACGAGTATCGGGGTGAGGCCGGCGGCGCGCATCGCCGCCACTGCTCGCGCAGCCTCTGGGCGCAACTCGTCACCTAAGGCGATAGCGCCAAGTGCGGTACAGGCGCGGCTGACCACGATTACGGTATACCCGCGCTCTTCGAGTGCGTGGATACGAGTGGCCAATAGGCGCAGATCCACGCCGCGTTGGACCAGGAACGCTGGCTTCCCGACGAGCACCTCGCTGCCCGCGACGCTCGCGACGACGCCTTCGCCAGGAAGCGCGATGAAGTCCGTGACATCGGGTGGTGAGATGCGCCGGTCCAACGCGGCGTTCACGATGGCTTGCGCCAAGGGATGCTCGGAGGAACGCTCTACCGCGGCTGCCAGCGCTAGCAACTCGGTCGCGGAGCCGAGCGCCTCGATCGCGCGTACCTCGGGCACACCGCGTGTGAGCGTACCGGTCTTGTCCAGCACGACGTGCGTGACCAGGCGCAGGGTTTGGAACGCCTCGCCCGTGCGCATGATGATTCCGTTGTCCGCCGCCTCGCCGGCCCCGTGCACGATTGAGAGCGGCGCGGCTATTCCAACGGCGCAGGGATAGCCCATCACCAGCACGCTGAGTGCCGAGAAGACCGCACGCGCGGTGTCGGCATGACCGGTTGCCAACAGTGGAGCGAGTAACCAGCCAAGTGCCGCAAGCGCTGCTACGATCAGCACGCTTGGCGTATAGATGCGCAGCACCCGGTCCACGAGATGCAGAATGCCTGGCTTGAGCGCACGCGCGTCTTCCACCCGTCGTACCACCTGCTGGAGAAAACTCTCCTCGCCAACTGCGCTTACCCGCAGCAGCAGCGTACCGCTTCCGTTGAGCGAGCCGCCGATCACGTCATCGCCCTCGCGCTTTTCTACCGGTATCGGCTCGCCTGTGACCAATGACTGGCTGACCGCAGAATGACCGCTCACGACGTGGCCGTCGACGGGGACGCGCTCGCCGGGTTTCACGCGCACGAGATCTCCTACGCTGATCTGCGCGACCTCGACCTCGCGTTCAGTCCCGTCGCGCAGCAGCCATGCGCTATCGGGCGCGAGTTCCAATAGCCGCTTTATCGCCTGCGAGCTGCGCGTCTTCACGAGTAATGAGAGCCATTCAGAAAAGACGTGGTAGTCAATGACGATCACGGTGACGGCGAAGAAGGCCGCCGCCGGAAAGTGCGTGGGGTGCGCGATCAATCCGAAGATGCCCCCAGCAATACCGGCCAATGCGCCCGCTTCTAACATCACATGCTGGTTGAGGATGCCGCGCCGAAGTGACTGCCACGCCATCCGCAGGATGTGCGGTGCGACGGCTAGTGCTTGCGCCAAAGCGAGTGCGCCGGCGGCATAAGGGATGAACGTGGTGTCTATATGCTGAGCGCGTAGTGCGATCAGAGCGGCCGGCAGGACGGCCAATCCTCCCGTGACGCCAGCCGCGAGCGCCGCACCTTTCGGACGCAACACGGCGAACGTCATGGCGAGGAACGTCGCGGCGACGATCGCGGCGATGGTGAAGCCGCCGACGCTCGCGAGGTTTGCGATGAGTGCGATTGCAGTCAGGCTCAGCCCGCTGGCCACGAGAAGGCGCTGGCCCCCGCGCACGAGCTCGCGTTCCTCTTCCGCGTACCGGCGCAGCTTGCGTGGATCGGATACGGTATAGCCGATGTCACGCAGCGTCGAGAGGATTTGTCGCGGCCCGATGCGGCTGGGGTCGTATTCGATCAGCGCCTGCTCGTGCGTGAGGCTGACGGCGACGTGGTGCACGCCAGGTTCACGCCCCAGCGCACGCTCGATCGTGCCGGTGCAAAGCGAGCAATGCAGCCCACCGATGCGGGCACGGAAGCGCGCTTGTCCAGGTGTGGCCGAGGGCTCCTCCGCCCAGTAGGTCCTTGCGTCTGATTCTGAAGAACAAGCGTTCATCTAGTCACCCTACACCTTGACCCGGCGGTCAAGGTCAAGCGCCCACCGGCAGGGTGAAAGGGCAATACCTCAAACGGGGAAGATCGCTCGCGCTCCAGGAGGAATCGCCATCGTATGGCCATAGGAGGAACTGCTTTGACGACTTCAACTTATGGCAATGGAACGCTTCCCAAAGCGATTCGGTCGCGCATGATCCATGGAGTAAACGGCCTCGGTGTCCATATTCTTGAGGCCGGTTATGAAAGCTCCGGTCGGCCGTTGGTACTGCTTCTGCATGGGTTTCCGGACTTGGCTTACGGCTGGCGACACCTTATCCCAGTTCTGGCTGGCGCTGGCTACCATGTCGTGGCCCCCGACCAGCGAGGCTTTGGCCGTACCACCGGCTGGGTGAATGACTATGGCACCCTGCTAGAGCCTTTCAGCATCTTGAATACGACGCGTGACGCCCTCGCGTTGGTTTCGGCGCTAGGGTATCGGCGTACGGCAATGCTCGTCGGACACGACCTCGGCTCGCCTGTGGCGGCTTACTGCTCGTTAGCCCGACCTGATGTTTTTCCCGCAGTGGTGCTGATGAGCGCACCATTTCCCGGTTCCCCCGAATTTCCGTTCAACATTGCGGAAAGCGAGTCAGCATCAGTTCAACCGAACACTGAAAATCAAAAACTAGCGGCGGCGCTGGCGGCGCTCGATCCTCCCAGAGAGTATTACCAACAATACTTGAGCACACCGAAGGCCAACGCCGACATGTGGCACCCGCCCCAAGGTTTACACGCGTTTCTTCGTGCATTCTTCCACGTCAAGAGTGCTGACTGGGCGGGAAATAAGCCGCATCCATTGAAAGCGCGGACTGCCGCAGAACTTGCACAGATGCCCACCTATTACGTCATGGATCTCGGCAAGACGATGCCTCAGACCGTCGCTCCATTTCTGCCTACCGCCAACGAAGTCGCGGCCTGCAAATGGCTCACCGAGCCGGAACTCGGGGTGTACACGGAGGAATACGACCGTACCGGGTTTCAAGGCGCCCTGCAGGCGTATCGCGTCTACTCCGATCCAGCTCTGAACGCTGAGTTACGCCTCTTTTCGGGCAAGACGATCGATGTGCCGTCACTCTTTATTGGCGGGAAGAGCGATTGGGGCACCTATTCGGCACCGGGAGCGCTCGATCTTATGAAAACCAAGGCGACGACGAGGATGGGTGAGATCGAGCTCATTGACGGGGCCGGTCACTGGATTCAACAAGAACAACCGCTACGGCTCAGCGAGCTCCTGCTCGCCTTCATTAAGGAGGCCAGTGAGGCGTGGTAGGGTAGTGCCTCAAGCGGGGAACTATCGCTCCGAGAGGAGTTGTCTGCGATGAAGTGGACGTTCGAACCGGGACATACGGCGGCCGAGTTCTGCGCGCGGCACATGATGGTGACCTGGGTGCGCGGATCGTTCAAGGGGGTGCGGGGCGAGCTGGAGTTCGATCCACGCCACCCCAATGCGCTGGCTGTCGAAGCGACCATCGATGCCAGTAGCTGTTGGAGCGGTGAACCGGCGCGGGACGCCCATCTGCGCAGCGCCGACTTCCTGAACTGCGAGCGCTACCCCACCATCCGCTTTGCCGGCACGCAAACGCGCGTGATCGGTCCAACCGACTACGAAGTCGACGGAACGCTCACCATCAAGGAGATTGCACGGCCGGTGACGCTGGACGTCCATTTTCAGGGGACGTGGCAGACGCCGTGGTGGGAAGGCGGGGTTGACCTCGGCCCCAAGACGCGCGCCGGCTTCACGGCGCGTACGCGCATCGATCGCTTCGACTTCGGCGTCGACTGGAACGCCGAGCTTGCGGACGGCGGGGTCGTCGTGAGTCCGCAGATCGAGATCGTCCTCGACGTGGAGGCGATCCTCGTCAGTCCGTCTTGAGGCTTTCCTCGCCGCGCCGTATTCTCGCCGCATCCGGGTGGTAGACTGTAAACCGTAGCGGCGTCAGCCGTAGATGTTCGGCCAAGGCCAGCGCTTGGCCGTGGCTAGGAATGCTGCCTCGTCGGCCTCGATCAAGAGCTTACGTGCGAGCACGACGTCCCAGGCCGGGATGGCCTCCGTGGTACTGGGCTGGATGCACAAGCGGAAGACTTGCCTGCCGATCTTCGCGATGACTTCGTTGCGCGAGAGGTAGTACGTGTTGCCTGAGGAGGCTACCACTGTAAATGCGAGCTGATGCTCGTACTCGGCTCGCTGCCGTTCGTTCAGATGTTCCAGCAGCGTCTCGAGCGCACGCTCGCCCGCACGATGCCACGGCGCCGCGAAATCGGAGTTGGCATGCTGCGCGGGAGGGGGCGGGCGTGTGGCGCGGGCCGTCAGTATGGCCGCCGCGCTCAACACCACGGCGGTTGCGCCCAGCACCTCCGGCGTGGTGACGGCGCTCAACACGGCGGACTAGCCGCCGGTCATTGGGAAGATCGCAACGATTTCTTCAGCTCTTGGGTCAAAGTGATCCGCGCGATGAAAGGTCTCCTCGTCGGCGGTGCGCTCGACCATGCTGAAGCCGCGCTCCATCAATTCCTTGAACTTGACGTCGGTTTCGTGCAGCGACACGTCGTCGGCCGGATCCCAAAGCGTAGTGGTGTCGCCCTGGCTGTTGAGTTCAACGAGTTTTCCCATGACGTACCTCTACGTCGTACTGTACCCGGAATCGCGGCCCGATCTCGATGGGTTAGTAGGAAGCCAAGCCGGCCTGCGCCCTGCCAGCCGGCAGGAAGACGAACCGTCTGATCTTAGATCGTCAGAAAGCGCTCTGTCAGTCCCGGATCGGCAAGGAAGGCGTCACGAACGCCGGTGAAGGCGACCCGTCCTTGGTCGATAACCGCAACGTGATCGGCAAGCGCGAGCGCGAAGGCGGCGTTTTGTTCGATCAAGAGTACGGTGGTGCCGAATTCCGTGCGTAAGAGACGGATGGCGTTACCCACCTGCTCCACGATTACCGGCGCGAGACCCTCGGTCGGCTCATCGAGAATCAGCAGCCGAGGGCGCGCGACGAGCGCGCGTGCGACGGCGACCAATTGCTGCTCGCCACCGCTGAGCTCGCCGCCACCGCGTTCCAAGAGCGGTGCCAGCAGAGGGAAGAGCGAGACCACGTGCTGCAGTGGCAATGCTTCATCGCGTGGGGCCGCGTGGCGCCCCAAGAGGATGTTCTCACGCACGCTGAGGCCCGCGTAGATGCGGCGATCGTCTGGGACGAGTTGGATGCCGCGGCGCGCACGCTGCGGCGTCGGGACGTGCGCGAGCTCGGCTCCATCGAAGCGGACGGAGCCCTTGCTGCGTACCCCCGCGCCGAGTATGGTGCGCGCCGTGGTGGTCTTCCCCGCGCCGTTGCGTCCAACCAGTGCCAACAGCGAACCGGACTCGACCTCGAGTGCGACGTCGAAGAGTACGTGGGCCGAGCCGTAGTAGGCGTGGACTCTGGAAAGGGTGAGTAGCGGCTCAGTCATGGCCTAAGTAGATCTCCCGTACGTCGGCGCGGCCACGGATCTCCTGCGGAGCGCCGGAGCAGAGCACGCGCCCGCGATGCATGACGGTCAGGCGCTGGGCGAGCCGGAAGACCACCGACATGTCGTGCTCGGTGAGCAGGATCGTCAAGTTACGGCGGCGCCACAGGCTCTCTACCAGCGTCACCGTCTCAGAGGTCTCCCGCGCTGACATGCCGGCCGTCGGCTCGTCGAGCAGTAGCAGACGTGCGTCCAGTTGAAGGGCCATCGCGATCTCCAAGCGCTTGCGGTCGCCTTGCGAAAGCGACTCCCTGAAGCTGGTCCGGTTCCGTGGAGAGTTTGTGATTGGACATCAGGCGGGCTGACTCATGCGGCGCTCGAAGTCCATGGGTGAGAGGAAGCCGATTGACGTGTGTCGGCGGTGTGGGTTG
>SCRI01000063.1 GCA_004298675.1 bacterium | reverse complement strand
CTCTGAGGCGCGCGCGGAGCCATGGATGGCGAGAGCGCGCGCGAAGGCAGTAGGAGCGGTGCAGGATAGCACCGCGACGGGCGGCCCCTCAGGGGCGATGTCGCACGCCCAGACGCGGGCAAACGCGAGCGGCAAGCGCTGGCGTTAGACGCCGGCGAGGGAGGCGTGGGCAATGGTGCCGATGGGGCCGACGAGGAGCTCGACGCCGCGGCGGAATGCGTCGAGATCGCCGGTGGTGTAGAGGCGCACGAGCCCGGATTCATCGGGAAGGGCACGCCGGCTCACGGCGAGCGCGGCGTTACGCGCTTGCTGGAGCGCGGGATCGATGCGCAGGGTGTGCGGCAGCAGCGCGTCGACGTGGGAGTCGAGGAACGGATAGTGCGTGCAGCCGTAGACGATCGCGTCGGGCCGGCCCAAGGGCTCGAGGATGCGGCGCACCGCCGCGCGCGACTCAGGCGCATCCCAGCGCCCCGCCTCCACCAGCGGCACGAACTCGGGGCAGGCCACTTCGCGCACGCGCACGGCGGGCGCGCGGCGCGCGATGGCGCGGGCGTAGCCACCGCTGCGCACGGTTGCGGTGGTGGCCAGGACCACCACGTCGCGCGCCTGGGACTCCGCCACGGCTTCGCCGGCGGCTTCAAACAGATCGAGCACCGGCAGCGCGGTGGGCCAGCCATACGTCAGCGCTGCAGCGCAACTGGTATTGCAGCCGATGACCAGCAGCGCGGCGCCGGCACGCTCGAAGAACGCGAAATTCTCGACGGCGAAGCGGTGGATCTCCTCGATCGGCCGGTCGCCATAGGGCGCGTGAGCCTGGTCGCCCAGGTAGATCACGTCCTGACGCGGGAGCGCCTCACGTACGCGCGCGAGCACGCTCAACCCGCCCAATCCGGAATCGAAGATCGCAATCACTGCACGCTGCCGTTCCTTTGCGTATCCCCGACGTCGCCGGCGGAACTCGAAGCGGCGGAGTTGTCCGTACCGGCCCCCGCGTAACCGTCGATGCCTTTGCTGATGTCGCGGGCGACGCTCTGGAGAAACTCAGGCGACTGCAATGCGCGCGCGTCGTTGGGATTCGAGAGGAAGGCGGTCTCCACCAGGATCGCGGGCATCGTCGTGTGGTGCAACACGTAGAAGTTGGCCTTGCGAACGCCGTCGTCCTTGGTCGGCAACCCGGAGAGCGCGCGCTCGACGCTGTTGGCCAGCGTGAGATCTTGCGGTTTGTAATAGTACACCGTCGTGCCGTTCAGCGCGGGCGACGTGTAACTGTTGATGTGAATGCTCACGAACATCCGCGCGCCGCGCGCGTTCGCCACGTCGGCGCGCGCCTGTAACTCGACCTTGTCGGAATCGAAGGCATAGCCCACGTCGCGGTCGGTATCGCGCGTCATCACGACCTGCCAGCCTTCACCTTCCAGGATCGTGCGCACGCGCTTGGCGATATCGAGCGTGAGGTTCTTCTCGATCAGCCCCGCGCCGGGATTCTGCGCGCCGGGATCCGAGCCGCCGTGACCCGGGTCCAGTACGATCAGCTTGGGATTGGTGCCGGAGGCTAGCGGCTGCGCCTGAGTGGCCGCCCCGGCGGCGGGCGCGGCGATTCCGCTCTCGGCCAGGGCTCCATCGGCGGTGGCGTCATCGGCAAACGTGGGGCCCACGCGGCCGGAGCCGACGCGTGCGCCAAGCGCCGGCGCGCCGGGGGCGAAGAGCACGAGCAAACCCGCTCCGGGCGTCACCGTGACGCGGTCGTCGGCGCCAAGATCCAATGCGACGCGCACGATCGGCTCCGGGGTCTTCTGAAATTGATGCAGCCGCACCGCGCGCACCGCGACGATGTTCGGATCGAGTCCCTTATCTTCGGGGGTGAGATCGAGCAGCGCGTTGTGCACGTCGACGTAGAAACGATTGTCGCGCAGCTGGTGCCACTCGTAGACGGCCGCACCGCTCACCTTCAACGTGAGACGGATACCGTCGTCGACCGGCTGAATCTGATAGCCCGTCACGTGCGCGGGAGGCTGCGGAGTCGCGGGCAGCAGCGGCGTGACCTGCGCCGACGGCGAGGGCGCCGGCGCCGGAACCGCGGAGGAGCTGTCGACGGGCTCGGGCACGGGCAGCGGCGTACCCGCCGCGGCACCCGCGGGAGGCATCGCGTTCGCCACCACCGGATGCAACGGGATGCGCGGCGTCGACGGCGCAGGCAGCGGCCCCGAGAGGCGCGTACCGCCTGGGCCGAAGGCGATCACCAGTTCCGAGGTCGAGGCGCCGGGAAGAATGGCATGCGTGGAGTCTCGCCCGGCGTAGAACGTGACGACCGTCGCCGTCTCCCACGCGGTATGCCGCTCGCTGATGCGCAGGCTCTGGAGCCCCGGGGCGTCGACGCGCTGCACGGGATCGAGCTGCGAGGCGAAGCCGGGCAGCGCGATTTCAAACCGGTCGGGGCGATCCAGGATGCGACGGAAGCGCAACGTCGAACCGCCATGAAGGATCGCGAGCGTGCGCTGACCGTCGCGCACGATGTCGAGCCCCGAAAGCAGCGGACGCAGCGCAATCTCGTTCCCAGCCGTACGCGTAGGCGCGAGGTAGAGCGCCCGCACCACGGCGTCGAACGGAACGAAGGCCTCTCCGCCATCCGTGTACGGCGCGAACGGCAAGCCTTGCAGCACGCCGCCGGCGTTGATGTGGGTGTCACCCAGCGTCAAGGTGATGACGCGCCGGTCGGGAGCCGTCACCACGATGTAGGCTTCGCCGGGATGCCACTGCATCGCGGCGCCCACACTGCGCAACAAGTTGTCGAACCCGGGATCGCGCACGGCCACCGCTAGCGAGCCGTTGACGTTGTCGATGCGGGCAAGTTGAAAGTGGGCGTTCTGGACGGAGACGACGACCGCACCGCTCTGCGCGTTCGCGGCCCCCGGCGCCGCGAATGCCAGCAAGAGAATCAGGAGCGCGGTAAGAGCGCTACCAGCTCGAGCGAGACAACGGTTCGTCGATCTCAAGGTGACCTCCAGGAAGCGTGGGCAGGCGCCGGCCCCCGACCAAAACTTGCAGAGAGCTGATCTGGGGCAGCGCCGTCATCGTCCAGGTGAGGGCCTTGAACTCCGCGCTCTCCTGGAGACTGCCGCCGGCCAAGCGCTCGACGTCCTTCGAGAGATCGACGGTAGCCAACCCACGGGCAACGGTAACGGAGAGCACTCGAGTTCCCTGCGGAAAACGAACGGCGTCGCCGATCGTCGACGGCGGACCCGCCACGCACTGCGTGGCGGCATAGAAAGCAATGCTCTTGAGATCGCGCGCCGGGCCTAGCGACACCGGCCATGGGACGACGCCCTCGTCGCTGGCGCGCACGTAATAGACGGTGATCTGGCTCCCCGAAACCGCCGGACTCGAGAAGAGCCACCGGTGAACGACGACGGCTACGATGACGACCAGGGCGATCCCGACGAGAAGTCGCGCTACTCTCACGGGTGAGAAACGTTCGCCTTTCCAGGACACGTGGCCTTCGCGCTACTTGCGCCGCCGCCGCCCTTGTGACGAGTTATCGGTCGCGCGCCGCGCGCATGCGAGGAAAGCACAAAGGCCCGGCATCACATCGCCGGGCCTTTGCGCTGAAGTGGTGGAGGTGCCGGGCACTGCCACCCGGGTCCGCTGGAACCGCACGATCGGCTTCTCCAGGCTCAGCCTCGAATTTTCCTTACTCACCGGTACGCCTCGAGACGGGGCTCACCCGGTGCAGCAGCCCCACATGATCTCGCACGCAGTCGGGGACGCCATCCCGCATGCCAGCCGAACGTATTGACGGCTTCCGGAGCCTGCGTCGGCGACATCTCCGGGGCCGTGACTAGCCTAGATTAGGCAGCCAGAGCGTATTCGTTGTTGGCGTTTGTTGCCTTGCGATCGTTTTACGAGAGCTCGCAACTCGGCCTGCTACCATATCGCCGAACCCCAACGTCGAAGCTGATTCACCCCCGCGTTGAACTCCGAGATACGCCACCTTACACTAGCCGAAACCACCCGAGGAAGTCAATCGGTTGCGCGCGTCGGGAAGATCAGCGCCAAGAAGAACGAGACGGCCGCCATCACGATCGCGCCCCAGAACGCCGCCCAGAAGCCCGCCACCGTGAAACCGGGAACGAGGCGGCCGGCAAACAGGAAGAGCGCCGCGTTGATCACGAGCGTGAACAAGCCCAACGTGAGGACCTCGAGCGGGCAACTGAGCACGATCAAGACCGGACGGATGATCGCATTGACCACTCCCAACACCAACGCCGCCAGCAAGGCGGCAAGGGGGCCGTCGAGGTGGACCCCCGGCACGACCCTCGCCACGACCAACAGCGCGACCGCGTTGAGCAGTAATCGAAGCAGCAGGTTCATCCAAGCGCCTCCTTGATGCGGGCGGCCAACTGCGGGGTGAAGCCCTTGACGGCGGCAATCTCGTCGAGCGCCGCTCTCTTGATACCCGTGATCGAGCCGAACTGCTTGAAGAGGCGGCGCTTGCGGACGGCTCCTACCCCCTCCACCGTGTCCAAGACGCTGGCCGTCATCGCTTTGCCGCGGCGCTGCCGATGGAACGTGATCGCAAAACGGTGTGCCTCGTCGCGCACACGCATTACCAGGTGCAGCGCCGGGGAACCCGGCGGGAGCACGATCGGTTCGCTCTGGCCGGGGACGTACAGCCACTCGTGTTCTTTGGCGAGACCGGCAACCGGTATGCTGAAGAGATCGAGTTCCTCGAGCACCTCGACCACCGCTCCAAGCTGTCCCTTGCCGCCGTCGATCAGCAGCAGATCGGGACGTTTGGAGAAACGATCGCGCTTGGCTAACTCGCGCGCCACGCCCCCGCCTTGCCCCACGCTCTCCGGCCGCAGATAGCGCAGCCGGCGGCGCAACGCCTCCTGCATCATCGCGAAGTCATTGGGCCCGCGGTCGTAGCGCATCGCAAACTTGCGGTACTCGCTCTTCTTCGCCCGTCCGTCGCTGAAGACCACCATCGACGCCACCGCGTTGGTGCCCTGGACGTTCGAGATATCGTAGCACTCGATGCGCCGCGGCGCCTCCGGCAGATCCAATGCCGCTGCCAACTCGTTGAGCGAACGCGCGGAGGCCGTCTCCTGCACCTCTTGGTGCGCCAGGAAGGCGTGCAGGTTCTGCTCGGCGTTCTGCGCCACCATGCGTAGATACTCCGCGCGCGCACCGCGCTGCGGATGCAGGATGCGCACCCGCTGCCCCTTGCTCTGCGAGAGCCAGCGCTCGATCACGCCACCGTCCTCCGGCAGCGCCTGGACGAGGATCTCCTTGGGAATCGCCGCGGCGGCGTCGCTGCGGCGCTTGCGCGAGCGTTCGGGCGCCGGCACGGGCGCTTGGTTGTCGAGAGCGCTGGTCGACCCCTTGGGAAGGTAGGCCGATGCCGGCGTCTCGGCTAGCGGAGTTCGCGCGGTGTAGAACTGTTCCAGGAACGTGCTGTAGAGGGCCTCGACGGACTCGGCGTCGCCGTCGCCCTCCACGATGAAGTGCTCCTGGCCGATCAGCTTGCCGCTGCGTACCATGAAGACCTGGAAGCACGTCTGCCCCTGCGCCTGCGCATGCGCGATCAAATCCATGTCGACGCGCGTCTGCCAGACCACCATCTGCTTCTCGGTCAGCCGCCGGATCGAGATCAAGCGATCGCGTAAATGGGCGGCGCGCTCGTATTGCAGCGCCTCGGCTGCGGCATCCATCGCCGCGCGCAGGCGCTCGAGCAGCAGTTCGTGCTTGCCTTCGAGGAAGAGCACGACCTCATCCACCAGCGCGTCGTACTCGTCCTCGCTCTGGTAGCCCACGCACGGCGCCATACAGCGCTTGATGTAGTACTGCAAGCACGGGCGTTTGCGCCGGCCGTCGATGGGCTCGCGGCAGGTGCGCATGGGAAAGACCACCCGCGCCAGGTCGATCAGCTCGCGCAGGCCGTGGGCATCCGTGTACGGACCGAAATAGCGCGCTCCGTCGTTGCGTACCTGGCGCGTGAAGACCAGCCGCGGAAAGGGCTCGTTGGTGAGCTTGAGATAGGGGTAACGTTTGTCGTCGCGCAGCCGCACGTTGAACGGCGGCTGGTGGCGCTTGATGAGGTTGGCTTCGAGAATCAGTGCCTCGACCTCGTTGTGCACCACGATCCAACGTGCGTGAACCACCCGCTCCACCATCGCCTGCGTGCGCGGATGGTGGGCACTCGACTCCTGAAAGTAGGAACGGACGCGGCTGCGCAGCGAGACGGCCTTGCCGATGTACAGGATATGCCCCGCGGCGTCTTCCATCAGGTAGACGCCCGGTGCGTCGGGAAGCTGCGTGAGCGTCTGCTCCAGCGGCGGGCGGTCGAGGATCACGAGTTCATTTTACACGCCCGGCCCAGCCCGCGTGCAGGCGGGGTTACGTCCGGCCGATGGAATACGTTAAGATGGTGTGCTCAAGGTGAAGCGGTTAGGCGTTCTTCTCCACTGGTATCAGCCTCCGTGGCAGTATCCCGAGGTGCTCGACCGCATCGTCGACGAGTGCTACCGCCCGCTCTCGCGTGCGCTGGAGGAGCACCCGGTCCGCTGCTCGGTCGACCTCTGCTGGTCGCTGGTCGATCAGCTCGTGGCCCGCGGACACGACGACGTTTTGACCCATCTCTCGGCCGCCGCACGGGCCGGACACGTCGAATTCGTGGAGACCGCCGCCTACCACCCGATCCTCCCGCTGCTCCCGCCGGGCGTCGCGGCACGCCAACTGCGCCTGAACCAAGAGCGCAACCGCACGGTCTTCGGGCGCGCCTATCAACCCCGCGGCGTTTTTCCACCGGAGCTGGCCTGGTCGCCGGCGTTGGCGCCCGTTCTGCACCGGTTGGGCTACCGCTGGACCATCACCGACGACGTGGCAGTCGCGCTGCGCGACGGCGAGCCGCCGGCCGGCCACACGACCATGGTCGAGGGGGGCTTGCGGATCGTGCTCCGATCGAACCGCTGGAGCAACGCCGTGGCATTCGGTACCCTCGACGGAGCGTGCACGGCGCAGGCGATGACCGAGGATTTGGAGAGCCGCCTCGGCGGCCATCCGGGCTACCTGCTGCTTGCGATGGATGCCGAAACGTTCGGTCACCACCGTCGCGACTACATCTCGTTCGTGACGGGATTCGCCGGCTGGTGCAAGAGCGCCGGACACGCCGCGATGTCCTCCGTGGGCGATATCGTCGAAGGCTTTCCCTCCCTGCCGGGCGAGATACCGGCCACCTCGTGGAGCGTGCTCCCCGATGACGTCCGCGCCGGCATCCCCTACCCGCTCTGGGACGACGGCGGCGCACTTCACCGCGCCGGCTGGGAGCTCGTGCATCTGGCAGCCGAGACGACGGCGGCCCATCCGGGGCTTCAAGCCGAATTCGACCGCGCCATCTCCTCCTGCGCGTTCTGGTGGCTCTCGCGCTCGAATTGGGAGCCGGAACTGGCGCGGCGTGGTTTCTCCATGCTCGTCGACGTCGTGCAACGCACCGGGGACAGCGGAGCCGTCGAGCACGCACTGACGCTCTACGACCGCATCTTCGCCCACGCAGGCGCACGCGGCCTCGCTTCGTAGCCGCGAGCGGCGCTCGCTACGAGCGGGAGCGGCGTCGCGAGGGCAGATGCATCCACACGAAGAGCACGATGAGCGCGATCAGTCCCGCCACGATCGCGCCCGAGAAGCGATGCGCCAGCGGCCCGATGGCATCCCAGTGGCTCCCCAGCGCGGCCCCGACATATGCCCAGGCAATGCACCAAATCAACGATCCGCTGAGCGTGTAGATGACGAAGAGGTGCAGCGACATGCGCGTGATGCCGGCGGGCAGCGCCGCGATGGCGCGAACCACCGGCAGCAGCCGGCAAACGAAAACCGTCAGATTGCCGTAACGCTGGAACCAGGCATCGGCCTGCGCGAGCTCTTCGTCCTTGATGAGCAGATAGCGGCCGTAGCGCACCACGAAGGGGCGACCGCCGAGATAGCCCACGCCATAGAGGAAGAGCGCTCCGGAGAGCTCCCCGAGCGAGCCCACGATCCCGACCGTCAGCGCTCCAAAACGATGACCGGTGGCCAGCAGCGCGCCGCCGGCCGGCATGATGATCTCGGACCCGATCGGGATCCCGCTGTTGCCCAAGAACATGGCGAGGTAGACACCGGGCAGACCCACGGCGTGGACGAGGCCGATGAAAAAGTGCGTCAGGCCGGTGAGAAGATGCACTCGTACGCCTCTACGGCCGCGCCTGCAGGAGCCGCACCGCCAAGCCGCCGGACTCCTCTTCCAAGGCCCGCATCAGCAGGATCGGCTCCACGGCCTCGCCGCCGGCTAGTCCCTCGGCGCGAGCGACCACCGCACGGAGGCGAGGGGTCACGAGGATGCCCTCCCACGTGCGGTCTTCCCCCGTTCCCATGGCGCGCCGCGTTGCCGCAGTGATCTCGGCACGGTCGAGGCCTCGCTGTGCCAAGCGGCGGTCGATCTCCTCGTCCGGCTCATGCAGCAGGCCAAGCAGCAAGTGCTCGACGCCGAGATAGTAATGGTTGTGGTTGCGGCACTCCTGTTCGGCGGTCCGGAGAACACGGCTCGCAGCCGGGCTAAATTTGGAGAATACCGACAATCCTGTATCGCTCGCGACGGGGAAACCGAAAAGTGTGAATGGTCGGGGCGGCAGGATTTGAACCTGTGACCTCTGCGTCCCGAACGCAGCGCTCTACCAAGCTGAGCTACGCCCCGACAAAAACCCCCGTATTCGCATGCATAGGTGCGTTTCCTTCAGCCGTCGTATCGCTCGACCATGGAGTACGTCATCGTCGGCTGCGGGCGCACGGGGGCTGCGCTGGCGCATCTGCTCCTGGCCGAGGGAGCGGGCGTGACGGTGCTCGACCAGAATCCCGCAGCCTTCACCGCACTGGGCGACGGCTTTGCCGGACGGCTCGAGATCGGCACCGGCATCGACGAAGACGTGCTGCGCCGCGCGGGCGCGGACGCCGCCGACGGTTTGGCCGCCGTGACGTCGGACGATAACCGCAATCTCATGTGCGCCCTGATCGCGCGCCGGCGCTTCGGCGTGCCGCGCGTCGCGGCGCGCATCAACGATCCCGCGCGCGGCGAACTCTACGATGATCTCGACGTCCAGACGATCTGCCCCACCTTGACGTCCGCCAAGCAAATCCGTGACGCACTCGGCGTCGGCCGCAGCGAGCCGCGGGCGCTGCGCGCCGAGATCGGAGCGGCCTTCTCCGGCCGCAGCGTTGGTGAGCTGGCCGAACCGGGGCGGGTCGTCATCGCCGCGGTGACGCGCGGCGCTCGCGCCTTCGTTCCCACGCTTGAGGACCTGCTCGAAGCCGGCGATCGCGTCGTCGCATTCGTCGCGCCGGAAGCGATCGACACCTTCGCCCGGCGCCTTCACGGCGCTCCCGAAATGGAGACGCGGCGGTGAGAATCCTCATCGTCGGCGGTGGCAAGGTCGGCACCTATCTCGCGAAGGCGTTGCTGGAGGAGCGCCACGACGTCGTGGTCGTGGAGAGCAACCCACGCCGCGTCAACGAGATGGCCAACATCCTCGAGCGTGACGTCGCGCTGCTGGGCGACGGCTGCCGCCCCGACGTGCTCGAGCGCGCCGGCGTCGACCGTGCCGACGTGCTGGTCGCCGATACCGGTAACGACGAAGACAACCTCGCCATCGTGCTGATCGCGCGCAAGCGCGCGCGGCCGCCGCGTATCATCGCGCGCGTCAACAACCCCCGCAACGAGGCGATCTTCGAGTCGGTCGGCGCGGATACCGTGATTCCCTCCACCGAGATCGTCTTGCGCGCGATCGCGCAGGAGATCGACGTCGAGCGCATCGGGCCGCTGATCACCTTGCGCAAGGGCAACCTCGCGCTGCTTAAACTCTCCATCCCCGAGCGCTCGCCGGCGCTCGGCAGCACGATCTCGGAGATCGGGCTGCCGCGCGACTGCGTGATCGTCGCACTCGAGCGCGACGGCGAACTGCTCATACCTTCCGGCGAGACGGTCGTCACCGCCGGTGATACGATGGTGATTCTCGCCAAACCCGAGGCACGCGGGCAACTCCGCGACAACCTCATCGGAGTCCACGCTTGACCATACGCGCAGAAGGAGCACGTGACATGATCGCCGCTTCAGAGAACCTAGCCCTCGCGCGCGAGGGCGGCATCTTGGAAATCACTCTCAACCGTCCCGAGCGGCGCAACGCGCTCTCCCGCCAGATGATGCTCGATCTCATAACGGCGTTGCGCGAAGCGGGCGCCGATCGCGAGGTTCGCGCCGTGATCCTGCGCGGTGAGGGAGTGGCGTTCTCCGCCGGCCACGACCTGCGCGAGATGCTGGACCGGGACATCAACGCCTACCGCGAGATCTTCGACATCTGCTGCGAGCTGATGACCGTGATCCAGTCCATCCCGCAGCCCGTCATCGCCGAAGTCGCGGGCGTGGCCACGGCGGCAGGGTGCCAACTCGTAGCCACCTGCGATCTCGCCATTGCCGCCGAAGAGGCGCGCTTCGCGACTCCGGGCGTACGGATCGGCCTCTTCTGCTCTACGCCGATGGTGGCGCTCACGCGAGCGATCGGGCGCAAGCGCGCCATGGAGATGCTGCTGACCGGAGACCTCGTCCCCGCCTCCGTCGCGGCCGAGTGGGGCCTCGTCAACCGCGTGGTCCCCGCCGGCGAGCTGCGCGCGGCCACGCGAACCCTGGCCGGCAAGATCGCCGAAGCCAGCAGCTTCGTCATCGCGTTGGGAAAGGCGGCGTTCTACACGCAAATCGATCTCGATCAGCCCAAAGCGTACGCCTACACCAAGGAGATCATGTCGATGAACGCGCTGGCGGCGGATGCCCAAGAGGGCATGGGGGCCTTCGTCGGCAAGCGCAAACCCACGTGGTGCGGCCGCTAGCCGGCACCGCCGTCACTCGCGGGCGCGGGCGCCACGGTTTTCAAACCAACGGCGCCCGCGCCTGTGCGGGCCTATCTACCAGAGCTCATCTCAGGCAGGGGGCGTTACGAGGGATAGCCCAGATGGCAAGCGCGGGCCGCGTCGCTCTCAGATAGCGCGACGTGCTCGCCCTCTTGCCGGTCGACGATCTCCATGACGTCGTACTTGTCCTGAGCCGTCCCATTGGCGCGTATCTTTCCGAACCAGACCGGCCACATCAGCGAGTGGTCCACCTTGCGGTACGACGGCGTGCCGTCCCACAGCGACTGGAACGTCGAGCCCTCGAGCGCCCGCGCGATCTTCACGGGATCGGTACTCTTGGTTTCGTTCATCGCCCACAAGAGCCGGTCCGTCGCAACGTAACCGAAACAGCTGCGCTCGGTGGCCGGCGTACTGAAGCGCTTGCGCCAGCCACGCACGAAGTCGGCCGCCGCCGCATTCTTCTTCGTGAAAACCAGATCGCTGTTGTAGTACCACTCGCAGCCCCAGTACCCCACGCGGTACTCGGGGGGCAGCGCCCAGATCTGTTCGAGCTCCGCGGCCCAGCCCGCGACGGGATACTTCTTGAGCAGGCCGAACGAGCCGGCTTGCTTCATGAAGTTGACGTAATCCTGACCGGCGACGGTCACGATGATGACGTCCGGCTTGGCCGCCTCGATCTTCGTGAGATAGGGGCTGAAGTCGGTCGTCCCCAGCGGCGCGAGGTCGTTGGCGACGATCGTTCCGCCGACTTTCTCCACCACGTCGGCGTACCCGGCCGCGATGGAGTGCCCGAAGGCGTAGTCGGGCGTGACTTCATACCAGCGCTTGCCGAAGAGCTTGGCGATCGAGAAACCGGTGGCGTGGCTCATCATCCACGTGGTATGGCAGGTCATGAACGTGCACCAATGGCAGTCCTTGCCCACGGCGTCGTCCGTATGCCCGCCCGCATCGACGAACGGCACGCTCATCGACGCCGCCGCGCCGCTCACCGAGAGCGTGACGGCGCTGCTCACCGTGCCGACCAGCGCCACGACGTGCTCTTCGTTGACCAGCTTACGCGCCTTCTGCACGGCGACGCCGGGATTGGTCTGGTCGTCCTCGACCAACTTTTCGATCCTGCGCCCCATCACGCCGCCGCGCTTGTTCCACGCTTCCACGGCCATGTCCGCGCCGCGCACTTGGTTGATCCCGTCGGCACCGTAGGGACCGCTGAGAGAGTCGACTTGTCCGATCTTGATCGTCTCGGCGGCTTCGCCGAGCTTCGGTATGAAGGCAGGGAATCCGGCGCTCAGCGCCGCCGCAGCGACGCCCGCGCCCTTGACAAAGGACTCACGGGATATGCCGGGATCACTCATCGAGATACCCCCTTTCGAGGCCGCTCGAAGTAATGACGCACTCACCCGGGTCGCGTACGTTGGTTGGGCGCGGCCTCTGGTAGCTACTAGATTGCACGAAAGCCCACCCCGGGCGCAAGGGGGGCCGCAGGTTTTAGCCCGCGGCAATCAGCACAATGCCGGCCAAAGCCAGGGCCACACCCACCCATTGCACGCGGACCAGGCGCTCGCGCAGCACGACTCTCGCCAGCAGTACCGTGGAGGCGGGATAGAGCGAGGTGATCACCGCCGCGAAGGCCAGCAAAGTGTGACGCAGCGCCAGCAGGTAGAACACGTTGGCGGCGGCATCGCAGATGCCGGCCCACGCGATCGTCGTCAGCGAGGCGCGTGCCGGCCGCAGGCTCCCGCGGGCAGCCAGCGCAACCAGTACAAGGAACGGCACCGATGCGCTACGTGCCGCCACCGTCGCCCAGAGCACGGGCGCAGTCGCGAGCCGGGCAAAGATGACGTAGAGCAAGCCGAAGGCTACGCCCGCGCCAACCGCCTCGATCAAGCGGCTGCGCTGCGCGCACGGCACGCCATCGGGAAGGTGCTCACCGGGACCGGCGCTGACGAGCACGACCGCGCACGCGGTCAGCGCAACGCCCAGCCACGCCGCCGCCGCGGCGTGCTCGCCGCGCACGATACCCATCAGTACGGGGAGCACGACGGCCACGGCACCGGTGACCGGCGCGACGATGCTCATGCGGCCGAGGGCTAAACCCCGATAGAGCAGCACGACACCGGCGCCGCCCGCGATGCCGCCCAGTGCCGCCGTTCCCACCGCCTGCAGTGAGGGGAACTGCTCGCGGCTGAGCAGTGCCGCCGCAAGCATGCCCGCGCCTCCAATCGACTGCGAGACGACGACCACGGCCCAGACGCTGCTGCGCTTACTGCTGACGCCGCCGAGGAAATCGCCCGTGCCGTAGATCGCCGCAGCCGCTAGGGCCAGCACTAACCCCGTCAAGAGCGGCTACGGTGTCAAAGCCGGACCCGGCCGATCGCCGACTTGTACGGCTCGACGTCGCCGCGAATCGTGTCCGGGTTGGAGCCGCGACGGCGCGCCAGCTCGGCGACGAGCCGCTGCAGCGGGATGATCGAAACGAACGGACGCAACAGGTACGCCGTTTTGGCGAAGGGCAGATCGTAGTCGCCTGCCCCCAGCGTGATCGCCTCGACGCGCAACTCTCTCAGCAGGCCGAGTAACGATTGCGTGCGGCCGCCATCGTCTGCTTCCGGCACGGCGACGATCGCGCCGTGACGCGGCTCGAACACCGCCGGCGTTCCATGCAGCGCAAGCTCCACGGACATGCCTTCTGCCCACAGATACGCGCCTTCTTTGAACTTCAAGGCGGCTTCGCGCACGCTGAACTCGTCGATGCCGAAGCCGGCGAGGAACAACGGCTCCTTGTTGATCAGGCGCGGCGGCACGTCCGTGGGAGCGGGCAGCGCGAGCGTCGCTTCGATGGCGGAAGGGATCGTGCTGAGCGCGGCGTTGAACTCGGCGGCGGCGCCACCGACCAGTTGCGCGACCAGACGCCCTAGCACGGCTAAGGCCGTGGTGTACGAGACGGTGTGGGTGCCTGCGCGCTCGTCGTCGCAGGTGCGTAGCACGACGTCGCCGCCTGGATTCTCGGCACCGCGGCCGGAGACGGCGATCGTCGTGGCACCGGCCTGCTTGGCGCGCTCGAAGAGCTGCTGCGGAAAGCGCTTCGTCCCGCGATGGCTGATGACGACGATCTGGTCCTCGGCTTGGATGGCACCGCGCAGCGCATAGGCGTGCGTTTCGACAGCCAACGGACGAATGCGGCCGCCGGACAGCTCGTTCACCCAATAAGCGGCAACCTGGGCCGCGTGCAGGGACGTCCCGGTGCCTGCGAAGACGACGGGACGTTGCGCGTCGAGCCGGGGAACGCTGGTTTCGAGCGCGTCGCGCACGGCCTCGAACTGAGACGCGATCTGGTCGTCGAAAGCAAAATGACGCATCGCTTCAAAGCACCTGATGGGTGAAGTTTCCGACGAGTGAGCCCGCGCCGCGGATGCGTGAGAGCGCCTCGAGCATCCCGCGCGGGGCTACCGGCTCACCCACGGCATGCCGGTAGAGGTCGGGGTCGATATTGAGCGTGCGCGTCTGTACCATCTCGACTCGCACGCCCCGCAAGAAGGTCTCCATCGCTTCCAGCTCGGCCTCCTCGTCGGTGACACCCGGGAACGTGAGCAGGTTCAACGAGACGCGCAGCCCCGCCTCGCAGGCGCGGCGGATCGACTCGAGGACGTCTTCGAGACCATAGCGATCGGGGCGGTAGTACGCGGCGTAGACCTCCGGCCTGAACGAATTGAGGCTCACGCGCACCGCCTGCAATCCCGCCTCGATCGTCTCCTGCAGCTTTTCCGGAAGACTGCCGTTGGTGTTGAGATTGATCGTTCCCAGCGGCGTGCGCGCGCGAATCTCGCGGATGGCGGCGACGATGGTGCGGTAGCGCATGAGCGGCTCGCCCTCGCAGCCCTGCCCGAACGACACGATGCCGCTGGGATCCAGCGCGAGGTGATGGGTCGCGATGCGCACGATCTCCGCGACGTCCGCCGCGCGCGAGATGCGCGTCTGCGGCGCGGGAAACGGAGCATCCGGCTCCTGCTGCGAGATACAGCCTAGGCAGCGCGCATTGCATGCCGGCGAGACGGGGATCGCCGCTTCGCCGCTTTCGAAGAAGACGTTCTGCGCGGTAAAGCAGCCGTACTCGCGCGAGCAGAGCGCGACCTGTCCCAAAACCGCGTTCTCGGGATCGAGCGCCAGGCGCGACTCGATGGCCCGCTCCAATTCGTCGCCTTCGAAGAAACGCGGCTTCCAGCTCTCGCCGTCGTCGGTTTTTGCCGCCGCAACGTAGAGCTCGTCGTCCACGACGCAAGCAAAGGTGTAACCGAAGAGGGGCAGTGCCGGGGCAGCGGGCCCGGCCTGATACGCCGGCAGCAACAGGCGCGTAAAGCCCGAGGGGAGCAAGACGCCGACGGCAGCGTAGCGTCCATTGCCATACGCGTGCGGCCGGCTCGCGGCACCGGTCAGAGGGGCGCGCCCCGGCAGCATCGCCACGACGGAGCCCGTTGGCAGCGGAATCAACTCCTCGCGGCGCGGCTCGCGCAGGAAGCCGTCAGCGGCGAGCGCGCGCGCCTGCTCATCGAAGAAGATGCGGCCGCGCCGGTCGGCGTAGGGCAGGCCGAACGACATCAGCGCGCGCTTCCGCTGGCCGGCGGCAGGTCTACCTCGGTGTCGAAGACGTGGACCGCCTCACCCCGGATCACGAGGCCCTGCTCCCCCCACGCAACGTCCACCACCCCGCCGGGCACTTCGACGCGTACGGGACTGACGGCGCGCTGGGTGCGGATGGCGGCCGCCGCCGAGGCGGCGATGCCGGTGCCGCACGCCGGCGTCTCGCCCACGCCGCGCTCGAAGTGCCGCACGCGCAGTCCGTGCTCGTCCAGCACTTGAACGATGTGCACGTTAGCGCGCGGAGCTGGCCCCGCCAGCGCAGCCAGCTCGTATCCGGCGACGTCGTCCACGAAGTAGACGCGGTGCGGATTGCCTGTCGAGACGGCGATGCCAGCCGTCCCGTCCGGCGGAGGAAAGGACGGCTCGGTGATGCGGACTTCCACCACGAAATGCCCGGGATCAGCGCTGCGCACCGTGCAGGCGATCGGTCCGGCCAACGTCTCGACCACCAAGTGCTCGCGGTGCAAGCCGCCACGTTCGTACAGCCAGCGCACGAAACAGCGCATGCCGTTGCCGCACATCTCGGCCTCGCTGCCGTCGGCGTTGAAGATGCGCATGCACGCGTCGGCGCTGCGTGAGGGCAGGACGACCAACAGCCCGTCGGCCCCGATGCCGCCACGGCGATCGCACACTCGACGTGCGAACGAGGGATAGTCGGTGACGTGTGGGGCGCGCTCGTCGATCAGGACGAAATCGTTGCGCGCGCCGTGCATCTTCGCCACGGCAACGCGTTGGCTCACGGTTGTGCTGGTTCCCCGTTCTCGGCGGGAGTCTCCACAGCCAACTTCAGCGACAGCACACCCTGCGGAGAGATCGTGGAGACGGCATGCTTGTAGACGAGGTGCGGTTTGTTCTCGTAGTCGAGAACGATGGTGAAGGCATCGAAGCCGAGCACGGTTCCACGGAGCTGGAAGCCGTTCACGAGATAGATCGTGACGGCCATGCCCTGCCGCTTGATCTCGGCGAGATAGGCATCCTGGAGCTGGGGCGGGCGCGAGGGTACGGCCATGCCGGGAGAGCGTTCACGTCCAGCCCAGTGATTCCCTTGCCCAGCGCTCGATCTCGGAGAATGCACCCGCTCCACTCACGACCCAGCGCAACGCAGGTTCGCCGCGCAGCCATGTCATCTGACGCTTCGCATAACGCCGCGTCGCGCGCGCTAGCGTCTCCTCCAACTCCGCGCGCGTGCAGAGTCCGCGCAGGTACGCGCTAGCCTGCGGATAGCCCACGGCATCGGCGGCGGGGGCGTCACGCTCCTCCAACGCCTGTGCCTCGTCCAACAAGCCGCGCTCGATCATGGCCTGCGTCCGTGCGCGGATGCGACGGCTCAATTCGGCGCGGTCGAGCATCAACGCGAACTTCAGCATGCGCGTGCCGCGCGACACCAGCGTCGGCAGCGCCGGCGGCGGCGTGCCGCCGCGCGCGAGCACCACCTCCAGCGCGCGCAGCGTACGGTAACGATCGCCGCTTGCGATCGCCGTGGCGCGCCGTGGATCGAGCGCCGCCAGCCACGCATGCAGCGTCGCCTGCGAGTGGATGCGGCTCTCTTCGCGCAGCCGCGCGCGCAGCAACTCGTCGGCTGAAACGCCGGCCAGCGTCATCTCCCCGCTGAGCGCGCGCAGATAGAACCCGGTGCCGCCGGTCACGATCGCGCGGCGCCCGCGGGCTGCAGCCTGATCCAGCGCGGCGGCGGCGTCGCGTACGAAACGCGCCGCACTATAGCGCTGTTCGGGTTCGAGAAAGCCCACGAGATGGTGGCGGACGGCACGCAGTTGCGCCGCATCGGGCTGCGCGGTCCCCACGGCCATGCCGCGATAGACCTGCCGCGAATCGGCCGAGACGATCTCGGCTCCGAAGCGCAGCGCCAACTCGACCGCCAGTGCAGTCTTGCCGCTGGCCGTCGGCCCCATCAAGAGGAGCACGCCTTCGCTCACCGTTTGAACAAGTGCGTCAAGTCGCGCTCGCTCCAGCGCAGCAGCGCGGGCCGGCCATGGGCGCAATGCATGGGATCGCCGCAGGCGAAGAGCCGGTGCAGCAGCTCCTCCATCTCGGGCACTTGCAGCGCCTCGCCTGCGCGCACCGCGGACTTGCAGGCCAGCGAGGCCCACAGCGACTGCGGTCCGAACGTGCCCTCGGCGCGCTCGCCGAGCACGTCGTCGAGGAATCCCCGCAGATCGAAGGCACGCACGCGAAAGTCGAGCGGCGTGGCCGTCAACCGGAAGGCGCGCTCGCCGAACGGCTCGATCGAGAAGCCCGCGCTCTCCAACTGCGGGAGCAGCTCGGAGAGCGCCGCGGCCTCCCCGTGGTCGAGTTCGAAGATCTGAGGCAGCAGCAACGGCTCTCGCACCGGGTCGTCGCCGCGGCTGGCCCGCGCGGCGATGCGCTCGTAGTTGACGCGCTCGTGCGCCGCGTGCTGATCGATCACCAGCAAGTCGCGCCCGTCGCTGGCAACGATGAACGTGTTGGCGAGTTGGAGCACGACGCGCAGGGTCCGTGCGCCGTCGCGGTCATCCGCGACGGCGGCCGCGCGCATCTCGGCCAGGCGCAGCGCGAGATCGGCGGGAGGCGCCGCGGGATCACTGCGATCGATGATCGCGACGTCCGGCGTGAGACCGCGCTGCGGGAGCGGCGAGAGCACCGTCTGCCCGAGTTGCCGGGCGGCATGGCGCTCGAGCGCGCTGGACAGCGCGCGTTTGGTGAGATCGAAGGCCAGCGCCGGACGGCGGAAGCGCACATCGGCCTTGGTGGGATGCACGTTGACGTCGACCTCGCCGGGGTCCACGTCCAATAGCACCGCACCGTAGGGATAGCGACCCGTCATGAGCGCGCCCTTGTACGCCTGCGTCCAGGCCGCCGCCAGCTGCGTCGAGCGCAGCAGGCGGCGGTTGACGAACAGATACTGCGCGGCGCGGTTGGCGCGATCGTCGCTGGGCGGCGAGACGTATCCACGCACGCGCAGCCCGGCTCCCTCGGCCTCGATCGACAGCATGCGCGCCGCCGCGGCCGGACCGAACAGTTGCGCGAGGCGGTGTTCGGGCTGGGCCGCCGGGGGCAGGCTCCAGACCGTGCGGCCGCCGTGCGTCAGCGTGAACGCGACCTCGGGATATGCCAGGGCAAGGGCAGAGAGCCAACCCGAGATGCGCGTGAACTCGGCCCCCGGCGAGCGCAGGTACTCACGGCGCACCGGCAGCGCGTGAAAGAGATCGCGCGCTTCGACGCGCGTGCCGACCGGAGCGGCGAAGGGCTCGACCGCGCCGATGCTCTCACCTTCCGCGCTCACCCGCGCACCGATCTCCGAGCCGGCCCGGCGCGAGAGCAAGACCGTGCGGCAGACCGCGGCGATCGAGGCCAGCCCTTCGCCGCGGAAGCCCAGGCTTGCGATGCGGAAGAGATCGTCCGGCTCGGCTAGCTTCGACGTGGCGTGCCTGCGCAGCGCCAACGGCAACTCCTCGGGCAAGATGCCCGCGCCGTCGTCCGCGACCGCGATCGACTCGATGCCTCCGCCCTCCACCTCCACTCGAATGCGGCGCGCCCCCGCGTCCAGGCTGTTCTCCACCAGTTCCTTCACCACCGAGACGGGGCGCTCGATGATCTCCCCCGCCGCTATCTGGCCAATCGTGCGGGCATCGAGAACATGAATGCTGATCCCGCCCACCCCGCTCACTGAAAGAAGTCCAACTGGCGGCGTGGGACGTCCGCTCGCTCGCGCGCGAGATTCTTGCGCAGCGGCACCGCCTGCTCGAGCGGTGTGCGCCCCAACAGTTCGTCGGCCAGGCTGCGCGCGCGCTCCACCACGCTGGACGGCAGCCCAGCCATGCGAGCGACCTCGATGCCGAAGGAACGGTTGGTCGAGCCCGGCAGCACCCGGTGCGAGAAGACGGGCTCGCCGCCGCGCTGCGGGTGCTCGACGGCAGTGACGTGATAGTTGGCCACGCGCGGCCATTCGTCGGCCAGCTCGACCAGTTCGTGAAAGTGGGTGGCGAAGAGCACGATCGGGGTCTCCGACTCCATGCCCAGCAGATATTCACAGATCGCCTGCGCGATAGCCAATCCGTCCACGGTCCCCGTGCCGCGGCCGATCTCGTCCACGACCACGAGCGAGCGTGGCGTGCAGCGCCGCAGGATGTGCGCGGCCTCCGCCATCTCCAAGTAGAACGTGGATTGACCGCTCGCAAGATCGTCGCCGGCGCCGATGCGCGTGAAGATACGATCGACCACGCCAATCTCGGCCTCACGCGCCGGTACGTACGAGCCGATCTGCGCGAGGATAGTCAGCAGCGCCGCCTGCCGCAGGAACGTGGACTTACCGCCCATGTTGGGGCCGGTCAGTATCAAGAAGCGGTGGCCGCTCTCGTCGATGCGCAGGTCATTGGGGACAAAACGGTCGCCCAGCAGTCCCTCCACCACCGGATGGCGGCCATCGACAATCGCCAGGCGCGACTCGTCGACGATGCGCGGGCGCACGTAGCCACGCTCCCCCGCCGTCTGCGCCAACGACGCGTAGACATCCAGGTGGGCCAGCGCCTGCGCCGTCGTCAGCACCCGCTCGGCATCCGCGGTAACGCGCTCCATCAACTGCGCGTAGAGCACCTCCTCCAGCCGCAGTTGACGCGAGTGTGCGGAGGCGATCGCGAACTCGAGCTCCTTGAGCTCCGGAGTGGTGAAGCGTTGCCCGTTGGTCAGCGTCTGCTTGCGCACGTAATCAGCGGGAGCGGAAGCGGCGTGCGCGGTGCCGATCTCGATGGCATAGCCGAAGGCGTTGGTATACTTGATCCGCAACGATTTGATGCCGGTGCGCGCCCGCTCGCGCTCCTCCAGCGCCGCGATGCGCTCGCGCGCCCCCGTCCGCAACGCCATGCACTCGGCCAGCTCGGCGCTGGAATCCGGGCGGATCACGCCGCCGTCGGCGAGGTTGGGCGGCGGCTCCTCCGCCAGCGTCCGCTCGAGATCGGCACGCAGATCGTCGAAGCGTTCGATGCCGCCGACGGTCTCGGCAAGCGCCGGCAGATCGGCACACGCGCGCACGGGTTCCAGCAGCGCTAGCGTTCGCCGCAACGCCGCCAGATCGCGCGGCGCGGCACGGTGCACGCGCAGGCGCTGCGCCAAGCGCTCCAAATCGTAGCAGCCTTCGAGCTGCTCCTGCAACGCGGCGCGGCGCGGATACTGCTCCACCAGCGCCGCCACCGCCGCTTGACGCGCCAGAATGCGCTCGCGCTCGACCAGCGGCGTCAAGAGCCAGCGGGCCAGCAGCCGCGAGCCCATGGCCGTGCGGCAGCGGTCCACCGCCGCCAGCAACGTGGCTTTGGAGTTGGAGCCGATGGCTTTGGTGAGCTCGAGATTGCGCCGTGAGGCGGGATCGATCACCATGAAGGTCTGCGCGCGGTACGTCCGCGGCTCGCGCAGAGCCTCGGCGCCGCCCAGACAACTGCGCGCGGTGAAGGCATAGAGCGCATCGAGCGCGCGGTGCATGGCCGCGGATTCCTCGAGCGAGAACCCTGCCAGCGGCTCGCGCTGGCGCCCGTCGACGGCGCCGAGCCCGGGCCGTGTGACGCGTGCATCCTGTTGCCCCAGGATCTGTTCGAACGGCTCGCGTTGATCGAAGGGCACGTCGAGCACGGCCTCCGCGGGCGCCAGGCGTGCCAGCTCGGCTAGCGCGTCCTCCTGCATCGAGTCGCCGGCAAACGCGGTCACCGCCAACTCCCCCGTGGAGACGTCGGCATGGGCGATCGCCAGCGCCTCACCCAGCACCGCAACGCAGGCCAGAAAATTATTGGCGGCGGAGGGCAGCAGCGACTCCTCGAGCAGTGTCCCCGGCGTCACCACGCGCACCACCTCGCGGCGCGTGAGCTTGTTTGGGACGGGCGCCTCCATCTGCTCCGCCAGCGCCACGACGAAGCGCTGCGCAACCAGCTTCGCGAGGTAGCCGTCGAGGGCGTGATACGGGACGCCGGCCATCGACACGCGCTCGCCGCCGCCGGACTCCTTGGACGTCAACGCGATCTGCAGCGCGCGCGAGATCGTCTCCGCGTCCTCTCCGTAGGCTTCGTAGAAGTCGCCCACGCGCATGAGGAGCACGGCCTCCGGATAACGCGCCTTGACTCCGAAGTACTGTTCGAACAGCGGCGAGCGCTGCTTCTCCCGGTTCGTCACCGCGGTTGGGCCGCAGCCTCGCGCGGGACGGTATCAAACACGACCGGGCCCTCGTCGGGCACACCGCCGCCCTCCAGCGGCGGCAACAGGTGCGCAACCGCACGCGCCGGAGCAGCGGCATGGGCGGCGGTCCCCAGCACGGTCCCAAGCGTTCCCCAGGTGTAGGCCTTGTCGATGCGCACGTCCAGCCAGGGATTGTCGAGAGACTGCTTGGGAACGATGACGGTAACGTTCTGCCCGATCTTGGTGGCGTAGCGCTCGGGGTCTTTCTTCGAGGGGCCCACGATGAGCGCACGCTGCGTCGTGCCGACCAGCGAACGGTGGTAGGCGCGTGTCAGGCGATCCTGCGCCTCCGCCAGACGGCGCAGCCGCACCCCCGCGACCGCGGGATCGACGAATTGGTCGCTCCACTGCGCGGCCTGCGTGCCCCGGCGCGGCGAGTAGATGAACGTGTATCCGTTCTGAAACGTACCCTCGTTGACGAACGCCAGCGTCTCCTCGAACATCTCCTCGCTCTCGCCGGGGAAACCCACGATGAGGTCCGTTGTGAGCGCCCAGCCGCGGCAATACTTCCGGAACAGCGCCACCTGCTCGCGATAGCGCTCGATGGTGTACTTGCGATTCATGCGCTTGAGGACGGCGTTCGAAGCGGACTGCAGCGGCAGATGCAAGCGTTGGTTGAGCTTGCCGATCTGCCCCATGACCTGGAAGGTATGTTCGTCGAAATCGTTGGGATGCGGGCTGATGAACGTCAAGCGCTCCACGCGTTCCTCGGCCGCTACCAGCTCCAGCAGATCGGCGAAGCGCGCCCCCGTCTGCGGGCAGTGGTAGTGATTGACGGTCTGCCCCACCAGCATGACCTCGCGCGCGCCGCGATCGAGCCGCTCGCGCAAGTCCGCCATCACCGCCTCGACCGTGCGGTCTTCGAAACGTCCGCGTACCATCGGCACGATGCAGAACGTGCAGTAGTAGGAGCAACCCTGCTGCACGGTCACGAAGGCGCGCAGCTTGTTCCAGCGCGGATCGGCATGGGCGTCGTCATGCCGCACCGTACCGTAACCCTCGAGCGCCGCCAGACGGTCCTCGCCGCCGTCGTCGCCGTCGACGAAGTTGTCGCGCCACTGTGCCAGCCGCGCCACCACGGCGTCGATCTCGCGCGTGCCGAAGATCGCGTCGACGTACGGCACTTTGCCTGGCATCACGTCGCGATCTTGCTCGGCCAGACAGCCCATCACCACCAGGCGCACGGCGGGATCCTGCGCTTTGAGCGCCTTCCATTGGCCGATGCGCCCGTATGCGCGCGCCTCGGCGTTGTCACGCACGGTACAGGTGTTGAGCACCAGCACGCTGGCGTCCTCGGGGTGCTCGGCGGCGCGGTAGCCCAGGGCCAAGGCCCCGCGTAGCACGCGCTCGGAGTCGGCCTCGTTCATCTGGCAGCCGTAGGTTTGAATGTAGATCGATGGCATGGCGCGGTTACTTCTTACTCTCCGCCGCGAGCCACTGCAAGAGAGCCAGGGGCAGGTAGAGGCGGCCGCCAACGACCGTGGGGGCGGCATCGTAGTGGCGTGGGAGGTCATCGACGGCGTAGTCGCGCTGGTCGAGGTGTCCGACCACTTTGTGGCCGGCGTAGCGGATGACGAGCTTCCCGCCCAGCAGGGTGAAGACATCGTCGGGGAGATACGCATCGGCCGGAGCCAAGACGACGGTGCCGGTGTTCGATGCCGCGTGCAGTACCACCACGGTCTCCGTATCCGGATAGACCTCCACGTCGCGCGCGACCGCCGCACCCTTCACGCGGACTTCCACATGGTGTGTCCCGGCCGCCAGCCGGCGCGAGGCCAGCGGCGCTCTGCCGATCGCGCCGCCGTCGAGATAGATGGCACCGCCCGCGATGTCGGAGCGGATCGCAAGGCTGCCCATCTGGCGAATCGCACTGGTCATCGCTACCAGCTGCACCGACTCCATCAGCGGCTCACCCGAGTCACCCACGTCGACGCCGACGTCCTGGACGGTAAAGCCCGCCTTGCTCACGGAGACGACATGGTGTCCCGGCGCGACGGCGGAGATCAGAATCGGGCTCTCACCCACGAACGTGCCGTCGAGCCAGACGTCGGCGTTGCTGGGCAGGCTGGAGATGTAGATGGCACCGCGTCCGCGGTCGGCGGCCGCCGGGGCGGCCAAAGCAGCGAGCAGCAGACAGCAAACGACGAGAGCACGCATCGCCGGACCCTTCGAGTTCGCGGTACGCCGCGCCCTTCGCGCCATAGGTTGCACCTGCTCAACGGCGAATCGGGTGCCGCTATGTACCCAATCGTGGCCATCGTCGGACGCCCCAATGTCGGCAAGAGCGCGCTCTTCAATCGCCTGGTCGGCCAACGTTTGGCGATCGTCGAGGACGTCCCCGGCGTCACGCGCGACCGCCTCTATGCCGTGGCCGAGTGGCTGGGGCGCCGCTTCACGCTGGTCGACACCGGCGGCATCGAGGCCGGCGTCGATCTGCGCGCAGCGGCCACCGACGAGCTCGCGCGCATCCGGGCCAATGCGCGGCGCCAAGCCGAGGCCGCGGCACGCGAGGCCGACGTCGTGATCTTCGTGGTGGACGGGCGCGAGGGCTACAATCCGCTGGACGACGAGGTGGCGCTCATCCTGCGGCGCGCCCAACGCCGCGTGGTCTTCGCCGCCAACAAAGTGGAGTCGCCGTCGGCGCGGCAAGCCACGACGGCGGAGTTCGCCCGTCTGGGTTTCGGCGAGCCCGTGGGCGTCTCGGCGATCCACGGCGAGGGTACCGGCGACCTGCTGGACGCGGTCGTGGCGCATCTGCCCGCCGAGGGCGAGGAGTTGGACGAGGACGAGCTGGCGATCGCGATCGTCGGTCAGCCCAACGTGGGCAAGTCCTCGCTGCTCAACGCCTTGGTGGGCCAGGAGCGGGCCATCGTCTCGGCCGTGCCCGGCACCACGCGCGATGCCGTCGATGAGGTCGTCGAGCGTGGTGGGCGCCGGCTGCGCCTGATCGACACGGCGGGCATCCGGCGGCACGTCGACAAACGCGACCCCATCGAGTACTACTCCAGCCTGCGCTCGCTGGCGGCGATCTCGCGCAGCGGCATCGTCTTGCTGCTGATCGACGCGATGAAGGGGATCCTCGCGCAGGACCGGCGCCTAGCCGGCATCGCGATCGAGGAACGCAAGGCGCTGATCCTCGTGGTCAACAAGTGGGACCTGGCCCTCGAGCAGGGCGGCTACGGCCAAGGAGAGCTCACGGAGATCCTGCATCAGCAGCTGGGGTTCGCGTCCTACACGCCGGTGGTCTTTCTCTCAGCGCTCACCAAGCGCGGGCTCGGCAAACTCCTGCCGACCATCGACCGCGTGGCCGGGAACCTGCGCCGGCGCGTCCCCACGGCGCAGTTGAACGAGACGCTACGCGAGGCGATGCTGGCCCATCCGCCTCCACCGCTCAAAGGACGCCGGCTCAAGGTGTTCTACGCCTCGCAACCGTACGACAATCCGCCCGGCTTCGCATTGGTCGCCAACGATCCCGAGCTCGTCCACTTCTCGTACGAGCGGTTTTTGGAGAACGTGATCCGCCAACACTTTGACTTCGAAGGGGTGCCCATCACCCTGCACTTCCGCGAGCGCAGCGGGGCGGAGGCCTCGTGATCCTCCTCCTGGGCGTCGCCGCCGCCTTCGTCGTCGGCTCGATACCGTTCGGCATCGTCGTGGGGCGCGGGCTCTTCGGCATCGACTTGCGCGCGCAGGGCAGCGGCAACATCGGCGCGGCCAACGCCTTCCGTTCGCTTCCCAAGTGGGCCGCCGCCCTCGTGCTGACCGGCGACGCCCTCAAGGGCTACCTGCCGACAGCACTGGCCCTGCATCTGGGGGCGGGCCCCTGGGGCAGCGTGGCGGTGGCTCTGGCGGCGATCTTGGGGCACAACTATTCGCTCTTCCTGCGCGGGCACGGTGGCAAGGGAGTGGCCACCGGGCTCGGCGCGCTGATCGCGCTCTCGTGGCTTGCGGCCTTGGGCTGCATCGCGGTCTGGGTCGTCGCGGTCCTGACCACGGGCTATGCGAGTCTGGGGTCGCTCCTGCTGAACCTGGCGCAGCCGCTCGCCCTGTGGCTGGCGACGCGCGAGCCGGCCTTCGCGGCGTTCGGCGGCGTGGTGTTTCTGCTGGGCCTATGGCGTCATCGCGAGAACGTTGGGCGCTTGCTGAGCGGGCGCGAGAACTCGCTGTTCAAGCGCGGTGCCGTGAGATAGCCACGAAAGGTTCAGGCCCACCGCCCTGCGAATTGGGCGGAGTTTTGCCGCCCATGGAGCAGCCGCACATCTCATGATCTCCAGTAACGACTTCCGCAATGGCGTGACCATTATGATCGATGGTCAGCTCTGGACCGTCGTGGAGTTCCTCCACGTGAAGCCGGGCAAAGGCGCGGCCTTCGTCCGCACCAAGCTCAAGAACGTCAAGACCGGACAGACCCTCGAGCGGACCTTCCGTGCGGGCGAGAAAGTGGAACGCGCGACCGTCGATAATCGCGAGATGCAGATGCTCTACAACGACGCCGACGGCTACCACTTCATGGACCTGGAGAGCTACGAAAACATCTCGCTCCAGCGCGACCTGATCGGCGATCCGGCGGACTTCCTCAAAGACGGCATGAAGATCCAGGTGCAGTTCCACGACAGCGTGCCGATCGGCGCCGATCTCCCCGCGCACGTGGAGCTGGAGGTCAAGGAGACCGAGCCCGGCTTCAAGGGCGATACCGCGACTGGAGCCACCAAGCCCGCACTTCTCGAGACCGGTGCGACCGTCAATGTTCCGCTTTTCGTGAACCCCGGCGACGTCATCCGCATCGACACGCGCGACCGCCGTTACATCGGGCGCGTGCAGTAGCCTTAGATGACGTAATGGAGGACCGACTGAGCCGCGCGCGTGCGCTCGGCGAGATCGGCTACGGTAGTCTCCTCCAAAGCCGCCTCCAGCGCGCCGCCGGCACGCGAGAGCGCCTCCTCCACCACGTCGAGCGCTCGTGCGGACTCCGAAGCCGGGCCCTCCAGCAACTCGCGATCGAAGCGCCGCACGACGTCGGCCAGCGTGATCGCGGAGGGCGAACGCGCCAGCAGATACCCCCCTTGGCTCCCGCGCCGGCTGGCGACCAGACCCGCCGCCTTCAACGCCAGCAGAATCTGCGGGAGAAAGCGCTCGGGAATGTCCTGTGCCCGCGCGATGTCCTCGATGCGCATCGGCTCGCCGTCCGCGGGTGCCAGCGCGAGTTGGAGCAACGCTCGGGCGGCGTAAACGGTTTTCGCGGAGAGGCGCACGCCCATACCTTGGCGGGCCCCGCGCGGCCATCCTGTCCGTGGGCTACGGCGGCGCCGTCAACTCCGGGGCATCGGGTGCGCCCAGATCGCGCACACCCACCACCTCGTACACGCGCAACTGAAAACGCGGGTCGTAGGCGCGGCGGCTGCAACGGCCACAGGAGACGCGCGCGGGCGGGCGCCGGCGCCGCAACATCTCGGCCGCGCAGTGCGGGCACTTGAGAATGTAGCGCCGGCCGCTCGGCCGCTCCTCGATCCGCCCCATCTCGTGGTAGATGCTGGCGATGCCGAGCTCGCGCATCTTCTTCTTGAAGGCCGGCGTGTGCCCCGAGTCCAGCCCGCGCGCGTCCAGCCAAGCATGGATCATTTCGTGGAGCAGCGTCTCCTCCAAGCGTTCGGGGTAGCGGCGGAAATGCTTGACCGAAAGCTCGATCAGCGGCGGCTTATGCACGATGCGTCCGGCTACCGTCGAGAAACGCGCGTTGTAGGCGATGCGATACGGGGGAATCTCGCCGCTGAAGTGCTGGAGGTTTAGGCGGGCAAAGAGAAGCTGGAGCTCGGCCTCGTCGGGTAACGGCTGATCCATCGGCGCGGCAGCGTTCCCGCCGAGCGCGGATCGGCCCTGCCCAGGACCGTCACTTCCGGTGTCCGAACGCTCAGCGGTATGACAAGTACGGCCGCCACCGCCTACCAGTCGGCGCTCGATCGCCCAGATTGGGATTTCGTCGAGTTCTACGTCGGTAACGCCAAGCAAGCGGCTCACTTCTACCGCACCGCCTTCGGCTTCGACCAGATCGCCTACGCGGGACCCGAGACCGGCTTACGCGACCGCGTCTCTTACGTGCTGGAGCAGAACCGCCTGCGCTTCGTGATCACGAGCCCGCTCCAGCCGGACCACGAGATCGCGCGCCACGTCAACCTCCACGGTGACGGCGTGCGTGACGTCGCGCTCGCCGTCGGCGACGCTGGCGCGGCCTTCGCGCTGGCAGTCGAGCGCGGCGCACGGCCGGTACGCGTGCCGCAGACGCTGCACGACGAATTCGGGAGTGCCGTGCTGGCCTCGGTCGCAACCTACGGCGACACGGTCCACACCTTCGTCGAGCGCAACGCGTACCGCGGCCCGTTCCTGCCCGGCTTCATCGCGCAGCGCACCGCGTCGAACGCCCAGCAGCATCCGGCACTGCACCATATCGACCACTGCGTGGGCAACGTCGGCTGGAACGAGATGGATACCTGGGCCGAGTATTACGCACGCGTCTTCAACTTCACGCAACTGGTCTCGTTCGACGACAAGGACATCTCCACCGAATACACGGCCCTGAAGTCCAAAGTGATGTCGGACGCGCGCCACGCGGTGAAGTTTCCCATCAACGAACCGGCCCGTGGCCTGCGCAAGTCACAAATCGAGGAATACCTCGACTTCTATCGCGGCCCGGGTGTCCAGCACTTAGCGCTCCATACCAGCGACATCGTCGCGACGATTCGCGCGCTGCGCGCCAACGGCGTGGAGTTCCTCGAGGCTCCCGACGCCTACTACGAGCAGTTGTCGGAACGCGTCGGCAAGATCGACGAAGCGCTGAGCGTGCTGCGCGAGCTGCGCATCCTCGTCGATCGCGACGATCGCGGCTACATGCTCCAACTCTTCACCAAACCGCTGCAGGACCGGCCGACGCTCTTCTTTGAGATCATCCAGCGCAAGGGCAGCCTCTCGTTCGGCAAAGGTAACTTCAAGGCGCTCTTCGTCGCGATCGAACAAGAGCAGGCCAGGCGCGGAACGCTGTAGCGCGCCGCACTCGAAACCGGAGATCCATGCAACAAACGCCACGGACCGCCTCGGGACTCCCATCCCGCTTGGCGCTGCCGATCTTCATCGTCGTGGGTGCGCTCTTCTTGGGCTCGCTCGGCTATTTCTTCAAAATCTCCAGCGCGCAAGAGGGCTCGGCTTTCGGGCGCAACGCGCTCTCGCAAGCCAACGCCCCAACCTCCGCCATGGGCGGCTCGGATACCAAGGCCGCACCGCTGCCGCAGACGGTGGTGCAGCAGAGCGGCACGGGACCGATGCAGGGCGCGCCGGCGCAAGGTGCCCCCGCTGCCGTCGCCGATGCCGGCAATCCGCCCGGACCCGTGATGCAAGAGGTGGCGCGCTATCGTGCTCAACTCGAACGCAATCCCAACGACGTTGAAGCGCTGATGGGCTTGGGCAGACTCGAGCTCGAGGCCGGCATGTACGGCAAGGCCGAGGAGGGCTTTGCCCACGTTGCGCGCCTTCAGCCGTCGAACGCCGAGGCACTCTACGGCGAGGCTACCGCGGCACAGGCCTTGGGGCAGCGCGACCGCGCCATCGCCGCTTACCGGCGCGCACTAGCGGCGGCGCCCGAAAGCCCGCAAGCCAAGGATGCCCGGGCCGCCCTGCAGACCCTGGGCGCCCCGGCCCGCTGACGTGGCGCGCATGGAAACGATCTGATGCGAGTAGCCTATCAGGGGGAACCGGGGGCCTTCAGCGAGGAGGCGGTGCAGCGTCTGCTGCCCGGCGCCGAAGGTTGCGGCTATCCCACCTTCGACGAAGCCGTGGCCGCCGCCGTGGATGGAGTGACGGACGCCGTGCTGCTGCCGGTAGAGAACACGATCTACGGCGCGGTCGTGCGCTCGTACGATCTCGTCGGCAACTCACCGCTGCGCCTGTGCGGCGAGACCGTCGTGCTCGTACGCCAATGCCTCATCGCGGCCCCGGGCACGAGCATCGAGAGCGTGCGGACGGTGGCCTCCCATCCCGTCGCGCTGGAGCAGTGCCGCCGCGCTATCGCGGCGCACGGCTGGAAGACCCGGCAGGCGTTGGACACGGCCGGAGCGGTACGGGCGCTCTTGGACGGCTCGCTCGACGCGGATGCAGCCATCGCCGGGCCCTTGGCCGCCGAACGGTACGGCGCGACGTTGCTGCTTGCGGATATCCAGGACGACCCCAGTAATTCAACGCGCTTTCTCTTGGGAGCGCGCGAGCCGCTGGCGCGCGAGCTTGCCGGTACGGAACACGACCGCTCGACCTTGCGTTTGGAGCTGGCAAATCGCGCCGGCTCGCTCCACGCCGCGCTCGGCCTCTTCGCCGGCCAGGGGATCAACGTGCGCATGCTGCTCTCGCGGCCGATCCCGGAGCAGCCCTGGCGTTACGCGTTCTATCTCGAGGTCGACGCGGACGCGGAGCGCGTCGAGGCGGCACTTGCCGCACTGGGAGACAACGGCTCCGGGCGCCTCCTGGGCAGTTATCGCGGCGCCACGCGCTGACGGCGCTACTCCACCGGCAGCGGCGTGCGCGCACCGCCGCGCTCGCTCTCCAGACCGCGCAGACGCTCCTCAACCTCGAGCCCACGGCCTGAATCGTAATGCTGCGGTGCGAGCCAGACGAAGACAACCGGCACCAAAACCAGCGTCAGCAAGAGCGAGCTAGCCAAGCCCCCGATGATCACGATGCCCAAGCCCTGACGCGTCTCCATGCCCGGAACGAGTCCTAGCGCCAGCGGCGCCATGCCCGCGATCATCGAGACGGTGGTCATGACGATCGGGCGAAAGCGGACGCGTGCGCTCTCCATGATCGCCGCGAGCTTCTCGTAGCCGCGCTCGCGCAGCGTATTGGCGTAATCGACCAGCAGAATGCCGTTCTTCGTCACCAGTCCCACCAGCATGATCGTACCGATGAGCGAGAACAAATTGAGCGTCTGGCGCGCCAGGGCCAGCGCTCCAAGTGCGCCGACGGTGGCCACCGGCACGGAGAACATGATGATGAACGGCGTCAGGTAGCCGTTGTAGAGCGCCGTCATCAAGAGGTAAACCAGTGCGAACGAGAGCACGAGCGCGGCGCTCAAACCCACCACGGTGTCTTTGGTGTTCTGCTGATTACCGTTGGGATTGGCACGCACCGACACGTACGCCGGCAGACCCAACGCAGCCAGCCGCCGCCGGAAGGCCTGCTCGACGTTGGATTGCGCGACGCCCGGAGCGACGTTACCGGTCACGTGGATCACCGACTCGCGGTTCACGCGCGTGATCACCGGCGGCGCCGGAGCCCAGCGTAACTGCGCCACATCGCCGACGTGGATGAGCGTGCCGCTGACCGTGCGGAAGGGAATCGCCAGCACTTCTTTCAAGCTCGTCTGGTTGGCGACGGGATAGATGACTTGCACGTCCTTCAAGCCGGAAGGCGACTCGAACTGCGTCGCCAGCGCGCCTCCGAAGGCGGCACGGATGGCCTGCGATGCCGCGCCGATGTTGACGCCGAGCGCCTGAGCGGCGCGGCGGTCGAAGACCACCTCCACCTGCGGCGAGAGCGTCTCGGCCGAGCTCGTCACGTTCGCCGAACCGGGCGTCTCCTTCAGCGCCCGCTCCACCTTGGCGGCGTATGGCGCTGGGTCGCCTTCCAAGCTGGTCACGAGATAATCCAACGGCTGCGCGTTGCCGCCGCCCGAGGTACCGGCAGGGATGACCACCACCTCGGCGCCTTGGGCCTGCTGCGGCGCCCGCTCACGCAGCCACCGCACCCAGTAGGCGGTGCCGTGTTTGCGCTGATCGTTGAGGAAGACGTGGATCTGGCCCACTGCTCCCTGTTGAATGAAACCGCCGAACGGCGAGGAGTAGGCCCCCGCCGTCTCGGTGGCAACGTCGACGTCGGGAATCGTGTTCACGAGCGCGCCCATGCGCCGGATGGCGGCATCGGTCTTCTCGAGCGGCGTTCCGGTGGGATAGGTCACCTGCACGAAGAGCTCCCCGCGATCCTGCGTCGGGATGAACTCGAAACCCACGACACCCAGCGGAACCAGCGCGAGAGCAAACACCAGCGAGACGACGGAGATCCCGACAACGAACCACGGATGCTTCAAGCCGGCGGGAAGCAGTCTCTGGGCGTACCACCGGCGCGAGCGCTGAAAGGCGCGCTCGAAGGCGCCGATGAGCGCCCACGGCCTCCACTTGCTGAGCAGCGACCAGCGTCCAGCCAGCGTGGGCGTCACGGTGAACGACGTCCATAGCGAGGTCAGCGTCGCCACCACGACGACCAAGCCGAACTCCACGAGAAACTTACCGACGACGCCTGGGAGAAACGCGATCGGCAAGAACACCACGACGTCGACCAGCGTGATGACGATCGCCGCGAGGCCGATCTCCGAGCGTCCGTTCACGGCCGCATGCAGCGGCGGATCGCCTTCCTTGTGGTGGCGCTCGATGTTCTCCAAGACGACGATCGAATCATCGACCAAGATGCCGATGACGAGCGTCATCGCCAGCAGCGACACCGTGTCCACCGTGAAGTTCGCCAGCTTCATCACCGTCAGCGTGATCAGCAGCGAGGTGGGAATGGCGATCAGCACGACGACCGCCGAGCGCCACGATCCAAGGAAGAACATCAGCACGATGCTGGTGAGCACGATGCCTTCCAGCAGCGTGCGGAACACGGCGTCGATCTGCTGCTCGGTGTACTTTGCCGTCAGGTGGATGACGGCGAAGTGAACGCCGGGGAACTGCGCCTCCAGCCGCGGGATCGCCTTGACGACGTTCCTGGCGGTGTCGACTTCATTGGCTTCAGTAGCCTTCTGCACCGCGAGGTACATCTCGGTCTTGCCGTTGACGTACGAGTAGACGCGCTGTGTCTCGAAGCCGTCGCTCACGGCGGCGACGTCGCCGATCCGCAGCACGCCGGGGGCCAGGCTCCAAGGATTGAGCGCCCCAACAGCACTGGCGGGCGAACCCGCGCTCGCGGCACCGGGGGCGCCTTGCAGCGGCAAGTTCGCAACCTGCTGCGGCGTCTGCACGTCTCCGCGGATGTCGACGGTGGTCTCGCGTGCAGGCTGGTAGACGATGCCGCCCGGCAGGCGCTGGTTGTTGCTGGCGATCGCGGAGACCACGTCGTTGAGCGTCAAGCCGTTGGCTACGAGCGAGACCGGATTGACGGTCACCTCGATCGCCGGCGTGACGGTTCCGTAGGCGTTGACGTTGGCGACGCCGGGGGCCTGCTCGACGGCGGGAATGATGCTGTTTTTAATCAGCTGCGAGAGGCCGGCCTTTGAATAGCTCTTGGCGGTAACGCCGAGAAAGACGACGGTCGGCTCACTGGGGTTGAAGGTCTGGACGGTCGGCGTCGTCAGGTCGTTGGGTAACCGCGACTGCGCCGCTTGAAGCCGCCGCTCGACTTCCTGCAGCGAGATGATGGAGCTGGCGCCCAGGTTGAAGATCGCCGAGATGTTCGCGCGACCGAGCTGAACGGTCGAATTGATGATGTTGAGGTCCGGGGCACCGGCCAACTGATCCTCGATCGGACGCACGATGTTGTCGCGCATCTCCGTCGGCGAGGCCCCCGGGTAGTTGACGGTGATGGTCACGGTCGGCAGGTCGACGTTCGGCGTCTGCTGCTGGACCAGCGTCTTGTAGGAGATCAAGCCTGCGATCGTCACGAACGCGAGCATGACGAAGACCAAGGCCGGGCGTTGGATGAAGAGCCGGGTCAGCCACATCAGCGATAGACGACCTTCTCACCGTCACTGAGCCCGAGCCCGCCGTCGACGACCACCCGGCTATCCGGCGCGAGGCCGCGCACCACCGCCTGCTTCCCGTCGCTGGCCACCAGACTCACGTGGACGCTGTGCGCGGCCTCGCCGCTGACCACCATCACCGCGTCGTCGTTATCGTCGAGGAAAGCGGCCGCCGGGATGGCGATACCGCGCACGGTGGGGCGATCGACATGGCCGAGCACGGCCATGCCCGGCCTCAGGCGTACGCCTGCGTTGGCGACGTCCACCTTCACCACGAAGCCCGTACCGCTGGGAGAAGTCGGAGAGAGTAACGCGACGACGCGCCCGGGGAAGCTCTGACCGGGCAGCGAGTTGGAGGTAACCGCCACCGGGGCGCCCTGGCGCAGATCGACGACCTGAGCCGCGAAGGCGGAGAGCGTCGCGTAGACGCGATCGATCTCCTGGATCGTGAAGACCTGACGGTTTCCCGGATACTCGCCGGCGTTGAGATTGCGGTTCACAACCACGCCGTCGACCGGCGCGACGATCGTGGCCTTGGAGATCTGGACGCGGATCTGATCGGCCTGCGCGCGCGCCTGCGCAGCCGCTGCACGTGCCGCAGCAACGCCGGCAGCCTGCAGGCCCTGCTGGGGCGTGCCGTTGGCTTGCGCATTGGCGACTGCCGACTGCAGCGCGGCCGTGGCCGCGGCCACGGCCTGCCGGTCGTTATCCACCTGCGTCTGCTGCTGCTGTACTTCCAGCGACGCGACGTAGCCTTGAGCGAGCAGCTCCCGGTCGCGGCGCAGCGTGTCTTGCGCCAACACCAGCGTCTGCGCCGCCTGCGAGAGCGCCGAGCGCGCCGACGTCACGCCGTTGTCACCCTGGGCAATCGCCAGACGCGCCTGGTAATCCGTCTGAACGGTCTTGGCATCGGCAGCCGCGGCGTTGCGCTCGGCGGCCTCGAGATTGGCGCGCAAGTCCGCCGTGGAGAGGATGGCGAGCACTTGGCCGCGGCGCACCCGATCGCCCTCCTGCACGCGTACCTCCAGAGCCGGCTCCGCCAGGTTACTGGAGAGTCCGACGCTCTGATAGGGTGCCACCAGCCCGCTGAGATCGGTAGCCGGCGTGATCGCGCGTTCCGTCGCCGTCGCCACCTGCACGTGCGGCGGGGGCGGTGCCGCGCGCTCGGCGGCCTTGTGGCCGCACGACGAGAGTAGTCCAAGCACCGCAACCGCGGCGGCGGCGCGAGAGGCAAAGCGCATAACGTTCAGTGTAGCAGCGCTTCCTGGGAGCGCGATGGGAGACGGATCGCGGCGCTCACGCACCGCCTGCATGCGCGGGGCGTCCGATGGCCCTGGCGATCTCCACGACCTCCTCCTCGCTTACGCCCAAGCCCGCTAGCGCAGCGCGATGCTCCCGCACCAGCGCGGCGGCCTCGCGCCGCTGGGCGCGCTCCTCGCGTAAGCGCTTGATCTCTTCGGTCACGCGCACCGCCAAGGCGTGGCTGCACGAGACGCCGGCCTGCGCCAGGCGCGTCTCGTGCTTGCGCAGCGCGTGCTCCACCAAAGCCGTACCGGAGTGTTTCCCGTAGACGAAGGCCATCTCCGCGCCCACGAGCGCCGCGGGCACCGCTTCGTAGATGCGGCGATCGATCAGCATGCCCTGCGTGTGGATCCCGCTCTCGTGCGTAAAAACGTTCGCGCCGACGATGGGCTCGTGCGACTGCATCGGCACGCCGCTCATCTCCTCCATGAAGCGCGCCAACTCGCGCAGCTGCTCGTACTTGAAGCCCGGGATCTCCACGCCATACAAGACACGCAGCGCCGTCATCACCTGGTGTAGCGGCACGTTGCCGGCGCGCTCGCCGTAGCCGTTGGCGGTCACCGTGAATGCCTTGAAGCCGCAGGCCAACGACGTGATGCAGTTGATGGCGGCCAGACCGTAGTCGTTGTGAAAGTGGTTGAGCAGCGTGACCCCGGGGCCCATGGCCTCCACGATCCGCGAACAATACCAGCGCGTCGCCTCCGGCGTCAGGGTGCCCACCGTATCGGGCCAGGCCGGGCGTACCGCACCGGCCTCCAAACCGCGTTTGAAGAGCTCGATGAAGTAGTCGACATCGCCGCGGCTGCCGTCCTCGCCGCCGAACTCCACCCGCTCCACGCCTTTGGCGCGCGCGTGGCGGATGGCGTCGCACTGCAGCTTGAGATTCTCTTCGCGATACCATGAGACGGGTAGATCCAGCCAGTCGGACTCGGGCCGGCCCGCATGCGCCAGGAGCGTCTTACCGATCTTGTATTTGAGATGCAGATCGCTGCCGCTGGTGAAGACGAAGAACGTCACGTCGCGCGCCGCCACGTCGACCGCGTCGAGCGCGGCGATGGTGACGTCGATGTCCTTACGGTTGCTGCGGCACATCACGACCAGCTCGAGATCGTCACGCAGGTCGCCGCGACGCTTGGCTTGCGCCACGAGCTGCAGCGTGCGTTGATCGCCCACCGACGCGGCGGGAAAACCCACGTCCATGATGTGCACGCCGATGTCCGAGAGGCGTTGCGCGATCTCCAACTTCTGTTCCGGCGTGTAGCAGACACCCGGCATCTGCTCGCCGTCGCGCAGGGTATCGTCGTAGATGCGCAAGTCGCCCGGATCGGGGAAACGCACGCCCCTCGTGAACTCGCGCGGGTCGTGGATCAGTTGATCGACCGGTTCACGAAACTCCATGGCGCCCCCCTGTCATGGTTATGTCGGCAAGGGCTTCTCCTTCGCCACGGCCTGCTCCCTATCGGGCGAGAGCTCACCGGAGATACGCAGCCGCGCGATGTCGCGGCGGAAGAGCAGATTCAGCGTCCAGTCCAACGCCACGCGCACCTTGCGGTCGAGGCCCGGCAACTGCAGCAGGTAGTACGTTCGCCAGAGGAACCAAGCCGGAAATCCCGTGAGCATGCGCCCGCGCATGATCTCCGCCACGCCCTGACGGTGCCCGAGCGAGGCCATCATGCCGAGCGAGGTATAAACGAACGCCTTGGTGGGGCGGCCGTGCACGGTAGCGACGATGTTGCGGGCCAGCAACGGCGCCTGGCGGATGGCATGCTGCGCCGTGGGCGGATACCAGCCCCCGTCGGGCTTGGGAACCTGCGCGCAGTCACCCAGCGCCCAAACACCCGGATGACTGGAAACCGAGAGGTCCGCTTCGACCACGACGGCACCGTTACGCGCGTGCTCGACGGGAAGATCGCGCACCTGCGGCGTGGGGCGCGAACCCGCGCTCCAGACGATGAGCTGGCAATCGATGTGCCGCCCAGACTTCAGCAGGATCCCAGAGGCGTCGGCGCGCGCTACCTGATCCCCCGTCACGACCTCGACGCCACGATGCTGCAGCATTGCGCGCGCCGAGATGCCGAAGGAATCGGGCAACTCCGGCAGCAAACGCGGACCGCCCTCGAGCAGGATGACGCGTACCCAACTCGGGCGTAAGCCGGGATAGAACGACGCCACCGAATCGACGAACTCCTGAACCTCCCCGGCGGCCTCGACGCCGGTGAAGCCACCCCCCACGATCGTGAAACAGAGCAGCCGCCGTCGCTCGTTCTCGCCCGCGGCAACCTCCGCCAATTCGAACATGCGGATCAGCTCGTTGCGCAGCCGGATACCGTCGTCGAGCGTCTTCAGCTGCAGCGCGCGTTCCTCGACGCCCGGTAACCCGAACGTGGTGGCGACGGCCCCCAGCGCGAGCACCAGGTGATCGTAGCAGAGTTCCGAGGGTACCCCCAGCAGCGGATGGTGCACTCGCACGCACTTGCGTGCCAAATCGACGCTCTCGATCTCGCCCAAGACGAAGCGCGTCTTACGCAGCTCCGCGCGGATCGGCTGCACGATATGACGCGTCTCGATCCCGCCGGTGGAGACCTCGGGAAGCATCGGGGTAAAGAGTCCGTAGTTGTCACGACTGACGAGCGTGACGTCCAGGGGCTCGCGCAGCCGCTCGAGCGTGCGAGCGACGCTGATGCCGCCGAATCCGCCGCCGAGAATGAGCACCCGCTGCGGCATTAGTGAAGCTCCCCTCGTGTCATGAACGCCTCTTGCATGATGAAACCTTTCGCCTCGCCGGTAGGCTACCCAGCATGAGCCCGATCTCCTCCAGAGCGGTGCTCACCGCGCTCGCCGCAGCGCTGGTCTTGACGGCGCTCGCCACGGCGCCGCGGCCTGCGCGCGAGCGTGGCGTGGCCTCGCGTGACTTCGAGGCCTACTGGTCGGCGGGGCGAGCGGCGCTGGCCGGACATTCTCCCTACGACCGCACGGCGCTTTGGCTCGCCGAGCGCGGCGTTCCCGGCGTCGACGCGGCGCGCGAGGAGTTGCTACCGTTCGTCTCTCCCCCTCCGGCCGTGCCGCTGTTCGCGGCCTTGGCGCGCCTCCCGTACGAGCAGGCGCGCCGGATTTGGCTGCTGCTGCTCGTCGCCTGCTGCGGCGTTGCCGCGGCGGTCTCGTTCGCCGTCGCAGGCTGGCGCAGCCGCGATGCACCGCTGGCCGCCTTGATCGCGATCACGTTCTCGCCGCTGACCGCCACCTTGGCACTGGGGCAACTCGCGGGGCTAGCCTTCGCCGTCCTCGCGCTAGCCGTGGCGGGGCTGCGCAATCCGGCCGGCAGCGGACTCGCGCTGGCGTGCAGCGCGCTGCAGCCGAACCTCGCGATAGCGGCGCTGGCGGGTCTACGGCGCTCCACCCTGGGCGCATTCGCAATCGCCGCGATGCTCGCGACGGCGGCAGCGGCGATTGCCGCAGCCTACGCGCACGAAAGCATGCCGAAGTACGCGGGACTCCTGCTTCGCCATGGCGCGGCCGAGAGCCGCGACGCGATCCAGATTTCACTACCGTCGTTGCTGGCGACGGCCCTACCGCACGCAGCGGCACTCATGGTCGTGCCTGCGGCAGCGCTGACTCTGGTGGCCGTCTTCGCGGCGGCGCGCGCCGCGCGCCTGGAGCCACGGGCAAGCGTTGCCTTGGCCTGTGCGCTGCTGCCGCTTGCCGCCCCCTTCTTCCATGCCGACGACCTGATCGTGCTGCTGCTGCCGGCAGCCTTCGCGCTGCGCGCTTGGCAGGCGCGGGGCGCGCTTTTGGGTGCGCTAGGCGTGGAGCTGGCAGCCGTGAACTGGCTCAACCTCGCGCAGCAGCCGGCTTCGCAGCGCGAGGACCTGCTGCTTGCCGCAGCCGCGGCGTGCGCCGTCGCCGCCCTCCATCCTTCGCGCCGCGCGCTGTGGCTGGCCGCGCCCGCGCTGCTGGCGTTAGCGCTGGCGCCGCTCGCGGCAGCGCATCCCGTGCCGCTCTGGCCCGATGCACTCCCGCAACACTTTCACGTGCCCGGCGGGCTAGACGCAGCGGCCGCCTGGGCCCGCGAACAGCAGGCCTCCGGACTGACGCGCCAGGTCCCGTTGTGGACCCTCCTGCGCGCGCTGCCGCTCGCCGGCTGCGCGCTGCTGGCCGCCGCCATCGTCCTCACATCGAGAGCTGCGCGGCGTTCCAGAACACCTCGTCCAAATCCGGCGCCAGTCCTTTGAGATCGGGATTGAGCGCGAACACCTCCTCGATATTCGAGATCACGATCCACGGCAGGTCGTGACTGAGGATGCGCTGCTCGGCAATGAGATCTCGCCGGCGGCGGGCGCGGTCGTAGTGCGTGTCGGCATCCTCCTGGAGGCGGTCGAAGGCCGGATTACAGTAGCGCACGTAGTTGAGGGCGTGCGGCGGCACGCTACGGCACTCGAGCAGCAGCGAGAGATCGGGGTCGGGTTGCAGCTGCCAGGCATAGATGGCGAGATCGTACTTCCCGGTCGCGATGATGCCGCCGGCGGCGTACGAGCCGAAGAGCAGCGGCGTGGGATAGCGCTTGTATTCGAGCTCGATGCCCAAGCGTTTGAATGAGGACTCGATCACCAGCACCGTCGAGTCCAGCAACGGATTGCCGATATTGCCGACCAAGGTCAAGCGCAGTGCTTCGCCCTTGCGGTGGCGCAACCCGTCGCTGCCCAGGCGCCATCCCGCCTCGTCCAACAGCCGTGCCGCCGCGCCTAGATCGTAGGCGTAACCCGGTAACCCCGGCGCGTAAGCCCAACTGCTGCTGGGAAACGGGGCGTTGCTGACCACCCCCACGCGATGGTACACCTTCTCCCAAATCGCCCGCCGGTCGGTGGCGTGCGCGATGGCCTGACGTACGCGCAGGTCACGCAAGGCGGGCCGCGAGAGATTGAAGTCCAGGTGGCGGAAACTATTGGAGACGACGTCGATCGTGCGCACGCCCGGCAGCGAGCGGACCTCCGAGACCTCGTTCGCCGGAACGCGCACGTCGACGTCCAACTCGTGCGTGCGCACTTGCGTCAGCACGGTATTGGCGTCCGGGATGATCTTGAAGATCACGTGCTTCAGCTTCAGCGGACCGCCCCAGTAGTGCGGATTGGCGGCCATCTCGACTTCGTTGCCGCGCCGCCAGGCCGTGTAGACGAAGGGGCCTAGGCCGACCGGCAGCTGGTTGTACGCGACGTGGTTGAGATCCGGATACTTCGCCAGCAGATGCTCGGGCAGAATGGCCGGATTGCCGACGGGCGTGAAGAACTTGTCGAGGAACGGCGCAAAGGGCTGGCGCAGGTGGAAGACCACCGTGTAGGGGTCGGGCGTCTCGACGCGCTGGATCAGATCCCAGCCTTCGCGGCTCAGCACGTTGTTGCGCGGATTGAGGATCGCGCGCACGCTGAAGGCCACGTCCGCCGACGTGAAGGGGGCACCGTCGGACCAAGCAACGCCGTGGCGCAGCTTGAAGCGCAGCGTGCGCCCATCGGCTGAGATGTCTCCATTGGCCTGAGTCGGTACCTCGACGCAGAGATCGGGCACGGCTTCCCCGCGCGGGCCGAATTGGAAGAAGTAGCCCATCGTAAATGCAGAGAGGTCGTTTACCAGCAACTCGGTGGACAGCAACGGATTGAGGTTGTCGGGCTCCTCGCCGTCGGCCCAGCGCATCGTCCCGGGGATCGTCCACGGATGCAGTCCGCTCGCGCCGCTCGACTCCACTTTCGTGCAGCCGGGCAGCATCGCGATCAACGCCACAGCCAACGCCAACCCCACGACGGCGTGGCGGAACATCCGGCCCTTGGGCCGGAAGGGCGCGCGCTTAAATATCCACATTGAGTATGAAGTCGAACGGCGCGTTGGCGTTGGGATTGAAGTTTTTGAGATCGACATTGTGCGGATAGAGATCCTCATTCTGCTCTAGTGGGAACGTGGGGCACTCCGCGGCGATGATCTGCTGCGCCTTCTTCAGTAAGGGGATCTGTTTGGCGCGGTCCAGCGTGCCGCGGGCCTGACCGAGGATGCGCGTCAACTCGTGGTTGACGTAACGCAGATCGTTCTGCCCGTTGGGCGGGATCTGCGTGGAGGCGTAGAGGAGGTACATGTCGGTCGGCGAGGGCGTATTCCCCCACGAGAAGATGGCGAGATCGAACTTCCCCGAGTTGACGATGCCGCCGTTTTGCTGCTGCGCGAAGTAGAGCGCGGTGGGGTAGTGCTTGGTCTCGAAGCCGACGCCGATCTGCCTCCAGGTAGAGCGCAGCAGCTCGATGATCTGCTCGTAGGCCGGGCTCCCGGTCGATAGCGCGAAGTCGAAGTGCAGGCGGACTCCGCCCTTGGCGCGCACACCGTCGGCACCGCGCACCCAGCCGGCCTGGTCCAGCAGCGCGTTGGCCTTGGCGAGATCGAAGGGATACCGTTTGACGCTAGCATCGTAGGCGTAGGAACCCGGCGAGATCACCGTCCAGTTGATCGAGCCGACGCCATGGAGCACCTTCTCCAGCAGGGCGGTGCGGTCGATGGCGTAGTTCAATGCCTGGCGAACGGCCACGTCCCTGAGGGCGGGGTGCTCGCAGTTGCAATCGATGTGGCGCCAGTATTGCGATGGGCGGCGTATGACGTCCACGCCGTCCGCACCGGCGATCTGCTGGAGGTAGTTGGGATTCATCTGCACCCACAGGTCCAGCTCGTGCGAGCGCATCTGGGTGAGCATGGTATTGGCGTCGGGGATGACCTTGTACACCACGCGCTCCAACGCGGGCCGTCCGCGCCAATAGCCGGGGTTGGCGCTGAGGGTGACGTGCTGCCCCCGCTGCCACTCGTCAACCTTGAAGGGGCCGGTACCGATCGGCTGCTGGTTGTAGGGGCCGGTGTTCGCGTTCTGCCCCTTGCAGATGTGTTCGGGCAGAAGGCACGGGTTGGCGCCGCCCGTGGTAAAGAACGTCGGCAGGAACGACGAGTAGAGCGACTTCAGGTGGAAGATCGCCGTGTGCTCGTCGGGCGTCTCGACGCGCACGATCTGATCCCAGCCGTCGCGCGAGGTGACGTTCGTGTTCGGGTCTTGGATCACGGCTACCGAAAACGCCACGTCGCGCGCCGTGAACGGGTGGCCGTCGTGCCAGCGCGCCACCTTGCGCAGTTTGAAGACGATGCGCTTGCCGTCGGCGGAGAGCAGGCCGTTCTCGACGCTGGGAACCTCGGTGGCTAGCTCCGGCACCGGATTCAAGCGCTCGTCGTAACGAAAGAGCCAGGCTCCCCAGAGTTCCGCCAGCCATGAGGTCGTCGCATGCGTCGTGACGACGGGGTTGAGGCCCACGGGATCTTCGCCGTCGGCCCAGCGCAAGACGTGCGGCTGTGTCCATGGATGGCGGGACGTGGAACCCGCCTCCTGCGTCGAGACCCGCGCGCAAGACGGCAGCAGCACCGTCGCCGCCAGCATCGAGAGCGCATCGCCACGCTTCATCGTGCATCTCCTTCCGGCATTTAGATCGCGTATGCCTGAGTATTGTAGAACGGCGAGATCACGGGCGAGGGGGAGAAGCCTGTGAAGTCCGTGTTATAGACGAAGACCTCGCGGCTGAAAAAGAAGATGATGGTCGGCACGTCCCGCAGCAGTTGCTCTTGGACGACGCGATAATCGGCCTTGCGCCGCGCGCGGTCGATCGTCTGCAGCGCATCGTTCATCGCCGCGGTGGCGCGGCGGTTGCACCAGTGCATGTCGTTCTGGCCGTGGGGCGAGAAGTTTTCGCACGAGTAGATGGCCGAGTCGTCGGGATCGGCGGCGGCGCTCCACGAGAACAGCGCGAGGTCATACTTCCCGCCTTGGATGATGCCGTTGGCGTCGTTCTCGAAGAAGACGGTGGTGGGGGCGTTCTTCACGCTGAGCGCGATACCCACGTTGCGCAGATCGGCCTGGATCAGCGTCTCCATCTGCCCGCCCGCCGCACTCTCGGCGGCCGCGGAGATCGTGAAACTCAGCTCTTGGCCGCCCTTGCGGCGCACGCCGTCCGGCCCCGGCTTCCAGCCGTCGGCATCCAGCAGCCGGCGCGCCGCGGCGGCGTCGAACGTATAGTGCTTGAGCGCAGGATCGTAGGCCCACGCAAGCCGCGGTGACTGATCGGTCCAAGCCAGGTCCGCCAGACCGTGAAGCAGCTTCTTGACCAGTTCGTGCTTGTCGATCGCCATGGCAATGGCTAGGCGCACGTTGCGGTCGCGCAAGAGCGGCCGCTCCAAGTTGAAGTCCACGTGTGCGAAAAGAAACGAGGGGATGGCCAGCGCCCGGGTGCCCGGGATGTTCTGCTCCTGCGGCCACTGGTGCGCCGACCCGCGCGCCAGCAGATCGATCTCGTGCGACTGCGTCTGCGCCAGCATCGTGTTCTCGTCGGGCATCGTCTTGAAGACGATCTCCTTGAGCTTGGGCTTGGGGCCCGGCCAATAGGGATTGGGCTTGAGCTCGACTTCGACGCCGTGCTGCCACTTCGCGTACTCAAACGGCCCGCTAGTGACCGGCAACTGGTTATAGGGGACGCTGTTGATGCTGGCGTAGCGGGCCAAGAGGTGTGCGGGCAGGATCGGCGCATTGCCGTTCACGCTCCACAACTGCTGGAGAAAAGGCGCGTAGAGGCGCTTCATGCGTACCACGCAGACGTGCGGGTCTTGCCAGGTGATGCTCCCGATATCCTTGTAGCCGTCGGTGGTGACGACGTTGTTGCGCGGATTGAGCACCGCTTGCCAGGTGAACTTGAGGTCCTCGCAGGTCAGCGGCGCGCCGTCGCTCCAGCGCAGGTTGGGACGCAGCCTGTAGGTGATGCGCAGCCCATCTCGAGAGACGTCGCCGTTGCCGACCGTGGGAACACGCACGACCGCGTCGGGTACGGGATTCGCTTTGTCGTCGTACCGCACGGTATACTGGAAGGCGAACGACGCGAGGTCATTGGTAACCGACGAGGCGTCCAGCAGGACGTTGAGGCTATGCGGCTCCGCGTTCTCCGCCCAGCGCAACACGCCGGCTTGCGTCCAAGGATTCCCGCCGACGGCGGTGCCGCCGGCGCTGATCTTGGTGCAGCCGGCCACCGCCAAAGCCAGCGTTACTACGACGAAACGACGCAGCATGGGGCCCCCCTGCGAGCAAGCAAACCGGCATGCTGTTGGCAGAGTTGGCGGCGCACTCCTTTTAGATCTTCACGTTGTCTCCGATCGCGAACAGGTACTGCTGCTCGGCCTGCCGGACACCGTAAGCCGCGTTGACTTGGTCGACCAGCGCCGTGGTGAAGCCCGTCTGCGCCTGCAGCAGCAACGGCAGCGTGGTGACCCCCGCCTTGTAGCGCGCCTCCGTGGCCTGGAGCGTTTCGTCGGCGGTGGCACGCTCCTGATTGGCGGCCACGAGACCGGCCTCCGCAGAAGCCAACCCGATCAGCGCCTGCTTCACGCCCGACTCGATCGACAACCGCGTCGTGAGCTCCGCGGCGCTCACCTTCAGTTCTTGCTCCTGCGCCGTCTTGATGCCGGCGGCGATAATCCCGCCCTCATAGATGGGGAGCGTGAGCTGCGCGCCCACACTCCACGACGGCTGGAACGTGCCGCCGGAGCGATCGGTGCTCGAACTCCCGGCGCTCGCGCTCCCGGCCAGGGTAGGCCAGCGTACTGCACGGGCCGCGCGCAGGCTGCGATCGGAGGCTAGCACCTGCTCCTGCGCCGCGGACCAGTCCGGACGCAACGCGAAGGCGCGCTTGAGCGCATCTTGGTAACTGGGTACCGCCAACGCCGACATCGCCCCCGGATTGCCGGCGGGCACGTCATCGACGGGCTGCACCACCTCCTCCGGGCTCAGCCCCAACGTCGCCGCGAACGAAGCCAGCGACGTCAGCGCCGACGCCTGCGCCTTGATGACGGCGACGCGCGCCTGTGCAACCTGCAGCTCGGCGCTGGAGATATCGCTGCGCGCGGCCGTACCGGCGGCAACCTGCGCCGCCACCAGAGCGCGCTGCGTCTGCGCGTTCTTCAGGGAGGCCAATGCGGCACCCGTCTGGCGCTCGGCGGTCAGGGCCGCGTAGTAGCCCGTCGCTACATTCAAGGCTAGCTGCTGCAGCGCACTGCGATAGGTATCGGCGGCGGCCACTGAGGCGGCGTTAGCAGCCGCGATCTGTTCCTCCGTATGAAAGCCGTCAAAAATCAGCTGACGCACTTGCAGAGCCGCTTGATCCTGCGTCACCGCTTGCGCGGTGGCGGCGCCGCTCTGCGCGCTGCTGGGTGCGGCGCCGCGAAAACGCGACGTGGCGGCGCTGGCGGAGAGGCTTGGCAGCGCGGCGCCCAGTGCTACGCGCACCTGCAGCGCGGCCAACGACGCGTCGGCGCGGGCCGACGCCAGCACGGGCGAGCGCGCCACGGCGATAGCGATAGACTGCTTGAGGCCGACGGTCGGATACTCGCGTGAAGGGGGACCGACCACGCCGGTCACTGGAGTTCCGAAGACGGGATAGGGCAACTGCAGCGGCGAGGTCGCCGGCTCGAGCGTCGGCGCCGTGGCGGCTGGAGAAGGCGACGGCACGGGTGCCTGCGCGCGTGCGGTGAGCGGGACGGCCGCGAGCGCGAGCGCCACCGCTATATTGAACAAAGACTTCACTACCAGATTCTCCTCATGTGCCGGGAATCGTAGGTCACGAGACTGAGATTCACCTGTGAGCGCTTAGCGGGCGCTATCCGCCGCCGGGAGATGCGATCGCCACGGCGCTGCCCTCTTGAAGCGCATCCGGCCGCGTGACGATGACTCGCGTCCCCGGGGTGATCTCCGGGGAAGAGACGGCCGCGACCCGATCGTTCTCGACACCCACCCTCACCGGGACCACGTGCGCCTTCAGCATCCGGCCGTTGCCTGCATCCTTACCCGCGACTTCGTCGCGTACCACAAAAACCCGATCCCCGGCCTCCGTGTGGAAGACCGCCGCGCGCGGCACCACCACGGCTGCATCGGCCGCGGCCGCCAAGACCCGTACGCGCACGAGCTCGCCTCCGCGCAAACGCAGGCCGGGATTATCGAAGGCGATCCGTGCGCTGTACGAGAGCGTGCCCTCGCTGGGAGCGCGATTCACCGAATCGATAATCGCCCGGTAGGAGCGCGCGGGATCGGCCACGACCGCAAACGTCACCGCTGAGCCCGGGCGGACGAAAGCGAGATCGCTGCTTGGAACGGGAATGCGGATCCAGACACGCGCGAGCTGGCTGACCGTCACCAGCGCCGTGCCCGGCAGTGCCAGCGTGCCGGGGTCGACTTTACGCGCCGTGACGTAGCCATCGAACGGAGCGACGATCTCCGTCTGGGCGATCTGCGCGCGGATCAGCTGCATCTGCGCCTCCATCGAGGAGACATTGGCGGCCTCGCCCAGCGTGTTGGCGCGCTGTACGTCGATCTGCAGCGTCCCTTTGCGAGCGCTCGCGAGATTCTCTTGTGCTTGCCGCAGCGAGGCCTGCGCGTTGTTGAGCTGCTGCGCGGCGGAGACCGCGGCGGAACGCGCCTGATCGAGCTCGTTGCGCGAGAGGTAGCCCTGCGCGAACAGCTGCTTGTCGCTCTCGAACGTCGACTGCGCAGCGTCATTGGCGGCGCGGGTGCTTACGAGCGTATTGCGCGCTTGCAGCAGCGCCTGCTCGGCATTCACGACTGCGGCATTGCTCTGCTGTGCCTGCAACGGATCTTGCAGCCGGCTGGAGCGGTACTTGGCACGCGCCTGCGCCGCTTGCGCCAACGCCTGCGCCAATTGCGCGCGCAGCACCGTATCGTCGATCTTGACCAAGAGCTCGCCGCGGTGCACCTGCGTCCCCTCGTTCACGAAGACACCCGCGACGCTGCCCTGGATGTTGGACGAAAGCGTTGCCGCCTGCAGCGGCAGCACCTGCCCATCCAGCATGGCATAATCGCGCACCGAGCCGCGCTGTGCCGAGTCGACGGTGACGGTGAGCGTCTGCGTGGTGTTAGCCCCGGCGTGAGAACGGGCGCAGCCTGCGGTGGGGAGCACGCTAAGAGCCAGCAACACGGTCCCGGCACGGCGAATGGAGAGAGTCCGGCATCGCTTGAACATCAGGCCCTTCTACCACACGCTGGGCAGCGGGGTTTCGCCCGCACCGATTTCTCATGCGAAGGCCTTGGCGGCGCGGGTGTCCAACGCTCCCTCCCTATGCCCCAGCCATTGAAGACGGGACGGTCGTACCAGTCGCAGCAGCGCGTCGAGGAGTGGATGACCGCCGCGCAGGCCGGAAACCCCGGAGTCGAGGTCCTGTCGACACCGATGCTCATCCAGATGTTCGAGCAAGCCGCGGGTCAGTGCATCTCACCATGCCTGGAAGCAGGACAGGTGACAGTCGGAGCCTCAGTCGACGTGCAGCATCTCGCGGCGACGCCCGTCGGCATGATCGTTCGCGCCGAAGCGGAGATCGTCACGATCGAAGGGCGGCGCGTGACCTTCGCCGTGACCGCGTTCGACGAACGCGAGAAGATCGCCGAAGGGATGCACGAGCGCGTGATCGTCGACCGTACCGCTTTCCTCGAGCGCGTGGCGGAGAAGCAAGCGACGTAACCCGGCTGCCGTGGCGCGCGAGCCGTATCATCTTTTTCAACCCACCATCGCGGCCGTCGCCCTGATCGGAACGGCGACGTGGCTGGGCGAATTCGCGTGGTTCGGCCGCATCGACGACGCCGTACTGGTCCTGACGCTGACCGCTTTCTTCCTCTTCTCGCGCGCACTGGCGTTCCCGCCGGGGACCACCATCTGGGGGCGGCGCCTGCCGACGGCGGACGCGCGCTTCGACCTCACGATGCCCGCGCTGTGCGCGCTGCTCGCATGCGCGGGGCCACTGGCGCTCAGCACCGTCGTCTTCATCGGCTATGGCCTCGAGATCTACACGCGCGGCAGCCGCACCGACCGCGCTGCCTTCAACGCGGCCAAGATGTCGATCGCGGGGCTGGTGGCCGCCGTCGCTGCCTTCGGCACGCTGGTGCGGCCTTGGGCACCGGTTGACGAACCGTTGCGGTTTGCCGTGCTCGGCACCGTCTTCGTGCTGTGTGACGGCGTGATCGCCTCCTTTACCGCCGCCGTGCGCGAGAACCACGAGCCGGTTTCCGCGCTGCTGCGCTGGATGCGCGAAACCGGCGTGCATTGGGATCTATTGGGCGGTTTAGGCGGCGGCTACGCCATCGTCTACGTACACGCCCAACTCGGGATCATGGCCACCATCGCGCTCTGCGCCATCCTCGCCACACTGATCTGGCTGGAGCGCCGCACGGAGGTGCTGGCGGCCAAGCTCGTGAGCGTTCGTGCGCAGCTGGCGGCACTCAGCATCGCCGAACCGCAGGGCGACCTCGCGCGCAGCACGCGCGATCTCTTCGGTGACCTGCGCGCGTCGCTCGGACTCGACCTGCTCGCGCTCTACGCCCCCGTACCGGGCGAACGAACCCTGGTGCTCTTGGCCGGTACGGCCGGAGCGCCCACGCGCATCCCGCTCTCAGGCGAAGGTGGCGGAGCCTTCGAGCAGGCACTAGCAGGCGCGGCCGTGGAGATCGAGGACTTTCGCAACACGGCTCAGGCGGCGTTGGCGGCGGGCACCGAACGCTGGCGAGCGCTCTCGCTCACGCCGCTGGAGGCGGATGGGGGCGTGCTCGCGGTTCTGCTCGCCACACGCGCAACACCGTTTCTGCCCGGTCACAACGCGCGCATCCACTTGCGCGAGACGGCCGCGCGGCTTGCGGACGTTCTCGGCATGCGCTTGGCCGCAGAGGAACGGCTGCGTTCGCGCAGCCGGGAGATTTACCGCGAAGTCATCGCCGCAGCCACCGGGGGCAAGCTCGAGCTCACAGAGCGTGAAGAGCTCGAGCGCCGGCTCGCGGCCCTACAGATCCTCGCCGACGTGACCGTGCGCACACCGCGAGACGTACGCGCGGCCCGCGTGGCGACCGAACGCACCGCGCTTGGCTGTGGCCTGGGGCCGGCGCGTGTGCATGATCTCGTGCTATGCGTCAGCGAGACGGCCACCAACGTACTCAAGCATGCCGGCCACGGTGCCGTCGATCTGCGCAGCGACGGAGTGCGCCTCGTCGTCTGCGCGCGGGACTCCGGCCCCGGCATTCCGTTCACGCAGCTACCTAAAGCCACGCTCATGCGCGGCTTTTCCTCGAAGCCCTCGCTCGGCTACGGATTCACGTTTCTGCTGGAGTTTCTCGATCACATCGACCTGGCGACGGGAGCGTGGGGCACGATCGTCGCCATGGAAGTCGCGCTCGATGCTCCAGAGGACGAAGATGCGCTGCTAGCCGCCTACCACGTGCACGAGAACGGAACTTTTCCCAGCCCCGCTACGTAATCTCCACGAAGACGGCACCCACTCGCTCGCCCGTGATTAGTTCGGCACTGTCACGGGGAAGAACGAAGGAGTGCAAGGTAGGGCCGCTACTCGTCCGCTGGAGGTCGATGGGCGAGCGAGCGGCGGCTAGGTCCCAATCGTGGACCAGCCTATCCGTTGGATTTCCATTAGGGAGGTTACTTCGTGAAACATCTAAGCACTGCGATCCTCGCCGCGCTCCTCGCGGGCGGGCTGGGATCGGCGGCGGCCTCGGCAGCACCCGTGCAAAGCGCGCCAACGCAGGGAACGCAGGAGCACTCGGTGGTCGCGCAGGGCACCATGGCCGCGCCGCCTATGGAATTCGGCAGCCCACCTACGGGCGCGATTCCAATCTTGTACAATGACCATCACGTCTACACTAGACCGGACGTCTTGAAGAGTGGCCGCGTGCTCTCAGCACTCGTGCGGGGACATACGATCTTGGTGCCCCTACGCTCGATGTTCGAGCAAATGGGCGCCACCGTCTCCTATGACGCCGGCAGCAAAACGGTGACGGTCAGTAAACCCGGCTCAGAGGTCAAGGTCACGGTGGGCAAGCCCGTCGTCGTCATCAACGGTGAGCAGCGCCCGCTAGACGTTGCCCCCATTCAGTATCACGGCGACATCCTCGTTCCGGTCCGCGTGATCTCCGAGGGCATGGGCGCCTACGTGCAGTGGGAGCAGAGCCGCCACCTCGTGGTGGTGCGCTACATTCCAGTCGTGCCGACGCCGGTACCAACTGCGGCACCGACGGAAGCTCCGGCGCCGCTGCCGCCGCCGACTCCGGCTCCAACGCTGGCTCCAACGCCGACTCCGGCTCCCGCCGCAGTCAACCCGTTCGAGCACTACGTCGCAGCCGATTACATCTTCGGCGGCAAGACCTACAACGAGTTCGCTCCAGGCAACAGCGACAGTAAGGGCTCGTACGCCGTCCGCGGCGCCGCCGAGTTCCCGGCCTTTGGGCTCCCCTGGATGGTGGCCGGTGACTTCCGGCAGTATGCCTACGACCACCACCAGAACAGCGCCACGCCGGTGCTGTGCCCGAGTCCCGGCGAACAAGGCTGCGTCACGGTGATCGGCGGCTACGGACAGACGTTCGTACCGGCGTTCACGGCACGCGACTACGACGTTGAGGGCCGTCTCGGCCTGAAGGTTGCCGACCCGCGCATCTACGTGGCCGTGGGCTGGATGAACCGGACGACCAACTACGGTTACCCGCGTCAGAACGGCTTCGGCTTCGGCGCCGAGAAACTGCCCGATCTGAACATGCCGTTCTCGGTCTACGGCAGCGTCTACTACTACCCCGACGTGAAGGGGAACTTCACCGTGCCGGGCTGCCCGGCGGGTGCAACCCCCGGAACGCCGGCATGCCCCGACCCGAACGCGGGGAGCTCGCTGACACTGGGGTACCACGTGGTCACCTACCAGATCGGCGGCACCTACAACTTCGGCAGCAGCCCGGTCTTCCTGGACTTCGGGTTCCTGGGTGACCGCGGAACCAACAAGACGAACGCTCCGGGCGACTTCTCGCACAACGGTGCATACGTCGGTCTGGGCGTGCGGTTCTAACTCGCATCAACCCACGACTAAAGAGCCCGGGAGCGCTTGCTCCCGGGCTCTCGTTTTTGTTGGCCGCTCGTGTCTGCGGTGTCTATGGAGCTGGAGAGGCGGCGGGAGTGGGAGTCTGCGTGGGCGTGGGCGTCGGCGTCGGCGGGGTGGCAGGCATTGCGTACAGCGGCACGATGTGCCCATGACGTACCTCACCCTTGGCGTTGGCGCCGAACGGCGTATGCGGGAAACGCTGTGCCACCCACGTCATAAGACTCCACGCGCGTGAGTGCGACTCGTGGTCGTAGAACATCGCGTCGACGCGCGCCATCAAGTACGCATCTTTGGCCAGCCACGTATCGCTGGGGTAGCGCGCGCGCCAATCCATCAGCGCGTCCTCGGTCATGCGCGCGCGCCCCAACTGGCCGGCGTAGCCGGCTGGATTGTATTTCAGCAATAAGCCGAGATCGTGAATCTGGTTGCCGATACCGATGGGCGACATCTTCAGGCGTCCGAAGTATTCGTCGGCTGGTGCCAGGCGCGGCGGGTCGGCCTGCTGGGCCGGCTGCTTCGCTTGCGCGGGCAGCTCCGTGAAGGCACACAGCAATGCTAAGGCAACGATCGTGAAGCGCTTCATCGCGCTCGAAACATTGGCAGCGCGACAGGTATCGGCCTGCCCCGGCGCGATCATACTTCGCGAGTGATGCAGATCGGGATCACGCTACTCACCGCGCTCTACGTCGCGCTCGGCGCGGGGAGCCTCCCAGCCACGCCGGCGCCGCCGCCGGGCCCGAGCGCGCACCCCTGCGCGCAACGCGTCTTCGCCGGCAGCCGCATGCCGCTGCAATTGCCGCGCGGCGCCACGGTAGCGTTGTTGGGGCCCGGGCGCATAGCCGGTGCGGATCTCTCCGTGCCCGCGCAACTGCCGGCGGCGGGCGAGACGCTGATCGTCGCCACGCGCGGCGGCAGCGCGAGCGCGCGCAGCGTGACGCTGCTGCCCGCGCCCGCATTGAACGGCACGCTCGCCACCGTGGACGCCGACTGCGGCATCACGCTGTACACCCGCAAGTCGCTCACGCCGCTGGGTACGTTCGTCACGGCGGATTCGCCCGCGGATGCGATCTACGACCGCGGCAAGCTGCTCTGGGCGGCGGCGGCGGGCACCAGCGCAACGCGCTACGACCCCGCCGCCGGCCTCACCGCGCTCCGCCATGCACCCGACACGGCGGCGTTGCTGGCCGATCCTGCGGCGCACGTCGTGGCGCAAGCCAGCCGCGACCTGCCGCCCTCCGGCGACGGGGCGCTGACGCTCTACGGCGACGATCCCAGCGCCGCACCGCACCGGCTGAGCGTGGGCGAGACGCCGGAGGGTCTCGCGCTCAGCGGTGACACCGCCGGCTCGATCCTGGTGACCGCGACGAACGCGGGAACGCTGATGGAAGTCGACGCACGCACCGCGCGCGTCACGCGCACCCTGCACGTCGGCCCGCGCCCGTTCGGCGTCGCCGTCGACGCCGCGCGCGGCTTGGCTTTCGTGGCGCTCAACGCCATCACGGCGATGCGGCCGTCGCCGGCGGGCGGCGTGGTTGCCGTCGATATCCACCGTTGGCACACGCGCGCCGTGCGGCACGCTGCCGGCCTCGCGCTCGGCGTTGCCGTCGACCCCGCGCGCCGCCGCGTCTTCGTGACGGAGGAGCTCGGTACCGTGCTGGTGCTCGACGAGGAACTGCACACGGTACACCCGGCGTTACATCCCTGTGAGCTACCGTGGCTGCCCAGCATCGATTTCGCCAACCAGCGCCTCTTCGTACCCTGCCCGCGCGAGAACCGCGTCGCCGTCTACGATCTACGCACGCTGCGCGAGACGGCACGCATGACCACGACGGCCTATCCCTTGCGCGTGGTGTTGCCGTGATTGCCGCACTGCCGGCCCGGTTGACTGCGCCGCCTCCCTTCCCCGCGGTGATCGCACAGCAACGCGTGGAAGACGAAGTTGCGCCCGGCGTGGAGCGAGCCGAGTACGACCTGCGCACGGCCGACGGCCCACTGGTGATACACGTCATCGTCGCCGATCTCTCCAATCCGGAGGTCAGCGTGCGCACGGCACGCGCGCAGCAACTCGACCAGGGGCACGCGGAGACGGTCCGCGCGATGGCGCTGCGAACGGGCGCAGTGGCAGCCATCAACGGCGACTTCTTCGACATCGATCGCAGCAACCAACCCACGAACGTATTGGAGCAGGACGGCGCGCTGCTCCATCCGCCGGGGTATGGACGCCCCGCCGTCGGCATACAGGACACCGGCTCGGCCGTCATCGGAACGCCGGCGCTGGAGCCCGATCCCACCACGGGTCCGGACGTCACCATCGACGGCGTGCCGGTGGTGCAAGCCGTCGGCGGAGGCCCACTGCTGTTACGCGACGGCGAACCCGCCGACGACCCCACCGCACCGGCGAACGGCACTGCCCGCGCGCGCTTCCCCGTCGCCGGAGTGGGGATCGCTCCGCCGGATTCACTACTGCTGGTGGAGGCAGATGGCCATCAGCCCGGCTACTCGATCGGCTTGACGCGTGGCGAGTTCGCCGCGCTCTTCCAGGGGCTCGGGGCACGTGAGGCAATGGGTCTCGACTCCGGCGGAAGCGCGACCATCGTGGCCCGGCCGCTGGGCGAGGCCGGCACCGCTCTCCTCAACCACCCCTCCGACGGACGCGAGCGCCCGGTGGCCGACGCGCTCGAGATTCTCAGCAGCGCGCCGGCTGGGCCACCCGCGCGCTTGGTGGTGGATCCGCGCTCCATCCGGACCGTCCCCGGCGCGGAGATCGCGCTGCGCATCGGCGCCGTCGATGCCGGCGATCATCCGGCGGCTCCGCCCGGGCCCGTCACGCTCCAACTCCCCGCCTCGCTCGGGCAAGTCCAAGGCACGCGCGCTCTGATCGCCCCGTCCGCCGCCGGCAACGCAACGCTAGAGATACGCTCCGGCAGCCTGAGCGCACAGGTCCCAATCGAGGTGACGGCCCAAGTGGCGCGCTTGGAGATACTCGCCCCTACCGTGAGCCCCACGCCCGGAGAGAGCCTGCACCTGCAGGCCGCCGCCTACGATGCCGCGGGGCACCCGCTCGCAGTGCAAGGCGCGGTGCGTTGGAGCGTCAGCGGGGGTGGGCGCATGGAAGGCGACACCTATCTCGCGCCGGCTGCGCCCGCGGACGCCGTGATCACGGCCGTGGCCGGCGGAGCGCGCGCGAGCCTGGCGCTCGGCACGGGGAGGCATCGCGTGGCGCTGCCGTGGCAGCCCGCGTGGTTCCGCTTCGTCAGCTACCCGGCCGGCGCGGGCGCACTCGGCGTGGATGCCGGTTGCGGCTGCCTGGCGCTGCGTTACGACTTCACGCAAAGAGAGCGTGCAGCCTACGCCCGTACCGCACTCGTGCTGGGCGGCCACCCCATCGCGTTCTCGCTCGACGTCGATGGCGATGGCGGGGGCGAATGGCTGCGCTTACGCATCGCCGACGCCCACGGCCGGCACTACGCGCTCACGCTGGCGCGCGCGGTCGACTGGAACGGCTGGCGGCGCGTGGAGGCCGCACTGCCGCAAGATGCACCCGTACCGCTGATGATCGAGGACGTCTATCTCGTCGCGCGCGAAGACAGCGGCGCGGGCAGCGTGCGCCTGCGCGACCCCGCGTTGGCGTTTCCTGGGCTCGTCACGCCCACACCGCTCGTCACCAGGCCGCCTCAAACGCGTTAGCGAAGGCAGCGTGCGGCCCGTCCCTATCGGCCGGGCACGATGGAGGCATGTAGGGTTGACGTACGAGCCGGCGGCGCAACGCGCGCTCGACACGGCCGCGGCACGCGGCGCACAGTACGCGGACGTGCGCTTCGAGCGCGACCGCAGCGAGAATATCGAGGTCCGCAACGGGCGCGTGGCCACGCTCTCCGATCAGGAGAGCATCGGCTACGGCATCCGCGCCTTCTATGACGGCGCGTGGGGTTTCGCGGCCTCGCCGGACACCTCCGACCGCGGCATCGACGAGACCGCGGCACGCGCGGTAGAGATCGCCAAAGCCGGTGCGGCCATCGCACGGGAGCGCTTCGGCGAGGCACCCACCGACGTCCACGCCGGCACCTACGCCACGCCGATGGAGGAGGATCCCCACCGTGTGCCGCTCTCGGAGCGCGTGGATCTGCTGCTGGGCGCGGAGCAGCTGCTCCACGTCACGCCGCAGATCCGCGTGGGGCGCGCCTGGATGGACCTGTGGCGCAAGGAGTCGGAGTTCTACTCCAGCATCGGCAGCCGGATCGCGCAGGAGATCGCGCAGAGCGGCAGCGGGATCGAGGCGCTGGCCGTCGACGGCGGCGACGCCCAGGACCGCACCTGGCCCGGTGACGTCGGCCTCTACCAAGGCGGCGGCTACGAGATCATCCGCAAGGCCGCGCTGCGCGAGAACGCGCAGCGCATCGGAGAAGAGGCGGTGGCCCTGCTCTCCGCTCCGCAGTGCCCCTCCGGAACGATGGACGTGGTGTTAGGAGGCTCGCAGGTATCGCTGCAGATCCACGAGTCCTGCGGCCACCCCGCCGAGCTCGATCGCGTCATGGGCTGGGAGGCGAACTTCTCCGGCACCTCGTTCCTCGAAATCGATCAACTGGATCGCCTGCAGTACGGTTCGCCGCTGGTCACCATCGTGGTCGACAACACGCTGCCGCTGGGCTTTGCCACGTGTGGCTACGACGACGAGGGCGCCAAGAGCGTGCGCTCCGACATCATCCGCGAGGGTATCCTGCGCGGCTACCTGATGTCGCGCGACACCGCGCGCCGCCTCGGGCGCGCCACCAACGCCTGCGTGCGTGCGGAGTCCTGGATGCACGTCCCGATGATCCGCATGTGCAACCTCAATCTGCTGCCCGGGCAGACGCCTTTCGAGCAGCTCTTCGACGGCATCGAGCACGGCATCTACATGGAGTCGAACCGCTCCTGGTCGATCGACGACCGCCGCTTGAACTTTCAGTTTGGCTGCCAGATCGGTTGGGAGATCGTGAACGGCAAGCGCACGCGCATGGTGAAGAATCCCACCTATGGTGGCATGACGCCGCGTTTCTGGAACTCCTGCGACGCCGTCGCCGATGCCGCGTCCTGGCAAGCGTGGGGGACGCCCAATTGCGGTAAAGGCGAACCGATGCAGACGGGGCGCACCTCGCAGTGTGCCGCACCCGCACGCTTCCGTAACGTCGCGGTGGGGGTGGGCTATGCAGGCTAGCGAGCGCGAGGCGCTGGCGCGCCGTGCCATCGAGCTCTCGGCGGCTCCTGCTACGGAAGTCTGCGTCTTCGACGAGGATTCGGCGCTGACGCGCTTCACCCACAACTCGATCCACCAGAACGTGGCGCAGCGCAGCATCACCGTGCGCATCCGCGCCGTGGCAGGCAAACGCCAAGGCGTGGCTTCGTGTGACGTGCTCGACGACGCGGGACTACGCGGCGCCGCGCAGCGCGCACTGGAAATCGCACACCTCTCCCCCGAAGACGCGGAACTGCAGCCGTTAGCGGGACCGGCAACGTTTGGCACGCCGCCGGGCGCCTTCGTCGATGCCACGGCGCAGGCTCAACCGCAGCGCCGCGCCGAGATCGCCAAAGCCATCTTCAGGCAGATGGAGGATCAAGAGCAGTGGGGGGCGGGCTTCGTGACCACCGGCTCGAGCGGGATCACGCTGGCCACGAGCGCGGGCCTCGTGGCTTCCTACGACGCCACCGATGCCGCGATCAACGTCAAGGCCAACGCCGCCACCTCCACAGGCTTTGCGGAGCAATACACGCGCGACGAGGACGAGCTCAATGGCAGCGCCGTGGGCGGGCGCGCGGCCGGCAAGGCACGCCTGGGGAGCGATCCGCGCGCGGTGGACGTTGGCGACTGGACGGTGATCCTGGAGCCGGCGGCATGCGGCGAACTGCTCAGTTACTTGGCCCAGCACTTCAGCGCGCAGTCCTACGTTGACGGCTCCAGTTTCCTGAGCGACGGGCTCGACCGCGCGTACGCCGGCCAGAACGTGACCATCCGGGACGACTACTCGCATCCCGCGGTGCTGGGCATGCCGTTCGACTTCGAGGGCAGCGCGACACGGCCGGTAACGTTGATCGACCACGGCATCGGCCGCCACGTCGTCACCGATGCGTACTACGCGGGGCGGCTGGGCGTGGAGAACACCGGGCACGCCTTGCCCGCGCCCAACGCCTACGGTCCGCAGCCGCGCACGCTGATACTGGAACCGGGTTCCAAGAGCCGCGAGGAGATGATCGCGCATACCAAACGCGGCCTGCTCGTCACACGCTTCTGGTACATCCGCCCCGTGGATCAGCGTCAAACGATCGTGACGGGCATGACGCGCGACGGCACGTTCCTGATCGAAAACGGGCGCGTCGTCGGCGGCGTTCGCAACATGCGCTTCAATCAGTCGATCCTAGATGCACTGCGCGCATGCGAGCCCGCCAGCGAGCCGGTTCGCACCGGAGGCTACTCATATCAATGCGTGGTCCCAGCCGTCAAGATCGAGCGTTTCCACTTCTCCAGCGGCACCGAGTTCTAGGCGACCAGACGCAGCAAGGGCCGGCATCATCGATGCCGGCCCTTTTTTGCGGGGAGACGAGACCACAAGGGCCTCAAGCCTCACCCAGCGCGCGCCGCCCACACCGCTTGTTAAGCGCGCGCTACATCTTGCATTCGCCTCTACTCACGCAACAGCCGCACCGCCGCCGCCACGACCTCCGGATCCCAGCGCACGCCGGCGCCACGCTCCAACGCAGCGAGAGCACGCAACGGCGAACGGTGTTTGGCCAACAACTCGTGGTAGGCGTCGACTACTGCCAGGATGCGTGATGCCAGCGGAGTACCGCGTCCGCCTTCATCCCAGCGCTCCTCGCGGCGCAACTCTACCGCGGTCATGGCCCGCCAGGCGTCCAGCCGCGCCACCGCTCGCGCCGCCGTCTCGGTATGGCCGGCCACCAACTCTAGCTCCGCGCGCGAGAGCGGTGCCTCATCGCCCAACAGCTCCGGCGGGACGGCGGGCACGCCCGCGTTGCCGAGGCGATCGAATTGCTCCATGAACGCGCAGGCGCGCTCTTGGAGCCCCAACGCCTTTGAAATCTCACCCGCAAGCCGGCGAGGGCGAGCGCCGTGGGGGTGGGCCGCTCGCCCCGGAGCCGCCACCGGCTTTGCCGGCGCGGCCGCTCGAATCGCCGAACGTACGTAGGCGCCTTGCAGCTCCTGGCGCAGTTCGGCAAAGAAGAGTGCGATATCGGTAACGTCGTCGCGAATGGAGGCAGCGGCGCTGATGGCCAGCGCGCAGCCTGAATCGAGCATGCGCGGGATGTCGATCTCGGCCAGTGCGCGCCGGTCGGCTTGGTGATGTAGCCCGCGCACCCAATCGAGCAGCGGCGCGAAGTCGTCTTCTTCCAAACCCGCCACGATCCACTCGATCATCTGCGCGGCGAGGTTGTTAGGGCGGATCGGCAGCTGTTGGGCCGAGGCGAATCCGGCCCGGTCGAAGATGGCCTCGACGATCGCCTGCTTGCGGGCACCCAGCAGCCCCGCGAGGTCGGCGCGCAGCCGCTCGGCGATGCCGTGACCGGCTAGGCTGCCGCCCGGGGCGGCACCGGTCCCGTGGATCGTGAACGGCTCGCCGAACTCGCGGCCGAGCTGAATGTCCCAAGCAGTAGCAATCATGACGGGGGTCTCGACTTCCTTACGTTCTTCTCACCCGGTAGGAGACTGGAGCCGACTAGAGGTTTGGCGGCAGCCCGCCGCTGTCGGGATGCTGCCCTTGCTGCGTGACGCTCTGCGTAGGCGGAGTGATCGAACTTGCACCGCCGGAGCAGGCCGCAAGGCCGAGGATGCTGGCGCCGAGAGCGAGGGCGGCAAGAACGCGAGTCATACGATAGCCTCCAAGGTGAAAAGAGTTTAGTAGTACCTTGGGCCCATCGTAGGCGGGACAAACCTAAAAAACTCTACCGAAAATTAGGTAGAAGGCTAATTCAAGAAACCGTGACGGCGTGCCAGAGCCACCGCTTCAGCGCGGGAACGGCAGCCCAACTTACGCAGAGCGTTCGATAGATGTTTGTCTACCGTTTGGGGGCTGCGCCCGGAGCGCTCCGCGATCTGCTTGGAGGCCAAGCCCTCGGCAGCCATGGCCAGCGTCGCCAACTCTGTCTTGGTCAGGCTCCCAAGCGACGCACCGGCCGATTGGTCTCCGGACAAAGACATACTCGGCACGCTTAAATGTTTGAAGACCCGTGCCAAACCTTCGAACCCGGACTGGGAAAGCCGCTCGGTAGCGGCACTTCGCCGCCCCGCACCCTCGCTATGGCCGCTCGCCTCGAGGTATAGCGCCCAAGAAACATCCCAGAGCAGGCGCGCCCGATGCTCCAAGGTCTTCTTCGTATGGCCGATTTGCTGGAGCAGGCTGCGCGCGCGCTCCAGCCGCCCTAACGCTAAGTTTGCGCAAGCAAGATAGATCAACGCCAGCAGCGTGCGCTGCGAGGCATCGATCCCCGGCGTCGCCTCCCGCACGCGCTGAAGGCACTCGCTGACACGCTCTTCGGCTTCCCCCCGGCGCGCCGCTGCGGCGGCATAGAAGGCGATTTCGGCGACACGCAGCGTCGTGTAGCTCCCACCAGGCAGAGCCGGACAGGCTTCAACGGCATCGAACGCTGTTTGAAAGTCACCTAACGCCGCCCGCGCCAAAGCCCGCGCCGGCGGGACGCAGATATCGTACGCCCAGCGCCCGATACCGAGCACGACGAGCGCGTCGAGCCGATCGATGGCCTCACGCATCTGCTCGAACTGCCCCGCTTCACTCGCCGCATGGATGAACCGCATCAGCGCAAAAGTCTCGCTATGTACCTCGCCGACCAAACGGAACGCTTCGGCAGACTCGCGCGCAAACCGTTGCGCCTCTGCGAATTCGCCACGCTGCATGGCGACCTTCGCCAAGCACACTCGTGCGCGCGCCGCCGTATGATGATCGTGCTCCGCTTCAGCCTCCGCCAACAGCGCGTCCGCAAACTGCTCCACTAGGCTGAGGTCGCTGCGATTAAAGGCGAGGACGATATTGGCGTAGGCTACGCGGAAGCGTTGCGATGGCGCCGCCAGCGGCGACATCTGCTGGAGATAGCGCTGGGCCTCGTCGCTTTCCCCTAATTCGGTCAGCGCGTCGACCGCCAAGGCACAGAAATCGAAGGCCACGGTACGCGGCAGCAAGATGGCGGCCGTCTCCGCACGCACCACCTGCATCGCCTCGGCGTAGCGCATCTCATACGAGTAGTGGGTTGCCAGCGCCAAACGCGCCTGCAGACGCGCCAGCCCCTGTTCGCCGCTCGCCTCCACGCGGCGTACTAACTCCGGCACTTCGCCTGCGCGCTCGGTACGCGCAAGGACCAGCGCACGCAACGCCAGCACTTCGGGATCGTTGGGGTCGTCCAGCGCGTCCAGCGCTCTGAGAAGCGCATCGGCCCGACCCGCCCGGAAGATCTCGCGAAAGCGCTCTCCGGCGAGCTGCCGCGCCCGCCTCCGTTCCCCGATCTCGATGAGTAAGCTCAGCGCCTCCGCATCGCGCTCGCCGGCCACCAGCGCCTCGGCGGCGGCGAGATACGCTCCGCGACGCTCCACCGTAGGACGGCGCTTCAGCTCGTGTCGAGCGAAGGCACGAAAGAGCCCCTGGTAGCGATAGATGTCGTTGCTGTCGCGGAACACGAAGACACCGTCGTGAAGGAGCCGCTCCAGGACCGCGCGCGCCTGCGCGTAGCGCGCATGCGCCTCCAGCAACGGGATGTCGAGCACGTCGAAGACGCTGGTGTCGACCACGAAGCGCCGTACCTCGTCCGGCAACGCAGCAAAGATCTCTTGTGCGAAGAAGTCGAAGAGGATCTCGCGCGTGGCGCCCTCGATCTGGCGCAGATCGCCGCCGGCTCGCGCCGCGGCACGGGCCGCCAGCGCGGCGGCCATCGGCCAGCCCTCGGCCAATTGGATCACGCGCTCCAACGTGCGCGCGGGGAGCTCCAGCCCGCTGCCCAACGCGTACGCGCGCACCTCGTCGTCACGAAAACGCAGCTCCGCGAGGTCGATGGGGAAATCGACTTCGCCGTAGGCCAGCCAGCGCGTCAGCGGCAGCGGCGGCGTGGAGCGGGAGAGGATCAGAAAGCTCGTGTCACCGGCGCGCTCCACCAACTCGCGTAGAAAGGTGGTGCCGGCGTCGTCACGCAGCTGATCGACGTCGTCGATCGCCAACAGCGCCGCCTTGCCCGCCAGCAGATGCGCGAACCAATCGGCGAGCACCGCCTCCGGGCGCGGCGCGCGCCGCGCGCTCTCCGCCGCACCGCCGAAATCGGCCGCGGCATGCGGAGCGAGCCCGTGCAGCCCCTTGGCCAACGCACCGGCAAACGCCGCCACTCCGCCGCCGCTGGGAACCGCGATGCGCGCGTGTGGACGCCCGGTACGTTCCAGGTACTGACGAACGAGCGTCGATTTACCGTAGCCCGCGGGTGCGACGATGCAGGCAACGTGCAACGCAAGCGCGTGGTCGAGTCGCTCGAAGAGCCTGGGCCGCTCGATCGTTCCGAACGCCCCGGGTGCCGGCGCGCTGGTTGGGACGCCGACCAGAGGTCGAAGTGCCATGGCTGCTGCGGCTATTGTACCACGGAGCGGACGCCCAGCCGGCGGCTTGTCCGGCATCGTTTGGCCCCTACGCGGTGCCGTCGACGGTGAGCGCCGCGCGCTCTTTACGCCGCCGGATTGCCAGGCCGGCCAAGGCGATGAGCGTGCCGCCGGCCAGCAACGGGGGCCACGGCGCCGAGGCCACCACCAGCACCGGGTAGCGGCCGATTGTGGCGGTGAGGCGTACGCCGCCCACCTCTGTGGCGGCGCCCTGCCGGAGGAAGGCGATGCCATGCGGCAGCAGCGCGTGACCGCTGCCGGTTACCGCAACCAGAACCGCGGCATCGCGCGGGGGCGGAATATGCTGCACGGCGGCGATGTCGGCCGGAGTGAAGTAGAACGCCTGCACGCTCTGCGAGAGAGCTGGAAGCGCGAAGAGGTCGATGGCGTAGACGCGCTCGCGCAGATGGGCGCGCGCGGGGAAAAGCAGGAGCGGGGAAAGGAAGGCGGTGCCCTGCGGCTGGGTGACGGTGAGGTGGCGTCCATCCGCATCGTAAGCCTCGATATACGCCGCGGGATGCATCTGGGAGAGCAGGATCGAGGTGCCGACATACCTGCGTCCGCCCGGCCGCAGTGCGCCGCGGCCGGTCACGTCGAGGGTGGCGCTCCCCGTGCGCACCTGCGCTCCGTCCACGATCGGAAAGCGCACCACCGCGCCCTTCGCGGCGTGCACGACCTGCCCCGGTCCGCGCGTCAGCAACTCCGTGTCCGCCCCCGTCAAGCCGGCGTAGAGTCCCGCCAGACCGATCGCCGCCACACCCAGCATCGCGACGCGGTAACGGCGCCGGCGCAACGTATGGCGAACCACGAGCCCTATTCCCACGGCTACCGCTAGCGCGTACTGCCAGGTGTGGTAGAACGTCAAGCCCGGCACGGCATCCTGGGCGAACGTCAGAACCGCGACGGCCAGCGCCGCGATCGCCGCCAGCGCCGCCTCGCTCATCGTGCCTCCTGTGCGCGCTTGCTCTTGGCTTGCATCTGCGCGTACGTGAGGGGACCGTCGATAGCCTCGGCCACCGTGCCGTCACGGCGGACGAAGACGCTCGTCGGCAGACCGAGCGCACCGAACGCCGCACCGTAACGCTGCTGCAGGTCGAGCAGGATGGGGAACGTCACGCCGGCCTTCTTTGCGAACGCGGCCGCCGTCTGCGCGGACTCGCCCTCGTTGATGCCGACCACGTCGATGCCGTCTTTGCCGGCGTCGCGGGAGAAGCGCTCGAGATCGGGCATCTCTTGGCGGCAGGGCGGACACCACGATGCCCACAAGTTCACCAGCACGACCTTGCCGCGCAGATCACCGACGCCCTCTTCGCCGCCGCCCAGCCGCGCGACCGTGAAGCTAGCAACCGGCGCGCCGACGAGCGCGCCGGGGCCGGCGGACGGCGCCCCCTTGCCCCCGCCGCCGCAGCCCGCCAGCACGGCCGTCGCCAGCGCGATCAGCCCCATCCTTCGATTCACGGGGGCGACTCTTACGCGCCCAGGCATCGAAGGCCTATCGGCGCAGCGGCATGCGACCAAGGTCGCCGCGCCGCGATGGAGAACTGCCGCGCCAGCGATGAGAACCTCGCTGACGCGCCTGTGCGCGTTGCTGCTCGTGGTTGCGCTGGCGGCTCCGCTGCCCGCCGCCGCGATGACCTCGCAGGCGGAGATCCAATTCGGTCAGCGCATCGAGCGGGCGATCGACGAGCAGATCGGCCGCGTGGACGACGACGCCTTGCTCACGGCCTGGGTCGACCGCGTCTTCGCCACGCTCACCGCGCACACGCTGCGTCGTGACGTTCCGTACTCCGTGCACATCCTCGACAGCGAAACACCCAACGCGTTCTCGCTCCCCGGCGGCACGGTCTACATCACCAAAGGTATGCTCAACTTCATCCAGGACGACGACGAGCTAGCCGCCGTGCTCGGGCACGAGCTGGGGCACGAAGAGCAGTACCACATCACCAAGATGTACGAGGAGGTCAAAGGCGCCAACACGCTGCTGACGATCCTCAAGTTCTTCTCGCCGCTGGTGAGCCGCTTCGGCGATCTCGCCGCGGGCCTCTATCTGCTCAAAGTCAGCCGCTATCACGAGCTCAAGGCCGACGAGTACGGTCTGCGGTTGATGACGCAAGCCGGCTTCGATCCACAGACGATGGTGGATTTCATGACGCGTCTGGGCTCGATCGAGGAGAAGTCCGGCGGCGTCTTCTCGCGCTACTTCGAGACCCACCCGGGCTCGCCGGATCGCGTCGCGCACCTTGAAGGCTATCCGGAGATCGACAAGCGCACGCCGGCTCAGGCGGCGCGCGACGCGCTCCACGATCTCGACGAGGGGCGTTATGCCTACGCGCGCACGGCCTTGCAACGCGTCGTCGCGAGCGTACCCGCGGACGCCGCCGCGCGTTTGGGGCTGGCGCGCTCGGAACTGGCGCTGGGTTACTCGGGTCTCGTCCCGCAGGCGCTTGCACCGATCGCCAGCGACCCGCGCGCACAGCAGCTGGCTGCAGAGAATGCGGCCCCGGTCGCCGCGCCGCGCACGGATACGGCAGCGCTGCGCGCGCGGCTCGATGCCGTGGCGGCACGAGTACAGGCGGCCAAAGACGACGTGAAGGCACGCATCAAAGACGGGCGGCACGACGCCGATGCGTTGGAAGAGCGCTTGGGCGAGCTCGACTACGACATCCCGCTGGACGAGACGGGCGGCATCGCGGGCGTCAGCGACAGCTCGCGCCTGGCGACGCTGCTGCACGAACAGTTGAAGCTGGTACGCGACACCAACCATCTCTTCGACGAAGCTACCGACACCTTCGACCAGGCCCCGGCGATTCTCGACGACGACCGCAAGGTGCTCGACGAGCTGCGTGACCAGATCGCGCATCCCAACTCCAACAGCGCGCTCGTCTTGGCGCGCGCCGGAAGCATCGGCGATGGCGTGGCGGCCAGCGCCGGCAACTTGCTGTACGCCGTCGATGCCGCGCGCGGCTCGATGGCGCTCGCGTACGACGAATCCGCAGTGATCGACCGCTACATGCAGAGCTTTGGCGACGTGAAGCATTACCCACACGGCGATCTCGCGCAAAGCGACCTCGAGCGCCTGCTGCCGCTGGCGCAAGCGGCGCAGGCCTCGTTCGCCACCTCGACGCACGCGGCCGACGAGTCCGCGAACCTCGTCAACGAGGCGCAGGCACGCACGCTGCTGGGGCGCATCGCGATGCTTCTGCCCGATGCCACGCCCGCGCGCTACGCCGCCTTCCAAGCCTTGCTGACGCATCAATTCGGCGTGACCGCCCCGACGCTTACGCAGATGCATGCCGCCGGAGCGACGCCATCGGCGGTGGCGTTGGCCTGCATCCTCGCGGCCGAGCGCCATGGCACGCCGGTGCAGAACCTCGCGGCTCTACGGGGCCAGGATCCGATCGCGGTCGCGGCGGCGGCGGGCATGCGCGGCGAGACGCTGCAACTCGCCCTTGGACTGATCTGGGCCGCCTACCGCTCCTGAACCAGCTCCCGCGCCATGGCTTCCAGCGCGGCGTCGATCTGCGCGATCGAAGGGCGGTCGAGCTGGTTGCGCGCGATATGCTCCCAGCGCACGATACCCAACGCGTCGAGCACGAAGATGGCAGGCCGGGCGATGTTGAGCGCATCGAAGCCGAAGCGGTGATAGACGCCGAAACGCTTGATGATCGAGCGGTCCGCATCGATCACGATCGGGAATTCGATGCCGCGTTTCGTGCGCAGGCGCTGCACCGGCACAGGGCGCTGGCCCACCACGCCCAGGACGGCAACGCCACGCGTTTTCCAGCTCTCCGCGGCCTGCTGCAGCTCGACGAGCTGCTTGCGGCAACGCGGTCACCAGGTGCCGCGAAAAAATGCCAGGACCAGCGGCCGGCCCCGCAGGCTCGCCAGCGAGATCCGAGCGCCGTCACTCGCGGGTAGGGTAAAGACCGGGGCGGCCTGCCCCACGAGCGTTATCTGCATTTGCCACGCCTTCTGCCCCACGGGCCAGGGTCCCGCCCACACGCCCCCGAAGCCTGTGCCGCCATTTTCACCCCACCGGAGTATGCTGTTGGAGACCACCGCCACCATTCTCGACGGCCGCGCCTTGGCGCGCGAGTTGACCGCCGACCTGACGCGCCGAGCGCAGAACCTGCGCGACGGCGGCACTGTTCCGCGCCTGGTCGTGGAGATGGTGGGAGAGGACGAGTCCAGCCTGGCGTACGCCCGTTCGCTGCTCAAGCTGGGCGCGAAGATCGGAATTGAAGTCGATCTCGAGCAGCTGTCGGCCGACTCCACGGACGAGCAGGTCATCCGGCGTCTACAGCGCTTGGACGCCGACGCCGGCGTTCACGGCGTGCTGCTGCATCAGCCGCTGCCCCGCCACCTCCACATCGAGCGTATCGCCGCGTTCATTCCCGAGTCGAAAGACGTGGACGCCAGCAATCCCTCCAACCAGGGGCGGCTGGCGTACGGCAACCATCCGCTCTTCGTACCCGCAACGCCCCAGGCGGTGCTGCTGCTGCTGAAAGCCTCGCCGGCGTGGCCGGTGGCCGGCAAGCGCGCCGTCGTGGTCGGGCGTTCGGTGGTCGTGGGCCTGCCGGTCTCACTGCTGCTGCTTGCCGCCGACGCTACCGTCACCACGACGCACGTCGCCACCGTCGACCTCGCGCGTCACACACGCGACGCCGAAGTCTTGGTGGTGGCCGCAGGCGTGCCGGGATTGATTACCGCGCCGCTGGTCAGCCCGGGCGTGACGGTGGTGGACGTGGGCACGACCGTCGTCGACGGCGTGCTCAAGGGTGACGTCGCCTTCGACGAGGTGGCACCACTGGCTGCGGCGATCACGCCGGTACCGGGTGGCGTCGGACCGCTGACCAACGTCGCCCTGATGCGCAACGTCATCGTTGCGACCGAGCGCGCCGCGGCCTCCGCCTAGTTCGGAGAGAAGTAGACGCCGAACAGGCGCTCCTGGTCCTTGCGCTCGCCGCTCGTGGCCGGCTCGCCGCGCGCGGCGCTCTCCCGCTGCGCGGCGATGCGCTCCAGCGCCTGCGTCGCGCGCTGCAGCACCGCCAGCTCAGCACGCAGCCGCTCGTCGGCGCGTGAGACTTCGAGCAGTCGCTGCTTGGCGGCGTCGTTGGTTTGAAGCGTCTGCGCGATCACGTAGGAGGCAACCACGGGATCGTCCGGCACCTCCGGCAGATCCACTTCGACGTTGGCCATCTTCGCCAGCAGGTCCACATAACCGGGCAAGCCCGCACGGGCGCGCGCCACGAGCTCGCCCGCGGCAGCCGTGGGCGGCGGCTCGGCGAGATACTCAACCTCCGCCACCAGGAACGGCTCGCGCGCGAGCAGGCGCACGATGCTAAAACGGCGTTCGCCGCGCACGTCTAGCAGATAACGGCCCTCGGGCAGCGGATCGCAGCGCAAGATGCGCGCTTCAGTGCCGATGGAATGGGGATTGTAGGAGGAATCACCTACCTCCGCACCTTCGCGCAGCAGTGCGATGCCGAAGGGATCGTCGTCTTCGAGACACTCGCGCACCAGGCGGCGGTAGCGCTCCTCGAAGACGTGAACGTTCATCGTCGCACCCGGGAAGAAGACGGATTTCAAGGGGAACAGGCGCAGCTTATTCACGATCGTCCTCCTTGCTTGCGGCGACGGAGGGCGGCGCCGGAGCGCCGCCCCCATAGTCTACTTCAAGCGCGCCTCAACCGCGTTCCAGTCGATGTTCGCGTAGAAGGCTTCGATATACTTACCACGTTCCGATGGTTTGTAGTCCAAGAGGAACGCGTGCTCCCACACGTCCATCACCAGCACCGGGTTGAAGCCCACGAGGGCATCCTCCTGGTGGAGCGTTACCCACGCATTGGTGAGCCAGCCGTTCGTCGGATCCTGGTAGAGGATGGCCCAGCCCACGCCACGCATGCCCCCGATGGCGAAGAACTCCGACTTCCACTTCTCGAACTCGCCGAAGCTCGCGGAGATGGCCGCGGAGAGCTTGCTCCCGGCCTTTCCGGTGCCGTTGGGCGTGAGGTTGTCGAAGTAGTACTCGTGCAGGCGCATTCCGCTGTATTCGAAGCCTAGACGCCGCTGCAGCTCCGCGAACTTCGGATCGGAGCCCTTGCTGCCGCTGGAGGCAATCAACTCCGAGAGCTGCTCGTTGAGCAGATTCGTGTTCTTGACGTATCCTTCATACAGCCCAAAGTGCATGCCGACCGTGCGCTCGGAGATCCCCTGCAGGCTCGTGTACGACCATTTCTTCGGCGTGTAGGTTGCTTTCGTCAACAGTGCCATTTCCCGTCCTCTCTCACACATTATCGTGGCGTATGGACCTCCTACTCGCCGCCCTCCAGCGCTTCCTGCGCAGCCAGGATTTCCAGCAGCGCGGCGCCAACGCCGCCGTGCATCTCAATCGAAGGAGTGTGACGTGTCGGACGATCTCGCCTACCTCCAACGCCTGCACCCAGAACCGCCGGCCCTGTTGCTCGAGTTGGAACAGCTCGGTCATGCCGACGGCATACCCATCCTGGACCGTGCTTCGGCACGCTTGCTCGCCACGCTCGTGCACTGCATGCAGGCCAACCGCATCTTGGAACTGGGCACAGCCTACGGCTTCTCCACGCTGTGGATGGCGCAGGCAATGCCGCCGGCGGGGAAGATCTGGACCGTCGATCCCGACATCGAACGCACCAAGATCGCGACCTCGTTTCTCGAGCGCGCCGGCGTCAACGACCGCGTCGAGGTCATCAATCAGCCGGCCTTGGAGGTGCTGCCGGCTTTTCAGCAGCGCAATCTCGACATCGTCTTCATCGACGCCGTCAAAGAAGAATACGAAGGCTATCTGCACTACGCCGTATCGCTGCTCAAGCTCTCGGGCCTGGTCGTCGTGGACAACCTGCTCTGGCACGGCCGCGCTGCAGGCCGGGAGCGTGCCGATGACGACGAAGCCACCAAAGCCATCCGCCGCTTCAATCACGTCTTTCTCAACCACCCGCAGCTCGACGCCACCATCCTACCGGTCGGTGACGGCGTCGGCGTAGCGGCCCGCATCGACTAGGCACCGCGTCACGATGATCTTCGAACAACTGGTGGTCGGACCGCTGCAGTGCAATTGCACGATCCTGGGCGATGAAGCCACGGGTGACGCGATCGTGATCGACGGCGGCGACGAAAGCGAGCGGATCAGCGCGGTGCTGGAGCGTTACGCTCTGCACGCGCGGCTACTGCTGCACACGCACGCCCACATCGACCATATCGGCGCACTGGCCGAGCTCAAGGAACGCACCCACGCCGAGGGCGCGCTACACCCCGCCGATCTGCCGCTCTACCGCAATCTCGCGGCGCAAGCGGCCTGGCTAGGTGTCGCTCCGCCGGCGCTCGCCGCCATCGAGCGTGAGCTCGGCGACGGAGAGGTCATCCGCGCGGGTGGCGTCACGCTGGAGGTGCTGCACACGCCCGGGCACACCCCCGGCAGCTGCACGTTTCTCGTGCCGCACGGCAACCAGAGACTCGCCTTCACGGGCGATACGCTCTTCTTGGGGAGTATCGGGCGGACCGATCTGCCGGGCGGCGACAGCACGCGGATGTTCGCGACGCTGCGCGAGCGAGTGCTCGCCTTGCCCGACGCTACGATCGTCTACCCGGGACACGGGGGCAGCACGACGATCGCACGCGAGCGCGCGCACAACCCGTTTCTCCAGGGACTCTAAGCGGCCCTTACGTTACTCTTAAACCAGCCTGGGTACGATGCTGCCCATGGATCGCTTATCCGTCGTCTTGATCGCCCACGACCGCTGCAAGGAGGAGATGGCTCAATGGGCCGCGTTCAACCGCGGAACGCTGGCGCAGTGCAATCTCTTCGCCACGGCCACGACCGGGCAAACCGTGCTGCAACATCTCGACCTGCCGATCACGCTGCTGCTCTCCGGGCCTCTAGGCGGCGACGCTCAGGTCGGCGCGATGATCGCCGAGCGGCGCATCGATGTGGTGTTCTTCTTCTGGGATCCCCTCACGCCGCAGCCGCACGACGTCGACGTGAAGATGCTCCTGCGCCTGGCGGTGCTGCACGACGTCCCCATCGCTTGCAACCGCCGCTCGGCGGACCTGCTGATCTCCTCGCCGCTCTTCTCCGATGTCGGCTACCACCGCTCGGATGCGGCCGCGGTCGCGCTTAGCTGAGCGAGCTCAACTTGACGGTGACCTTGCCGCCGGCGCGAAAGACGCGGGGCCCGTTCTGCAGCTCTTCGGTCGCTGTCCAGTCAGCCGGTACGTCGGACACCTGCGTGCCGCCGCTGCGCGTGCGGAAGTTCTCGATGGCATTGCGCAGCGCAGCGATCGAGCGCGCCGGGTAGTCCTTCTTCTTCTCGGGGTAGCCGCCGAGCGCGCGATCCAGCGTGCCTTCGTCGATCAGCGCGGCCTCGTTCAGCGTCTTGCCGCGCGCCATCTCGACCAGCAGGCTGCACGTGGCCGTGCCGAAGCCGCAACCCGTGGTGAAGTACGAGATGTCCTCGATCACCTCGTCGTGCCTCACCTTCAGGTAGAAGGTGTAGAGATCGCCACAGGAGTCGCTGAAGTACTCGCCGGTCGCCGACGCGTCGTCCATCGACCGGAAGCCTTCGCGGGCGGTCACGAGCTCCTGGAACTTGGTGTAGTTCATGATCGTCCCATCTCTATCGCCTCGGCGGCCGTGCTCGCGTCTTCCGTGAGCTCGAACGTGCAGACGTTGTCCCCCTTGGCGAAGGAAGTGGTGTGATTCTGCGTTCCGGGGAGCAATTCATCCATGACCGTGTGGATGAGCGTGCAGACCTCGGGGTGGCGCCTGACGGAGGCCGCGAAGGGGCAGTTGTGCTCGCGTAGCACGAGCTTCCCATCGTCCAGCTGCTCGACGTCGGCAATGACCCCTTGTTCGCGCAGGATCGCCGCGAGCTCGTGAATCTTCCCCGCGTAATCCTTGCCCTCCAGGCGTGGCCGGAATTTTTCGGCCGAACGCTTTCCGATCCGGCGGAAGATGTCGTCGATGCGGTCGCCGCCTTCTTCGTCGGCGATCTGATTGAGCACCAGGTGGAGCAACTGATCCGTGCGTTGCGGAAAGAGGCGCTCGGCCTTCTGCGTCAAGTGATAGAGCAACGTGGGCTTGGTGGGTCCGCGGCGCGCGGAGCGCGTCGCCACGAGACCCTCGCCGGCCAGCGTGGAGAACTGCTGGCGCACGGCGTTGGGCGTCAATCCTAGTTCGGTTGCGATCTCGCGGGCCGTGGCGCCACCGGTGCGTCCGAGGCTCTCGATGATCTTCCCGCGCGTCCCTTGAAAAAAGCTTCGTTCAGATGGTTCCACGATAACCGGCTCCCGGCACGATGAAGGCCGTACCCTTGCGAAGTATACCACGGTATCCGGAAGAAAAACCAGAGGTTTCTTGACTTTCTCCCGAGCGCTCGGTAGACTTGGAGGCGCACGTTTCACCTCAACTTTCATGCGAGAGGATTCCTGAGTTGGAGAAGGGCTTGATCGTCCGAGACCTGCGGGTTTCGGTCGAATCGAAAGAGATTCTAAAGGGCATCGATCTGACGGTCGAACCCGGCCGGGTGCACGCCCTGATGGGCCCCAACGGCTCGGGGAAATCCACCCTGTCGTTCGCCCTCACCGGGCACCCGAAGTACGCCATCACCGGCGGTACCGCGACGCTGGATGGAACCCACCTGCTCGCCTTGGCGCCCCATGAGCGGGCGCGCGCCGGGCTCTTCCTGTCCTTCCAATACCCGGCGGCCATCCCGGGCGTGAGTGTCGCGAACTTCCTGCGCACCGCGCGCACGGCACTGCGTCCCGACGACGTGCTGCCGCCGGCCAAGTTCAAGAAGCTGGTCACCGAGAAGATGCAGCTCCTGGGCATGGAGACCGCGATGATCTCGCGCTACGTCAACGACGGCTTCTCCGGCGGCGAAAAGAAGCGCCTAGAGATGCTCCAGATGGCGGTGTTCTCACCCCGGTACGCCATCCTCGACGAGACCGACTCCGGCCTCGACGTCGACGCACTGCGCGCGGTCGGCGAGAGCGTGAACGCCGTGCGCTCGGCTAACAGCGAGACGGGCCTCTTGGTCATCACGCACTACCCGCGCATCCTACAGTACTTGCACCCCGATCGAGTCCACGTGATGATGGACGGCCGCATCGTCAAGGAGGGTGCAGCGGACCTTGCCGAGCGCATCGAGCGCGACGGTTACGATCCGATTCGCGAGGAGGTCGCCGGTGGCGTCGCCTGATCTCGTACTCGAGTCCGGCGTTGGTAGAGCCGCGGTAGAGGCGCTCTCCGCGCGTCTGGGCGAAGATGAACAGGAGCGCGCGGCGCGCTTGGCCGCCCTCGCAGCCTACGAGCGCCTGCCCCTGCCTGCGTGGCGCTTATCGCGCACCCGCAGCAGCAACCTCACCACCGTCGACTTCTCGCGCATCGTGCCGTTCGCTGCCGCCGCCGGTGCAGGTGAGGCCACGGACTCCGATGCTCCGACGCTGATCGTCAACCACGACGGCGAGACCGTCAGCGTGCGCCTGGCCCCCGAGATCGCCGCGACCGGCGCCTATGTCGCCCCCTTCGAGACGGCGCTGCGCGAGCGCCCCGAGCTCGTGGCCGCCCACTTGGGGCAGGTCGTGCCTACGGAAAGCAACCGGCTCACGGCGCTGAACGCAGCGTTGCGTCGCGGCGGCCTGTTCGTGTACGTGCCGCGCGGCGTCGAGCTGCGCGAGCCCATCGAGCTGCGCACGATCGTCGATCAGGCCTCGCTATTTCCACGGCTCTTGATCGTCGCCGAGGAGCACGCCTCCGTGCAGGTGATCGAGCAGATCGAGAGCCGTCCCACCGCACAGGCAGGCACGCGCGTCATCTGCTCCGTCACCGAGATCGTCGCCCAGAGCGGGGCGCGCGTAAACTACGCGTCGCTGCAGCAGCTTGGCGACGACGTCACGGAGTACGCGCTGCGCCGCTCCCACGTCGGTCGCGACGCCACCGTCGAGTACGCACCGGTCACGTTGGGCGGCGACGTCGTCAAGGGCGTCTATGAGGCGGATCTCGTGGGCGAAGGCGCCACCGGCGGCGCCCACGGCTTCTTCTTCCCCAACGCTCACGAGGCATTCGACCTCTCCTCACGCATCACGCACGGCGCGCCCCACACCACCAGTGACGTACTGGTCCTGGGGGCGGCCAACGACGGCGGCCAAGCGGCCTTCGACGGTATGATCGCGATCCTGGAGAGTGGTGCCGGCTCACTCTCGAATCTCAGAAGCCTCTCGCTGCTCTTGGCTCCCAAGGCCCATATCGACTCGGTGCCGGGCATGGAGATCGCCAACAACGACGTCAAGGCCTATCATGGCGCGACGATCAGCGAGATCGATCCCGAGACGCTCTTCTTCTGTCAGTCGCGCGGAGTCGATCCGGGGGAGGCACGCCGCATGATCGTGGCGGGATTCTTCTCCGTCATCGTCGACGCCGTTACCTCGGAACGAGCGCGTACCCGGTTGCAGCAGCGCGTCGAGGCCAAGCTGTAAGGAGCCTGCAGATGATCGCAGGGACGCCCCATACCACCGACGAGAAGGCCGAGCGCGTTCGCGCGGACTTTCCCTTGCTCGCCACACGGACGAGCAAGGGGAAGCCGCTGGTCTACCTCGACTCCGCGGCGACCTCCCAGAAACCGCGCAGCGTTATCGACACCGTCTCCAGCTACTACGAACGCTACAACGCCAACATTCACCGCGGCGTGTACGAGATCGCCGAGCGCGCGACCGAGGCCTACGAAGCGGCCCGCAAACGCGTGGCCGCCTTCTTCAACGCGGCGTCAACCGACGAGATCGTCTTCACCCGCAACGCCACCGAGTCGATCAATCTCGTCTGCTACACGTGGGGCTTCGAGAACCTGCACGCGGGCGATGCCATCCTGCTCACGCGGCTGGAGCACCACTCCAACATCGTGCCGTGGCAGCTCCTGGCGGCCAAGACGGGTGCGGAGTTACGCTTTCTGGAGTTGGATGGCCAAGGGCGTGTGGTGCTCGACGATCTGGAGCGCAAACTTCAGGGAGTCAAACTCGTCGCGCTCACGCACGTCAGCAACACGCTCGGCACCATTGTCCCGCTGGAGCAGATCGTGCCCGCGGCCCACGCTGCGGGTGCCGTCGTGCTGGCGGACGGCGCGCAGGCGGCGCCGCACCTGCGCGTGGACGTGCGCGCGCTCGACGTCGACTTCTACGCCGCCAGCGGGCACAAGATGCTCGCCCCAACCGGCATCGGCGCATTGTTCGGTAAGCGCGCGCTGCTCGAAGCCATGCCGCCCTTCCTAGCCGGCGGAGACATGATCCGCCGCGTCACCTTCGAGCGCACGACCTACAACGAGCTGCCCTGGAAATTCGAAGCCGGGACCAGCAACATCTCGGGGGCGATCGGCCTAGGGGCGGCGGTGGACTACCTCCAGACGCTGGACATGACCTGGGTACGCGAGCACGAAGTCGCGTTGACGTCCTACGCACTCGAGCGCCTGGCCGCCGTGCCCCACCTCACCCTCTACGGCCCCAAGCAGGCGCAGGAACGCGGCGGTGTCGCGGCGTTCACCATGGGCGACGTCCACCCGCACGACCTGGCGTCGATCCTCGACGCCGAAGGCGTGTGCGTGCGCGCCGGCCACCACTGTACGATGCCGCTGCACGAGCTGCTGGGGCTGACCGCCACCGCGCGCGCCTCGTTTTATGTCTACAACACGTTCGCCGACGTGGACGCCCTCATCGAGGCTCTCGAGAAGGCGGCACGCATCTTTAAGTTGTAAGCAAGGTTCTTGTGGACGAGCTCTTCTACCGCGAATACATCCTCGAGCACTACCGTAGCCCGCACAACTACGGCCATCTCGAAAACCCCGACATCTCCGTGGAGGACGACAACCCCCTCTGCGGCGACCGCATCCGCGTCGATCTGAAAGTCGAGGACGGGCGCATCGCCGACGTCCGCTTCGAAGGCAAAGGCTGCGCCATCTCTCAGGCCTCCGCCTCCATGCTGACCGACGCCGTCAAAGGCATGAAGCTCGAGGACATGCTGCGCCTGGGTAAAGACGAGATCATGGAGAACCTGGGGGCGGAGACGTTGGCGGCGGCGCGCATCAAGTGCGCCACACTGGGGCTGAAAGTGCTCAAGGCCGCCGCCATGCGCGCGTTGGAGCGCGCTGTGGAAGCCGAGGGGCAACGCCCCTGATCCTCGCCGGCGATGTGCTGGCACTGGCCGTGTCCATCCTCGCCTTCAGTGGTGGAGCAGCTGCTGGGCGCCGCGATCCGCAGCCGCATGCCGGCGCTCTTCGGCGGACGGCCGCCGCAGTAGCGCGCTAGCCCGCAAAGCGCTGTTTCAGCTTCATAATCTCATCGAACCCCTGCTTGAATGCCCGCACGATCCTGGGATCGAAGTGCGACCCGTCGCTCTCGTCGATGGTCCGCAGCGCCCGCTCGACCGGCCAGGCTTCTTTGTACGGACGCTTCGACGTCAGCGCGTCGAACACGTCACTGATGGCGCAGATGCGTCCTTCGATCGGGATCTGCTCGCCTTTCAGCCCCTTGGGATAGCCGCTCCCGTCGAACTTCTCGTGATGCGAAAGCGCGATGCTCGCGGCCATACGCAAGATATCCGAGGTGCTATCCGCGAGGATCGCGGCGCCGATCTCAGTATGACGCTTCATGACTTCCCACTCTTGAGGCGCGAGTTTTCCAGGTTTGAGCAGGATACGGTCGGGGATGCCCACCTTGCCGATATCGTGCAACGGCGAGGCCAAGAGCAGCAACTCCTGCTCCTGCTCCGAAAAGGCCAGATTCCTGGCCACAACCGCGCAGTAGTGCGCCATCCGCACCGTATGCTGCGCCGTGTCGTCGTCACGATACTCGGCCAAATGCGAGAGCCGGATGATCGTCTCGCGCTCGCGCGCATGCACCTGCTCCGTGGCACGGCGAACCTCTTCGGCCAACCACGCGGCACGGTCGGCGAGATGGCGCTGACTCTGACGCAGGGCCAGCAGATTGCGCACCCGCACTTGGAACTCGACTTTGTCGACGGGTTTGGCGAGAAAATCGTTGGCCCCCAAGTCGAGTGCCGCTAACCGCGTCTCGCGCTCCTTGGCGCTGGTCAGCATGACGATTGGGACGTCGCGATGTCCGTTCATGGAGCGCAAGCGGCGGATCATGTCGAGACCATCCGGCTCCGGCATGCGATAGTCGACCACGACGAGGTCGGCAGCGTTGACGGACAGCCACTCGAGCGCCACCTTCGACGACGCGAACGTCTTGGCCGCGCAGCCCTCCATGTCGGCGACGACACGCTCATAGAGCGCCAAATTCACCTCGTTGTCGTCGACCATCGCGATCGTCATCATCGGCTCGCCTCCTCCGTGGCGCCAAGCGTCGACAGCGTTATCCGTGCCGCGTCAGATCCGCGACGTAGCACTCGCCGTCAGCTAATGCATCCTGCAGCTCCTCCAGCAACCGTTCGGCAAGCGTCCACGATCGGGCACTCCCCGCTTGCTCCACCCGCGCCCCCAATCCGGCCAGTACCGGCGCGCCGGCGTTGGCACAGGCTCCTTTGAGCTCGTGCGCCAGCGCGCGCACGCCAGCGCCGTCTCGGCGGGCCACCGCGCCGGTCAAACGCGCCACGACTTCGCGGATCGACTCGAGGGCAAAGCGCAGGAAGACCGCCAATTCTCGCTCGTCCTCGCCAAAAAGCTCCCGCAGACGCTCCTCGTCAAACGCGCAGCCGCTAGCCAAGCGCACGGTCCTCCGACGGCAGCCAGCGCTGCAGCACTTCGCGCAACTGCACGAAGTCCACAGGCTTGGAGACGTAGTCGTCCATGCCCGCGGCGATGCAGGCACGCCGGTCCTCTTCCAGCGCATTGGCGGTCATGGCGATAATCGGAACGTGCTCGCCGCTGCGCGCCTCGGCACGGCGGATTGCGCGAGTCGCCTCGAACCCGTCCATCTCCGGCATCTGACAATCCATCAGGACCGCCGCAAAGCTTCCGGCGGCGAGCGCCTCTACCGCTGCGCGCCCATTCTCGACGATGACGGCCGCGAGTCCGAGTTTACGCAATTGATTGAGCGCCACACGCTGATTGATGGCGTTGTCCTCGGCCAAGAGCACGACCATTTCGCGGGCCTCCGCGGACGGCTCCGTGCTCTCGAGCGGCTGCGCAAGCGCCGCCGCTTGATCTTGTCCGGCAACGTCACGGTCATGCTCCGCCAGCACCGACGCGAGCGCGTCGAAGAGCGCCGATTGACGCACCGGCTTGGTGACGTAAGCACTCATGCCGGCACGTTTGAGTACCGCGCCCTCATGACGCGTGCCCGGCTGCGCCAACAAGATCACGTTGCGCACGCTGCGCCGCAGCGCCGTCACCGCCGCCGCGACCCAGATTTCGCCCGCATGGACCTGTCCGATGTCGACGACGGCGATGTCGAACGGCTCTCCGGCCCGCTGCGCATCCGCGGCAAGCGTGGAGGATGCCGCGAGGTCGGGCTCTCTGCGGCACGTCATACCCCACGACGAAAGGTAGCGTTCAACGACGCAGAGCGAGGGGCCGTCGACACCCGTGATCAACGCTCGCGCCGCGCTGAATGCGGCGAGGTGCAGCGGGGCCCCCGGATCCTCCAGCCGCTCCAACGGCAGCGTGAACCAGAACCTCGAGCCGCGGTCAACCGCGCTCTCCACGGCGAGCTCACCGCCCATCAATTCGACCAGACGTTTGGAGATCGAAAGCCCCAGGCCCGTGCCCCCGTACCGCCGCGTCGTGGAACCGTCGCCCTGCGCGAACGGTGCGAAGAGCCGCTCGCGTGCGGCGTCCGGAATGCCGATCCCGGTATCCTCGACCTCGAAGCGGACCAGGACGCTCTTCCCGCGCTCGCTCAAGCGCTTGGCGCGGATGATGACGTATCCGCGATCCGTGAACTTCGCCGCGTTGCCGGCGATGTTGACGAGCACCTGGCGCAGACGCCCCGCATCCGCGACGACCGTCGTAGGCAACTCGGGGTCCACGAAACTGATGACCTCGATACCTTTGACGTTGCCGGCCGAGGCGACGATCTGCGCAGTGCCCTCGACGATGCGCGCCGGAGAGCAGGTCTGGAGATCGAGCTCGATCTTGCCGGCCTCCACCTTCGAAAAATCGAGGATGTCGTTGATGATCCGCAAGAGCGCCTCGCCGGACTCTTTGATGGTCGCGGCGTACTCGCGCTGTTCTGAGTCGAGTCCGGTTCCAGCGAGCAGATCCGCCATCGCAATGACGCCGTTCATCGGCGTGCGGATTTCATGGCTCATCGTCGCCACGAACTCCGACTTGAGGCGCGACGCCTCGAGCGCCCGGTCACGCGCGCTACTCAGTGCTGCCTCAGCCTGACGGCGTTCGGTGATGTCGCGGTTGACGCTCATCACGACGCGTTCGCCGCCCACCTGTACGACGCGGGAGGCGCTCTCGACGGGGAAGACGCGGCCGCTCTTGGTGTGGTGCTCGCTGATGTAGAGGCGGATGAACTCCTCGTCGAGAGCGGGGAACGGTCCCAGCGTCCGCTCGGCCCACTCCGTGCGCAAATCGCGCACGTTCATGCCAAGCAGCTCTTCACGCGTATACCCGTAGCAGGCGATGGCCGCGGCATTCGCGTCGATGATGGCGCCATCCGTACGCCGCGTGAAGAGTATCATGTCCCGCCCCTCTTCAACCAGCAGACGGTAGCGCTCGGATATCTCTCCGCGCTCGCGCATCGCACGCGCCGCGGTATCCACCAGCGCGTCGAGTAGTTCCAGTTCGTCACGGCCACCGCCGGCTCGCGCAGGGGCGTCTGCGCCGCCGAGTTTCCCCGCCTTTTCGGCCAGGCGTTCCAGGCGCCGTCCGACGTCGTGCACGAAAACGATCCCGGCCAACAGCGTCACGAGCACGACGGCGAGTGCGGCACCCAGCACGAGGACCTGTTGGCGCTGCCGCGCTTGCTGCAGGCGCCGTTCACGCTCGCTCTTGAGCGTGAGTTCCGCCGCGTTGAAGGCATCCACTTGCCGGCCGATCTGCCTTCCGTTACGGAAGCATGCCCCCTCGATCGCCGCCGCCCCGGACGCGGCGAGGCCGCGCCGCGCGCGGATCTCCCGGCCCAGGCACGCCAACTCGGATCCAGCCAACGCGGACAGGGCGCGAACGCGCGCCGCTTGCTCGGCATTGTCGCTTACCATGGAGAGCAGCACGGCGTAGGAGCCCGGTACTCGACCGGCCGCTGCGTCATAGGCGCGGCGCAGGCGCGCGTCGCCGGTGAGCAGATAGGCACGCGCGATGGATTGCGCCTCCACCAGCGCACTCTCGGCTTGCGCCGACTGCGTCAGCACTTGGTACGAGTGTCGTGCCCAGGCGTCCGTGCGCGCGACGCCGCGCTGAGCCGCCGCAAACACCGCCACGACGACCACCACCATCGCCAGTGGGACCGTAATCAGGAGCAAGAGGCGCCGGCGTACGCTTATCGTGAGTCCTCACCCCCCCAAGGCTCTCAGAACTGCGTTCGCTCGATATTAGGCGCGGCAAGCACCAAAGCCTTGCCTAGCCCAAGAGGCCTAGCCCAAGAGGCCTAACCCGATTCCTGCTGGAGGTCGACGTGCTCGATCACGAGATCGTGCGGGCCGTTCATGAACGGCTCGATATAGTACGTGGCACGGTAGCGTACCCCGCGGCTCTCGAGCCGCGCGTGCACGACCGCGCTGGAGATACCGTCGGGGGTAGCCGCGAGCGAGAGCACACGTAGGCCGCCGCCCTTGGCGAGCGGCTCCTCTTGTGCCACGATGCCCGGCTCGCCCGGCTTCCCGCCCAGGTACGCATACGCACCGGCCGCGTCGCCGCGGTCGAGTGCTCGCAGGTACTCGCGCACAAACTGTTCGGCCACGGGGACGATCGATGCCGCCGGAGACGGCGTGAGGGCAAGCGCCAGCGGCCCCGGCGCAATCGTGCGCGCCGCGCGCGCGGCGGGCGTTCGCGCCGCGACCGGCTGGGGCGCCGTTGAGGCAGCGGCGAACGGCTGCGCTGGCGCCACCGGTGTCGCCAGCGGCGTCACCGTTGCGCTTTGGCGCGCTGGTGAGGCGAGGGGTGCCGGCGGCTCGGGCGTCGGAGGCAGCGTCGGCGCCGGGGTCATCTGCTCCGGCTTGGCCGTGCTGAACCGGCGGCTGGCGGGGACGGCAGTGGGTATGGAGGTCTGATAGGAACCGGTTGGCGGCGGCGTCATCGCGACGACGACTTGCGGCGTAGTGGCTGGTTTGGCGGCGAGGTGGTTGGCGATCAACGCGGTACCCCCGCCGATGGCAAGGCCCACGGCGATCAACGCGACGACGATCAATGCGCCGCGCGCAACAAGGCGAGCCTGCGGGCGTCGGCGAGTGGGTCTGCGGTGGGTGGCTGGCATCGCCCCCGTATCCTCTTGCCGGGTGGAGTGCTCCTGCACGACGAAGGGGCGCGGTGATGACTGACCCGAGCATCGCGGTGACGCGCCTGGTCAAGCGTTTCGGCGAGGTCGAAGCGGTACGCGGGATAGACTTCGAGATCATGCCCGGCACCATCTTCGGGCTGCTGGGCCGCAACGGCGCGGGCAAGACCACCACCCTGGAGTGCTGTATCGGTCTCACCAAACCAAGCTCGGGTTGCGTGCGCATGCTGGGGCTCGATCCCTCCAATCCGCGCGAGCTCGCGCGACTGCGTCCACGCTTCGGCGCGCAGCTCCAGACCACGTCGCTGCCGGAGAAGGCGCGCGTCGGCGAGATGCTCGAACTCTACGCGCGCTACTACGCATTACGCCCGGCAACCGCGGCGCTGTGCGAGCGCGTCGGCCTGTTGGGCAAGGAACGCCAGCCGGTGGGCGGCCTCTCCGGTGGCGAACGCCAACGGCTCGCGCTGGCGCTGGCCATCCAACACGATCCCGAGATCGCCTTCCTGGACGAGCCCACGGCGGGCATGGACGCTTACGGGCGCCGGGTGCTCTGGGGCGAAGTCGAACATCTGCGCCGCACCGGCAAGACGGTGATCCTCACCACCCACTACATCGAGGAGGCCGAACGCCTCTGTGATGAGATCTGCATCGTACAGCAAGGCCGTATCATCGCTCGCGACACCCCGGCGCGCTTGATCGCCGGCGCAGGTGGCGGTTCCACGATCACCGTGGAGGCGGAGGGTTTCGCACCGCGTAACGGCATCGCGCGCGCCGGCCGCTGGCGGCACGAGGCACCCGGCAACGGCGAGGGCGCGCGCTGGGTGCTGGCGACGGAACTCGATCCCGGTCCGGTACTCGCCGAAGTGGTGCGCGCCGTCGACGAGCAGGGCGCGCAGCTGCACGCACTCGACATGCGGCGTGCCACGCTCGAAGATGCCTTCCTCAATCTCACCGGCGAGCGCATCGCCGAGGACGCGGAGGCGGGCGCCGCTTGAGCACGCTGCGCATGCTGCTCGCGCAGACGAAGATGAACTTCGTCTGGTACCTGTTCCGGGACGGCGAGATGATGTTCTGGGCGCTCGCGATGCCCATCTTCTTCCTCGTGCTCTTCTCGTTCGCGTTCGGCTTCGGCAACACGACCCAAGCCTCGGCGTTCCTGGTGCCCGGGCTGATCGGAGCGCAGGTGCTGACCCTGGGCTTCTTCGGCGTGGGCGTCATGCTGGCGCAGTTCCGCGAGCAAAAAGTTCTGCGGCGCATCTATCTCACGCCGCTGCCGCCGTGGGTCTTCTTCGCGGCGCTCGTGCTCTACCGGCTCACGCTGCTGGCCTTTCAGTCGTCGATCCTGGCATTGGCGGGTAGCGTCTTCTTTCACGTGCACTTCACGGGCAACGTGCTCGACATGATCGCGATGCTCGCCATCGGCGCGCTGACGTTCGTGTCTCTGGGGACGCTGGTCGGGGCGGTGACCAAGACGGCGGAGAGCGCGAACAACCTGGCGTCGGTCCTCACGGTTCCCCTGGCCTTCCTCAGCGACGCCTACATCCCACTAGATCGCTTTCCCAGCACGGTGAGCGCACCACTCCATCTGCTTCCCTCCACGCAATTCATCGATGCGTTGCGCGGCGTCACCACCGGCGGCGAGCCGCTGGCGCACTTCAGTCTCTGGATCGTCGTGCTGCTCTGTTGGGCGCTGGGCGGCATGCTGCTGAGCGCGCGCATCTTCCGCTGGGTCTAACGGCGCGGCGGCACGCTGGTTACTGCGCGGGCAACACGCTCAAGGGTGCGACGACGGTCTCCTGCACGGTCCCGCGCGTGTAGGTAGCCACGACCGTGAAGCGTGTCGGCACCGCCACGGCGGGAACTTGCAGCGCCAGGCGCGAGGTGCCCGCGTCGACGTCGTGCCCGTCGATTTCGCGATTGTCGTTCGAGACCAACGCGAGATGCAGATCGGGCTCGTAATGCAGCACGGAGACGGGCAGCGGTCCACCGCCGCGCACCACACTCGACCCTAGCGCGAACGGCGCACTGGACGGGACCGCCGCGGAGCGATCGACGACGGCCGCAGCCAAGGGCGGCGGCAGCACGATCGCCGTGCGCGCGTGCGAGCCTCCGCGCGTCACCGTAAAACTCAGGGTCAGATCGCTGCGCTCCTGCACGGCCGGGACTCGAAAGACGGTACGGCCGCTGTGGCTGAAAAGGCTCTCGTCCAACAGGCGTCCCGCCGGGTCGGAGACGCGCAACTGCCCCGCCTGCCCCACCACGCGATAGTCGGCCACGATGCTCTGCCCCGCGGGTGTCTCGACGCGGCGCGCCGAGAAGTCGAGGATCTGCGCCGGCGCTACGGCGGGTGCCGGCGCCAGCGGTACGCGGCGCACGGCCGCGACCTGTTGTGCCTGCACGCGCAGGGCCGCAATCTGATCCGCGAGCGCCGCTAAACGCGGCCGCTCCAGCAACCACCAGGCGCCGAGCGCCACGACCACGGCGCACAAAGCGACCATGACCGTCAGCGCGGGGGTGATGACCGCGCCGCCATAGCCGCGCGCGGGCGGCGGCGCAACCAACACCAAATGCGTGCCTGGCGCATCCAGCTCGACCATCGCCCGCTCGAAGCGCCCGCTTTCGGGCGTGGGAATCTCCAACTCCAAGGCCACGGCCGAGGCCGCCG
>SCRI01000006.1 GCA_004298675.1 bacterium | reverse complement strand
GGCGCCGACAAATCCCCACGAGTTTCGCTGCGCTCCACTCGCGGGGACCCCTGGACCTTGAAAGGTTCCGGGCCACTCGGCCCGGCTTGAACCTTACTTGATCTCGACCTTGGCGCCGACTTCTTCGAGCTTCTTCTTGACGGTCTCGGCCTCTTCTTTGGTGACGCCGGACTTCACGGCCTTGGGTGCCGACTCCACGAAGGCCTTGGCCTCGGTGAGTCCTAGGCTCGTGAGCTCGCGCACGACCTTGATGACCTTGATCTTCTCGCCGCCGACCTCGGTCAGCACGGCGTCGAACTCGGTCTTCTCGGCGGCCGGGGCTGCCGCGGCGGCACCACCGGCGGCGGCCACAGCCACCGGCGCGGCAGCCTGGACGCCCCACTTGTCCTTGATCGTCGAGACGAGCTCGTTGAGCTCGAGGACGGTCAGTTTCTCAATCTGGTCAATGATCTCGGCAACAGCCATGATGATCTGCTTTCTCCTGTTGTAGCGTTACGCGGCGGGGCTTGCGGCTTTTTTCTCGGCGAGCGACTCGAGCACGCCGGCTAGCTCTGTTTGCTTGCCGGAGAGCGTGGAGACCAGATTTTGCAGCGGCGCCACGAGCACGCCGACGAGTTGCGCACGCAACTCGTCGAGGCTCGGGAGCTTGGAGAGCTGCTCGACCTCGGCCTTCCCGATGACGCGGCCGTCGACGATGGCGGCCTTGACCTCGAGTCTCTTAGTCTCGTCGATGAACGACTGAAGGGCCTTGGCTGGAGCCACCACGTCCTCGCCCGCAAAGACGATAGCCGTGGGTCCGTGCAAGTACGCCTCGAGTTGGCCGGCGATCTCCGGAGCAGCCTTGGTGAAGAGGGTGTTCTTCACCACGCCGTACGACGCGCCGCCCTTGCCGAGCGCGCGCCGCAGCTTCGAGATCTCGCCGACCGTCAGCCCGCGAAAGTCCGTCAGGAAGACGTTGCGCGTCTGCGACATACGCTCGCGCAGCGCTTCGATCGTCGCGTCCTTCTTTGCGGTAGGCATTCATTCACCTCAGATGATATCCGCACGTGTCCCGGTGGGGACGGCGGCACCTCGACGCTTCGCGGAGGTGCGCTCGTGCAGACGAAGGTGAGCGACATCCTCGGCAGGCGCCCTCTTTAAGAAGGGCATTATCGCACGCGACCTGCGGTCATCGGAAGACGTAACGGTACGCCGGAGTGTGCGGCGGATGCGCACGACTCCAAAGTGGGATGTTACCAGAACGGCTGGGGGCTGTCAAACCAACCTCCAGCCACTCCAGTACGAGCTTAGGCGGGAACGGCCGCCTTCACACGATTGGGATCGATCTTCACGCCGGGACCCATCGTCGAGCAGATGGTGATGCTCCTCAGATAGGTGCCCTTGGCCGCGGAAGGCTTCGCGCGTACGAGCGCGTCCACGAGCACGGTGAGGTTCTCCGCCAAAGCGGTGCCTTCGAAGCTGACCTTCCCGATGATCGTGTGGACGATGCCGGTCTTGTCGAGCCGGAACTCCACCTTACCGGCCTTGATGTCCTTGATAGCCGAAGCGATGTTCGGCGTCACGGTACCAGCCTTGGGGTTCGGCATCTTCTGTGCCAGGATGCGGCCGAGGTTGGAGCCGACCGCGCCCATCATGTCGGGCGTGGCCACCGCCACGTCGAACTCGCTCCACCCGGACTTCACTTTGTCGATGAGTTCTTGATCGCCGACGAAGTCGGCACCGGCGGCCTGCGCCTCCTTGGCTTTATCGCCCTTGGCGAAGGCAATGACGCGCACGGTTCGCCCCGTCCCGTTGGGGAGGAGCACCGTGCCGCGCACGTTCTGGTCGCTCTTCTTGGGATCCACGCCCAGGCGGATGTGAACCTCAACGGTCTCGTCGAACTTCGCCGTGGCAATCTGCTTGACCACGCCCGCCGCCTCGGCAGCCTCGTAGAGCCGCTCCGCGTCGTACTGCGTCACCGCGTTGCGGTACTTCTTGCCCTGCGCCATTACGCCTCAACCTCCACGCCCATCGAACGGGCCGTCCCGGCGATGATCGCCGCGGCCGCCTCGATGTCGTTGGCATTGAGATCGGCCATCTTCTTCTGCGCGATCTCGCGTATCTGAGCCGGCGTCAGCTTCGCAACCTTCTTGCGATTGGGCTCGGCCGAGCCCGACTCGATGCCGGCGGCCTTCTTGATGAGAAAGCTCGCGGGCGGGGTCTTGGTGACGAACGTAAACGAGCGGTCTTCATAGACCGTGATCTCGACGGGGATGATCTCACCAGCCTGCTTCGCCGTACGTTCGTTGTACGACTTGCAGAACTCCATGAGGTTGATGCCGTGCTGCCCCAGTGCGGGTCCGACAGGCGGCGCGGGGGTGGCCTTGCCTGCCTGAAGCTGCAGGATCACTTTCGCGACTGCACGCTTTGCCATGGTCTGTCGTCCTTTCGAAGGCGGGGCGTACGCTCCGCCGATTCTGCCACCAGCAGCCGGGTGGTCGCGGCCGAGGGCTCCGGGCCGGTGGGCCCGGAGCGCCTACACTTTCTCGATCTGATAGAACTCCAACTCGACGGGGGTCTCGCGGCCGAAGATCGAGATCAGCGCGCGCACCTTCTCCTTCTCGGGCTGAACTTCGTCCACGATGCCGGTGAAGTCGAAGAACGGCCCCGAAGTCACCTTGACGCGATCGCCCTTCGCAAACTCGACCTTCAGGCGCGGCGTCTCGATACCCATCTGCTTGAGGATGGTCTTGACCTCTTTGTCCTGAAGCGGAAGCGGCTTCTCTCCGCCGCCAGGCGAGCCCACGAATCCCGTTACACCGGAGGTGTTGCGCACCACGTACCAGGACTCGTCGTCCATCACCATCTCGACGAGCACGTAACCCGGGAAGACCTTCTTGGGCGTAATCTTGCGCTTGCCGTCCTTGAACTCGACCTCGTCCTCCATGGGCACGAGGACGCGAAAGATCTTGTCCTGCATGTTCATGGAGTGGATGCGCCGCTCGAGGTTGGCCTTGACTTTATTCTCGTAGCCCGAGTACGTGTGAATCACGTACCAGTGCTTGAGCTGTTGCCGATCTTCAGACGTTGTCACAATCACGTACCGACCCTAGTGTCCCACCAGACTGAAGAGCCACTGGAAGCCCAGGTCCACAGCCCAGGTGAACAGCCCCACCAGCACCACCAGCGCGATGACGAGGACCGTGGCGGAGATCCACTCGTCTCGCGTGGGCCAGGTTACGCGCTTCATCTCGGCCATGAGCTGACGCACGAACTCCTTGACCTGCATGCCGCCCGCGGCCCGCGCTTGACGGGGCTGCGACCCACCGCCGCCGCTCCCGGTCGGCCTATTCATCGTGCGACTCTCCACTCTCGATCTGCAATCCCTTGGTGAGGAGAACGAGGCCGCGCAGACTTCGCGCGGCGCTCGAATGTGGCAGGGCAGACAGGACTCGAACCTGCAACCAACGGTTTTGGAGACCGCTACTCTACCATTGAGCTACTGCCCTATATCACTCGTCTTTTCGCCCATCCCGTTGTCGCTCATCGCTCGCGTGCATCCGAGCACGCGTCGCTCTTCGCTGCTAGGGCTGAACGAAAATCCTTCGCGATCTACTTTTAGAAGTCTACTATTCTCTCCAGCCCCGCCGCGAAGTGCGCTCTAGCGCGTCTCTTTGTGCGCCCGGTGGCAACGGCAGAAACGGCAGTACTTGCTCATCTCAAGCCGGTCGGAATGCTTCTGTTTGTTCTTCGTGGTCGAATAATTGCGCCGCTTGCACTCCGTGCAGGCGAGCGTGATGATGACGCGATTCTCTTTCTTGGCCACGGCCCGTGCCCCTTCGGAACATGAAGAGAACGGACGTGCGGTCCGTTCGACACCCTAGTATACCACGCCGCGCAAGACCCGAGGTGCGGGAGTTGGCAGCGTTGAGAGAGTGGCGCGGCCGAGAGGATTTGAACCTCCAACCTGAGGCTTAGGAGTCCCCCGCTCTATCCTATTGAGCTACGGCCGCCCGTCGTGTGCGCCTTGTCCCGCAAGCGTTTTCCAGTCACGTTTGCCCCGCCTCCCCCGTCCGCTGCCCTTGAAATTACCTGCGGCGTTCCTCGGAGGCCGGCGTTATGGCGCGGGTGGTGTGTTTACCGCGCGCCCCCGCCCCCCTTCCCGGCGGCACGCAGGGGCGGCACCCAAGGGGAGCGGGGGCTAGCCAGTGCAGCCGCAACCGCTGCTGCTCAGGACGCGGTCGTCGCGGCCAGCTCGTCGAACGCTCGCAGCACGCGCGGATAGCCTAGCTCCAGCTGCGGAAAGTCGGCGTCCTCGGACCAGCGGTCCACGTGCTGTGCCTTTGCCAGCATCTCGCTGCGATAGAGATGACTGCGCCCCGCGCGCGCGATCAGGCGCGCATAGGGTTCAAGGTGCAGCGCGGGCGGAATCAGATGATCGTACTCGGAGGCCAACTCCACCAGCGGACAGCGGATGCGTCCGGTGTTGGCGTAGCGCTGCACGCGCTGCGCAATCACGGGTGAGCGGTCGAACTCCCAATCCTCGATGTGCGCGTTCCAGCGCTCCGCGGGTTCCGGGTCGCGCACGTCGCTATACGCTAGCGACGTCTGCGGATCCAGGTTCATCGCATGCAGCCAGGCCGTCAGCGCCCAGTACGTCGCGAAGTTCTTCTCGTAGAGTGAGGCGCCGGAGATGCCGCGAACGTCGGGGGGAAAACCCAACGCCTCCAGGCGCTCGGGCCGGCCCGCACGCATCGCCGCCACCGCCTGCGGCAAGTGGCGCAGCAGATTGTGCTCCACTGTCCACAGCACGGCATTCCACGTGAGCGCTCCGGCGTAGAGATCGCTCTCTTCGATGGCGCGACGCACTTCGTAACCGCCGTTGGAGAGCCCCAGCGCGAACGTCTGCGCGGGCGGCTGGCCATGTACCGCCGTGATAACCTCGGCTGCCGCGCGCGTGATCGCGATCAGCTCTTCGGCCCAGCGCTCCATCGTATGGCCGGGCGCGTGCTGCCAGAACGAGATGCCGCGCCCGCCGGGTAGCAGATAGCGCGGCAGCGTCACGCCGTCCAGAGTGAAGCGCGCGCCCGGCTCCAGCAGCACCGCGCCGTCGCCTTGCCCTTTGTTGCCGCACACGTAGGCGTAGCCGCGCTCGAGCAGCGGATCGCTGAAGAACCGGTCGCAAGCGAACTCCGAGCGCTGCGCGGGCGTTCCAACTGCCACCAGCCGGCCGTTCCAGTCTTCGGGGATGCGCACGATGAAGCGCTCCCCGGGCCAGAGCGATCCTAGGGCACGCCAGCCGGGGATAGCGTCGCGCGGCACTGCCAGCGCGGACGGCGTGATATCCTCCGCATCGCGGATGGCGAAGGCGGGCGATCCGAATGGTACATCGGGGCCATAGAGGCTCGTTGCGCCCGCAGGCAGCGTGGCCGCTGGAGCGTACGGCGCGGCCGCGGCGGCGCGCAAATCGACATGCTCGGCAAGGGCGATGCGCTCGTTCATGAGCCGGCGTTACGCGCGGAGGGACCATGCGCCTCCTGCAGGAATCTCCTGTTCGTACTTTCGGGAGGAGCCATGAACAGAAGCCGCGCGCTTACGCAGTTGACCGCGTCCTCGTTGGTCCTTTCGCTGCCGTCCCTTTCCTTAACGCTCCCAGCTCCGGCCTTGGCTGCCGGCAGCAAAGCACCCGTGAATGTCGGCCTCATCTATTCCAAGACGGGTCTGTTGGCCAGCTACGGGGCCCAGTACGCCGAAGGCTTTCGCATCGGCCTCGACTACGTGACGCATGGCACGGGTGTGGTGGACGGCCACAAGATCGTCGTCACGGAGCACGACGACGCCGGCGATCCAGCGAAGGCAGTGGCCGCGGCCAAAGATCTGATCGGTCAGGGCTACAAGATCATCGCCGGCACCACAGCCTCGGGCGTTGCGCTGCAGCTGGCTCCGCTGGCGAAGGAGAACCAGGTGCTCTTCATCTCCGGCGCCGCCGCCGCCGACGGCATCACCGGAAACAATCGCTACACCTTCCGCTCCGGCCGCCAGACGTATCAGGACGTAGCGACCTCGGCCGCCATCGTCGGCAACATGCGCGGTAAGAGCGTGCTGGTCTTCGCGCAAGACAGTGCCTTTGGGCAGGCCAACGCCAAGGCCGTCGAAGCCGTGCTTCGCCCCGAAGGCGCAAGCGTCTCCGGCCTCTTCGTCCCACTCTCGGCCAACGACTTTACGCCGTTCGCGCAGAAGGCGAAAGATGCCAAGGCTGATCTGGTCTTCGTCGCCTGGGCCGGTACCACGGCCGCGGCGATGTGGCGCAGTCTCGATGACCAGGGCGTCTTCGGCGTCAGCAAGGTCGTCACCGGCCTCGACCAGCGCGCCTCCTACCCCACCTTCGCCCCCGTGGCGGCCAAGTTGACCTTCCTCTCGCACTACTTCTATCAAGGGCCCAAGAGCAAAACCAACGACTACCTGGTGGCGGCACTAAAGAAGGCGGGCAAGGCTCCCGATCTTTTCGATCCCGACGGCTTCGTCGCGGCGCAGATGGTCGCGCACGCCGTTGCAAAGACCGGCGGTGACGATGTCAACGCCATGATCTCCGCGCTCGAAGGCTGGTCGTTCGAGGCGCCCAAGGGCCACCAGACCATCCGCGCCGCCGATCACGCCATGCTCCAACCGATGTTCGTGGCCAGACTCGAGGACTCGAACGGCAGCATCGAGCCCAAGTTGATCAAGGTATTCTCGCCACAAGCGGTGGCGCCGCCGATCCGGCCCTTCAAGTAGAGAGTACTTCGCCGATGGAGTCAGGACGCCGCGCGCTGCTGCGAACGACGGGATTGTGCGTGCGCATCGGCGGCGTCTCCATCGTCGAGGACGTCTCACTCGAGGTGCGCGAGGGCGAGTTTCTCGTCATCATCGGCCCCAACGGCGCCGGCAAGACGACGCTCTTCAACGTGCTTACCGGCATCGTGCGTCCCAGTAGCGGCACGGTGATGTTTGGATCACGCGATATCACGCACGCGCCGCCGTACGTGCGCGCGCGCCTGGGTCTGGGGCGCACCTTTCAAACCTCCGCCGTGTTCGCGGGCTTGAGCGTCCTGGAGAATGCAAGCCTGGCGGCGCGGGCCTACTTGGGCGGCAGCGGCGCGCTGTGGCGCCTGGCTCAGCGGGACCACGGCGCGCTTGAGCGCGCCCGCCACGCGCTGACGCTGGTGGGCTTGGAAGGGCGTGCGCACACGATCGCGGCCACCCTCTCACACGGCGAGAAGCGCAAGCTAGATCTGGCGATCCTGCTCTGCGGAGAGCCCAAGGTGGCGCTGTTGGACGAGCCCACGGCGGGCATGGCGATGGAAGACGTGCCGGAGATGATGCGTGTCATCCAGCGTATCCAGCGCGAGCATGGCACGACCATCTTGATGGTGGAGCACCGTATGGACCTGATCTTGGGTCTGGCCGATCGCCTCGCCGTCATGCATCACGGCGCGCTGCTGGCGATCGACACGCCCGAGCGCGTGATCGCCAGCGCGACGGTACAGTCCGCCTATCTGGGAGATCCACTGTGAGCTCAGGGCGCGTGCTGTTGGAGGCTCGCGACCTCCACGTCCACCTCGGCGAATCGCACATCCTGCAGGGCGTCTCGCTCGTGGTGCGCGAGGGCGGCATCACGGGTCTGCTCGGCCGTAACGGCGCCGGTAAGACGACCACGCTGCGCGGCATGCTGGGGCTGGTTCCGCGCACCGGCAGCGTCACGCTCGACGGCGAGGAGTTGATCGGCTTGCCTGTGCACGAGGTGGTGCGTCGCGGTATCGGCTACGTTCCCGAAGATCGTGACGTCTTCGCGAGCCTCACGGTAGCGGAGAACCTGCGCCTGGCCGAGCGTCCGGGCTCGGCACTGCGCTACGACCTGGTCTACGAGCTGTTTCCGGAGATAAAGACGCGCGCTGCGCAGAAAGCCGGCACACTCTCCGGGGGTCAGCAGCAAATGCTGGCGCTCTCGCGCGCCCTGCTCAACGCCGGCAATCGCGTACTCTTGATCGACGAGCCCACGAAAGGCCTGGCGCCGCTGGTCGTCAAGCACGTCGCCGATGTGCTGCAGCGCGCAGCCGAAGTGGCCACGATCCTGCTGGTCGAGCAGAATCTCAGCGTCGCTCATCGTTTGGTGCGCGACGTCATCGTGCTAGATCAAGGGCGCGTGGCGTACACGGGCAACGTCGATGCACTCATGGGCGACGCCGCGCTGGCCCGGCAATATCTCGGACTCGCGGCCGTTGCGAGGGGACACTAGCCACCCATGGCCACCGTCGTGCTGCTCACCGTCACCGGCCTGGGTCTAGGCGCTCTCTACTTCTTGATCGCGTCGGGCCTCTCGCTGATCTGGGGTTTGATGCGCGTCCTCAATTTCGCCCACGGAGCGTTCTTCACCATCGCCTCCTACGCGGCGTGGACGGCCGGCGAAGCGCTCGCCGGCATCCCCTCGCTGCCGCTGCGCTGGCTGGCCGGCCTGGTAGCCGGCGTCGTAGCCGGGGCGCTGGTGGCAGCGCTCACGGAGGTCGTGCTGATTCGCCCGCTCTACCGTCAGCAGATCGGCCAGGTCCTCGTGACGGTGGGCTTGGCCCTAGCGGCCGTGGCGCTGGTGGAAGGCGGCTTCGGCTCCGATCCCAAGCAGTTGGCGCTGCCCGCATGGATGACGGCCACCACCACGATTCTCGGAGCCTCGATCCCCAACACACGCGTACTCGTGATCGTGGTCGCACTGGCGGTGCTCGGTGTGCTGCTGCTCTTCCTGCAGCACACCCGCTATGGCTTGATCGTGCGCGCGGGCGTGGAGAACCGTGCCATGGTCAGCGCGCTCGGCATCGACGTCGAGCGCGCCTTCACGCTGGTTTTCGCCATCGGCGGCGCAGCGGCGGGGCTGGCCGGCGTGCTGGGCGGCGCGTATTACGGCACGATCGACCCGGTGCGCGGCACGGCGCTGCTGATCTTCGCCTTCATCGTCGTCATGATCGGCGGGCTGGGCTCGATCACGGGCTCCGCAATCGCCGCCGCCGTCGTCGGTCTGCTCCAGCAGTTTCTCAACTTTTACGCGGCCACCGGAAGCGGTGATTTCGCCGTCGTCCTGCTGCTTGCCGGCGTGCTCTTGGTACGTCCCGGCGGAGTTGCCGGGAGTATCACGTGAACGTGCGGCGCAGTCGCGCGCCGCGCGCGGTTGCCGTGGTGGGACTGGCCGGCGTGCTTGTTGCCATGCCGTGGATCCACGCCACGATTCCCGGCGTCTTCTCCAGCTCGCTGAATAGTCCAGGCACGCTCAACCTGCTAGCGCTGTGCTTCGTCTTCGGCGGCCTTGCGCTCACGTATGACTTGCTCTTTGGCTTCACCGGGTTGCTCTCGTTCGGCCACGCGCTCTACTTTGCGACGGGTGTCTACACCACGGCCATCGCGCTTTCGCGCTGGCATTGGACGCTCTGGCACGCGTTGCTGTTGACGGCCGCGGTCTCCGTGCTGCTGCCGCTCGCGTTGGGTGCCATCTGCCTGCGCACGCGCGGCATCCCGTTTGCGATGGTGACGCTGGCCTTTGCACAGGCGGGCTCGATTCTCGTCATGCAGAACCCGTTCGGGCTCACGGGTGGTGAAGAAGGGCTGGCACTCGGCGCTGACGCGCTGCCGGCGCCGCTAGTAGGCGTGGTCAACACGCACAACCTCTACTGGGTGGCGCTGGCCTTTCTTGCCTTCACGTATGCCGTTGGCTGGTGGGTGGTGCACTCGCCGCCGGGGCGTGTCTGGCAGGCCATTCGCGAGAACGAGGGGCGCGTCGAGGTGCTCGGGCTCAATCCGTACCGTTACAAGCTGCTGGCGTTCGTCGTTTCGTCGCTCTTGGCATCGGCCGCCGGCGTCGTCTACCTGCTGCTGCAAGGCGGCGCCAATCCCGAGGTCACGACGGCTAGCTTCACGCTCGCGTTGTTGGTGATGGTCGTGCTGGGAGGCGTGGGCACGCTGTGGGGCGCCGTGCTCGGCGGCATCATCTATCAGTACCTGGACTTCCGCCTCGTGGCACTGGCCGGCGCGCCGGCGCTGCAAGGGCTGCCGAGCGTGCTGCGCCTGCCGCTTTCGGAGCCGCTGTTCATCCTCGGCGCGCTCTTCGTCGCGCTTGTGCTGTTCTTCCCCGGGGGTCTCGGCGGGGTCGCGAAGCGGGCGTAGAAAAGACGCCGGCCGGCATAGTTCGGCCGGGTTCGCGGGTAGAAGCACCCAACTAGCGATCACCGGGAGGCTTTCAACGATGAGCCGTGTCCGCGTTCTCGTCGGCACCCGCAAGGGCGCGTTCGTCCTCTCCTCGGACGGCACACGCCGGGACTGGAGAGTCGAGGGACCGTTTTTCGCGGGTTGGGAGATCTACCACGTGAACGGCTCCCCAGCCGAACCCAACCGCCTCTATGCTTCGCAGACCAGTGGATGGTTCGGCCAAGTGATGCAGCGTTCCGACGATGGCGGCAAGTCGTGGGAGGCCGTCGGCAACGCGTTCACCTACGAGGGCGTCCCCGGCACGCACCAATGGTACGACGGAACGGCACGCCCGTGGGAGTTCAAACGCGTTTGGCATCTCGAACCGTCGCGCACGGACCCCGACACCGTCTATGCCGGCGTGGAGGACGCGGCGCTCTTCCGCTCCACGGACGGCGGGGCCAACTGGCAGGAGCTGGCGGGGTTGCGCAGCCATGGCTCGGGGCCGTCGTGGCAGCCAGGCGCGGGCGGCATGTGCCTGCACACGATCATCTTGGATCCCCGCGACGCGCAGCGCATCTTCATCGCCATCTCGGCGGCGGGCGCCTTTCGCACCGACGACGGCGGCGCGACCTGGAAGCCCATCAACCGCGGACTCTCCTCGCAGTATATCCCCGACCCCAACGCGGAAGTCGGCCATTGCGTGCACCGCCTGGCCATGCACCGCGCGCGCCCCGAGGTGCTGTTCATGCAGAAGCACTGGGATGTGCTGCGCAGCGACGACGCCGGTGAATCGTGGCGCGAGATCAGCGGTAATTTGCCAACCGATTTCGGCTTCGCCATCGACGTGCACGCGCACGACCCGGAGACGATCTACGTGGTACCGATCAAGAGCGACACCGAGCATTTCCCGCTCGACGGAAAATTGCAAGTCTATCGCAGCCGCAGCGGCGGCGAGGAGTGGGAGGCCCTCACCAACGGCCTGCCGCAACGCGACTGCTATGTCAACGTGCTACGCGACGCGATGGCCGTCGACGAACTGGACGAATGCGGCATCTACTTCGGCACCACCGGGGGGCAAGTGTACGCCTCCGCCGACGCCGGGGAACACTGGGCTGCCATCGTGCGGGACTTGCCGGCCGTGCTCTCCGTCGAGGTGCAGACGCTGCCGTGATCCGCGTGGTGCTGCCTCCGCACCTGCGCACGCTGGCGCGTACCAGCGGCGAGACGCCGATCGAGGTCGACGGAGCGGTGACGCAGCGCTCCGTCCTCGACGCGCTCGAAGCCGCATACCCGGTGCTCTGCGGCACGATTCGCGACCGCGCGACCATGCAGCGCCGCCCCTTCTTGCGCTTCTTCGCCTGCGAACGCGACCTCTCGCACGACGCGCCGGACACGCCGCTTCCGGATTCCGTCGCCAGCGGCGCCGAGCCGCTGCTGATCGTGGGTGCCATCGCTGGCGGTTAAGCGCCGCGGCGCGCCGCTACGCGAACGGATCCGCCGGAGCCGCCGGCGTCCATCCGGCCTTCGCACCACGTTCCAAGAGCGCGCGCACCGCGCCCTCTCCCTCCGCGCCGAGGTCGTCGCTGAAATCGTTGACGTAGAGGGTGATGTGGCTGCGCATCACGTGTTCATCCATCTCCTGGGCATGCTCGCGTACGTATCCGATGACGTCGTCTTCGTGCGTGCGCGCATGCGCTAGGCTACGGCGTATCGACGTCTCTACCGCCGCGCGCTGCCGCGCGGGGAGGTCGCGGCGCGCCAAGATACCCCCCAGCGGAATCGGGCGCCCCGTCGTCTCTTCCCACCATTCACCGAGGTCGAGCAGCGAGCGCAAACCATGCTCGCGGTAGGTGAAGCGGCTCTCGTGGATGATGAGCCCCGCGTCGACTTCGCCGCGCTCCACGGCCCCCAGGATGCGATCGAAGCGCAGCATACGCACCTGCGGCGACTCCAATCCACGCTCGGCCAGCAGCAGGCGCAACAGCAGATACGCCGTCGTCAGTTGCCCCGGGATCGCCACGCTGCGCACACGTTCCAACGCGAGGCCCGGACGCGCTACCACCAGCGGCCCGCAGCCGCGCCCCAACGCTCCACCCGAGCGCAAGAGACAATAGCGGTCCAATAGGAACGGAATCGCTCCGTACGAGATCTTCGTCAACTCGTAGCGGCCCTCGCGCGCCGCGGTATTGAGCTCCTCGATGTCGTGCAGCGCCACCTCGACGCGCGGCGCATCCGGCACGAGACCGTGCGTCAGCGCAGCGAAGATGTACGTATCGTTCGGGCAGGGCGAGTACGCCAGCCTCATAGCAGACTCTCCCACAAGCGGGTACACGCAGCGTGCAGCGCCGCGAGCGCGCCGGGAATATCCCAGGCCGAGCGATCGCGCGTCCCCACGGGATTGGAGATCGCGCGTATCTCCAGCGCGCGCACGCCCGCACGCTGGGCGGCCCGCAGGACGGCAAAGCCCTCCATCGACTCCACTAACGGATCGAAGCTCCGGCGCAACTGCGCGGCGCGCTCCTCCGTAGCGGTGACCGTTGCAACGGTGACGCCCCGCCCTACCGCGGCACGCGGGAGCGCGCGCCGCGCGGTCTCAACCAGCACGGGATCGGCGTAGGCGCGGTCGACGAGCGTCACGCCAGGCGGCAATTGCAGCGCCTCGCCGTTCTCAACGCCCAACTCGGCGAAGATCTCCTCCGCCACGACCGCAATCGTGCCGTTGGTCAAGGTCCCGAAACTCCCCCCAATACCCACGGAGATGACGCCGCCGTACTCTTCACGCGCCAGCGCCGCAGCCACGGCGGAGGCGGCCTCCACTGGGCCGATGCCGGCCGCCAAGAGCGTGAGCGCCGGGGCGGGAGGCGGGAGCTCGGCCGGTACCGCCGAGACGACGAGCAAGCGTGATTTCACGACGGGAGACGCTGTTCTCGCCGCCGGCGGCGGGTGCCTGGCGGCGAAGCCGCTGCGTCAAGGAGGCCGTCTCGAGCGGACCGAAGCCGCCCGCGCATGGACTCGCACGATCATTCGCTCAACGATCGCCACGGCGCCCGGCAACCGCGGCGCTTCGATCCCGCGAAAGCAGCACGCCTGGACGACCCAACGCGCTTCACCTATCTCCCGCCCGGCGAGGTGTTGGCGCTGCTCGACGCTCCGTATGAAGCCTGCGTGGTGGACTTCGGCACCGGCACCGGAACGTACGCCATCGCTATCGCCGGCGCGCGCCCGGACCTGCGAGTCGTCGCGGTGGACGAGCAGCCGGAGATGCTCGCGTTGCTGCGGGCGAAGCCGGAGGCGGCACACCTGAAAAATCTCGAGGCCGTCGGCGTCGAGGCCCTCTCCGCACTGCGCGGCGTGGCCGACCGTGTCCTCGCACTGAACGTGCTCCACGAGGTGGGCAACGCTGCCCTCGACGACCTGCTGGCGCTGCTAGCCGCGGGCGGACGCGCGGTTTTCATCGACTGGAACGCCGCGGTTGACCGCCCCGTGGGCCCCCCGGCAGCGCACGTCTACCGCTTGGAGGAGGCTCGTGCGCGTCTGGAGCGCCACGGCTTCACGATCGTCGCCGCCCAAACGCTCCGCTTCCACTACGCGCTTATCGCCACGCGCTAGCGGCGGAACGCATTTTACGTGCGCTTTACAAATCCCAGCGGAGCATGCGGCTCTCCGTCCAACTTGAATAGGCTAGACCTGGGTTCCTAGGATAACGTTTGCGTAGGCACAGGAGGTGCTTTCCCCTTGCGCATCACGTATAGACAGATCGAGGAAGAGATCACGCATGCCCGCAACGTGCACAGCGGGCGCCCCGAGATGCCGGATGATCGCATCGTCACGAGCGTGTTTGCGGCTGTTGCGGAGGAGCTCTGCGTCGCGGCCGCGGGAACCCCCGTCGAGTCGATGGCGCTGCGTTTTCGCGAGGACATCGGCCGGCTCTACGATACCATCAAACAGCGCGTGGCTGACGGCGTGCGCCTGTAAAACTGGAGCCGTTGATGGGGATTGAACCCATGACCTCTTCCTTACCAAGGAAGTGCTCTACCACTGAGCTACAACGGCACCACGCCGGGACCGCCTGCTATTCGTCGGGGTAGGGGGCGCTCCTGCCCGTGGAATTACCGTCAGGACCACGCGCGAATTCGATCGTTACGTCACGCGCTCGAGCGCTCATGTCGCGCGGCGAGGTAGGGCCGGCGCCTGGTATCCCGAAACGAGCCCAGCATGGACAGCACCCCGCTCGTCCCGCGCCCCGCCGCAACGATCATGGTGGTCCGCCCGCGTGACGGGCGCCTCCAAGTCTTCATGCTGCGGCGCAGCGCCGCGAGCGCCTTCGTTCCCGACGCTTACGTCTTTCCCGGCGGCGCCCTGGAAGCACTCGATAGCGACGACGCAATCACCGGCCGCGTCGCCGGCGTCGAGAACGGCCGGCTAGAGCACCTCTTTCGCAGCGTGCCGGTCGGCAACGCGGTGGCATACGCCGTGCCGCTTGCCCCCGCGCAGCAGCGCGGCCTGCTGGTGGCTTGCGTGCGGGAGCTCTTCGAAGAAGCAGGGGTTCTGCTGGTACGCTCGCCGCAGCCGTCCGCACCGGAGTTGGCGCGCGCGCGTGGCGCGCTCCAGCGCGGCGACGCCACCTTCGCCCAAACGATCGCGCAACTGCACGCGACCATCGACCTCTCGAGCGTCGAGGCCTACTCGCGCTGGATCACGCCGCCCGGCGAACCGCGCCGCTTCGACGCGTATTTCTTCATTACCACGATGCCTGCGGAGCAGGCTGCGGCGGCAGATCTCGTCGAGACCACGCACGGGGTGTGGATCGAGCCGCCCGCAGCGCTCGAACGCGCGCAGCGCGGCGAGATGCGCATCGTCTACCCCACGCGCCTGCACCTACAACGGCTGGCTCGCTTTCACTCCCTGGAGGCGCTGCTGGAACACGCGCGCAGGAAGGAGATCCTCGCCGTCAGCCCCGATCCGCTGGACGCGGCGCTGACCGACTTCAGCCTCCCCGACGAGTACATGGAACGCTGGTGAGATGGCGCTAGAACGGCTGAGCGAACGCGTCTCGCGCCTGCGCGCCCCCAATCCGGGGCCGATGACGTTGAGCGGCACCAACAGTTATCTCATCGACGCCGGACGCGACCGTTTCGTGGCCATCGATCCCGGTCCCGATCACCAAGGACACGCACTTGACCTCGCCTTCGCTGCCTCGGACCGCGGGGCCACGATCGCGGCGATCCTGGTCACGCACGGCCACCCCGACCATGCACCCGGCGCGGCCCGCCTGGCTGCGCTCACCGGCGCGACCGTCTACGGCCATCCGCGCTCCTCGTTCGCTCACACGGCGACGCTCTGGGATGGCAAGACCTTCGAGTTGGATGATCTGTGCCTGGAGGTGAGCGATGCGCCGGGCCACGCCGTCGATCACGTTGCGCTCTATCTCCGCGACGAGCACGCCCTCTTCACCGGGGACGTCGTCGTTGGCCAGGGCACCGTCGTGATCGCGCCGCCGGGCGGCGAGATGGCAACCTACCGCAACACGCTCGAGACCCTGCGCGATCGCTATGCCGGCGCCGAGCGCATCTACGGCGGCCACGGTCCGGCGATCGAGACGCCGCGCGCGAAGTTCGACGAGTATATCGCGCATCGCGCGTTGCGCGAGCGTCAAGTGCTCGCAGAACTGCGCGCTGGCGCGGCCACGATCCCCGCACTGGTCGAGCGCATCTATGCCGAGATCGATCAGCTGCTGTGGCCGGCCGCCGCGCGGCAGGTCCTGGCGTATCTGGATGCGTTGGAGACGCAGGGGCGCGTGCGCCGCGTCCGCGAGCGTTGCGCAACGGCCGCGGAACGCACGCTGCTCGAGTTGGACCTCGCACGCCTGGGGGATCCGGTCGCGGCTGAGGAGCTCGGAGCGGCCGCGCCGATCGGCGCAGTCGTCGAATACGCGCTCGAGCCCTAGCAACGACGCAGCCGCCTGCAGGATGCAGGCGGCCACGCCGTTTCGCGAGTTTTTCGGATGGGATTCCGGGAGTGTGTGCGTCTCCACCGCCAGCATACGCGCATCCAGATGAAGAAATCCTAAGCCGGACGCGCGCGTAATCTAAAGTTCACGGCCCGCGCCATCGTCGCGACATCCGGTTCCACGCCGAACCAAAGCCGGAACGAGGCCGCCGCCTGACCGATCAGCATCCCCAGCCCATCCCGCACGGCGCGACCCAGGCGCTCCCCCAAATCGGCCCGTTCGCCGTAGTTGGCATCGACGATCACCGGACTGCGCCGCAGCGCCTCCGCCAGATCCGCGGGCAGCACAGCCCCCGGCGGGAGCGTCGAGAGCACACCGTCGACAGGCTCGTAGCTCCACGGCCGCACGCTCGCGTCCAGCGCCGCCAGCGCGTCGACGCCTGCGCTGCGCCGCCCCCACACGAGCGTGCAAGCGCCATGCGCGGCCAAGCCCAGCACGGCGGCCCGCGCGGCAGGCCCCGTCCCAAGCACCGCCACGCGCAGACCCCGCGCCTCCGGCGCACCGCAGGCCTGTGCCAAGGCAAAGGCGGCGCCTTCACCGTCGGTATTCCAGCCCACCACCGCGTCGTCGCCAAACGACAGCGTGTTGGCCGCACCCGCCGCGCGTGCAACGCCGTCGAGCCGGTCGCACAACGCCGCCGCCTCCTCTTTGAGCGGCGTCGTCACATTGCAGCCCGTAAAGTCCGCGCGCAGCTCCGCCCACCGCTCGTGCAGGCCGCCGGCTTGGATTCGCACCGCCTCGTACGTCCCCTCGATACCGGCCGCCCGCAGCGCCGCTTGCTGGATGGCGGGGCTGAGACTATGGGCGACAGGATCGCCGATGACGCACAGACGCCTCACGTCCGGCGTTCCGGCATGACCAAACGTTCGAAGAACCGCAAGATCCGCGTGGTCACGAAGTCATGCCGCACCAGCGGCTCCGTCAGGATCGTGCGCATGCCGCAGAGTTTGGCGCCCAGGACGTCGGTGAAGAGTTGATCGCCGATGACCACCGTGCGCGCCGGCGGCGTCCCCAGCAGCGCCTGCGCACGGCGGAAGGCGCCAGGGAGCGGCTTGAGAGCGCTGGCGATGCAGGCGATGCCCGCCGCCTGCGCCACCACGGCGGCGCGATCGTGAAAGTTGTTCGAGAGCAGAATCAAGCGCAGCCCTCGCGAGCGCGCCTGCTCGAGCCAGCTCTGGTGGTCATCCGGGAGGCGATCCTGACGGTAGCCGACCAGCGTGTTGTCGAGGTCGACGATCACGCCCTGTACGTGTTGGTCGCACAGGGCATCGATCGAAACCTCGGCCAAGCTGCGGGCCTGTCCGTCGGGCTTGAGAAACGTGAACACGCCGGGGAAAGGCTTCTCGTTACCCGAGCTGCGCGCCCCCCGCACGGTACGGGCGAGCCGAAAGCCGGTGCGTGGACTCGACGAAACGTACGGTGCCCGTCGCCGCGTGCATGATGATCGAGTGCGTCTTCGCGCCGTTTCCGAAGAATTTCACACCATGGCAGAGATCGCCCTCGGTGATGCCGGTCGCGCAGAAGACGACGTCTTTGCCGTGCACGAGATCATCCATCGAGAGCACGCGGTCGAGATCGCCGAAGCCCATCGCGCGGGCGCGCTGCGCCTCCTGCTCGTTGCGGGGCTTGAGACGGCCGAAGAAGCCACCGCCCAGACACTTGAGCGCGGCCGCCGCGAGCACGCCCTCGGGGGCGCCGCCGATCCCCATGGCCACCTGGATCCCCGTACCCTCGATGGCCGTGGCGATGCAGGCATCGACGTCGCCGTCGGAGATCAGCTTGATGCGTGCGCCGGCGGCGCGCACGTCGTCGATGAGATCCTTGTGGCGCGGGCGATCGAGGATCACCACCGTCACGTCGCTGATGGGACGCTCGAGCGCGTTGGCCACGGCTTCCAAGTTGTCGCGAACGCTGGCGTCGATATGCACGTACGGCGCCGCTTTCGGCCCCACGGCAAGCTTCTGCATATAGGAATCGGGAGCGTGCAGCAGGCCACCGTGCTCCGCGACGGCCAACACGGCGATGGAATTCGGCAGGCCGTTGGCTACGAGGTTCGTGCCCTCGACGGGGTCAACGGCGATGTCTAGCGCCGGACCGCCCGCACCCAGCTCTTCGCCGATGAAGAGCATCGGCGCCTCGTCGCGCTCCCCTTCACCGATGACGACGCGACCGGAGATACGCATCTCGTTGAGCGTCTCGCGCATCTTCTCCACGGCCGATGCGTCCGCCTCATCGCGTTGCCCCTTGCCCATGAGACGAGAGGCGGCGAGCGCAGCGGCCTCGGTCACCTTCACGAAATCCAGAGTGTCGACGACGTTCTCCTGCGCCGGTGCCGGTGTCAAGGTGGCCATGGCTAGATGCTCCTCTCGCTAATGTCTGGTCAGAGATGAAAAAAGTTGGCACACCGCCGGTGAAACCCTTGCAACCCATTACCCTCCGCAGGCTGGGCCGCCAGGGGCACCCGGAGAGAGGCCAGAAGCCTGGCTGACCATGTCGGCGCGCAGCAACCACGCACCACCAACCGGTGTACGACCCCTCTTTCAGGGGCTTCTTTATGCCGCGGGGCCCGCTCCCCTTGCCGGGGTAGCCGGCGCCGGCTTAACGGCCGGTTTCTTCGGTTGGTACACCGCCGTCTCGCACCTGCATGCGCTGCTCGCGTTTACGGACCTGGTGCTGGCGGTAGCGCTGCCACTCGGTCTGGCGGCCTGCATCGCGGCCTGGCGAGGGTACGCCAACTATCTCTCCTGGCGGACCGGCATCTCCCATCGCACCGCACTGGTGCTGGATGCGTGGAGCTTCCTGCCGGTGTATCTGCTGTGGCTGCCGCTGCTGCTGCTTCCGTTCCGGGTGCTCCCCGAGGGCCCCGTGCTCATCGTTACCGCCGCGCTCTGGGGAGCGGTGAAACTACTGGCGGCCACCCGTCTCAATCAGACCGTCCGTGAAGTCACCGTCACGTATCTGGTGACGCGCATCCCACTGATCATCATCGCGCTGCTCGGCGCGACGCTGATCGGGCAGCGCGCCGGGACGCACTGGGCCGCCTCCCACGATCTCCTGCTCACGGTCTGGGGACGCTGGGACGCGCAGCACTACATCGAGATCGCCACCGGCGGCTACCATGGCACCAACATGGCCTTCTTCCCGCTCTACCCGATGCTGTTGGCAATCCTCGGCAAATTCACCGGCTCACACCTGGTGGCCGGCTTGATCGTCTCTAACGTCGCGCTCTACCTCGGACTGCTCTTCTTTTACAAACTGGTGGAGCACGAGCTGCACGACCGCCGTGTAGCCTACCGCGCCATCTTCTACATCTCGATTTTTCCCACGGCGATCTTCTTCTCGGCGGTCTACACCGAATCGCTCTTCTTCGCTCTCACGGTTGCGTCGTTTTACTATATCCGCCAACGTCAGTGGCTCCTGGCCGGCCTCATCGGCGCCTGCGCCTCAGCCACGCGGGTCGAAGGCGTACTGCTCTTCGTGCCCTTTGCCATCGAATGGTGGGCGGCGCATCGCAGCGGTGAACGCATCTCGTGGCGCAGCGTGGCTGGAATCGCCCTGGTACCCTCGGGAATGCTCGCGTACATGGGCTATCTCTGGGTCCTCGTCGGCGATCCGCTCTACTTTTCACACGTGCAGAGTCACTGGCATCGCCACCTCGCTCCGCCTTGGGTCAGCGTCGGCAACAGCATCCATCTGATCACGCACGCGCATCTACCGTCATCGATCGCCTATCAGAGCATCGAGTTGGTCTTCACCGCGCTCATGATCGCCATGCTCGCTCTGGGACTTCGCACGCTGCGGACGTCCTATTGGGTGTACATGCTGCTCTCCATCGCCATTCCGCTGTCGACCTCGAGCTTGATGAGTATGCCGCGCTTTGCGCTGGTGCTCTTCCCCATCTTCATGGTGCTCGCAATCTGGGGCCGCCGCCCCGCCGTCAATAACGCCGTCGTGGCGTTCAGTCTCCCACTCTTAGGACTTTTTACCGTCCTCTTCGCCGATTGGTATTGGATCGCATAGGTGACTACCCGTAACTTCGTAGCCGCAGCCATCGCGCGCCGGGGCGTGCGCCAGTTCGTCAAGTTCGGTATCGTGGGGGCCAGCGGCTTCGTCGTCAACCTCATCGCGTTCACCGTCCTCGACAAAGCCACGCACTGGCCGTTCATCTGGGACTTCTCCATCGCGTTCATGCTGGGCGGCGTCTCGAACTACGCGCTCAACCGTGTCTGGACGTTTCGCTCGAGCGGTCACCCCGGCCGCGAGGGCATGCAGTTTCTCACCGTCTCGTTCCTCGCGTTGCTGCTCGGCGATCTGGTCTCGTGGTTCCTGAAGGGCCCGCTGCACGTGGCCGGCAATCACCGCGTCTGGTTCGCGGCGACCGTCTCGGGAATGTTTCTGAACTTCTTCGTCAACAAGTATTGGACGTTTAAGGACCGCGCGTGAGCTTTCGTCTCGCGCTGCTGGCCGCGCTGCTGCTGGGCTTCGTGCTGCGCCTCCACGGTGTCCACGACCCGTTGTTGGATCATCCGTCCTGGCGCCAGGGCGATACCGCCTCCATCGCACGCAACTTCGCACTCCTGCGCTACAACCCGTTCCTTCCGCAGACCAACTACGACGGTCCGCCGCCCAACTACGTGGAGTTGGAGCTGCAGATCGTGCCCTTTCTCGCTGCCACGCTCTACAAGATCTTCGGCGTGCACGAAGTCTTCGGACGTCTGTTGAGTATCGCGTTCTCGCTGGGTACGATCGCCCTCACCGGCCTCTTCGCGCGGCGTCTCTTCGCCAGCAGCGTGGCGGGGGCGGCGGCCGCGTTCCTCTTCGCCGTCTACCCGGGGAGCGTCTATTACGGGCGCACCTTCATGCCCGACACGACGATGGTCTTCTTCCTCACCGCCGCGCTCTATGCCACCTGGTGCTGGTTGGAAGACCACGCCGGAGAGACGCGCTCGTTCTGGCGCCCCGCGCTGCTGGCGCTGCTGGCGTTTCTCGCCAAACCGGTGGCGCTGCTGGGGGCGCTGCCGATCGTGGCCCTAGGCATCCGGCGTCACGGCCTGCGTGCCACGATCCTGCGGCCCGCGACGTGGCTGTATGCCGCGGTCGCCTTCATTCCGCTCGTCGCCTACCTGCGCTTCGAGCACGCCATCGCGGAGTGGCACTGGGCCAGCGGAATCACGCAGCGGCACGTACTCCCTGCGCTATTGGAGGCGCTGTACTCGCCCGCGGCGCTCGCGGCAAAGTCGATGGCCTTCATCCACGAGTGGCACTTCCTGTGGCAGACGATGCTGGGCCCCGTCGGATGTCTGCTAGCTGTGGCAGGCGTCGTGCTGCTGGCGGCGCGCGCACTGCCCGGCGCCACGCTACTGTGGACGTGGCTGGCGGCGGTGGCGCTCTACGGATTCGCGGTCGTCACCGTCGAGCCAGTCGACTACTATCTGTATCCCGTGTTGCCGTTGGCGGCGCTGTTCGGCGGCGGCGCCAGCGGATGGCTCTACCAGCGCGCGCGTCCGGTCGGTCACGCCGAACGAGTGGCGTGGCTGCTCGTGGCCGCGATCGCGCTCGCCGCAACGACGGCCATCGACCGCGCGCGCGTCGCCAAGTACTACGTCTGGCGCACCGGCGTCTACGAGCAGGCGCGCGCGCTGGACGGCGGGCTGCCCAAGGACGTACTCGTGGTGATGGGGCACTACGATCCCGCCATCCTCTACTACATCAACCGCTACGGTTGGGAAGAGGACCCGGCCGTGTGGACGCCTTTCGATCAAGAGAGCGCCATTCGCAAAGGCGCGCGCTATTTCATCGACGTGGAATCCCGCCGCATGCGCGCCAACAGCGACCTCTACCATTGGCTGCAGCGCTATCCGCTGGTAGCGATCGCGGGCGTGAAGTGGCCGGTCTACCATACCGATAACGCCGTGCTGCTGCCGGACGCGGAGCGCCACTGGCGCGAGTATCGCAAGCGCGCGCATGCCGCGCTCTCTACGCCTCCCTCCGCAGCACCAACGCCGCGTTGAGACCGCCGAAGCCGGCGGTGTTCTTCAAGACGTTTTCGATGCGCATGGAGCGTGCCGCAGCGGCCACCGCCACCGGCTCATCGGGATCGTCGGCGTTGACGCTGGGCGGCACCTCGCCGCGCTCCAGCGCCAAGAGCGCGATCGCCACCTCCAGCGCACCGGTCGCGCCCAGCGCGTGGCCATGGCAGCCTTTGGTCGCCACCACCGGGACGCGCGGAAGCCGTTCCCCCAGCACGCGCTCGAGCGCCCGCGCCTCGGCGGCATCACCGGGTGGAGTACCGCTGCCGTGCGCGCTCACGCACTCCACCTCCTGCGGCGTCATGCCGGCGTCGGCGAGGGCGGTCAGCATGGAGCGCGCGGAGTCGCTGCCGTCCTCGCGCGGTGCCGACATGTGGAAGGCGTCATTACTCAGGCCGAAGCCTGCGATCGATCCATAGACGTGCGCGCCGCGCCGCACGGCATCCTCCGCGCGCTCCAGCACGAAGATGGCGGCCCCTTCGGCCATCACAAAACCGTCGCGAGCGCGATCGAACGGGCGCGACGCGCGCGCCGGCGCAGCGTTCCATTTCGCCGACATTGCGCGCAAGAGATCGAAGGCGCCGAAGGTCAGCGGGGCCAACGGAGCCTCGACGCCGCCGGCCAGCATACGGCGCGCACGCCCCTGCTGCATCAACAGGCAGGCCTCACCGATCGCCGTCACCCCGCTAGCACACGAATTGGTATTGCCGAGGGTTGGGCCGTGCAGCGCGCAATGCTGCGCGACGTTGCACGCCGCGGCGGCCCCGAAAACGGAGATGGCCAGCACGGGGCGTACCGCGCCGATGCCGCCTACGAGATAGCGTTGATGCTGGTCCTCGGCCAATGCCGCCCCGCCTAGCGCGCTGCCGATGCTCACGCCGAACTCCTCCGGCTCCTCGACGCGCATGAGAGCCGCGTCGCGCAACGCATCCTCCGCCGCTACCACGGCCAATGACGAGAAACGGTCGAGGCGCTTGGCGAGCTTGCCGTCCAAACGCTCCAGAGGATCGAACCCGGTGATCTCACCGGCGACCTGCGAGCGGAAAGGCGCGGGGTCGAAGCGCGTGATGCGCCGCACGAAACTCGCTCCGGAAGCTACACCCGCCCAGAGCGAAGCGGGATCGTGGCCGGCGGGGCAGATGACGCCGATGCCCGTTACGGCGATGTTGAGCGTCGGCGGCCCTCCAGCAGTTCCTTGACGTAGTGGAGCGTGCGCCGCGCGATTGCCTCCACGAAGAATTCACCGACCACGCGCCGCGCGAACCACTCACCCGCGAGCGGCTGCGTGCGGGTATCGAGATCGTGGACGATCGTTACCTGCGTGCCGCCACACGAGGGCTCGAATCTCCAGCACACCTCCATGCCCCGCGTCCAGCCCGCGGTATGGCGGAATCTCAGAGCTGGGAGGCTCGGGTCACCTTCCACGCGCGCCGCCCAGCGAACGGGGATCCACCCGCGGCGCGCGGCCATGGCGAACGAGCCGTCGGCGTTTTGCCGAACGTAGCGGTAATGGGGGAGGAACGACGGCCAGCGCTCGACGGCGGCGACGGCGTCGTAGACCGTGTGGGGCAGGGCCGCGACCTCGAGGGCGGTCTCGACGTGCATCTCATCAAGAGAGATACCCCTGGCCACCGGCGAAGCAAGAGGCGAGCAAGCGCCACGTATCCTCGGTCAGAGAACATCGATCCGGATCGGGAGCAACGCATGAACGAGGTGATCCAGCGGCTGCGTTCAGCAAATCCGGCGCTCATGGTGGCGGTTACGGCCCTGATGGTGCTCGCCGTGGCGTTCTCCATCCCGCGTTTCGCGATGCGCCAGAGTCCGTGGATGATCGACTTCAAAGCCTTCTACTGCGCCGCCACGACGGCAACGCAGCGCGACGACCCGTACCTTCAACAACCGCTCTACGATTGCGAGTCCAAGTCCACGGGTCCGTTTCTCGTTCACACCCGTAACCATATCGTCGTGCCGGCACCGCTGCCGGGATACGCCATCGCCGCGTTCGTGCCCTTATCGCTGCTCCCGTATCGAATGGCGGCGGGCGTCTGGGCTCTCGTGCTCATCGGCGCATTCGTGCTCTCCGTGCACGTGCTGTCGCTCCTAACCGGAATCGAGCGCTGGGTCGTCTTCAGCGCCTCGTTCCTGCCCCTGATCGTCTTTCCGCTAGCGGCAGGTAACCCGGCGCCGATCTCGATATGCGCCATCTCGCTGTGTGCGCTGTGGCTGCGGCACGAACGATACGCTCTCGCGGCGGCCGCGGCCACGGTAGCAATGATCGAGCCTCACCTTGCGCTGCCCATCGTCATCTCGCTTGCCCTGTGGGCGCCGCGTTCACGTCCCGTATTGATGATCGGGATCTTGGCACTTGCCGCGCTTTCGTTTGCGTTCCTCGGCCTCTCCGAAAACGTCGAGTATATGACGCGCGTCTTGCCGGCTCAGACCGCTGCGGAACTGCGCCACATCTTTCAGTTCAGCTTGAGCGCGGTGCTCTATGCGTTTGGCCTCTCGGCGACGGCGGCGGCCCACTACGGGGAGCTATCATACCTGGTCATGGCTTTGCTGGGAATTCTCGTCGCGGGGCGCCTCTACGCGAACGGGCGCGATCCAGCGTACCTCGTCTTTGCGCCCGCAGCGTTCGTCGTGCTCGGCGGTCCCTACATGCACGCCGATCAGATTGCCGCCGCGATACCACTCGCGCTCGTCCTCTCCACGAAAACGGAACAGGGCCGCCTTCTAGCCGTGCTTGCGCTGCTGTTGTTGGCCGTGCCATGGGAGTTCGTCGCGTTCACCGGCGACCCCATCATCGTCGCAACACTTGCCGTGCTCGTACTCGCGTGCTGTTTTCTCGGGATGCGCCTCGGCCTCGTCCTCACCGTCATCGCAACGCTCGCGCTCGTGCTCCTCAACGTATGGCTGCCACACACGGGAACTCTTGCGCATGCTACCGGTCAACCACGAGCGCTCGCCGAGGCCAGCTGGACGATCGAGGTCGCCGCCACCTACTCGCATGGGAGCGCGGCGGCTTGGTGGAGTAGAGCGCTAACCTGGGTTGGCCTCATCCTCCTGCTCTGGAGCGCGATCTCAAGGGCGCTGCCGTCGCGGAGATCGGGCACGCATGGGGTTCAGCCGGAGGCGACCTCCGGATGATCAACGTCGCGGGCGACGAGAGAAAGAGTCGCGACGCACGGCACCGTCTCATCGCATGGGGCGTCACCCTGAGTATCGTGGGGTTGCTCCCATTGAGAGCAGTGCTGGGCCCGCCGCACATGCTCGCCGACTGGCTCACGTTTTACTCCGCGGGGAGGCTCGCGGGGACTCATGCGCTGAGTGATCCCTCGCTCTTCCGCGCGTTTCAGCATACACACGGAATTCAAACGACCGCCACGGCCATCTTCCCATATCCGCCCGCCGTGGCATACGCGTATGCTCCCGGCAGTCACCTCTCGATTTTCGCCTCGTTCTACGTCAACGCCGTCGTGATGCTCGCATGCGCCGCCGGCGCCGGGCTTGCCGGCGCGCGCATCTTCAATCTCCCCGCGTCGCTAGGCATCGTGGCGAGCCTAGCCTGGGCGCCGATCGGTGACGCTGTCACCATCGGGCAGAATGCTCCGCTAGGGGTCCTACTCGCCACCCTCGCGATCGGCGGACTGGCCGCGCAACGTCCGCTCCTCACCGCAATCCCCATCGGGCTGCTGCTGTACAAGCCAACGTTCGCGTTGCCGCTGCTCGGGCTGCTCCTGATCCGGCGCCGCTGGCGGGAATGCGTCGTCGTTGTCGCGATGGCCGCGGTGTGGTATCTGTTGAGCGTTGCGGCAACCGGGGGTGACTCGGCCTGGCCGCTGCACCAGGCGCGCGCCATTGCAGCGTACTACCGTGCCGACGCGCTCTTCAACGCCCACCAAACGTTGAGTCTGCCCAGCTTGGTCCAATCGATCGGAGCGCCGCTCCCGCTGGCGATCGGTTCCGCCGTTGCGCTCCTCGCATTGGCGCTGCCGGGACTCACACGGCAGGGAGCCACGGAGGCCGGCGCGGCCGCGTGCATGATCGGGCTCGCGATCTCTCCCCACGCGTATGCCTACGATGCCGTCATGCTCCTCCCGATGCTGCTGCTTTTAGTTGCGCAGGCGCCAGAGCCGCTGCGCACGCGTGCGGCATTTGTGATCTACCTGCTGCCCGCCATCCCCTACGTTGGAACCTGGCTCAGGCTTCTCGCAGTCATCGTCCTCGGCTTAGCCGCGGCATGGATCTGGAAGCGCAGTCTCGGACCGCTGTTGGCTCCGCGCGCCGGCGCAGGCGCCTAAGGCCGCAGCGCCGCACAGCAGACCGAGGCCCGCCCAGGTTGGCAGTGCCGCGAGCAATTCCAAGCGATGTTCCTTGAGCCCAGGATCCTCTTCACGCACGAAGCGGCCCCACGAGTCATCCGCCAACTCGTCTGCCCGAGCCGCGGCGGCGACGGACCACTGCCCCGGCGTTCGTTTAACGGGGTGCAAACCGTGCAACGTCATCCCAATGCTGAGCACGGTGGCGGCTACGGCAGTGCTTACGACCGGCAGAGGCCGGAAAAGCAGCACCGTAAGCAATAACGCGATGCCCGCCGCGACGAACGCAACGCCGGTGGCTCCGAACAGGATACCCGGCACGGTCAAGAGCACGACCGCCGCTTTCCCAAGACCGGAAACGGTTCCCTTCGCTCGCCCGGCTAGAATCAGCGCCGCGGGTACCGCTGCCGCCATCTGAGGGAGATGAATGTACGTGCCCCCAAGGACTACCGCAGCCGGAGGAAGCGCGACGAGGAGGCCCGGTGCACCAAGGCAACGCGCGGCGCGAGGCGTTACGATGACGGCAAATAGGAACATCGCGACGTAAGAGAGCAGCCCTGCGGTCAGCGCGAAGTGATCGCTGGCGCCTAGAACGAAGAGCGCGTGCGTAAGGCTATATTGTCCAAACCATGGTATCTCGGTGGCCGCATGCTTCGGCAGGACCTGCGTCAAGAACTCGAGATTCATCGAGAGCGGCATGATGGTAACCGCGAGCACCGACGCCGCAACGGCACCGCCGGCGATGACAGCCCTCGCCCTCGGACGGCAAAGAAAGAGCGTGAGACACACCGGTAGCCCAAGATGCGGCTCCAGCATCGTAACGCATGCGGCAGCACCGGCAAGACGATCATCGCCTCGCCCGAGCGCCCACGCGCCGATGCCGATTGCCGCAACGACCAGCGGAACCGGCTGGCCAGGGAGCACCCCCGCAACCACGTCAGTCGTCAGCAACGCTAGCGCTACGACAGGCCACGGCAGCTCCGCTGCCTTTCGCAGCGCTACAATCGTCGCGAGAATTCCCGCGATCAGCAGCACGCGCCATACCGCGAGCGCGCGCTCATAAGGCAGTCTTGCTAGTTCTGCAAAAGGAGCGAGCGCATACGGTGGCAGAGGAGCCGGCATCACGACGTGCCTCACGCGAAAGATACCTTCATCCCCGCGCCTCGCCTCGCAGGCTCCCAGCGGCTGCGCGCGGTAGGGGTCTCCGTGATCCTGTATCGTCTGGCCAGCGCAATAGAACGCCGTGAAGTCAATCATGCTGCGCCCAGAGACGGTAGCCAGCTCCAGCAGCACGGCCACGGCGACGCCCATCGCAACCGCGAGCAGCAAGCGGCGTATCACGGCCGTTCCCCAACGACAACTCCCAGCGTTGCGACCAGCGCCAGCCAGGTCGGAAGTTTGAACAGCCAGGCAGCGCCGTTTCCCACCGCCTGCGCGCGAATCATCGCGGCCCACGAACTCTGCGGTAGCGCCGGATCGATCGGCGGCACGGAGAGCGTCTGCAGCGCTGCCACCGGCTGCCACTCCACCAGCGCGAACATGAGCGCACTATCGAGCAATACGAGCGCGGACGCGCCGCGTATCGCGAGCAGCACATCGGCGCGCACGAAACGCCAGATCAGCCATCCGCATAACGGTGCCGCGAGCAAGAGTGCCCAGGGCTCCTGCGCCACGTATTGAAACGGCAGAGCCAGCAGCAGCAGCGCCAATTGCAGCGCCCAACGCCCACGCCGGGCATGGTGCAATGCCAGCGCAACGAACGGCAGCGCCACGGCCATCTGCCCAATGTGAATGAATACGCCCCCCAAGAGCACCGCCGTCGCCGGCAGCAGCACGAGCGCGGCGGGTCGCTTCCAACGGCGCGCCAGTACTCCCGCAACGACGATGCCCAGCGCCAACATCACGACGTAGGAGAGTGAACCCAGGCGCAGCGCCAATCCGTCCTCCACGCCCAAACGCCACGCAATCCACGCAAGACTGAACTGCGTATTGCGAGGCAGTTCGGCCAACGCATGGGCCGGCAGCACCTTCGTGATGTACGAGAGCATCGTTGCCGGACCGACCAGCACCACGGAGAGCGCAACGAGCACGCTCGCACACATGGCCACCGGTACGCGCGCGGCAGGACGCCACAACGCCAGCGCACAGAGCGCCGGCAACGCCACATGCGGCTCGATCATCGCTAGCGCGCACCAGGCTACTGCCACCGCGAGCGCACCGCGCTCGACGGCAAGGGCCGCCAAGCAGAGCGCCGCGAGGACCAGCGGCACGATCTCGCCCAACGGCACGGAGAGGCCCACCAGCGCGAACGCCAGCAGCGCCCAAGCATCGGCGTATTCCACGCTCGCAATTCGTACGAGACTACGCGCGCAGACCGCGCATGCGCCCAGCAAGATGGCGAACCACAGCACGGCTGCCAGAGGAAACGGCAGGAATACGAGCGGCCAGAAGCACGCATACGCATACGGCGGCAGCGGCGCCGGCACCACCGTACCGGCGGCGGTCTGAAAGAGCCCGGCCGGTTCCGGGACGCTCTCGCACGCTGCCAGGGCCGCAGAGAGATATGGATTCTGGCCGTGCGCGGCGGCTTGCGCTCCGCAAAAGAAGGCGCGAAAGTCGCCCATCAGCAGACCGTGGCGTGCCACCGCGAAGCCCTGTAAGAGCAGCGCGCCCGTAACCAAGAGTGCGACAGCCGCTACCTCTCGGCGCACACGCATTAGAGTGGCGTACCGGCCGCGAGTCCAATGCCGATCGCAGCGGCTAGGTAGGGTGCGAAGGCGATGGGAACCCCCCTGACCCCGGCATTCCAATGAACCACAGCAGCCACGGCCGAAGCGACGGCAAAAGCGGACAGTGCAATCGGCGCGCCAAGCACCGCGCCACCTAACGCGGCGAGCTTGACGTCTCCCCATCCCATACCACGCCCGCCGGAGAGCCACGCCGTGAGGGCAAACGGCACGAAGACGATCGTGGCGGAGAGCCACGCAGCCGGCCGATGCTCGATGGCCGCGACGAACAGAATCGCGGCCAACGGTCCCAGCGTACAAATGTCTGGCACGATTCCGCGTTGCACGTCGCTGCACCACGCCGCGACCAGTGCAAAGACGACGAGCGCGGTCACGCCAATCTGCATCGACGCGGCGTGCGGCACGATGAACGCGCCCAGTACCGCGCAACCAGCGACCAGCCACGGTACCGGCGGCAGGCTCGAAGATGGGCTCTCAGGCAACGGATCGATCTCGGCCACCAATGCCGATCCGGCGGCCGCACCCAGCCATCCGACGCTGCCGAGAACGAGCGCGCCAGAGATCGCGGCCAGCATCATCGGCTCGCGAAATAGTTGGCGGCGGCTGCGCCAAAGATGACCACGAAAATAGCCGGCAGTAGAAAGAAGGCCATCGGCATCGTCATTTGCACCGGTAATTTTGCCGCGCGCTCCTCGAGCAGCAGGATGCGGTGATTACGCGTGTCCTCCGCCACCTCGCTCAACACGGCGGCGATATTGGTGCCCATGCGCTCAGATTGCGTGATGGCGGTGACGGTGGTCGAAAATTCCTGCTGGTTCACGCGGAACGCCGCGGCCTTGAGTGCATCGACACGCGAGCGGCCCAGACGCATCTCGGAGAGTGCCTCCTTGATCTCGCTTCCCAGCGGCCCAGGGGCGGCATCCACCGCATAGGCGAGCGCCGCGTTCAACGAGAGCCCGGCCTGTACCGTGGTGGCAACCATGTCCAGGAAGTCCGGAAGCGCCCGTTGGACAGCCGCCTTGCGGGCCTCAATGGCTCCGTTGAGCAAGATGATCGGTGCGTAGGCGAGGCCAACCACGAGCAGCGCGCAGAGCAGCGCGAGCACGGCGAACGGCAGGTGCAGCGAATGTAGGGCAACGAGCGCGAGCGCCACACCCAGGCACGCCCCACCGACGACGCGCAAACCCATCTGCGCCGGCGTCACGGTATACCAACCGGCTTCAACCAACTGCTGTGCCAACTGCCCACGGCGCTCTTTGCTGAAGATCAACTCGAAGGCACGCGCCGTGGAGTTCGCCGGCCCCGCCAGCGTCTTCGCCACACGCAGCGCCTCCAGGCGCTCCGCCAGTGGGCTCTTCACCGGAATGAGCGAGATCGCGAAGAGAAACGCCGATAGGGCACCGAGGATCGGTATGAGCAGCAGCATGACGCCTTCCTCCACCTCTACGCGAACTTACGCAAAATCACGCGAATCGTCCCAATCCCGAGCAGCTCGAGCACGGCTACGGCCATCAACGCTCCGCGCCCAACGGTCGTGTACACGAGAGCATGCCCGATGTGGACTTGCGTCGCTATGATGAAGGCGGCGATGGCCAGCGGAATGGCGCACAAGACGATCGCGCTCGAACGCCCCTCAGCCGTGATCGCCCGCTTCTTGCGGTCCATACGGCGACGCTCTCTGATCGTGGTCGCCAGGTGCTCGAGCACCTTCGCCAAGTCGCCTCCAACTTGCGACTGAATGCGGATGACGCGCGCCATCATCAACGTATCGTTTCCCGCCATCCGTACGGCCAGTTCGTCGAGCGCATCGTAGACGCTGACGCCGAGGTTGCTCTGCCCGATGACGCGCGTAAACTCGTAGCGGGCTGGATCCGGCAGCTCCTCCAAGCTGAGCGCAAGCGCCTGACGCAGCCCCAGTCCAACCCGCAGGCCACTCCCGATGAGGCGTAGTGCCAACTCGAGTTGCTGCACGAAGGCCATCAAGCGCCGCTGGTAGCGCAGGTTTAGCCACAGATAGAGACCAGCAACCGCTGCGGCCGGAATTGCCGCCAACAGCAGCGCGCTCATTGGCAGCGACGGACGTACGAACATCACGATGGTAATCCAGAGGATCGCCGCGCCTCCCACGGCCGAGAGCAGCAGCTCCTCAGGACTCGCACTGACGCCCGCTCGGCTGAGGAGATCGCGCGTGCGTCGCACGCGTTGCGAGATGCGTGTCCCTAGCGCATCCCAGAGGACGTAGAGCAGCAGCGCTGCCACCGCGATCGACGTGGCGGTGAGGGCGAGCGAAGCCATGGTTACCATAGCGACTCCACCAGCTTCAGGCTCGAGAGCTCGCGGACGTCATAGGCGACGCCTACTTCCTCGAAACGCTTGAGACACTGCGGCTGCACCCCGGTGAACTGGTATTCTCCGGCTACCTTTCCGTCCAGGTCGAGGCCTTGCTGCCGGTAGCGAACCAGCTCTTGCATCGTCACGATGTCACCCTCCATGCCGACCACCTCGCTGATCGAAACGACCTTGCGGCAGCCGTCGTGCAAACGTGCGACCTGGATGACGAGATCGACCGCGCTCGCTACTTGCTCGCGGATAGCGCGCACGGGTAAGTCGAAGCCGGCCATCAGCACCATCGTCTCGATACGCGAGAGGGCATCCCGGGCCGAGTTGGCGTGGATCGTGGTAAGGGAACCGTCGTGGCCGGTATTCATCGCTTGGAGCATATCGAGCGCCTCCGCGCCACGCGCCTCACCGACGATGATGCGATCGGGGCGCATGCGCAGCGCGTTGCGCACGAGATCGCGCGCGCGAATCTCGCCACGTCCCTCGATGTTCGGTGGACGCGACTCCATGCGCACGACATGCGGCTGCATCAGCTTGAGCTCGGCGGCATCCTCGATGGTGACGATACGCTCGTTGGTGGGCAGGTAGTTGGAGAGCACGTTGAGGAACGTCGTTTTTCCTGACCCCGTCCCACCGCTGATCACCACATTGAGCCGCGCCTGCACCGCTGCCTTCAAGAAGTTCAATACCTGTTGGGTCACCGAACCTAACTGCACGAGATCCGTGGCCTGGAGACGTTTGCCGAAGCGGCGGATCGTCAGCATCGCCCCGTCGAGTGCAATCGGCTCGATCACCGCGTTCACGCGGGAGCCATCGCTCAAGCGCGCGTCTACCATCGGCGAGGACTCGTCGACACGCCGGCCGAGCGGGGTCACGATGCGCTCGATGACGATACGGAACTGCTTGTCGCTCGCGAATCTCTTGCTCGTCAGCTCGATCACACCAAAACGCTCAGCGTAGATCGTCTGGTAGCCGTTGACCATGATCTCAGTGACATCCGGATCGGCCATCAGGTCTTCCAGCGGACCGAAGCCGAGGGTCTCGTTGACGATCTCCTGCTTGAGGCGCGCGTCGTCCTCGGCGGATCGGGCACCGAGCTCGCCGGCCAGCACCTCCTGCGCAATCCTCCCGATGCTCTCTCGCAGTTGAGCTATCTTGGCCGCGTCCCCGCGAGCGTTGCCTGCCGCCACCAGGTCGATGCGCTCGGACAGCGCGGCGTGAATCTTTAGCTTCAGGCACTCGCGTGCCGGCAGCTCACCATGAGCCGCCGCTGGAGCATCCGTTCGCGCCACCCCTTCGGATGAGGAGGCATGCCCGTTACTGGCAGGCTCGGCACCCCGCCGCTGCTGCCGGCGGTCGCCCACCGGCGCGCGACTCGACGAGCGCAGCGCCTCGAGCGAAGGCTCCGCTGCGATTGCTTCGATCTCTGCCTTGAGCTTGGCGACGGCGCGCGCGAAGCCGCGTTCGGCTAGCGGAGGAAACTCCGCCACCACGCGCACGCCAAGCGCCCGTTCGATCTCCGCGGCACTCGCCAGCCGCTCCGCCGCGCGCTGGCTCACCAACAGCGAGAGCCTGGACTGCGGCACGCCGAACGCATCCAACTCCTCGAGCGCGGCGCGTGCCCCTGCCACGCCCAACAGCGTCGGCTCGAGCACCACGAAGCAACGCGAGGCACGCGCGATGAAGGGGCGCACCGCGGCAGCGAACGGCTGCGGCATGTCAACCAGGACAACGTCCAGCTCCTGCAGCGAAAGGGCCAGCTGCTCGGACTCGCCGAGAGAGACGGCAAACGCGGCTCCGTACGACGGCGCTAACTCCGCCACCGTGATACGATCGAGTTGCGCGATCGCGGCGATCGATTGCATGCGTGCTGCGTCGAGCTCCGGAAGAGCTTCCAGCAGGATCCCGGCGCTGCGCCGGCCGGTCAGATCCGCATCGACTAGCGCCACCTTACGCGTTTCGCTCAGTGCCTTGGCCAAAGCCACGCAGATGCTGGTAACGCCGCTGCCACCCTTGGCCCCGACGAAGACGGAGTATGCGGCGCTCATGGCTGGCCCGATCCGTTGCTTGCGGTGGAGAGCGTTACCCGGTCACCGTCGATGATCGTCACGCCCTGGAGCACTGGCGCACGCTTCGGTAGCGCCTTTGGATCGACGGCTGGCGGGTCCGGTGCCGGCGCCACTCTCGCCGGTGCCGGGGCCTGGGCCGCGGCAAACCGCAGCGGCTCGGTATCCAATGACGCTACCGGCTCGCGCGGCGAGCGCAGTGAGAGCCGCAGGGTGGTGTTGACGTCGGCCATCGCGAGCAGGTCGGCCTGCTTGGGAGTCACCTCCAGGGTGGCCGTGGTCGAGTTCTCGTCGCCGCTACCCGGGCTCGCGGACGGATACTCCAGCTTCGCGCCGATCGCCAGCACGCGGATACCTCGCAAGATCGTCGCGGCCGCGGGCGGCGAGTTGCCGGTGCGCGGCGGAATCGCAATGACGTCCACACGATCGCCGGGCTGGATCATTCCGGCCACGTCTTTGACGCGGTCTACCGGAATCGTCAGAGCGCGCATCCCTGGAGCCAACCGCACGGGCAACGCCGTGTCCGCCGGGCGCCCAATCTTGGAGGCCGTCAGCGTAGAGCCCGCGGGTATGGTGATCAAGGCCAGCGCCCCCACCGCCTTCGACTCATCGGTAACCGCGTCGGGGTCTATACCCGAGGCCGGGCGCAGCTCGCGGCGCAGCATCCCCGCGTTGATCGGCGCGCGGGCCGGGATGTCTTGGACGGCCACCAGGACGCTGCGCGGCTGGCCGCGCTCGCCCGCGCTCTGCTGAACGGAGCGCACGTAGTTGAGCGTCAGCAATCCAGTACCGATTGCGAGTACGAGAGCGATGAGGAGAGTCGTACGGCGCGTATTCATCGTAACAGCCTCAAGGATGGAACGAGCGTGTGTGAGAGCGTGACGAGGATCGACCCGCAGGCAATCGCGAGTCCATAGGGTAGCTTGCTTGCCACCGGTGGTTTATCCGGAGCGGCACCGCGCGCGATGGTTACGCCCATCTCAAGCGTAGTGCGGGCCACCTCAAGAAGACGACCTCGCACCATGCTGATCGCGATCGCGAGCGCGCCTCCGGCCAAAAGCGTATACAGCGCGAACGGCAGCGCATCCGCAGCGCCCAGCGTCCCCAGTGCCGCGGCCATGAGCTTGACGTCGCCTCCGCCCATCCAGCCGCCGGCATGGGCCACCAACCCGACTACTAACACGCCAACCATGATCGCGAGCGAGGCGAGGAGTGCCGGCCAGCCGTGCGCCGCGTTGATGATCAGTCCGGCAAGCGCGAGCGTTACCGTCAGCGCATTGGGGATGCGTTGGCTGCGCACATCGGTCGCAGCTGCGACCAAGGCGGCAATGAGGACGACGGCGAGCGCAAGTGACATCGGCTTCTCCAACAGCTCTTAGAGCGCCCCAGCATCGGAAGTGAAGAGCGCACGCACCGCCTGCCCGAACACCCCAACACCAACGATGGCCACGATCGCAATGAAGCCAAGCAGAATACCGTACTCGACCATCGTGGTTCCGCGCTCTTCGCGCAACAGTTGGATCCCTGACTGTAGCATGTCGCCTCCCTCAGGTTGGCCCGCCCGCGACGCCTCGGCCTCGCGGGCGGGCGCGGGTATCACAGATCTCCGGCGATGTTGTTGAAGAGCGCCGAGACGTGGTTCCCGAGCAGCGTGACTGCCGTGATCGCGACCACCGCGACCAACGCCAGCATCAGACCGTACTCCACCATGGTGACGCCATCGTCATCGCGCAGCAGAGCCGTGAAACGATCGAACATGTGAGAGTCCCTCCCTGTCGCTAAAAGTGAGTGACACACGGATCACCAGACCTCGTGTGAGGCTTTCTCGGCCGGCACCTCGACGTGCGGATTGGGCGAGCCGACGGTCACCTGCGTGGAGGCCGGAGCGACGCCAGGGCCCGACGTCGCCACCACTTGCAGGACGCTTCCGCGAAAGTAGTCGCTCGCGATGGAAATGACCGCCTGGAATCTCCCGTTCACGTCGGCCTGTACGTCATGTCGACTCACGACCACCGTGGGGATATCCGAAGAGACGGTACCGAAGAGCGTGATCGTCACAGGTGCCCCTTGAGGCGCCTGACCATTGACCACGATGGCCTCTCGCCCCGCGAGCGGCCTGGCTTCAATCGCAAGCTGACCACCGCCCGCACTCATCTGCGATGCGGCTGCCGTCTCGCGTTGACGACGCTCTGACGCTACCGGTCTCCCGGTGTAACGCGCGAGCGTCTCGATCCGCCGCGCCAGTTCCGGCGATACGTAGAGATCGCCGCCGGCATAGCGCGGTGCCTGTGCCGTCACCTCGATACGATCGTTGACTTCGTACTCGTTCGCGCCAGGGCGAAGGACGATCACTAGGCCTTTGCGCGTCAGCGAAACCGCACGCTCCACACCCAACCACGCATAGCTCAATCCCGATTGATTGGCCACGCGTGAAAGCGCGAGCTCCGCTTGTGCGCTCGACGCCGCATGCGGCATGAAGAGCAACGTGAGCATGAGGCAGATCGACCAGAGCAGCGTTCGCATCATCATTCCTCCGCTTTGCGGTTGCGCGCATCATGTCACGCGAAAAGTAGCGGCGCAAGAGTCGACGAGGGTGTATGCGCAAAGTTTTAAGCGGCGTAGACGCCGCGTTAACGCGTGAACGCGAGAATGCGTGACATAATGAGCGCGGGAGGTCACGAGCTTGGCTACACATTCAGTTCTAACTCGCGCAGGCGGCGCCGTCATCGCCGGCATACTCGCGCTTACCATCGTCTGGAGTGCTCCCGCGGCGGCACAGTCGATTACGATGCTCTCATTGCAGAGCGGACACTCGGTGGTCATCCCGGCGCCAGGCGTAGCGCGTGTCGCCGTGGGTGACGGGCGCATCGCCGGTGTCGTGCCGGTGGCGGGATCGCAAGTCGTCGTAAACGGAAAATCACCCGGTCATACCACGCTCTACGTCTGGGCAGGCAGCAAACGCTTCGTCTACGACGTCACCGTGACGCAGCAGCAACTCGATGACATCGCGCAGATGCTGCGCACGTCAATCGCTGATCCGGGCGTCCAAGTCGTGAACTTCGACGATGCCGTAGTCGTGAAAGGTACCGTCAGTGACGGCGCGCATTTCCAGCTCTTAAGTGACATTCTTTCGCGCTTCGACGCGCTAGCCAAGGCTCAGAAGTACACGATCGTCAATGCCGTGACCGTGGCCCATCCGATCGGCGACCTGCAGCGGCAACTGAGCAGTTTCCCCGGCTCCGACGACGTTCGCGTCGACCTCGACGGGAAAGGCAACGTCATCGTCAGCGGCCACGTGCACGACGCCGTGACCCGGCAAGCGATCCTCGAGCGTACGCGCGGGCTAGCTGGACCGTACCTCGCCGCCGACGGCAAACTCATCGACCGCATCGGCACCGACACGACGAGCCAGGTCGACGTCAAAGTCTACGTTCTCGAGATCGATCGCACCGCCAGCAGCGAGCTAGGCCTGCGCTTCCAGGCGGGTACTCCCGATCCCAACAACCCCAACAACATCATTCTCGGACCGCCCTCTTTCCCGATCGTCGAGGAGGGACGCGGCATCGGCAAGCCGTTCACCGCTGGCCCCTTCTTCCGCACGACCCGGCTGGCGCCGACGATCGACCTGCTGATGCAGGAGGGGCACGCGCGGATGCTTTCGTCTCCTGATCTCGTGACGATGCCCGGCTCGCCGGCAACGTTCCTCGTAGGCGGGGAGATCCCGATCCCGTTCTCCACGGGCTTGGGTCAGGTGAGCGTGGTGTATAAACAGTTCGGCGTTCAACTCAATATCACGCCGACGCTGCTGGGCGACGGCAGCGTGGAGACGAAGATCGCGCCGGAGGTCTCGGATCTCGACTTCCAGGACGCCGTGCAGGTTAACGGTTTTCTCATCCCCGCGCTCAAGACCAGCCGGCTCTCGACGGACATCATCACCCAATCCGGCGAGTCGATCATCATGGGCGGCATGCTGCGGCGCATCGAGCAGCGCAATCTTCAGAAGGTGCCGATCCTGGGTGACCTCCCCATCCTCGGCAAGCTCTTCCGCTCCACCTCCTATCAACATAACGAGAGTGACGTCGTCTTCGTGATGACGCCTGAGATCATCACGCGCTAGCCGCCACGTGCCGTTCTCCGCTCGAGTAATGATGAAAGCGTAAAGTCATGACGCGACGCACCGGACAGACAGGCCAGATCTTGCCCTTCGTGGCCATCGTCATCGCGGTTCTCCTTGGCCTCGCCGCTTTGGCGGTCGACGCCGGCTACCTTCGATACAACCAGCGCTTTCAGCAGACTGCCGCCGACGCCGCCGCCTTTGCCGGCGCCTCGCAACTGGCCTATGACGGCACTGCGATCAACGTCGTGACGGCCTCCCAAAACGACGCCTCCAAGAACGGCTTCACCAACGACGGCGTCAAGACGATCGTCACGGTCAACACCCCGCCAGCCACCGGCCCCTACGCCGGCAATGCGGGAGCGGTGGAGGTCCTGGTCAAGGCGTCGCATCCGGCATTCTTCTCGGCGATTTTCGGCGCCGCGGTGAACTGGGTCACCACGCGCGCAGTGGCGCTGGCCCACGGTTACACCGGAGGGCCCTGCATCTATATCCTCAACGGCCATTCGATCATGAACAACCAAGTCATCGACGCGCCCACGTGCGGCATCACCGTCAACGGCGATCTCCATTTCAATAGCACGACCGTAGCGATGTCGTCGATCGTAGCGACGGGCTCAGTCGTAGGTGGCACGTATACCGACGCGACACCGCAGCAGAACTCTCCGATCCCGGCGGCCGATCCGTGTCTCACCATCGCGTCCTGCCGCAACCTGACCAACAATCCACCGCCACGCTGCCCGGGCGCTCCGCCGCTGACCGGAACGCAAGTGATCCCGGGATGCTACAGTGGGATCAACGCCTCCGGGCCCATGACGTTCGCTCCCGGCCTGTACGTCATCGACGGGGACTTCAGCGAGACCGGCATGACGCTCACCGGAAGTGGCGTGACCATCTACGCCACCGGCCGTTTCATGGCCAACGGCGCTAGCTTCGATCTCACGGCGCCCACCACCGGCCCTTACGCCGGGATGCTCTTCTACGACGCGGCGACGACCCAGCCGGTCAACATCAACGCCTCGAACTCGACGCTGGGGGGAATGATCTACTTCCCCAACGCCAAGATCAACATCAATGCGTCGAGCCGCACGTACTTCAAATTAGTGGCAAGCGAGATCGAGAGCAACACGGGCGGGTTGACGATTCCGGCTCCGACGAGCACAGACGCCGCTCTCTTCCCGCCGGTACTCGCCGAGTAGCAGCGATGAAGCGCGCAAACCTTCTCCACCACTTCTCCCGCTCTGAGGCGGGCACCAGCCTGGTCGAGTTCGCGATCGTGACCCCGCTGCTCGCGCTTTTGCTGCTGGGGCTGATAGACTTCGGACGCTACATGCAGATCGCGGACGTGGTGACCAATGCCGCGCGGGCAGGGGTACAGTACGGCGCACAGGGGCTAGGCACGGCCACCGACACGGTTGGCATGCAGAATGCGGCACTTGGGGACGCTCAGAGCCTCCCCGGGATGACCGCGCAGGCAACGTACTGGTGCACGCCGTTGCCTTCGTGCGCGATGCCGGCAGTGGGCCGGCGGATCGTCTACGTTCAGGTTACGACAACCGGGGTCTTCCAATCGCTTTTCCAGTATCCGGGCCTACCTACGTCCGTCAGGGTGAGTGATCATGCCATCATGCAAGTCGCGCAATAGATCCCCACGGAGAGGTCAGCGAGGC
>SCRI01000062.1 GCA_004298675.1 bacterium | reverse complement strand
CAGCTCCGGCGCTACCGATGACGAGCCGACGGTAGCGATGCGCACCGACGAGACGTCGTACTTTTCGAAGAGCTCCGGGCGCGCGAAGATCATGTTGTACATGGCCGGCACGCCCGTGGTGTACGTGACCTTGAAGCGGTCAATTGCCGCGATATATGCCTCTGGATCGAAGCGCGGCAAGATGACGACCGAGCCGCCCACGTAGAGCATCGGCTTCACCGCGCCCGTCATCGCGTTCTTGTGCGAAAGCGGCGCGGCGGCGATGGAGCGATCGTCCGGCGTGTACCCGAGAAAGTCGACCTGGACGCCCGTGTTCCAGATCTGGCCGTCGTGATTGAGAACGCAGCCCTTGGGGCGTCCGGTGGAGCCTGACGTATACGGCTGAAAGGCGTCGGCAAAGGCGTCGATCGCCACGGGCGGAACATGCGTACCGGCCGCTGCCAGCCAGTCCTGGAACTCGCAGACGTTCGCCGGCGAAGGCGGTCCACCGTCGAGCCGGATGCCAACGACCGCACGAATGCGCTCGATGCCTGCAGCGAGGCCGATGCCGCGCAGCGTTTCGTTGGGCGAGCAGAAGAGCATCTTCGCATCACTGTGATCCAGGATGTATGCAACGGCATCGTCGCCCAGACGCGGATTGATCGGAACGGCGACGGCGCCGCTGCGCATGATGCCGAGCGAGCACTCGATGTAGCGATGGTCGTTGTCGAAGAGCAGGGCCACGCGATCGCCTGCGGCGATCCCGGCAGCGAGCAGGCCGTTTGCCACGCGATTGGCCCGCTCGTCGAGCTGACGAAAGGTCACCACAACATCGCCCTGATAGATCGCCACTTTGTCGGGCGTTTGCGCCAGCGCGGCGTCGAAGATGAAGCCGAGTCCCGCGCGGTGGACGTGCATGTTGCTCTCCACGCTAACGCGCACCGGGGTCGATGAGGCGCTCGGACGCCTCGGAATACCGCGCTCCCGCAACGGCGTGCTGAGCCAGCGCGTTATCGATCGAGACGAGGTCCTCCGGCGCGAGGGAGATGTCCACCGCGCCGGCGTTCTCCTCGAGATAGCGACGGTGCTTGGTGCCCGGTAGGGGCACGATGTCATCGCCGCGGCTCAGGAGCCAGGCCAGGGCGAGCTGCCCCGGCGTGCACTGCTTGACGGTCGCGATTTCGCACAAGCGCTCGACGAGCGCGAGATTGCGCGCAAAGTTCTCTTCCTGGAAACGCGGGTTGCCGAGGCGGTAGTCGCCGCTTGGAATGTCGGCGACGCTGCGCAGGGTTCCGGTGAGAAAGCCGCGACCCAGCGGGCTATACGCAGCGAAACCGATCCCCAGCTCCCGGCAGGTTCGAATCGCGGTCTCCGCAGGCTCGCGCGTCCATAGCGAGTACTCCGATTGCACGGCGGTCAGGGGATGGACGGCGTGGGCGCGACGGATTGTCTCCGGGCCCGCTTCGCACAGACCGATGAAGCGGACCTTGCCGGCGCGCACGAGCTGGGCCATCGCGCCGACCGTCTCTTCGACGGGCGTCTTGGGATCGACGCGGTGGCAGTAATAGAGGTCGATCACGTCCATGCCCAAGCGCTTGAGGCTGGCGTCGCACGCTTGGCGCACGTAGCTGGGCGACCCGTCGACTCCCGAAAGGCCGCCGTCCGCGCTGCGCATGAGCCCGAACTTGGTGGCTACGACGACGCGGTCGCGCGCCTGGCGCAGGGCCTTGCCGACCAGCTCCTCGTTGACACCGGCGCCATACATGTCGGCCGTGTCAAAGAGCGTAACGCCGAGCTCGAGGGCACGATGAATCGTGGCCTCCGACTCGGCATCGTCGCGATGGCCGTAGTAGTCGGACATGCCCAGGCAACCCAGACCCAATGCCGAGACAACCAACCCGCTCCGTCCGAAAATTCGCTGCCGCATGGCCGGTAGTTCTCATTCACCGACACACCGCCCTTGGCGCAGCCGTCGAGGACCGCACGCCCAGCGCTTTTCGATTCGGCACCGGCGAAATCACCACTCAGGAACGTCCTCCAGCGAGCATTTTCGTATACCACGCAATCATGGTCCGTCGCTTTTCTTTGTCTTGTGGAACGAACATCGGAACGAAATCGTACCCAAGGGCCCGTCCCAGTTCGACGAGGCGGTAGACGCGAGCTTTGCTGAGGCCCCCACGAAGATCTCGCGAGATCTGTGGAGGTTTAGCATGGATGCGGCGAGCAAGCTCGGCGGCGCTTACGTCTTCGATCTCCATGATCTTCCGCAAAGCGTTCTCAATGGAGGCCTCTGCAACAAGGCGATCGATGCGGGCCGCACGGGCCGAATCTTTCCGGGTCCGCTCGGCGAGCGTGCCTCCACTTCTCCTCTTACGTGCCTCGGCGGCGTTCATAGTATCGTCCCTCACCGACTCTCTTGAAGTAATCCGCAACCGCGAATGTCGTTCTCCTCACCACGCGGTCGCCGGTCTTATCGCGTTTCCGTTGATCCGCGTCTCCAACGGCCTTCCGCCCGCGGGGACCGCTCCAGGCCTGGCATCGTCCCATTAGCTGCCCAGTACCACTCCAAGCTACGGTGCTCGCCGACATGAATTGTCAGGTCAGCATCGGTCCGTTTCTTTGGCATCCCGGCGCTCTCCAAGTTAACACATAAGTTAATGCTACGCAAGCCCTGATATCTCGCCCACTCCGCCGCCAACGGCGCTCGGCTACGAGCCGAACATGAAGCTCCAGAGCCGCCACAGACCGTACGGGTACTGTCGCGGGCGTGCTTGCGTTACGTCGTGCGAAGAATCGCATGGCTTGTCACCCACACCGTGAATTCGTCGTCGCTCATGGCTCCCGATGCCACGGATACGATCGTCGCGTAACAGTCGCTATCCGATGCATCGAGCTCGTACCCGTTGAGATCGAGGAAAAGCTCCAAGAGCACGAACCCCGTGCGCTTGTTGCCATCCACGAACGGATGATTGCGAATGATACCGAGCGCGTAGAGCGCCGCAAGCGCCAGAACACTGGCGTCGGTATACGAAGCCGCGTGTTTGGCCCTGGCTAGAGCGGATTCCAGGAGCCCCGGATCCCGCACGCCGGTCGAGCCGCCGTGCTCGGCGATCTGAGCCTCATGGACGGCGAGAACGACATCATGCCGGAGCCAGCGATGACTATCGCGCGAGCTCACGCAAGACGGCCCGGCGACGCTTCATGATCTTCTCTGCAGCCGCGGCTTGCGCGGCAAACTCCGGATCGTAGGGCGTGATCCGATAGCCGTCGGGGGATTCCGTGAGGTACAGTGTATCACCGGCGCCGGCATGGAGGCGCGCCAAAACCTCCTTCGGCAGGATCGCTCCAACCGAATTTCCCACACGGGTCAGCTTGATGGTCGTCACGAGCCCCTCGTCAGTTCGTACGAACGTTAGTACACTGAGAGATAGCATACCCAAAACGCCCCTCCAGGGCAAGCAGAGCCGCCGCGTGCAGTTCTGCCCGTTCGGCCCGCTAACTAAGGCCACCAAGCCGGCCGATAACCCGCCCATGAATCTTCGGGAACTCGACAAAGCCTTCGAGCCGCCTATCCTGGCGTACTACGACGTCGTCGCCCCGCTGATCGAGCACAGCTTCGCCGGTTCGCCAGGATCGCCCGCGGGAGCCGGGTCGTCGCACAGTGAGCGCTGCCATCAAGACACGTCGCACCAACGGTCGAGCTTGAACGCAACACCGCGGTAGACGCCAACCGGCTCAAAACCAACGGCTCCGTGCAGGGCCACGCTCGCCTCATTCGGGAGCGTGATACCGGCGTACGCACGGTAGTATCGCTGCTTCGCCAAGAGATGGGAGAGCGAGGCATAGAGCGTTCGTGCAATCCCCGTACGGCGGCTCGACTCCGCGACGTACACCGTTACGTCGACGGACCAGCGATAGGTAGAGTCAGGGCTGGCGGATCAATTCAGGCGAGAGCTCGCATAGGTTCGTCGCGCCGACGAGCGCGAGACCGTACTCGCTGTGAAGAGGATCCCGACCTCGCGTGCTGCGCGCGCGGCCGCGAGCTCGGCCTTCGGATGTGCCAGTCCTGGCAGGCCGGTCGGCGAGAGAAGGAGCAGCATCGAAAGGGGTATACCGAAAAGCTCGAGACCGGTGCTGACCCCTCGAACGTTCGTCATTGCCCGCGGAGCGAACGTGAGCCGAGCGAGAGCGGCTTCGTTTTCACGCAGCGTTCGTTCGTCGTCGGCACCGCCGTCGATGAAGTCGAACACCATGCGCGGGAGCCGCCGGCGAGCGCGCAAGCGCATCTCGGCGAGATCGAATACGGTCGCGGATCGGTCTCGGGTCATCCCCTAGCTCACTTCGATTGACGCTGTTTGTCTGCGAACCTGGGCAGTCGCTGCCCGAGCGGCTTGCGCTCTGGAATACCTATTCTGGCGCCGTGCTGCAAAGAGTGCTGCGCCGCGGTGCCCGCGGAGTTGGAACCTTTCGCCTTAGGATCGACCCGCGCAAGAATGGCGCATCCGCCGCTGCCGCCCGGCGCGGTGGACTCCAGGTCGGCGAGGACGCGATCGAAGGCCTTGAGCTCGCGAATGCGCTGCGCCACATCAGCGCGCCGGTCGCGCAGCAGACGTCGAACCTGCTCGCACGGCCGCGCTTCTTCTTCCAGCAACGCGAGAATCTCACGTACCTCGTTGATGGGGATGCCGACGAACTGCATGCGCCGGATCGCGCGCACGATCTCCACCGACCGGTCGTCGAACTCACGGTAGCCGGACGGCGTGCGCCGGGAGCGGAGGAGTCCCAGCCGCTCATAATATCGCACCGCCTTGGGCGTCGCCCCCACGCGCCGCGCGAGCTCGCCGATGTATATCATGCGGCGATCTCTTTCGCCTCGTAGCCGAGAACCTTGAGCGTCTCTAGCAGCTTGGCGACGTTCACCTTGGCCTCGTCGAAGGTCACGTCAGCATCATTCGTGGCGTGATGCACATCGGCATCGAGCACGCCGTCGAGCGTATGCAAGCCCTGGCGAATTGCGTTCGCGCAGTTTCCGCAATGCATGCCTTCGATTGCCAGGTGGCTTTTGGTCATCTCGATTTCCTTCACGTGAGTGCCGGTTCATGGCGGCGCATACGCATCCAGTGTAGACCTGGCCCTCGGGGCAAGGTCAAGGGCGCGCCGGGGGCTTGACCTTGTCCTCGAGGTCAGGGTGTAGCATCGTGCCATGACAAGACTGCAACTTGGCGTCGGCGGCATGCAGTGTTCGTTCTGCCGGCAGAGCGTCGAGCGGGCGCTCAGCCAGCTTCCCGGCGTCGAGCGGGCGGCCGTCAACCTCGCTCACGAAGAGGCTCTGATCGACTACGACGGCTCGCCGGCGACCAACGCCAAGGTGACCGGCCTGCTGCGCTCGCTGGGCTACTCGGTGCGCGATCCCGACAAGCTTCGTGCCTTTGAGGAGGAAGAGCGCGAGCTCGATGCCGAGCGGCGCAGGTTCTTACTGGCCGTGCTCGTCAGCGGCGCAGGGCTGATCATGATGATCGGTGAGTGGACCCACGTGCCGATCGCCACCTCC
>SCRI01000061.1 GCA_004298675.1 bacterium | reverse complement strand
AGGATCCCGACGATCTGAGCCTCCGTGAAGCGCGATTTCCTCACGCGGTGGTCTCCTTGCTGGGCACTTAGCCCAAGAGCCCACAAATTCCGCTGGCCTACTTTCCGGGGCTCAGGTCAGCTTGGCGACGGTGTCTTGGGCGGGGGTCTGCGGCGCCCAGTTGTAGTGCGGCGCGTAGTAAGCCGCGCGCGCTGTTCCCAACATAGAGTGCGTCGGCCGCAGCCAGGTCGCTGGGCATAAGCGTGTGTTCTTCGGCTTTCCCATCCGCCAGCAAGCGCGCGCGCAAGATACCCGGCAACGCGCCGCTCTCGACGGGCGGCGTCAGCAGTCTGCCATCAATGTGTGCGAAAAATGTGGTACGCGCCCCGTCGGCAATCTCGCCGCGCTCGTTGCGAAGGATTGCATCGAAGAGGCCGCCCTCCGCTGCCCAGCGCGAGGCGGCGTCGTGGCGCGGGCGCCAAGACGTCTTGTGGATCAGGAGCGGATCGCTACTCGCAAATACTTCCGGAGCCAGCGCAATAGCCACGGGTTGCGGCCGCGTATTGAGCGGCCGCATCGTGACCGTGAGCCCGCCTTGGGCATCGAGGGCTAGGCGTGTCAGCACGGCGCACCTCTCCGGCAGGGGGGTGGCAGCGCGCAGCCTACGCTCGACTAGCTCGCGGTCAAACGGGTAGGCCAAGACGTTGGCGCTGCGCTCCATGCGCTCGAGATGGGCCTGAAGGGCATGGTAGGTGCCGTCCGCCTCGCGACGCAGCGTCTCGATCAGGTCTAAGCGCGGCGTTACCTGGTCGAAGAAGCGGCGCTTGACGAGCACTTCATCCCATTCGCCTTGGCTGGTCGAGTCAGCGACGATACCGCCCCCGATCTCGAGCAGCCCGCGCCCGCGCGCAAGGTCGAGATGCGCGGTACGGATGGCAACGTTCCAGATCCCGCTGCGATCCGGCGCTAGGTAGCCGATGCTGCCGGTGAACGGCCCGCGTGCGCGCCGCTCCAAGCGCGCGATGTGCTGCATCGCCGCGATCTTGGGCGCGCCTGTGATGCTCCCGCACGGAAAGGTCGCGGTGAGGAGCTCGCGCAGGTCGACACCGGGGTGGAGGTCGCCGACGATCATCGAGGTCATGGTGGCAAACGTCGGATAGCGCTCGATCTCGAAGAGACGCTCCACGCGCACGCTGCTGCAGATCCGGTGGAGATCGTTGCGTAAGAGATCGACGATCATCACGTGTTCGGCGCGGTTCTTCGCGGAATCTAGCGCCTCTATTGCGTCGAGTGGGGCCGTGCCTTTCATGGGTTTCGCAGTTATGCGCAGGGGCTCGAGTGTTAGGAAGAGCTCGGGCGAGCACGACAGCAGCGCGCGCGTGCCCCAGCGTACGTAGGCGGCGTGCGGTGCGGTGTTTCCCCGGCGCAGCGCTTGGAAGAGCGCCCATGGGTCGCCGGAGAAGCCAAAGTGAAACGGCACGCTGTAGTTGGCTTGGTAGAGCTCGCCTTCAAAGATCGCTGCGAGCAGCGCGGCGATATCGGCGTCGTAGCGGCTGCGCGAGATGCCGCTGATCAGCGGCGTGAGCCGATACGGGCCACCGTCTGCCGTTGGAGGGTCGACCGGATGGTCGTAAATGCCGAGCATCAGCAGCGGAAGCTCGCTGCGCGGCAGTTCAGCTAAGCGCGGCAAGAACGCCGTGCCCAGCTCGTAGGACAAGAAGCCGGCCACGTATCGCCCGGCGTCGAGTGCCTGCTCGACACGTTCGAGTGCGGGCACGACGTCGTCGATCCGCTCGGCAGTGACGATGTGCAGTGGGTTGTAGAAAGCACGCGATGGCGTGCCTGCGAAGACGAGTTCCACGGGCGGTTATCCGTTGGAGGCGTCAGCCAGGAGCTCCTGGCACGCATGCTGCGTCAAGGCGCGATCAGGCCGCGAAACGCACGCTCACTCTGCCGAGCTCGCCGAAGTCCGCATGCAGAAGATCGCCGGGTGCGATGGCGACGGGCGTGACGCAGGTGCCGGTGGTGATCACTTGGCCGGCGCGTACCACAGTGCCGAGGCTGGAGAGTTCGTTGACGAGCCACGCCAGGGCGATGCGAGGATCGCCTAGCACGTTCGCGCCGCACCCCTCGATCGGCGCTTTGCCGGAGATCGTCGCGGTGACGCGGTGCGTCGCGAGGTCGATATCGCGCCACTTTGGCGGTGCCTCAGGCCCCAGGACGAACCAGTCGGCGCACGCGTTGTCGGCGATCAACTGCGGCGCGCCGGCGCGCGTGAACTCGGTGTAGCGCGAATCTGGAATCTCGATGGCAAGGTGAAGCGCGCCGACGGCGTCCATCACTTCGTCGATTGTGTACGGCGCCGGCCGCGGCGCAAGACCGCGCGCCATGCGGAAGGCGAACTCAGCTTCGGCCACGCGCATGCGGTTGGCGCCCAGCCGATGCTGCGCGCCGCTTTCCAGCGTGTGCTCCGCCAGCAGGCGCCCCGCCAGTGGCGCGTCCACGCTGATATGGCGCTGCCCCGCCAGGCTCGTGGCCGCAATCTTCCAGCCCAGGATCGGCGCGCGCGTATAGCGTTCGAGCAGCGCTTGGATGGCGTATCCTTCGGGCCGCGTGGCCGGGCGTAGCGGCTCCGGCAGCGCTTCGATTGCGCCGCCTGCGCGCCACGTCCGGTAAAGCAGATCCGATGCCGCGGTCTGCTGGTCGCCGGAAAGTCCCATGCAGGCAAGAATTGGCTGTAGCCCGATGCCAGCCTTCCGTCGCTCGCATAGCCGCTAGCTCTCACCAGCGATGAGGGCGTCCGCAACGCGAAAATCTGATCCAGTGGTGCTTCGCGTCCAATCCGGCCGGAGGCGTGTTACCGTATACTAGAGGGCAATGAAGCCGTTCCACATCCACGCATGCATGATCAGCGCCATACTGTTCGGCGGGAGCCTCGCTTCAGCCGGTGCAGCCCCGCTTCAGCCGCTCATCCCGATGCACGGCGTCGTACTGGTGCAAACCTCCGCGGATGAAGCGATTGTGCGTAACGATGCCGTCCCGTCGATGCTGCCTGCGCAGACGCGCGTCTACCGCATCCCGCGGGGCGCCCGCCTCCACCCCGGCGAGGAGCTCGATGCCTATCTCGAGACGGCGACCTCTCCGTGGACGCTCAAGGATGTGAGCCCCGGTAGCCGCTACGCCGTGGGGCAGGGGTTCCCTGACGTGACCCGTTTTCTCAAGCCGGGGGACGAGCTTCCCAACGTACCGTTCGTGGATCAGCGCGGCCAGCCAGTGCGGTTCTCGGACTTTCGCGGAAAGACGACGCTGCTCACCGTCATCTACACGCGGTGCACCGACATCTGCCCCGTCATCACCCGCAAGTTCGTCTCCATTGCGTCCACCGTGTCGCCCAAGGAGTTTCATTTCGTCGAGCTGACGATCGATCCGAACTACGACACGCCAAGCGTTTTGCAGGCGTACGCACGGAAATACGGGGCAAACGACTCTCGGTGGACGTTCCTGACGGGGGAATCGCGCGAGGTAGGGCGGCTGCTGGCGCAACTGGGGATATCGAGCGTACATGGTAGCGATCATGTCACCGTTGCCGGAGATCAGCAGGTGGGCGCCAGCGACACCCTGATCGACCACAGCGAGCCTCTGGTCATCATCGACAAGAACGGTCGCATCGGGTCGATTATCCAGAACGCAGCGGTGTCGCCCAGCGAGATCGTGGCACAGGCACGTCACGACGACGGTTTAGCCTCCAATGGCCTCAAGCGGTTCGAGCTTGCGGCTACCTCACTGGTCTACTCGATCTGCGGCGGTTTCCTGGTCGGGGAGGCGACAGTCACGGTAGGCTTTTGGATTTTGATTATCGGTATCCCGCTCACCACATTCGCGCTCTGGCAGATCTGGCGCCGAGTCTTCTCCGATCGCGGCCGGGCCTAGCGCAGTGCGTCGAAGGTGATGCGCCCCGTGGCCAGCGCTAATGCCAGGCCGAAGAAGAAGTCGCCCCAAGCCGTCGCGCCGTCGACGCCTAGGCCATGTGGTTTGGAGTAGCACGAATGCAGCAGGATACCGTCCTCGCGCCCGTTGCGTTCGAGTGCGTGCGCGCCTAGGTCACCCAGCAGTCGCGCCGCGCGCTCCGCATATCCTGTGCGTGTGCCAGAGTCCGGGTGCGCGTGCGCCAGCACGAGCGCACCCAAGGCGGCGATGGCCGCTGCGCTAGCATCGCGCGTGGCGTCGGGCGACCCGTCCGAGAAGTCCCATGGGACCACACCATCCGCTGGCAGATGCCTCCAGAAGTAGGCCGCAGTACGTTCCGCCGCAGCTAGGAGGGCGGGCTCGCCCGTCGCCGCATAGGCCCAAGCGAATCCGCAGATCGCCCACGCCTCCCCGCGTGACCAGCACGAGTCGCCACCGGCGCCTTGGAACGTGCCGCGGCTGAGCAATGCCCCCGTCTGTGGATCGAAGTGGTCGAGGTGGCTGGTGGAATCGTCCTCGCGTACGAAAGCGTGGGCGGAGGTCAGTGCATGGGCACGCGCCACCTGCGCGAAAACGTCGTCGCCGGTGCGCTTGTGGGCCCACCAAAGCAGCGGCAGATTCATCATCGTGTCGATCGTGCTCGTCCCGGCACCGCGCGGATCCCCGATCTCGCCGAAGGCCTGAATGTACGCGCCGTGTGGGTTGAAGCGCCGGACGAGCGTCCGCGCCGCCGCCAGCGCCGGCTCCGCGGCATCATCGCCGATCGCGCCAAGCACGTGACCGAGCGCGAAGCTGGGATAGAAGAGAAAACCCAGGTCGTGCGTCGTGGTGTCGCTGGCGCGCTCGGCGAGCAGCGGTAAGCGTACTCGCGCAACGTCAGCGGCTTCCTGCTGTCCCGTTCCGTGTGCAAGCAGCCACCTGACGCCGAACCAGAAGCCGGCGGTCCAATTGCCGTGCTCGTAAAGGTCGCCGTCCCAGCTGCTGCGCGCGGCGACAGAGAGCCGCACCCAGCGGCCATCCTGCGCGTAATGCGGGAAGCACGAGACGGCCTCACCGCTATCGGATGTCAGCTCGCGCGCTGCGACGTCTAGGTAGGCCTGCCAGGCTTCCTCCGTGGTCATGTAGCTCGCTCCATCTCGTACAGGTCCGTTACCGCATCGAGCGGCGCCTGCCCCCACTTCACCGTGCCGACGTTCTATCCTTATGGCCTGGGAGTGACCTGAGCCCTGTGGTCCGCTTGATCACGCCCAGAGCGCCGAGATCGGTGCGGCAAGTAATCCATCGCCGAAGGGCAGTGTCGCGGTGCCTGAGTAGAGCACGACCCCACGCATAAAGTCTTTGCCGGCCGTACCCGCTAGCGCCCGCAGCCCTCTGAAGTCGCGTGCGGTTACGGTGGCGGCCGCCTTGACTTCGATGCCGACGACGTGACCGCGTGCGTCTTCGATGACGAAGTCAACCTCGTTACCATGCTGCGTTCGAAAGTACGAAACAGCATAACGATCGCGCGCGGAGGCGGCGAGTTTCAGCAGCTCAGTGCCGACGAAGTTTTCGACGAGTGACCCTACCCGCGGGTCGTCTCCGAGCGTCGCTGCCTGGGTCGTGTGAAGAAGGTACGCCATGAGGCCAGAATCCACGATCAGGATCTTTGGCGACTTCACCAGGCGTGTTGTGGTGTTGCGTGCCCATGCCGGAAGGCGCTGAATGAGATAGGTTGCCTCGAGTAGCGCCAGGTAACGCTTCAGCGTGGCGTGGGCGATGCCGCTATCGCGAGCGAGCTCGTTCATGTTGAGTAGTGATGCCGCGCGCGCAGCGGCGAATTGGAGGAGACGCGGGAGCACCGCCAGATCCGTGACGTTTGCAATGTCGCGCACTTCGCGTTGCAGTATCGTCGTGAGGTAGGAGCCGAACCATCGCTCTCTGCGCCTCGTATCGGTGCGGCTGACGACTTCGGGGTAACCGCCGCGTAGAATGCGTTCGATAATGCCGTCACGGCGGTCGCCGCCATGCCAAGACGGAGCCTGCGGCGCGAAGAGATCGTCCAGGAATTGCGGCGAGGTTCGTTCGATCTCCGATTGCGCAAGCGGCCAGAGGGTGAGTACCTCCATTCGTCCCGCTAAGGACTCGGAGAGATGCGGTAACATCAAGACGTTGGCTGAACCAGTGAGGAGGAAGCGGCCGGGACTTCGATCTCGATCGACGCTTGCCTTGATCGCGGGAAACAGGCCGGTTGCCCGCTGAACTTCGTCGATGACCGCCGGCCCGCGAAGGCTGTTCACGAACCCGGTGGCATCGGCGTGAGCGGAAGCCAACGTTGCGGCATCATCCAGGGTCAGGTAGGTCAGTGCGCGGGTACAGGCGAGTTGCTCCCGCGCAAGTGTGCTCTTTCCAGCTTGGCGTGGGCCGATGAGCAGGGTTACCGGTGTGTCATCGAGAGCCGCGACCACGCTAGACATGAGCAACCTGGGGTACATGGCGGGAATTTCACCATGCCGTGATGAGATTCCCCTCATCGAACGCGCCAAGCCTGTTGGGGCCTTCCGCCTACACCGCTTTGAGGATATGCGTCGCAACCGCCACCAGTTCGCCGCGCTGGTTGGTAACCTCGATCCGTGAGCGTACCACACCCGTTGTATCGTCGCGCTCCTCGATCCTATACTCGACGGTGACCGTGTCGCCGAAGAAGACGGGCTTCGTGAAACGGATGCGGTCGTAGCCGTAGGAGACCATCGGTTTGTTGCCGTTCATCTCGATCAGCTTCGTCGAGCAGGTTGACATGTAGGCGATCATCAGGGCGCCATGGGCGATGCGCTGACCGTAGCGCGTCCGGGCCATGTATTCGTGATTGACGTGGTTTGGGCTGAAATCGCCGCTGATGCCGGCGAATTGGTAGACGTCGCTCTCGCCCACGGTCTTGCTGAACGTGATCGTCGTGCCGATCGCGAGACGGTCGCGCATGTTCGTCACGTGGCTCGCTCCATCTCCCGCTTGTGGCGCACCAGCGCCATCAATCGGCGGTCGCGCCAAGCGCGCCGCGCGTCCAGCTCCTCCGCGGGCAGTTGTTCGCGGCGCAGCCGCTCCACATGGCTCACCAGTGCCTCCCCCCACGGTGCCGGCGGTGTCGTGCGGCTGTTAGCCAGGCTGTGGTAGAAGGGGCCGAAGCGCTCGGCGTACTCGCGCACGCCGCGCGGTGCGTTGAGGTCGATCGTCTCAAATGGCCCCATGAAGGACCAGCGCAGCCCAAGGCCATCGGAAACGGTCTTGTCGAGATCCTCGACGCTAATGTAGTCCTCTTCCACGAGCCGCCACGCTTCGTTGAGCAGTGCCCCCTGCAAGCGGTTGAGGACGAACCCCTCCAGCTCGCGTTTGACGACGACGGGGACCTGCCCCATCTGCTGCATCAGGGCTCGCACGCCCGCAACAGTTGCCGGCGCGGTCCACGGTGCCGGAACCAACTCCACCAGCGGCACGAGATACGGTGGGTTCACTGGATGGGCCACCAACCAGCGCTCGCGCGTCGCTAGGTCGCGCGTGAGTTGAGAAGGAGGAATCGCCGAGGTGGAACTGCCCATGAGCGTCTGCGCGCCTACCAGCTCGTCGAGCGCGGCGAAGAGGCGGTGCTTCACCTCCGCGTCTTCGAAGACGCTCTCCTGGATGTAGCGCGCGTTGCGCACGGCATCGGCCAAAGTTGGCGCCGGCCTAATACGTGCGCGAACCGTGGCGGCATCATCGATCAATCCGGCCGACGCCAGATCTGCAAGCGAGCTGGCTATCTGGGCCTGGGCACGGTCTAGTGCCTCCGGGCTCTCGTCGTAGAGCGTCACCTCGAAGCCGGCGCGGGCGAAGACGATCGCCCACCCGCATCCGACCAATCCGGTGCCGAGGACGGAAGTGCGCTCCGCCATCAGGCGGTTACCCGTTCGCGTCCTTTGAGCTGCAGCATCGTGCGCGCCTCATCCGGCGTGGCCACCTCGAGCGAGAGCGCCTCGATCACTTGACGGATGCGCCGCACCTGCACCGCGTTCGACTCGGCCAGCGTACCGGGCCCGTTCCACAGCGAGTCCTCCAGGCCCACGCGTACGTTGCTGCCCATGGCCGCGCCGATCGTGGCGAGCGGGATCTGATTGCGCCCCGTACCCAACACCGACCAGACGTAGTCTTGGCCGAAGAGACGGTCGGCGGTGCGCCGCATGTGCAGCAGATCCTCAGGATGCGGGCCGATGCCGCCCAAGATGCCCAGTACCGTCTGCACGAACAGCGGCGGCTTGACGACGCCGCGCTCCAAGAAGTGCGCCAAGTTGTACAAGTGCCCGATGTCGTAGCACTCGAACTCGAAGCGGGTGCCGTTCTCGCTGCAGAGGCCCAGAATGCGCTCGATGTCGGCGTAGGTGTTCTTGAAGACGAGATTGCGGCTCTTTTCCAGGTGCTCGCGCTCCCACTCATACTTGAAGCTCTGGTGACGCTTGAGCATGGGATAGAGGCCGAAGTTCATCGAGCCCATGTTGAGCGAGGCCACCTCAGGCTTCAGCTCGGCGGCCGGGCGCAGCCGCTCGTCGACGGTCATGTGTGGGCTGCCGCCCGTGGTGAGATTGATCACGGCGCCGGTCCCGGCCATGATCTTGGGCAGGAACTGTTTGAAGATCTCAGGGTCCTGGGTGGGATGGCCGTCTTTGGGGTCCCGCGCATGCAGGTGCAGAATCGCCGCGCCCGCCTGCGCCGCGCCGATGGCCGCCTCGGCGATCTCGTCCGGCGTGACCGGCAGATAGGGCGACATGGTGGGGGTATGGATCGCACCCGTAACGGCGCACGTGATGATGACTTTCCGCGTTCCCTTGGCCATGGTTGATGCTCCTTACAGCGTCTCCACGTTTGCGCAGACGCTGAGTGATTGACCTGAGATGTTCCGCCCCTCCGGCGAACAGAGGAAGACTACCGTGTTGGCGACGTCTTGCGCGCTCACCATCCGCCGCAGGGAGACATGCTCGAGATAGCGGTGCTTCATCTCCTCGTAGTCGACGCCAACCTCGCGCGCGCGCGCCGTGATGACGCGGTCGATACGCGGCCCTTCCACGATGCCGGGCAGCACCGCGTTGACACGTATGCCGTCGGGGCCCAGCTCCTTCGCCAGGCTCTGCGTGAAGCCGATGATCGCCCACTTGGTAGCGGCGTACGGCGTGCGGTAGGCGTAGCCCAGGCGCCCCGCCACTGAGGAGATGTTGACGATCGCGCCGTCGCCTTCGGCCTGGCGCAGCATCGGCACGGCCAGACGCGTGCAGTAGAAGTAGCTGTTGAGATTCGTGTCGATCGTGCGCCGCCACTCCGCCGGCGCAATCTCTTCCACGCGCGCCGTGGGCCCGGCAATCCCCACGTTGTTCACCAGCACGTCGAGGCCGCCCATGGCGCGTTGCACTTGATCGAAGAGTACGCCCACCTGCCGCTCGTCGGAGGCATCGCAATGCGTCAGCGTGTACTCCGGGTGCTCCCTGCTGCACGCGGCCAGTGCGTTCTCGTCGATGTCGCACACGTGCACGCGCGCACCTTGCGTGGCGAAGGCGTCGGCGATCGCTCGGCCGATGCCGCTCGCACCTGCGGTGACCATGACTCGCAAAGCCCAACCTCCTCGCCGCGACCGTGACTAACGAGTATGTGCTGATGACAGGGTAATCGATTTCCCTACGCGTGTCGAGCCCCGCCCCAGCGCCCGCGAATGTCAGCGCCGGATCACGACGCGGTGGGGCAGGATCGTTTCGCGCGGAACGCGCCGGCGCGGCGTCTCGGCGAGGCGCGCTAGCGCCCCCGCCACCGTCGCTCCGTATTGATCGTAGGGCACGCGGATCGTGTCGAGCCAGGGTGCCAGCCACGCGTTCAGAGGGTTGTCGTCGAAGCCGAAGATCGCCATCTGCTCGGGCACGCTGATCCCCAACTCCCCACAGCGCTCGTGCAGGCCGTATGCGATGAGGTCGTTGCCGCAGAAGACGGCGCGCGGGTAGGGGCGCTGCGCGAGCATGGCCGTGGCCGCTTGGTAGCCCGACTGAATCGTCAGCTCCGCGCCGCGGACCAAGCGCGGCTCGAGCCTGATGCCGGCGCGGGTGAGCCGCGCGCGAAAGCCCTCATAGCGGCCGCGGCTCGCGGATGAGGCCAGTGGCCCGTGGATCGCGCCAACCGGGCTCCAGGTTCGCTCTAGGAAGTGCTCGGCCACCTGGCGGCCGGCCAGACGATTGTCGACCCCGATGTACGGCGCAGCGATGCCGGCCGGCGGCTTGCGGTTGAGGAAGATAATCGGCAGCCCGTTGTTGATCGCTTGCCGTAGACCGGGGGAATCCAAGGCGCCCAGCAGCACGATCCCATTGACCAGGTGGGACTCCATCTCTTCCAACAAGCGGTCTTGAATCGCGGCCTCGTCGCGCGTGTTGCACAGGATCATCGAGCTGCCACTGTCTTTTAGGTGCGAGGCGATGGCGTCGGCGATGGTGGCGTAGAACAGGTTCGACGTATCCGGGACGAAGAGCGCGACCAGCGCGGAACGCATGGTGCGTAGCGCGCGGCCCGCGTGGACGGGGCGATAACCCAGGCGCGCGGCGGCGGCGAGCACGTGGTGGCGCGTTTCAGATGAAGCCTTGTGCTCGATGCCGTTGAGGACGCGCGAAACCGTGGCGATCGAGACGCCGGCGGCCGCCGCGACGTCGTCAATGGTGGCGCGCGGCGCGCCCTTACGCCGGGGCGCGCTCATACCGCGGGCGGTTTCCGCATGGCGAGCAACGAGCGCAGTTGTCTTCCCCTAGCGTCCATGTTATAGTCTTCCGCAAAGGAGAGGCCAGTCTCTGCAAAGGGGGTGGAAAAACGAACGTTTGGCGTTCGAAGGAAAACGTTTACCCAACGCAGTGCCTTGAATGAATGCCGCGGACGCGCGAGGCTATTCGAAAGGAGTGCAATGGCTGGCTCATCACTGGAGAACTCCCCGGGGCGTGCTATCTCTCGCCGCACCGTCCTTCAGGCCGGCATCGGGACCGGTCTCGCGGCGAGTGTCGGGCCCTTTATCAGTCGGGCTCTCGCAGCCGAACCGATTCGCATCGGCGTGTTGCTGCCCAAGTCCGGTCCCTACGCGGTGCAGGGAGAGAACGGTCATAACGGCGCGCAGGTTGCCGTCAAGGAGTTTGGCGGAGAGGTGCTAGGCCGCCCCATCGAGCTGGTGTGGCTCGACGAGGCCAATCCGCAGACCACCGTGCAGAACATGAACGAGCTGATCCAAGTTCGTAAGGTGGTCGCGGTTCAGGGCGGGATCAGCAGCGGCGACGTTTTGGCGATCATGCCCATCGCGGAGCGCACCAAGACGCTCTTGATGGCGACCGGACCAAACGCCACCGAGATCACCGGCGCGAAGTGCAATCGCTACACCTTCCGCGTCGATCTTCCGAACCGCGTGACCGTGCGCACCGTCTACCCCTCACTGTCGCAACACGGCAAGAACTGGTACTTCGTGTCGGCGTCGTACGCCTGGGGTATCGATGCGTTCAACCAGATGAAGGACGTCCTGGTTAGCAACGGCGGGAAGGCCGTCGGTTACGACCAGGCGCCGCTAGGCACCACGGACTACAGTTCCTTCATCCTCAAAGTACGTGCGGCCAAGCCGGATGTCGTCTTCCTGGGCTTGGGCGGCAGCGACATCACGAACTTCCTGAAGCAGTACCAGCAGGTCGGGCTGACGGGGAAGATCCCCATCTCCTCGCCGATCGTCAACGACAGCGATCTGTGGGCCGCGGGCCCCGAAGCGGCAACCGGCATCTATCCCAAGCTCTGGAACTACACCGGGCCGTATCGCGGCGGCAAAGGCAAGAAGTTCGCTGAGGAGTACCAACGGCAGTTCGGGACCCCGCCGGAGGTGGAAGGCTTCCAGGATTATTTCGGCTGCATCGCCATCCTCACGGCGATCCGTGAGACGAAGTCGACGGACTCCAAGCGGCTCGTCGAATTCTTGGAAGACCACAAGTTCGACGGCTACAAGGACCAGCCGATCTACTTCCGCTCGTGGGATCATCAACTGATCCAGCCCACCCTGGTGGCACAAGTCAAACCGAAGATCACGGACAAGTTCGACTACTTCAACGTCATGGCGGAAGAGCCGGGGCACGGCGGATCGCTGGACGCGTTCTATGGCGAGCGCGCTAGCAGCGAATGTAAGCTCACCTCGCTCTAACGTCTCGCAGAGCGGGATTGCCGGCCGTCCGTCAGGGCGGCCGGCTTCGCACCCCGCGCACGGCCTATCCGTGGATATGGAGCCAGCATGGATTTCGGTGTGATCTCTTCACAGATCATCAACGGCCTGGTGCTCGGATTCCTCTACGTGTTGATCGCGGTTGGGCTCTCGATCATCTTCGGTATGCTCGGCGTGGTCAACTTCGCGCACGGCGCGCTCTTCGCACTGGGTGCCTACTTCGCGTTGACGCTGCGCCCCCACATCGGCGATGCCGGCATCATCGTGGTGGCGCCGGTGCTGGTTGCCGTGGTCGGTATGCTGATCGAGGCCACGATGCTGCGCCCGCTCTACGATAAAGAGCCGCTCTTGGGGCTCTTGCTCACGTTCGGCTTGGCGCTCTTCATCGAAGAGCTGATCCGAACGGTATGGGGAGCCGCGGGCCACCCCTTCGACGCTCCGGCCTATCTCTCGGGTTTCCTGGTCTTCGGGCCGATCCTGGTCACCAAGTACCGGCTCGTCGTCCTCGCCATCACCGCGTTGCTGACCTTCGCAATTTGGCTCTTTCTGGAGCGCACGCCGTATGGCCGCGTCATTCGCGCGGGGAGCCGTGACGCGGAGATGGTCAGTATGCTCGGCATCAACCTTCCGCGCGTGTTCACGCTGGTCTTCGGTATGGGCACGCTGCTGGCGGGGGTGGCCGGTGTGCTGGCGGCGCCGTTATGGAGTGTCGTGCCCTCGATGGCCGAGAGCGCGATCATGCCGGCCTTCGTCGTGGTGACGATCGGGGGCCTCAGCAGCCTGCGCGGAGCGGTGGTTGGCGGTCTCGTGGTGGGAATCGCGGTGGCATTGACGATTCAGTTCATGCCGGCCGCGGCCAACGCGGTGATGTATCTCTTGATGGCGCTGGTGCTCCTGGCACGGCCACGCGGCCTCTTCGGTGAGCGCTGGGAGCGCTTCGAGTGATGCGCGGTTACAGACACCCGATGGTCATTCTCGGCGCCGCGTTCGTGCTGCTGCCGCTGCTCTTCCACGTGCTGGGCTCGCCCTTGAGCCTGGCGACGCAGATCGTCATCTACGTGCTCTACGGCATCGCGTTCAATGTGCTGTTGGGCTTTACCGGCATGACATCGTTTGGATCCTCGGTGTTCTTCGGCGTTTCCGGCTACGTCGTGGCGCTGACGGCGCTCCACCTGACGCAGGGCCTGGCCTTGGGGTTGCTGCTGGCTACCGTCGCCGCGGCACTGCTGGGGGTGATGCTCGGCTTCCTCATCTTGCGCCGGCGCGGTCTCTACTTCGCGCTGCTGACGCTAGCCTTCACGCAGCTCTTCTACGAGATCGCCTTCCATTGGACGCCGCTGACGGGAGGCGAGAACGGCCTGCAGGGCGTGAGCCGCGGCATCGTCGCAAGCGACGGAGCCTTCTACGTCTTCAGCGCGATCATCGTCTATCTGGCGACGTTCGCGCTCTTCCGTATCGTCCACTCGCCTTTCGGACGCGTCCTCCAAGCCATACGCGATAATGAACAACGCGTGCAGTGTCTGGGCTATAACCCGTTCTGGTATAAAATGGGCGCATTCATCATCTCGGCTACCTTCATTGGCTTGGCGGGCGGGCTGCTGACGTATCTGATTCGCGGCGTCTACGCCGACAACCTGAACTGGCAGCACGCCGGTGACCCCGTGATGATGACGCTGTTGGGCGGGATGAACTATTTCCTAGGGCCGCTCTGGGGCGCGATCATCTACATCTGGCTGAGCGATCAGCTCAGCGCCTATACGGAGCACTGGTACCTGATCTTCGGTGCGATCCTCGTGCTGGTGGTGCTCTTCTCGCCCGAAGGGCTCTCCGGAATCTGGGCCCGGCTGCGCCGCGCCGAGGTGCGCTGGCGTCTGACGACGGAGAGTGTGCCGCCACCGCCGGCCGGATCCGGCGACGTCACGACGTTTCACCGTGCGTGGGCGGGTGCTGGGCCGATCCTCTCGGTCCATGGCCTGGAGAAGCGCTTTGGTAACCTGATCGTCGCCGATCGCATCGACCTGAAGGTGCAGCCGGGCAAGATTCACAGCATCATCGGCCCGAACGGTGCCGGCAAGACGACGCTCTTCAACATGCTGTCGGGGCTGCTCGATCAAGACGGCGGCAGTGTCATCTTCAAGGGCGAGGACGTGAGCGCGCAGCCGGCTTACGAGCGGGCGATGAAAGGTATGTCGCGCTCGTTCCAGGTGGTGAGCGTCGGTAAGAATCTCACCGTCTTCGAGACGCTGCGCATTGCCGTGCAGAGCCGCTCGCCGCATCGCGCGTCGCTGTTGCGCGATGCCTACACCCTGCGCGACGTGGTCGAGCGCACGTGGACGCTGCTGCGGACCGTGGGGCTCGACGCTAAGGCGGCCGAGGTGGTTGGCAATCTGCCCCACGGCGAGAAGCGCCTGCTGGATATCGCGATGGCACTAGCCTGTCAGCCGGAGCTCTTGCTGCTCGACGAGCCGTTGGCCGGCCTCACCGATGCGGATCGAGAGCGCATTAGCGCCCTCATCCGCCATCTCGCCGGCAGCCATACGATCCTCTTGATCGAGCACGACATCGACCGCGTCATCTCGCTCTCCGATCGCATCACGGTCCTGCATCAAGGGCGGGTGATTGCCGAGGGTGCGCCGGCGGAGATCGTCAACCACCCGGACGTCGTCAGCGCCTATCTGGGCCACGAGTACGAGAAGAGTCCGGCGCAACCGGCAGCACTGGTCCGTAGCTTGGAAAGCGCCGGTAAAGTGCTGTTGGCGCTGGATGGGATCGATGCGGGATACGGTGGCAGCCGCGTTCTCAACCAGGTGAACCTGGTCGTGAAGGAGGGCGAGGCGGTCGCGCTGTTGGGGCGCAACGGCGTCGGTAAAACGACCACCGTGTACACCATCATGGGGATCGTCAAGGCGAGTGCCGGCACGCTGCGCTTCGAGGACTCCGACGTCACGCACTGGTCGCCCGATCGCATCAATCGCCTGGGTATCTCCGTGGTGCCGCAGGGGCGGCGTGTCTTTCCGAACTTGACCGTCGTCGACAATCTGAAGCTGGCGCAACGCCCCGGCGGGTGGGCGCTCGAGGAGGCCTTCGACGTCTTTCCACGCTTAGCCGAGCGGATGGGGGCCTTAGGGCAAAACCTCAGCGGCGGCGAGCAGCAAATGCTGGCCATCGCGCGAGCGTTGATGGCGCCCACGCGGCTCATCCTCTTGGACGAACCCTTTGAGGGCCTGGCCCCGGCCGTCGTCGCCGAAGTCAAAGCCGCCGTGGAACGGCTACGCGCGCGCGCCAGCATCTTGATCGTGGAGCAACGGGTCGATCTCGCCTTAGAGATCGCCGACCGCGCCTACATCATGGTAAACGGGAGCATCGCCTGCGAGAGTGCGGCCGGCGCGTTGCAGCAGGATCGCGAGCTTCAGGTTCGCCTCTTGGGCGTGTAGCAGCTCGTGACTCACTCCGTTTCGTACAGATCCGCTACCGAGTAGCCGTGCAGGGTTGAACGCGTCAGGATCGCGCGGTCGACCCCGCCGCGGCCGATGAGCAGCCATGGCAATTCCGTGCCGACGCCGAGCGCCCGCGCATGAGTTTCAAGATTGAGAAGTACCCCCGCATCGAGCGGCGCCTGCCGCCACTTCACGGTGCCGATGAACGTTGGCTTGCGCCGAACGACGCCCACGATGTCGATCTCATGTTGACCGTCCGGCGACTGCCAGAATCCGACGTCGTCCGCGCGCAACGCTCTGCGACGAACGAGATCGAGAACGAACTCCCGGGCCATGTCCTCGAATGTCTGACCCATATGCTGATCGAGAAAAGGCATCACCTGTTCATCGATCACGCTCTGGCCGAGACCGCGTTCGATCGCGCCGCGATTGCGCGCGATGAATCGGAACCAGAATCGTAGGTAAGGGTCGGGGATCCGGTAGACGCTGCGCCGGGATTTCGCCGGATCCTCGGTGGCCGGCGTTCGCCGCTCGATCAGGCCGATCTCGATCAGTCGCGGAAGTACTCGGTCGTGCACCTTCGCGTAATCGCGGATATCCGTCCAGCGGCTATGGCCGAGCGCGATCGCTTGCAGCACACGGTAGGCGACGCGCGGATCGGGAAGATCAGACGTGAGGATGTGTTCGGCTGAGTCGATGAGAGAGCTCATCGGATCACCGAATAGCCCTAGCAGGTTGTCGCGGACGCCGAGGGCAGTGTCCCATTGGTCTAAGTTGAACGGCGTTCCGCCGAGGATTCCGAATGTGAGCGCCTTTTCCGTCGTGCTCAAGGTTGGGGTGAACTCGGCCGCTTCCCGGTATGAGAGCGGGCGGATTGGGAGCTTACCGGTGAAGCGGCCGAACAGTGGGGCTGCGTGAGCCTCCAACTCCTCCATAAAGGTCTGAGCCGATCCGCACAGGATCAGCATCACACCGGAGGTTCGGCCCCGATGGTCCCACCAGCGCTGAACGATGGACGGCAGGCCGGTAGTGGAGTCGCACAAATAGGGAAACTCGTCGAGGATGACGACAAGGCGCCGCCCTTTGCTTGCCGCGGCAACGGCATCGAGCGCTGCCTCCCACCCGGGAAAGGCCACCCCTGCGGGGAGCCCGGTCAGCGAGCGTGCGAGCTCGGAGAACGCCGCGAGCTCGACTGCCTCGGCCTGCTGGGTAGCTTGGTAGTAGAGGGCGTGGCGCTCGCGGCTGAACCGCTCCAACAGGTATGACTTTCCGACCCGCCTGCGGCCGTAGACGAGTACCATCTGGCCGCCCTGTCGCCCGGCGATCCGCTCAAGCGCTTCCAGCTCTATGCGCCGGCCGATAAATCGCACAGATACCCACCATCAGTGCAACCTGCATGCATTGCAGGTTGTATGAGTGGAGGTTCCAGAGCCCAAGCCAATTATCCCTGTGGCGTCCCATCCATCCTGGTCTTGTCATTTGCTCGAACTGTCGCAGATGGACTGGGCGCTCATGAGGCCGGACACTCGAGACTTGCCTCCGTTGCCTAAAAATGCTATGTTTACCGCTGTGGAAAACACGGTTACCTCAGACAACACCCCTAATGCGGCCGTCCGAGAGGCGCTGGCCTGGCTTTCTTCATTGCTGCCGAAACGGTGGTCGGTTAAACCAGCCGCCCAAAGAGCACGGCCTAATCAGCTCGCCAAGCCCGACGTCCTCTGGAGACTTCGTGGTCCTGACGGATCTGGCACAACCGTGGTCGTCGAGGCTAAAAGTCGATTCGAGCCGAGGGACGTGCCTGCCATCGCGGCCCAGCTCGATTCCATGCGTCGCCTTGGGGAACCGTTGCTGATTGCGCCGTTCATAAGCGAGCGCTCCCAGTCGCTTCTGCGAGAACGCCGCATTTCGTTCATGGACGGGCGCGGCAACCTCTCCATAGAATTCGATCGTCCGGCGGTGTTGCTGCGACTTCAAAGCGATGCTAAGCCGACCGAACCATCGAAGAAGCCGCGACGCTCTTTGGTCGGCCCCATCACTGGCCGCGTCGTCCGTTTTCTGTGCGACTTCAGGCCTCCGCTCGGCGTACGCGAGATTGCACGGAAAACCAACGTGAGCGCTGGAGCCGTATCGCGCATCCTCGATTTTCTCGATCGCGAGAAATACATTACGCGCAACAAGGCTGGTACGGTAGAGTCGGTGGAGTGGCCTGCATTGCTACGACGCTGGGCCGAAGACTTGGCGAAGAAGCGTGAGCAGCAGCTCTTCTTTCTACCGCGCGGGACCGCTGAGCTTGTATCGAGGCTGGCAAAGACCGGGTTAACTTATAGTGTCAGCGGCTCCTGGGCTAGCTCTCTCTACGTACTTGTGGCTCCTCCAAGTGAAGCATTCGTCTACGTACGTGACATTCCGGCAGCCGCTAAAGTGTTGGGTCTTAAAACCTCGGAACGCGTGACCAACGTTCGGCTGGTAGAGGCCTACGATCGCGTCGCTTTCGAAAGAACGACAAATCGCAGCGGTATTGTCACTGCCGCGCCCACGCAGATTCTAGCCGACCTTTTCACATTGCCGCTGCGTAGTACTGATGAAGCGACCGAGTTCGAAGCTTGGATGAAGAAGAATGAGAACGTCTGGCGCCAATCTTGACCCTGGATACGTTATCGCTCGGAACATATTGCTAGACGCATTGAGTGCGCTTAAGCCGTATGGATCTGAGGCTGTCATCGTAGTCGGCGCCCAAACCATCTATCTGCGATGTGAAGATGACGTGAGTATCGTTCCACCGTTTACGATCGATTCCGACTTAGTGCTTGACCTCCAGCACTGCATCAGTCACGCACCGATCAAAACGCATCTCGAGACCCTCGGGTATTCCCTCCGCGATGGTCAACCTGGCCTTTATCAAGCCCCCAATCTGCCGAAAGAAGCTCAAGCGGCTGGGGGAGTCGATCTGTTCGTCCCCGCAGCTGACGCCATCGGAAAGCATCGGCGCGACGCGAATATCCCGGGCGACCCGGGCGCTGCACGTAGGCAGCGCGGACTGGAACTGGCCATAATCGACCGCTCCACCCTGATCATTCACTCGCTTGACCCCAGGGACACGCGTACGGTCGAGGCGTTAGTTGCCGGTCCGGCTGCGCTTCTCGCAGCAAAGCTCATCAAAATAGGCGAGCGCTTAAGAAGCGGGCGAGTCGAGCCGAAGGACGTCCTGGACGTCTACAGGATCTTGTCTTCGCGTGACGCTGCGGCTTTAGCTGAAACGCTCCGATTGTTTCGGGACCATAAGATCGCGGGACCGATCATCGTCGAGGCGGTTACATGTATGCACGACGAGTTCACAGGCGACACAGCGCGCGCTCTCAGACTTCTAGAACAATACCTCGACCCATATCCTATCAAGGCCGAAGTGGTCGAAGCGACGCGGCTACTGACCGAGGAATTGCTTGCTGCCCTCGGTTCGTGAAGGGCTAGCTGCTCCACGAGCGCATCCTCGGATATGCCCTAGCCGCTAACGCGTCTGAGCCATGTACTCGTGCCTTTCGCTCTCTGGCAATCCTGCCTCGGCGACCTTAATGTCCGCGCATCAGCGGGACCGTGCGGAGGCGCAGCTCGACGGCCTTGACGAGTTCCGCGTCCGGTAGGGCGGCGCGCACGCCCGGCCAGGCGTCGCGCATCCTTGCGACGGTTTTCCGTGCGACCACCACGGCACGCGCCACGGATATCTCCGCCAGGGCGGCAAAGCGCTCTATAACGCGTAGGTCAATCGCGGCGGGGTCGCGCTCACCGGCGATTGTTAGGGCGAGGTCGCTCTTGGGCATGTAAAGCGTCGTGCACACGTAGTCGTAGAGTGGAGCCAGCTGGGCGTGGCGTCCGTCGGGATACGTGAGGGCCCAGTTCTTTAGGTGCATGTCGTGATTGCCGATGCCGATGCCGAAGACCAAACGGGCGACGAATTCGTCGACGTCTTCGGGCTCGCACAGCGTCTGTACGACATTGGCGATCCAGTGTGTAGTCCGATGCCCATACTTGTCGTCTGGGTATTGGTCGGCCACCTGGTTCATGTCCTCGACATGGATGCGCCGTCCGTCTGGGAGACGGTCGAAGCGCCGAATGGCGTAGGCTAATCGCGGCTCGCCGGCACGTAGTGCCGGGAGATCATGCGGTAGACCGCCGATATCGTCCAAGTGCAGAAGGCGCACCTCCGGTACGTTCAGGCCAATGGCCGCCGCGAACGACATCATCGCGTGCTCGTTCTCGGGCAGTCGAGAGAAGGCGTTGGCCGGCAGTTTGACGATCCACGAGCCGCCGATGCCATTCACCGGGATCGTCAAGCGGCTGTCGCGCATGCTCGCGCTGAACTTTAGTTGGGCGCCAGCTAACGAGAATCGCAACCGCGGATTTGGCTCTGGGCCAGCATGGAGCTCTTGCTGCAGAGGCTGCTGCACGAGAGCGCCCATTGGGCGAAGGATCACTGCGCCTGGAAGATCCTCGCCGAGCACGTGCAGGAACGGGTAGTCGCGGGTGCGCTTGAGCGCGTGCTGCCGCGCAATCAACGTACGAAGCAGGCCGTCTTCTTCGGGGAGGAGGTTGGAGAAGAACGGTGGCGCGACCCGGTGCGTCTGGGGGATAGAAAGGCGTGGGAGTCCGCTTCGATCGAGGAGGCTTTGGCTTAGGACCGGGCGCTCGTTATCCGCGAGATACTCTTCGTCGAAGCTGAAGACGTTGTAGTCGCCGGGGAGATTCACCAGCAGGCCGACGTACAGTTCTCCAAACCAGACGGCGAGGGACCCCGGCACCTACGCGAACCGTGCCCGGTCGTTTGGATGCCCAACATCGGGTTGCTCCAAGCTCGCAAGCAGTGCACGCACGGCCGGCACGTGCTCTTTCGCGACAAGCATCGGCTCCAGCTTGAGCACGCGCGCGAGGTCCAGGAGGGTCGAGAGTCTCAAGTCAGCGCTGTGCTCGATGCGCGAGATGTTTGCGGCTGAGACGCCGAGACGGCTAGCCAATTGCGCGAGCGTCAGCTTTCGGGCGCGCCTGGAACTCGCGAGGTACTCGCCGATCGGGAGCCCGGCGGGGCCCCATCGCACTGTTTTATGCTTTATTCGTTGAGGCATAGACGTATATTAAATGAATAAAGCAAGGCACGCAACCCCGACATTTACACGCTAGGCTCGTAGCGGCCGTCGATGGCCGTCCAGCCGCCGTCGGCGAAGAGCACGGAGCCGGTCACGAAGCTGGCAGCATCAGATACCAGGAACGCAACCACGCTGGCCATCTCATCCGGGCGTCCCCAGCGCGCAAGCGCGCTCTTGGCGGCGTAGGCTCCGTACCACTCTGGAATCTTCTTGATCTGTGCCGTCAGCGGTGTCTCGATCGCGCCGGGTGCCACGGCGTTCACGCGCACCCCGCGCGGCCCTAGCTCCGCCGCCAGCGTCCGCACCAACTGCACCGTGCCGGCCTTCGTCGCCGCGTAGACGCCTTGCCCGGCTTCGGTGGTCACGGAACGGATCGAAGAGAACGCGACGATGCTTCCGGAGCCGCGCTCGGCCATCACGCGGCCGGCCTGCTGCAGCACGTGGATGGTGCCCTTGAGATTGACCGCCAACACGCGGTCGATCTCATCAGACTTGTAGTCCAGCAGCCGCTTGCGGATGTTGATGCTGGGTGTCGTCACCGCGGCGTCGAGCCGGCCATGACGCTTGACGATGCCGTCGACAACTGCCGCTACGGCGGCTCCATCGACGATGTCAACGGCCACCCCTTCGGCGCTCCCGCCGGCGTTTGCAATAGCGCTCGCGGTCGCCTGCGCGGCATCGCCGTTGGCATCGGCGCAGATCACGGCCGCGCCGCACTCCGCGAGAGCATGAGCCGTCGCCTCGCCGATGCCGGATCCCGCCCCCACCACCAGCGCCACGCGCCCGGTCAGACGAAACTTCTCCACATATCCCTTGGCCATCGTTACTCCTTAGGGCGCTACGAGTGCGCCGTACGTCTCGGGCCGCCGGTCGCGAAAGAACTGCCACGCCGATCGCACGTTGTCGATTTGCTGAAGGTCTACATCCGCCACTACGACGGCGTCGGCGTCTCGCGGACCAACCGCAAGCATCTGTCCGCGCGGATCGCAGATGTAGCTCTGCCCGTAGAACTCACCCATCTTCCACGGCGCCTCGACGCCGACGCGGTTGATGGCGGCGATGAAGTATCCGTTGGCCACGGCATGTGCCGGTTGCTCCAGCTTCCACAGGTATTCGGAGAGTCCGGAGACCGTGGCCGACGGATTGAAGACGATCTCCGCGCCGCCCAGCGCCAGGGCGCGCGCACCTTCCGGAAAGTGGCGGTCGTAGCAGATGTACACGCCGATGCGCGCGTAGCGCGTCTGAAACGTTGGATAGCCGAGGTTGCCGGGACGGAAGTAGAACTTCTCCCAGAAGCCGGGCGGCAGATCGGGAATGTGATTCTTGCGATACTTGCCCAGGTAGGTGCCGTCGGCATCGATGACCGCGGCCGTGTTATAGAGGACGCCCGCCTGCTCGCGCTCGTAGAGCGGCACCACCAGCACCATCTGATGGCGGCGCGCTACCTCTTGCATCAGCCGGGTCGTCGCGCCGTCGGGAACCGGCTCGGCGGCCTGGTACCAGCGCGCATCTTGCTCCGCGCAAAAGTACGGCGTGTTGAAGACTTCTTGCAGGCAGAGAATCTGCACGCCGCGTTCCGCGGCCTGGTCGACGAGCGCGAGCGCTTGACGGGTATTGCGCTCCTTCAGCTCCGCGATCGGGCCGGCGGGATCGCCCACGGCCGCCATCTGCACCAAACCGCAACGCACGACGCGAGCCATCTGGCCTCCTCCGCGTAACGAGTTGCGTCTGTCTATTGTCGACAGGGAAGGGTGTTCCTCCGTCGAAACTCTCGCCCCCACTTGCTCGTCGGCAGGGGCACGAGGTGTATGGAGCCACTCGTTGCAATCCAGTTGCTCAACGGCATTGTGCTCGGCATGATCTACGCGCTACTGGCGGCCGGCTTGACGCTGATCTTCGGCATGCTCGACATCCCGAACTTCGCGCACGGCGCCTTCTACGCGCTGGGCGCCTACGTCGCATACTCCGTGATCGTGCGCAGCAACAACTTTTGGGCCGCGATCGTGCTCGTGCCCGTCGTCGTCGGCGTCTTGGGTCTGGTGATCGACGCGCTCTTCATCCGCCGGCTCGCCCGCTTCGGTCACGTCTACCAGATCCTCTTCACGCTCGGCCTGGTGCTCATCGCCCAGGAAGCGATCGTCTTGATCTGGGGCGCCGATCCCACGAGCGTCAACGTCCCGCCCCATCTCGACGGTGGCCTCTCGTTGGGTCTGGTGACGTTTCCGTTCTATCGGCTCTTCCTGGTGGGTGTGGCGGCGGCCCTCATCGCCGCGGTCTGGGTCGGCTTGGAGCGCACGAAGTACGGCGCCATCATCCGCGCCGGCATCGAAGACCCGGCGATGGTGGACTGCATCGGCTTCAACGTCAAGCGCCTCTTCACGCTGGTCTTCGGCCTAGGCGTAGCGCTGGCGGCGGTGGCGGGCGCCTTGATCCTGCCGGTCCGCGGCGGTCAGCCGGCAATGGGTGAGGAGCTGACTGCGATCAGTTTCGTCGTCGTGGTGATCGGCGGCCTCGGTAGTTTTGCGGGCGCGGTCGTGGGCGGCCTCGTCGTCGGCCTCACGCAGGCCGTGATGACGATCTACTATCCCTCGGCATCGGAGGTGGCGATCTTCGCGGCGATGGTGCTGGTGCTGCTGGTGCGCCCGCAAGGGCTCTTCGGAACGCGATGAGCCGCCGCTCCTATCTGCCGTTTGCCGCGCTCATCGCCATCGTCGCCGTGGTGCCGCTGGTCGTGCGCTACCCTACACTGGAGGCGCAGATTCTCACGGCGGGGATGCTGGCGCTTGGCTTTAGCCTGTTGCTGGGGCAGATGGGCTTTCTCTCCTTCGGCCAAGCCACGTTCAACGGCGCCGGCGCCTACGCCGCGGCGTTGGCCGCGTTGCACTGGCACGCCGCATTGCCGCTGCTGCTGTTAGCCGGCATCGCCGGCGGCGTCGTCTCCGCGCTCGTTGTGGGAACGCTCTCGATCATGGGGACCGGCGTCTATGCCGTCATGCTCACCTTTGCGTTGAACGAGATGGCATTCTACGCCGCCTTCGAGCTGAAAGGTATCACCGGCGGCGACAACGGCCTGCGCGGCTTCGTGCGCCCGGATTTCCTGGGCATCCACCTGAACGGCGAGCTCGCCTACTACTATGTGGTGGCGGTCGTCTTCGCGCTCGCGTTCTACCTGGTGCTGCGGATCGTCGACTCGCCGTTCGGTCACGTCCTGCGCGCGATCCGTGAAAACGAGCAGCGCGCCAAGGCCATCGGCTACGACGTGCGCCGCTTCAAAGTGGCGGCCTTCGCCGTCTCCGGCGCGCTGTCGGGACTGGCGGGGGCGCTCTACGCGCTGCTCTATCAGTTCGTGCCGCTGGAAGCAATCGACTTCAACACGTCAACGAACATCGTGGTGATGGGGCTGCTGGGCGGCGTGGGCTCGCCCTACGGGCCGATCCTGGGTGCGGCCATCTACACGGTGTTGGCAAATTTCCTTAGTACGATCTGGGCGCGCTGGCCGCTGCTGCTGGGTGTGCTCTTCTGCTGCATCGTCCTGTTCTTGCGCGGCGGGCTCTGGGAGCTGGGTCCGCTGCTCCGGCGCGCGTTTCTCAGCATGGGGGGCGGCGGCGTTGCTGCAGACACGAAGCCTCTCTAAGCGCTTCGGCGCCCACACGGCCGTCGACGCGGTGGACTTGGATGTGCGCGCGGGAACGCTGCACTCGATCATCGGCCCCAACGGCGCCGGCAAGACCACGCTCTTCAACCTCATCACCGGCGACCTCTCGCCCAGCGCAGGCGAGATCGTCTTCCAAGGGCAGCCGATCGCGCATCTCGACAGCGCGCGCCGCTCGCGCCTGGGCATCGGCCGCTCCTTCCAGCGCACGAACATCTTCCCGCACTCGAGCGTGCTCGAGAACGTGCGCATCGCGGCGCAGTCGCGCAGCAGCGCCTCCTTCGATCTCTGGCGCCCCGCGCGCAGTCTGCATCGGATAACCGAGCGCGCGCACGGCGTGCTGGAAGAGATCGGCTTGGCCGGCCACGCCGGCCAACTGGCAAGCGAGCTCGCGGGCGGAGATCAGCGCCTGCTGGAGCTAGCGATCGCGCTGGCGACGGAGCCGACGCTGTTGCTCCTGGACGAGCCTTCCCAGGGCCTCTCGCCGGAGGATGCCAAGCGCCTCATGGGGCGCATTCGCGCGCTGTCGGCGCGCTATACGATCCTGCTGATCGAGCACAACGTGGGGCTGGTGATGGAGC
>SCRI01000060.1 GCA_004298675.1 bacterium | reverse complement strand
GGAGGTGGGCTCGACGATCGTGCCGCCGGGCTTGAGCGCGCCCGTGCGCTCCGCCTCGGCGATCATCGCCTTCGCGGGGCGGTCCTTGACGCTGCCCCCGGGGTTGACGTACTCCACTTTGGCGAGGACCAGCGGCTTGGCGCCGTCCATCACACTGTTGAGCCGGATGAGCGGCGTATGGCCGATAACGTCGAGAGCGTTCTCAAAGTAGCGCATCGCGTTCGTCCTTCGCCGGGAGGCCCGCGGCCAACCTTCGAGCGTTTCGAGGAGCGGCGGCGCCACGGCGGGAAAAGGGCCGGGTATGCGTGTGCTGCGGCTGATCGGGTTCAGCGCTCTTCTGTTGACGTTAGCCGCCTGCGGCAGCAGCGGCATCCCGGTGTCGGTCAACTACGCCACGCTCAACTTCACCGTCACGGACGCCGCCACCAGTGCCGCCATCGCCGGCGCGAGCGTCGCCGTTAACACGGTGCTCACGGCTACCACCTCCAGCGCCGGCACGGCTTCGGTCTATCCCGTGCCGCCCGGGAAGTTCGACTACAGCGTCAGCGCGCCGGGCTACCAGCCGCTTACCAATCAGGAAGGCACGGTCGCGCCGGGGCAGGCGCTGAGCCTGCCTGTGCAGCTGCACCGCTGACGAGTTCGCCGCAAGCGTGCGCATCGTAATCGCCCCCGACAAGTTCAAGGGTTCGCTTGGCGCGGTAGCCGTGGCGCGCGCGGTGGAGCGCGGCTGGCGCAGCGTGCGCGCGCGTGACGAGATTACGCTGTGCCCGATGGCCGACGGCGGCGAGGGCACCGTGGCCGCGTTCATCGATGCCGGTTTCCGCGCGGTAACGCAACGCGTGCGCGGGCCGTTGGGAGCGCCCGTCGACGCGGTCTACGCCTTCGACGGCGCGACGGCGGTCATCGAGATGGCGGCCGCCAGCGGCCTGGCCCTGCTGGACGAACGCGCGCGCGACGCCGCGCGGGCGAGCACGTTCGGCACGGGGGAGCTGATCGCCAGCGCGCTGGACGGCGGCGCGCGGCGCATCGTCGTCGGTATTGGCGGTTCCGCCACCAATGACGGTGGCGCGGGCTGCATGCAGGCGTTGGGTGCGCGCCTGCTGGATAGCGCCGGCGCGGAGTTGGAACCCGGCGGCGCCGCGCTGGCGCGCCTGGCACGCATCGACGTCTCCGCGCTGGATGCACGCCTGCGCGCGGTGCACGTCGACGTGGCGTGCGACGTCGATAACCCGCTGACGGGGCCGCGTGGCGCCGCCGCGGTCTACGGCCCGCAGAAGGGCGCCGACCCTGCGCAGGTCGCGCAACTGGATGCCGCGCTCGCGCACTTCGCGCGCATCGTGCAGCGCGACCTCGGCGTCGATCTCGCCGGCGTGCCCGGCGCGGGCGCCGCGGGCGGTTTGGGCTACGGCTTGATGGCGTTTCTCGGCGCGCTGCCGCGTCCGGGCGTGGAGCTGGTGGCGGAGCTGCGCGGGCTGGAACGCTTGTTGGACGGCGCCGATCTCTGCATCACGGGCGAGGGGCGCGTCGACGAGCAGACGTTGATGGGCAAGACGCTCAGTGGCGTGGCCCGCCTGGCGCACGGGCACGGCGTGCGCGCGGTGGCGCTGGCGGCGGTGGTTGAGGCGGAAGAAGCGCTCTGGCCCGCGCCGCTAGAGTTGGCGGTGCTGCCGATTGCCGACCGCCCGATGGAGCCGGCGGAGTCCAAGGCGCGCGTCGCGGAGTTGTTGGAGCGCGCGTCCGCGCGGCTGGCGCGCCTGGCGACGCTATTCGGCGATCGCTGAGGCGGCCTCGGCGCCGCTGCGTTGCGGCCGCACCGGCTCGCCCAAACCGGTAGCCTCCGCCAGCGTGGACATGATCGTCGTGGCCAGGCGCTGGGAGTCGTGGCGCACCGCCTGCTCCTCCGAGATCACGCTGGCGACGATGGGCGTGAGGCCGAGCGTGCGCAACGCCTCCACGGTCGGTTCCACGGGCTCCTGACCTTCGGCGGCGTAACGCTCGCGCAAGCGCTGCGGCGGCGCGTCGTTGACGATCACGTAGTCGAAGAGCCGCTCGCCCACCAGCGCGTCGATGGCCTGCACGTGATCCGACGCGCTGAAGCCGTGCGTCTCGCCCGGCTGCGTCATCACGTTGCAGACGTAGATGCGTACCGCCTTCGAACACGCGATCTCCGCCGCGATGCCGTCGACCAGCAAGTTAGGCATGATCGACGTGTAGAGGCTGCCGGGGCCGAGGATGATGGCGTCGGCGTCGCGGATCGCTTCGATGACTTCGTGCAGCGGCTCGCAGCGGCGCGGATCGAGGAAGACGCGCGAGATGCGCTGCGAGGATTGCGAGATGTTGGTCTCGCCTTCGACGATGCTGCCATCTTCCAGTTCCGCGCACAGCCGCGCCGCGGAGAGCGTGGAGGGCAGCACGCGCCCGCGTATCGCCAAGACGCGGCTGGACTCGCGAATCGCGGTATCGAAGCCGCCGGTGACGGCGGTGAGCGCCGCCAGCAGCAGATTGCCGAAGGAGTGGCCCGCGAGGCCGTCGCCTTCTTTGAAGCGATACTGAAAGAGTTCGGTGATCAAGCGTTCGGAATCGGCCAACGCCACCAGGCAGTTGCGGATATCTCCAGGCGGCAGCACGCCGAGCTCGCGTTTGAGCCGGCCCGAGCTGCCGCCGTCGTCACTGACCGTGACGACCGCGGTGATGTTGCTGGTGTACTGCTTGATGCCGCGCAGTAGCGTCGAGAGCCCGGTGCCTCCGCCGATGGCCACGATCTTCCAGCCTTTGGTGAGGGCGCGCCGCTCCACGAGAATCTCCAGAATGTGATCCTTACGATTGGGCGTCAACACGGCGACGATCGAGCGGAACCACGCGCGAATGCCGACGAAGACGAAGATCACGCCCACCACCACGAAGATCCAGTCGATCCATGGCAGCGGAACGTGTCCAAGCACCGCCTGATCGATGGTCTGGTTGATGTGGAAATCCGCGCCTTCCGCGGCGAGGATGCGCGTCACGCCGTCGATGAGCAGCGCACCGCCCACGATCGCCAGCAGCAGCCAGCGTTTGACGTTCAACCCTGGAAGAAACCACTTATATTGTTTGCCGGTGCGCTCGATCATAGCTGTGTGTCCCGAGAGTGGAGCGTGACGTCGATCCCCGAGTGGCGCTCGTGGAGGTGTGCCGCCAGGCGGCGCGCGACGAAGACGCTGCGATGGCGCCCGCCCGTGCAGCCCACGGCGATCGTTAGGTGACTCTTTCCCTCTTCCACGAAGTGCGGAATGAGAAAGTCGACGAAACGGAAGAGTTCTTTTAGGTAAGAGGTGGTGAGTGGCGTCGACTCCAGGTACTGCTCCACCGCCGGGTTCGCGCCCGTGAGATCCTTGAGCTCGGGCACGTAATTCGGGTTGGGCAGGAAGCGCACGTCGAAGATGAGGTCGGCGTCGAGCGGGATGCCGTTCTTGAACCCGAAGGCGACGACGCTGGTGTGCATCTGCGGAGCGTCGCTGGGAGCGCCGAATGTCTGCACCACACGCTCCTTGAGCTGCGAGAGCGTCATCACCGAGGTGTCCCAGACGTAGTCGGCGCGCTCTTTGAAGGGCGCGAGATGGGTACGCTCGGCGGCGATGGCATCGAGGAGGCGCCCGCCGCGATCGAGCGGGTGCTTGCGGCGTGTCTCGCTGAAGCGCCGCACCAGTGCCTGGTCGGACGATTCCAGGAAGAGCATGTGGTAGGGAACTTCCGCGGCGTCGAGTGCGGAGAGTGCCGCCGCCGCGTCTCCGAAGACTCCGTCGGCGCGCGCGTCGATCATCAACGCCACGCGCTGCATCCGTCCGCCGGCTTGATCGATGAGATCGACGAACTTCGCGATCAGCGACGACGGCAGATTGTCGACACAGAAGAAGCCCAGGTCCTCGAAGCACTTCATGGTCTGACTCTTGCCCGCCCCGGAGAGCCCGGTGACGACCACGAAGCGCGCGGCGCCGGCGTGGGCATGCGCCGACCGGCGTTCGTCTTCGGCATTGGGGCGCAGGTTGGGCATCATACGGCTTGAAGACCCTTGTGCGCACGCGGAGGTGAAGGGATGCGGCTCTTTACGCGGGACGAGGCCAACGCGCTCTTGCCGAAGATTCGTCCGCTGGTCGACGAGCTGTGGGAGAAACGCCGCGAGTTGGCGATCGTCCAGCTCGAGTACGAGATGCGCGCGGTGCCGCGCGGCCACGCGCCCGGCATCGGCGAGCGGCGCGACGAGATCGTGCGCCTCATCGAGCGTATCGAGCACTTCGGGTGTATCGTCAAGGACATCGACCTCGGACTCATCGACTTCCCCAGCATCCGCGCGGGGCGGACGATCTACCTGTGCTGGAGAGCCGGGGAACCGGAGATCGAGTACTGGCACGACCTCGAGGGCGGCTTCTCCGCGCGCAGACCGCTTGCGTAGCTTCGCCGTCGCGGCGCGAACGCCCCGGTTGGCTCAGTGGACGGGGATGAAGTCCTCCGCCAGCCCTTGCAGACGGACGTCTCCGAACTCTACGGTGTAGGCGCCGTGCTCCTCGCCGGTCACCTCACCGACCTCCGGAACGTCGGTCAACTCGGGGACTTTGGTGCGGATCTGCTCGGGGATGCGAACGTGATCGCCCACGCGCAGCACCGGCTGCTCGGAGAGCTTGTTGAGATCGCCCAACAGCAGCTCGAGCGGAATTCCATAATCCTCGGCGACCTGACCGATCTTGTGCGACTCGGAGATGGCGCAATGCGTGCAGCCGCCCAGGTGGTAGCGCGCGAAGACGCGGCGCGCACCCGCGTGGATCGTGAAAGCCTGCTCAACGGTCATCTCGGCGGTAAACAGGGATGCGGACACAGCCTGGAACCTCTCCTCTCGATCGTTGCCGACGTCTATTCGGCGTCATTGTAGCACAAAACGCACAACCGTTCGTGCGAGTTGCACGCCTCGTGCAACCCGGGGCGAGTGCCCCGGAACGTTTTAAGGAACGGGGTCCCCGCAGCGCGCAGCGCCCCATACAACCCGGGGCGAGTGCCCCGGAACCTTCTAAGGAACGGGGTCCCCGCAGCGCGCAGCGCTGTGGGGAGAGCATGCTTGTAAGCCGGGTTCTGTACCGGCCGAAGCCGGCGGCCAGCATCTCTCTGCGGTGACCGTTACCGGCCACCTGATGCGACGTAGGCAGATCGGGCGGGCCGCCCGGGCCCCGGTTGGAGCCGTACTGCCGGTCTTGCTTCGGGTGGGGTTTACCCGCGGGTTTCCTCTCGGGTCCCGCCGTGAGCTCTTACCTCACGATTTCACCCTTACCCGCGCGAACGCGGGCGGTATGTTTCTGTGGCACTTTCCTTCGAGTTACCTCGACAGGACGTTATCCTGCACCCTGCCCTGCGAAGCCCGGACTTTCCTCACCTTGCGGCGCGTTGGCCCGGCATGCTCCCCGGCTTAGTATACAACACCTGCTACAATCGCCTCATGCCCTCGATCGCCCTGGCCACGCTGATTTTCGGCACGACGTTCGTCGTGATCCGGGCGGTCCTGATCCACGCCGGCCCGTGGACGCTGCTAGCCGATCGCTATCTGCTCGCGGCGCTCGTGGGTGTGGGGGCGCTGGCCGTGCTCGGTCTGCGGCCCACGCGCGAGGAGTGGCGTTGGGGGATCATCCTCGGTGTCATCGCTGCCGCCATGCAGGCGACCAACACGATCGGCCTCGAGACCACCACTGCCTCCAAGAGCGCTTTCATCTGCGCCGGCTACATCGCGCTCGTGCCGCTGGTGGCTTTGGTGGCGATGCGCCATGTGCCCAGAAGCATGGAGCTGGCTGCGGCGGCCGTCGCCCTCTTGGGCACGGGCTTACTGACGGTGCGTTGGCCCTTGGAGCGCATCGTCAGCGGCGATCTCTGGACGTTGGGCACTGCGCTCTTCGCAGCGCTCTCCATTGTCGCGACGAAGATGGCGATCCGCCGTAGCCGCTCGCTGGTTCTGGTGGTGATCCAAGCCGCCGTGGTCGCATTGGTCTGCGCCGCTGGCGCGGGCCTCAGCGGCGAGGGCTTCGGCATGCACGGTCTGGCTCCGTGGCTGGGCACGCTCTACCTTGGAACCGTCGCTTCGCTGGGGGCCTTTGCGCTGGCAGCCCATGGGCAACGCGTCACCAGCCCCGTTGCGGCGTCGGTGGTCTTCGGCATGGAACCGTTGGTGGCCACCCTGCTGGGAGCCGTGGCGCTGGGCGAGCGGATGGGCGCGGCGCAAGCGGCCGGCGCCGCCCTCATGCTCGGTGCGGGCTGGATCGTGGCCTGGGACGGCCGGCGGCGGCGCGCTGCCGAAGCGCTGCGCGTGACCGGGCGCGACAATAGAAGAAGAGAGGCGCGCGTAGGCGCGTCTCTCTCATAACGATGGTGGAGATGAGGGGACTCGAACCCCTGACCCTCGCGCTGCCAGCGCGATGCTCTACCAGCTGAGCTACATCCCCTGAGCGTTGGTGGACCTGCGCGGAGTCGAACCGCGGACTTCTTGCATGCAAAGCAAGCGCTCTACCAGCTGAGCTACAGGCCCGGTGCAGGCGGGAATGGTGGGCCATTGTGGAGTCGAACCACAGACCTCACCCTTATCAGGGGTGCGCTCTAACCAACCTGAGCTAATGGCCCCCACCGACGGACAAGATAATCTACCACGGCGCTTTTCCGCCTGTCAACGTCCGCGCGGGAGCCATGCCCGGCGATCCGTTTAGATCATCTCGATGTACTTGCGCAGCAGCGCGTCGTCGCGTTTGGCCTCGTTGACCGAGAGCTGTTCCAGAACGTCCACTTCGCGCAGGATCTCCGCGCGCAACGCGGTGGTTTGGTCGAAGGTGGCCGCGCGGCGCGCGACGGCGCCGTCGGCCGGGGCGGGACGGCGGGGGGTTGTGGTTATGACGCTTGGGATCACGCCAACTCCTCCAAAGTACGCTACTCGGTGATGGACATGATGAACTTCTTGGTGATCTGATTGTCGGCTTTGCGCTGCTCCATGTCGATGTCGCGGATCGTGTTTTGCTCGCGCATCGTTTCGCTGCGCTCGTTCATCATTTGGTCGAAGATCGAGGCGCGCCAATCCATGGCGTTCTGGAAACTGAGCTGCTGTTCGAAGAGCGCGCTTTGGCTGGCCATGTAGCCCTGCATGCCCAGGTCCATCATGCCGTTCTGCATGCCTCCGGGCCAGAAGCCGCCGGTAGGGCCGGCTCCTCTCCCAAGCATTCCCGCAACCGAGCCGGCGGTCGTTAGCTCCAGGCCCAGCGGTGCGGTGATGGGATTGAGGGAGAGGACCGGCCCGGCGATGCGAGCGACGCCCCCCAGCGCGTCGAAGAGTCCGCCGAAGAGTCCCATGCGATGGCTCCTTTCGAGAGCGTGGTGCGGTAAAGGGTTCCGGCCCCCATATCACGCGCCGCAGGGGCCATGGAAAGGGAGGGAGCGGGGGTTTGACACCCCTGGGTCCGGCCGGTACAATGGGGGTTGTTCTCGAGGGTCCCGCGCCTGGGACTCTCGTCGTATGTCAGGACCTGTCTCGTGAACATCGACGTCGGTTCGGTCCTCGCCGGCCAGGTGGCGGAAATCCCCATCAGCGGGCGAGTACCACTGGAAGCCTTTGAGGGCGTGAGCTTCCCGGAGGACGGCGCGATGGAGCTCACGCTGTCACGCGCGGCGCCGGGCATCCGGGTGCGGGGGCGCGTGCGGGTGCGCGGAGAAGGGAGTTGCTCGCGCTGCTTGGGGCCGGCGCTCGTCGAGATCGATGAAGACGTCGACGAGGCGATCGCCCAAGAGAGCGGTGAGCAACGGGATCCGTTGGCGTTGAACAATGTGCTGCACGGCACGCTGTTAGACGTAGACGATCTGGTGCGTCAGACGGTCGACGCGGCCTTGCCGCTGCGGCTCGTTTGTAAGGAAAGTTGTGCGGGCCTGTGCCCGCGCTGCGGTGCGAACCGCAACGAGGGCGCGTGCGCCTGTATCGAGGAAGAGAACGATGGCGAATCCTAAATGGAAGACCCCCCGGTCGAAGACGCGTTCGCGTCGCGCGGCCAACTGGAAGCTGAACCCCGTTGCCGTGGTGGAGTGCGCGCATTGCCACCAGCCCAAGCGCGCGCACTTCGTGTGCCCGAATTGCGGCTACCACGGCGGCCGGCTCGCGGTCGAGCCCGTGGACGACAACACGAGCGCGAGCCGTTAGCGTGGTGCGAGGGGTCCGCATCGCCGGCGTCGGCAGTTATGCTCCCGATAGGATCCTGAGCAACGAGGACCTGGCGCGGCTCGTCGACACCAACGACGAGTGGATCACCACCAGGACAGGCATGAAGCGGCGGCACATCGCCGCCGCGGATCAAGCAACGTCGGACCTCGCCATCGAGGCCGGCCGGCGTGCGCTGGCGCGCGCGGGTTTGAGCGTCGGCGATATCGACGCCTTCGTGGTGGCGACGGTGACGCCGGACTATCCCTTTCCGGCCACCGCGTGTCTGGTGGCCAACGGTTTGGGCGCCCCCGGCAAGCCCGCGTTCGACATCAGCATCGCCTGCTCGGGTTTCGTCTACGGCTTGACCGTGGCGTCGGGTTTGGTGCGTAGCGGCGTCTTTAGCCGCGTGATGTTGATCGGCGCGGAGTCCCTCTCCAAGATCACCAATTATCGCGACCGCTCCACCTGTGTGCTGTTTGGTGACGGAGCGGGTGCGGTCATCCTGGAGGCCAGCGAGCGCAATTGTTTTCTCGGCTCCTCACTCGGCGCCGACGGCAGCAATCCCGAAGTGCTCTTCCAGCCGGCCGGCGGCTCGCGCTACCCGGCCTCGGCGCAGACCGTCGAGAACAGCCGCCACTACATTCACATGGCGGGTAAGGAAGTCTTCAAATTCGCCGTTTCGAAGATGGTGGACTCCTCGCTGACGGCTCTGGCCGAAGCCAACCTTACGCCCGACGACATGGCCTATCTAATTCCGCATCAGGCTAATCTCCGCATCATCGACTCTGCCACGAAATATCTGAAAGTCGATCCGGAGAAGGTCGTCGTGAACATCCAAGAGTACGGCAACACCTCCTCGGCCTCCATACCGTTGGCGCTGGCGGAGTTGGACGCCGGCGGCAAACTGAAGCAGGACGACGTGGTGGTCTTCGTCGCGTTCGGCGGCGGGCTCTCTTGGGGCGCCGTGGCTTGGCGGTGGAGCGCGTGAGCATCCGCGCCGGTGCGATCTTCCCCGGCCAAGGCAGTCAAGTCGTGGGCATGGCCGGCGACGTGGTGCGCGCCTTTCCCGCCGCCGCCGATCTCTTCGCGCGCGCCGAGCGCGTCTTGGGGTACGATCTGCTCGCGCTAACGCAACGCGGGCCCGAAGAGCGGCTGCGTGAAACGCAGTATTCGCAGCCCGCGATCTACGTGGCGAACTTGGCGCTGCATGCCGCGGTGGCCGGCGAGCTGCCGGTGGTGGCAAGCACGGGACATTCGTTTGGCGAGATCTGCAGTCTGACCATCGCCGGCGCGCTCTCGTTTGAAGAGGGGCTGCGCGTCGTAAACGAACGCGGCCTCGCCATGCAGCGCGCCGCCGAGGCGGCCCCAGGTGGGATGGCCGCGATCCTAGGGCTCGACGAGGCCGGCGTGACAGCGGCGGTGGCCGCCGCCGCGCGCCGCACGGGCCTGCGCGTGCAGTTGGCCAACCTCAACTCGCCCGGACAGATCGTGGTGAGCGGGGACCTCGCCGCCGTGCGTGCCGCCGGCGAAGAGGCCATGGCGCTCAAAGCCAAACGGGTCGTCGCCCTGAACGTCTCGGGCGCCTGGCATTCGGCGTTGATGGAGCCGGCCGTGGAGAGTTTTCGCCAGGTCGTCGACAGCGCGACGTTGACGGTGCCTTCCTTCACCGTGATCGGCAACATCTACGCGCGGCCGTTCCGGGAGCCCGCCGGCATCAAGGACCGGCTCGTCGACTCGCTGACGCACCAAGTCCGCTGGCACGACACGGCGTTGCGGCTGCTCGAAGAGCACCTGGAGATCGTGGTCGAGTTCGGGGCCAGCCCCGTTCTCACGCCGCTGTTCAAGCGCCTGCCCGGCGCCCCCAGCGTGGTGCACGTCGGCGACCTCAGCGGTGTCGAGCGCCTGCGCGGCGCCTTGGACAAGCTGGCCACGGCCTAGGAAGGAGTCTTGCCGTGCGTGTGGTCGTGACCGGCGCGAGCCGGGGAATCGGTCGTGCCGTCTGCCTGGCCTTCGCCGCGCAAGGGGATAGCCTGGTGCTGGTGGGGCGGGATCTCGCGGCGCTGGAGGAGACGGCGGCCGCCTGTGCGCAGGCCAACCCCTCCAGCCAGACGCGCATCGTCACCGGCGACGTGACGGACCCTGTCACCTCCGTCAAAGCGGTCCAGGAGGCCGTGAGCGCCTGGGGTGGGGTGGATGCCGTGGTGGCCAACGCCGGGCAGCCGCTCGACACGCTGCTGCTGCGCCTCAAGCCGGAGGACCTGGAAAACCAGCTCGACGTGAACCTCAAGAGCGCCTTCTATCTGGCGCAGGCCGCCGCCAAGCCGATGATCAAGCAGCGCGCGGGCTCGATGGTCTTCATGTCCAGCGTGGTGGGGGTGATGGGCAATGCGGGACAGGCGCCGTATGCCGCCGCGAAAGCCGGCTTGATTGCTTTGGCAAAGTCGCTGGCGAAGGAATTGGGTTCAAGGGAGATAAGAGTCAACGCCGTCGCGCCGGGGTTCATCGAGACCTCGATGACGACCGCCTTGCCAGAGACCGTGAAGGAGAGCTACCTCTCAGCCATCCCGTTGCGCCGGTTCGGGACGCCGGACGACGTTGCCGGCGTGGTTAGGTTCCTCTGTTCCGACGCTGCCCGCTACGTGACCGGTCAGGTCCTTACCGTGGACGGCGGACTCCATACGTAGCCATCCCATCGTGGGGATGGTAGACTCGCTCAACAACACTAGGGTTCCTCGAGCAGTTGGCTCGAGGCGCTAACGCAGGAGAAGCATGTCGACCTTCGATAAGGTGAAGAAGATCATCGTCGAGCAGCTAGGCGTCGACGAGGACGAAGTGACCCTCGAGGCCTCGATCACCGACGACTTGGGCGCCGATTCGCTCGACCAAGTCGAGCTGGTGATGGCGTTCGAGACGGAGTTCAGCATCGACATTCCCGACGAGGAAGCCGAGAAGATCAAGACGGTCGGCGATGCGGTCAAGCGGATCGAGGAGCTGGCCGAAGCGTAATCGCCCGTGTTCGAGTCTCTCTCCACTCGCCTTGGGGCGATCTTCGAGCGGCTCTCGGGCCGCGGTAAGCTAAACGAGGCGGACGTCGCGGAGGTGCTTCGCGAGGTCCGCGTCGCTTTGCTCGAGGCCGACGTCAGCCTGGCGGTGACCAAGGAGTTCGTCGCGCGCGTCCGCGAGCAGGCGGTGGGCGCGGCGGTCCTGGAGTCGCTCACGCCCGCGCAGTCGGTCGTGAAGATCGTGCACCGCGAGCTGGTGGCGCTGATGGGCGGCGAACTGAGCCGCCTGCAGTTCGCCAGCGCTCCGCCGTCGGTGATCCTGCTCGTGGGCCTGCAAGGCTCCGGGAAGACAACTCATGCCGGTAAGCTGGCCCTGCGCCTCAAAGAGCAGGGACGCCGCAGTCTACTGGTAGCCGCCGACGTCTATCGCCCCGCCGCCGTCGATCAGTTGAAGACGATCGGCGCGCAGATCGACGTGCCCGTGTACGACGAGGGTGCGGGCGATCCGCTGACGATTGCCCGCAACGGCGTCGAGCGCGCGCGCTCGCTGGGCATTCCGACGGTAATTGTCGACACGGCCGGGCGCCTGCAGATCGACGAGCCGTTGATGCTGGAGCTCGAGCGCATCAAGGCCGCCGTTGCTCCGACGGAGATACTCTTGGTGGCCGATGCGATGACGGGCCAAGAGGCCGTCAACGTCGCCAAGGGCTTCAACGAGCGCTTGGGGCTCACCGGCGTGATCCTCACCAAGCTCGACGGCGACGCACGCGGCGGCGCCGCGCTCTCGATCCGTTACGTGACCGGCGCGCCCATCAAGTTCGTCGGTACCGGTGAGAAACTCGGCGCGCTCGAACCGTTCCATCCCGATCGCCTCGCCTCGCGCATCCTGGGGATGGGCGACGTGCTGACCCTGATCGAGAAGACGCAGGCGGTCTACTCGCAGGAGCAGGCCAAACAACTCGAGCGCAAGTTGCGCAAAGCCGAGTTCACGCTCGAAGATTTTCTGGCGCAGTTACGCCAGGTGCGTAAGATGGGGCCGCTGGGCGATCTCATGAAGATGATTCCAGGCGTCTCCAAAGCCATGGGCGACGTGCAGCTCGACGAAGGCGAGGTCAACCGCGTCGAGGCGATCATCCTCTCGATGACGCCGCGCGAGCGTGCCAAGCCCGACATCTTGAACGCGTCGCGCCGCAAGCGCATCGCCGCGGGTAGCGGCATGCGCGTGCAAGACGTCAACCGGCTGGTCAAACAGTTCGAGCAGACACGTCAACTCATGAAACAATTTGGCGGGGGCCGGCGCCCTCGTCTTCCGATGCCCGGCTTTGGGCATCGCTGATCCGACTAGAGGGAAGCATGGTTCGTATCCGTTTGCGCCGCATGGGCGCCAAGAAACAGCCGACGTACCGATTCGTGGTCGCCGATGCGCGCTCGCCGCGCGATGGTCGCTTCATCGAGGTACTCGGTCACTACAATCCGCGCACTGAGCCCAAGACGGTCGTGGTGGACGCCGAGAAGGCCAAGGCTTGGCTGGCCAAGGGCGCGCAACCGTCCGACACCGTGCGCCGGCTCTTCGCCGAGCAGGGCTTGTGTGAGCCCCTGCCGCCGAAGAAGCCTGCCGCGAAAGTCCAATGAGCGCAAGCTCATGTGAAACCCGGCGCGAGTGCGCCGGAGACTTTCAAGCATCGGGGTCCCCACGAGCGCAGCGTAGCGAAGGGAGTGGGGTATGAGCTCGTTCGACGACGAATTCGGCCTCTTCGGCGCCGAGGGGGCTGAAGAGGAGCGCCGGCCGGTGCTGGGCGCCCGCAAGATCGTTCACCAAGAGACGATCATCGACGAGATCGAGCCAGAGGACGAGCCCGCGCCGCGGCGCAGGACGGCGCCGCACGGACGTGGCGAACGCCCGCCGCATCGGCGCACGGCGCAGCGGCACGAGCGGGGCGAGCATACCAGCGGGACGGAAGTGGGCCCGGAGCTCGAAGCCCGTGCCAAGGATCTGCTGGAGTTTCTCGCGCGCGGCTTGGTCACGCACAAGGAAGAGATCGATGTCATCCCGGTGCGCCGCGACGACGGCCGCTTCGTGCTCGAGCTCGAAGTCGACCCCGAGGATCTCGGTAAGGTCATCGGGCGCGGCGGGCGCGTCGCGCAGGCGCTGCGCACGTTGATGCGTGCCGGCTCCGAGGGCAAAGTCGCGATCGACATCGTCGACGTCGAGGCGGTCGACGACGAGGACGGCGAAGGCGACACGGACGAGGGCGCGGACGGCGAGGGATAGCGCCGGCGGCGTGGGCGGCGAGCTGGTCGCGGGGCGAATCGTCGGCCTCTTCGGCATCCACGGGGAGTTGAAGCTGCAGCTGCTGCTGGGCGAGCGCCCCGCGTTCTCGGCCGGGGAACGCGTGCGCTTGCGCATGCCCGGCGGTGCCGCACTCGACGTCACCGCGCGTTCTCTGCGCCCCCATGCCGGCCGGTGGCTGGTGGCCTTCGACGATGCCGCCGATCCCACTGCGGCGCAGCGCTACGTGGGCGCGAGCGTCTTGGCCTACGCCGGCGAGCTGCCTCCGCTGGGTGCAGGCGAGTACTACGATCATCAACTCGTGGGGTGCGAGGTCGTGGACGTTGCCGCTGCGGGGGCTGCGCGCCTGCTCGGCCCGGTCGAGCGCGTCGAGCACTGGCCCGCCAGCGATATCTTGATTCTGCGTGGCGGCGCGATGGTGCCGCTCGTGCACGCCTACGAGCCCGTGATCGACCTAGACGCGCGGCGTATCACGCTAAGCCTGCCCGTGGGTCTCATCGACGCCAGCGCAGGCGAACGAGCCTGACGCGCCGCTAACTACGCCGGCGCCGCTGCGGCGCGGGTGCCACCAAGGCGGCGGCGGTGGCCTGCGCCGCGCGGTCCATGCTCGACCCGCTGCCGCTCACCTGCCGCAGCGTCGCGCCGCTGCTGCAATCGAGTAGCGCGGCATCCACGGAGCCGTCGAAGGTGCTGCCCCCGCGGATCGGATGAATCGTCGCGGCCACCAAGCGCGTCGCCGTGTTTTGATCGCAGATCACCTTTGCCAGCGCGCCGCCTTGCGGTGCGGGGTCGTCATCGACCACGGCATCGACGCCCGCGCCTTTGAGCGCGTCCGCCAACGCCTGCCGCATCGCGCCGCGCTGCTGTGCGTCACGTCCGCCCGCGACGTTCACGATCACCCAACGCTCTCCGCGTGTCTGCGGGGCCGCCGCAACGCTGGCGGCGGCCGGAGCGGCGGCAGCCTTGGCCGGGGCGGATGGGGCCGCGGAGGGAGCGGGCGCGGCCGCGGTGTCGACGCCGCTGTCGTGGCTGGCGAGCTCCAGCAAGGCCTTGCGCAGCGTGTACGCCTGCGTCTGGACGTCGCTGACGTTGGCGGCTTGGGCCGTCGCGCTGTAGATGATCGTGCCCGTGCGCACGCTGACGACGTACTCTACCAGCGAGAGCTGGTTACCGAACGGTGTGACGTAGCCGCTGATGTAATACGCCGCGCCCAACGTGCGCGCGTCCTGCTGAAACGTCTCTTTGGTACTGGTGGGCGGCGGTGCCTTCACCGTGACGCCTCCGCCATCGGCGATCGATTGCGCCAGCACCAGGGAGATCTGTTCGCCTACCTTCGGCGCGACGGATCCTTGGGGTTGGAAGGGGAAGACGACCAGCACGGGCGAGAATGCGTCGGCACGCGCGCTGCCGCCGCCGAGCGCCACGAGCGCGATGCATAGCACGAGCGCGCCCAGTGCCTGGACTTTCCGCATCAACATCCGCCCGGATTCTCCCAGCGGCGGTCTAGGCACCTTTGCCGTGCCCGTCGGTGAACGAGAGGATCGCGCGCGCCACGCGTTCCGGCTGCTCGAGTTGGGGAACGTGGCCGGCACCCTCTAGGCTCTCCAAGCGGGCGCCGGAAATTTGAGCGTGTAGGAACTGCGCGTACTTCGGTGGGGTCATGCGGTCCTCACTTCCGCTGACGATCAGCGTTGGGACCGCAATCTCGCCCAGGCGCTCGCGCAGGTCGAAGGCGTCACAGGCGCGGAAGTCGGCGATCGTCGCCGCGGGCCCGCTGCGCTCCATGGCGGCCACGATGCGCGCGACGCGCGCCTCTGGGGCGTCGGGTGCAAGCTGTAGTTGGGCGAGCGTGCGCGCGGCGGCAGTGAAGTCACGCTCCAATTGCACGAAGATGTCGGGATGGACGCGCAGCTTGGCGCCGCTGCCGATCAGTACCAGACCCGCCACGCGTTCGGGGGCCAATAATGCCGCCATTAGTGCGATCGCCCCGCCCATCGAGTTGCCGGCTAAGATGGCGCGCTCGCCGTTGCCGAGGTGGCGGTCGATCAGCCAGCGTGCATACTCCTCGACGCTGGAGCGTGCCTCGCCCTCCGGGTGGCCGGGCAGCGTAGGGGCGACGGCGCCGGGAACGTGCGGCTGCAGGTCCGACCAGAGCTCACCGGTGTGGCCCGCGCCGTGGATGAAGATGATGCTCATGCTATCCTTTCAGCGATTCGACCACGCGATGAAGAAGTGCGCGCCGAAGAGCAAGATGGCCGCCAAGCAATAGAACCATAACAGTAGCACCATGATCCCGGCGATGGCGCCGTAGATGCGCGTGAAATCCGCGTGCACGGTATAGATGCCGAAGCCGACCTGCAGCACGGTCCAGGCGACGGCGCAGAAGACGGCGCCGGGCAGCACCTGCGCGAACGTCAGGGTCGCGTTGGGCAGCCAGCGGTAGAGCGCGGCCGCCATGCAAAAGAACATCAAGATCGACGAGACGTACACGCCGACCTGATTGAGGCCGGCGAGATCGTGGAAGCCGCCCAGACGGCCGATTGCGCCCAGCCCGATCGGGAGCACCGCGGACGCCAGCAGCAACGCACCCAAGAGCGGGATCATGAGCGTGGCCGCAAGCGCGTTGCGCACGATGGGCCCGTCCGTCGGCGCACTCAGCGCGCGGTCGAGGGCGTACGTGATCGTGAGAAAGACGTTCTTCGCCGACCAGATCAGAATCGCCAAACCCACCGCGCCCGAGATGCCGCGGTATTGGACGACGTGGTGAATCTCGTGCTCGAGCACGCGGCGAGCCATCGGAGCGATGGGACCGAGCACGGCCAACGTCTGGGCTTCCCCAGCGGCGGTACCGCTGAGATAGCCGAGAATCGCCGCCAGCAGCAGCACGAGCGGAAAGATTGCGAAGAGAGCGTTGTAGGCGATGGCTTGAGCGAGAACGCCGCTACCCGTGGAGGAGAACGCGCCTGCAGCCAAGCGTAAGACGCGGAAGAGCCGCACGAGAGCCTGCGCTACCCCTCCGGGTCGCCTGACTCCTTCTCGCCCTTGTTGCCGCGGCGCGCCGCACGTCCCCCGAGATGACCGATCTGCTGGTAGTCGACGAGGCCGAGATCGCGTACCTTCTTGCCGCCGCGCCGCCCGATCTCTTGATAGTCGACCAAACCCTCGTCCCGGACTTTCTCTCCGCCCTTCTTGCCGATCTCTTGATAATCGACCAGGCCCTCGTCGCGCACCTTGTTGCCGCCGCGCTTGCCGATGCCTTGGTAGTCGACCAGCTTCTCGTCCCGGACTTTCTCGCCGCCTTTGCGTCCGATCGTGCGGTAGTCGACGAGCCCGCTGTCGCGGACTTTCTGTCCACCTTTGCGCCCGATCGCGGCGTAGTCGACCAACTTTTGATCGCGTACCTTCTCGCCGCCCTTGCGTCCAATCGACTTGTAGTCGGTCTCCTTGCGGCCGTCGCGGCCGTCCTTCTCTGCCATCGCATTACCCCATGGAACGGCCCTCGGGAAGTTACCTACTCGATTCCGCTTCGCTGGAACTCGTCAACGCTCCAAGCATACCCCCGTACAGCAGGTGCACAAACAAGCCGGCGGCGAGCGGCAGCGGTGCCGTGACGGAGAGCGCAGGTTCGAGCACGAGACGATCGATAACGTAGATCAGCGCGCCGTAGACGACTCCGGCGAGGGCACCGGATGTCGACGGCACCAGCAGATCGTGTACGTGAACGAAGAGCATGCCGAGTCCGGCAGAGATCGTGAGATGGAGGGCGGCTGCAGAACCCAAAGCTAATTCGTTGCCGCTGGCTTGCTCGAAGATGAGGCCCGCGAGCCAGAGCGCGGGTGCGATGAAGCTCTTCCCCGAGAGCATCGAGTAGGTCATCGCCGCCACGGCGAGCACCGTGCCAGCGAGAAGACCCCCGAGTGCACCGGCGGCCGTCCGCTTCATGGGAGAGGATTCGCCGCATGGAGAGCGGTCCCCGCGGGAGAAGGTGAAGGGGCCATGCTCCCCATCGTGCAGCTCGTGGTCGACGGCCGTCTCGTTCAGAGTACCCAACCGCCGCGCATCATCGCCGGCAGCGTCTTCGTGCCGTTCGACGATCTCCGCTTCGTGGCCCAACGCGTGTGGTTCCGCGCGGACGACCGCTCGGTTACCGTGCAGCGTGCGGACCGGCAGATCGTGCTCTTCGTGGGGCAGCGGCAGGCCTGGATCAACGGCCGTTTGGCGGCGGTGGCACGGCCGCCGCTCTACCTCGCCGGCGAGCTCTACGTGCCGCTAGCCGTGTGCGCGCGGGCACTTGCTGCGCACGTCACGTACCAGAGTGCCGGAAAGACGCTGGCTGTCACGTTGCCGCCACTCCAGCTTCAGCACTTCACGCCGCCGCCCACGCCCTTCGCCATGCCGGTGCGCTCTCCGGCGCCCGCGTCGCCGGCTCCGAGTTTTACTCCGGTGGCGCCGGCAACGCCCACACACGGCGCAGCTGGCACGCTGCTGCCGCAGCCGCGGCGCACGCCGCTGGAGTTTGCGCCGAGTTGGCCGTGAGGGCGGGAGCTACGGTGCGACGAGCCGGTTGGTGAGTGTGCCGATGCCATCGATGGACACGGCGACCGTGTCGCCCACCTGCATCGGGCCCACACCCTCGGGCGTCCCGGTCGAGATGACGTCCCCGGGCTCCAGCGTGAATGCTGCGGTGATGTACTCGATCAGTACCGGCAGCGTGAAGATGAAGTCGTGCGTGTTGCCGTCTTGGCGCAGCTCGCCGTTGACGAACGTGCGCACGCGCGTGCCGGAGAGGTCGAGATCCGCCGGGTCGATCCAGACGGGCCCCAGCGGACAGAAGGTGTCGAAGCCCTTGGCACGCGTCCATTGTCCGTCGGCTTTCTGCAGGTCGCGCGCGGTTACGTCGTTGCAGATGGTATAGCCGCGCACGATCTCCAGAGCCTGAGCGGCGGGAACGTTGCGCGCGCGCTTGCCGACGATGACGGCCAACTCGCCTTCGTAGTGGACGTTCTTCGATTGCGGCGGATAGACGATATCCTCACCATCCGCGATCAGGGCGCTGGGCGGCTTGAAGAAGAGCAGCGGAGTGCTGGGAACGGCGTTGCCCAGCTCCTTGGCGTGAGCGGCGTAGTTGCGTCCGACGCAGACGATTTTACTGGGTGCGGCAGACGGCAGGAGCGTGGTTCCAGCGCGCGCGAGCGCTGCGCCGTCCTCGGTGCGGATCGACTCGCCGTCGAGCACTCCTTCGACGATGCGATTCTGGTGTCGAACGCGTACGTGCGTGGCCAACTCGTGTGTCCTTCGAAGCAGCAGTGATGGATCGCAAGCCTGCTTCGCGCAGCCGCCGAGGGCCCCTTGTCACGAACCGGAAAGTGCGACTGGCTCGCCGGAGCCGTCGTCCGCTGCGATCTGCCCGGTCTCGTCTGCCTCGGCGGAGACGACCGTCTCGATCGCCAGCGCCGTGGTGTCCGGCGTCTCCTGCTCGCCGCCGAACGTCGCCAACATGCCGCGCAGTGTGCGCGACTCTCCGGCCAAGCGCGCCGCAACGTCCTCGAGCTGTTCGATGGCGCTCGCCGAAGCCGCGGCACGTAGCGAAACCTGCTCCATCGCGCGCACGACTTCGTCCAGCGAGCGCGCCTCTTGCCCCGTGGCCTGCTCCACCTCCAGCGTGAAGCCGCGGATGGCCTCGATTTGGCTGGAGATCTGCTGCGCACCCGTGGTCTGCTCTGAGGTGGCGCGCGCGACGTCGGCGGCACGGCTCTCGATATCACGCACCGCGGTCATCATCTGGCGACTTGCGCCATCTTGACCTTTGGCCGCGTCGGCGACCTCTCCCGCGATCTTGGTGACGTCGCCCACCAGCGAGAGAATCTCCTCGAGCGCATGGCTGGCATCGGCGGCCGCGCCCTGCGCGCGTTGCGCTCCGGCGGTGGAGCTGGCGATGGCTTTGCCGACCTCGCCGGTACGCAGTTGAATCTCCTGCGTGCGGTGCGAGACCTCCCGCACCGACTGCGCCGAGCGCTCCGCCAACTTGCGGATCTCTTCGGCCACGACGGCGAAGCCGCGGCCGTGTTCGCCCGCTCGGGCCGCCTCGATGGCCGCGTTGAGCGCCAAGAGGTTGGTCTGATCGGCAATCTCGTCGATGGTCTGCAGCATGACGTCGATCTGCGAGCTGGACGTCTGCAGCGATTCCATCGCCACGTGCACGGCGTCCAACTCGTTGCCGATCTGCAGCGTGCGCGCGATCAGCTCGTCCAAGATCTTGCTGGATGCGCGCACGCGCTCGTTGGTGTCGCTGGAGCGCTGGTAGGCGAGTTGGATCTGCTCCACCACGCCGGTGAGCGCGAGGCTGACCGATTCCACCGTGCGTACCGTCTCTTCGGCGCTGGACGCCAGCGCCTCGTTGTTGCCCGCTACCGAGCGGATGGAGGCAACGATCTCCTCGAGCGACGAGGAGCTGGTGTCGACGGCCTCACGCAACCGGCGCGCGTTGCGCGCGATCTGTTGGGAACTGGCGCCGATCTCCACCACCGAGGCCGACGTCTGTTCGGAGGCCGCGGCCTGCTCGGTCAAGCTGCGGTGGATCGTGCCGCTGTGCTCCTCGCCTTCGCCGGCGGCACCGGCAACCGCGCCGCTGGTGCCGCGGACTTGCTCGAGCGCTTCACTAAAACTCGAGAGCAGGCCGTTGAAGGACTCCGATAGCGTCCCGAGCTCGTCGCGCGAAGTGATGGCCAAGCGCCGTCCCAGATCGTGCGTCCGCGCGATCTCGTGCATGGCGCCGGAGACTTCGACCACGGTTCCCAGCGTGAAGCGTGGCAAGACGAAGAAGGCGATCGCGAAGACCAGGATTGCGACGATCAGGACGATGGCTACGCTGATGCGCTCGGTCAACAGGACCGGACCGTAGAAGCTGGATTTCGGCCAAAAGTAGGCGTAGGCCAAGCCGGCGTCGAGCATGCGCTGGAAGCCGGCGTAGTTGCGCTCCTTGTTGAGTGGACTGGCGGAGATCGCCTCGTGCCTGGCGGTATCCGCCATGGCCGTGGCCAGCGTCGGCAAGTTCAGGCTGGTGACGGCGTGTTCGCCCAAGAAGCGCCCGCTGGCCAGCAACGCTTTCTCCTGATCGGACGTGAGCGTGACGAGCGCGCGCATCGCCAACTCGGGATGCTGCGAGATGTAGATCTCCACGCCGTTGCCGTCGACGAGCATACCGTAGGAGCCTGCGGCGTTCGCGTCGTCGTCGACGACACGGAAGAGCTCGTCGGGCGTCACCTCGATGACGACGGCTCCAATGGTCGAACCGTTGACGGTGATGCCGGAGGCGTAGTACATCAGAAACTCGCCGTCCGGGCCGCGGAAGACGTTGGAGACGGTCGTGCTTCCGGTCAGCGCTACCTTGACGCTGGGCAGATCGGCGAACGGGGTGTGCTCGTCGGCGCTTAGCGCCTGGATGACGCCGGCCTTGGCGTCGAGCACGTACACGTTGTGTGCGAAGGGCACGATGCCGGAGATGCCCTTGAGGGTGGCCGGGGCGGCGGGTTTATGGGTGGTGGCGATGGCGACGACGGCGGGGAAGTTCGCGATCGCGCTCGCACCGCGCTTGCGGTCGTTGATGATCTGCTGCAGTTGATCGGAGGTGGCCACGGCATGTTGAACGATGGTCTTGCGCGCGGAGTCGATTTGAGTATTCCGAATCTGCACGATGGCCAGCGCCGCCATAGCGACCAAGGGCACCAGCGCGAGGAACGCCGCCCAGGTCGAAAGTTTCACGCGCAACGAGGATCGCAACACCCGCTACCTCCTTGTGAGCAGGGCCGAGCCCGTGCCTCTAACGGCACGGCACCACTCTTAGCGGTCGGACATTTCGCGCGCTTTTCTTAGCCCTGCCGCGCCGCGGCCGCCGGCATAGGTGTCCGGAAGGGGTGCGCGGTAGCAAGTGGGCGATGGAATTGCTCGCGATCAAAGTGGGTCTGCCCACGCTTCTGATCGGCGCGGCCAGCCTAGCCGGACGGCGCTGGGGCTCGGCGGTGGGCGGGTGGCTGGTCGGCCTGCCGTTGACGTCGGGGCCGATCATTCTGCTGCTGACGCTGGAGTACGGCGACGCTTTCGCGGCGCGCGCCGCCCAGGGCATCGTGCTGGGCTTGATCTCGACCGCGGCGTTCGCGGTTGTCTACGCCCTGGCCGCGCGCCGGCTCACGTGGACGTGGTGCTGGGTACCGGGCTGGGTTGCTTTCGCGCTGTGCACGGCCGCGTTGAACGTCGTGACGTTCTCGTTGGCCGGGGCGTTCTTGGCCGGAATCGCGGCGCTGGCGCTCGCGCTGCCGCTGCTGCCGGCGGATGCGCGGCCCGCCTCCAGCCCCGCCGCGCCGCCCTGGGAGACGCCGCTGCGCATGGTTGCCGCCGCGGCGATCGTCGTGGCCCTCACCGGGATCGCGGGACGGCTCGGGCCACGCCTCAGCGGACTCATCACGCCGCTGCCGGTAGCCGGAACGATCATGACCGTCTTCACGCACCGCTCCGAGGGCACCGCCGCAGCGGTGCGTCTGCTGCGCGGATTCATCGCAGGGAACTTCTCCTTTGCCGCCTTCTTTCTGGTCGTCGCCACGCATCTGGTGGCGTGGGGCCTCATGACCACGTTTGGCGTAGCCGTTCTCGCGGCGGGCGTCGTCCAAGGTGCCGCCCTGCTGCTGCTGCCGCAGCACGCTGGTGAGTAAGATGGGGATCAAAGCTTCGAATCGCGGAGGCAGCGTCTTGGACCGTACCTCGACGGCGGGGAAAGTCGCGGAGTATCTGCGCAAGCGCATCGCCACGGGCCGGTTGCGGCCGGGAGACCGCATTCCGGAGTTGAGCGTCTGCGCCGCGCTCTCGGTGAGCCGCAGCCCGGTGCGCGAGGCGCTGATGCGCTTGGGTCAGGAGGGCTTGGTGACGATCGTGCCCTACAAGGGCGCGCTGGTCTCCCCCTTGGAACGTAAGCGTTTCGAAGATCTGCTGCGCTTCCGCATGGTGCTGGAGGAGTTCGCCGTCATGCAGGCGATCGAGTCCGCGGAGCCCGCCGAGATCGAGCGGCTGGCGCCGCTGATTCATAAGCTGCGTGCCTGCGCGGAGGCGCAGGATCTCGCCGGAGCAGTCGAGGCTGATCTGGGCGCGCACGAGCATCTCGTGTCGCTCGCGCACAACGAGCTGCTCTCGCGCGCCTACGGCGAGATGCTCAACCAGTTACGGCTCTACCTGCGCATGACGATCGTGCAGTACGCGCAGTTAGGGGAGTTGGCCGACGAGCACGAGGCGCTGCTGGACGCGCTGCGCGCGCGCCGCAAGGGCGTGGCGCGCAAGCTGATTCGCCGCCATATCGAACACGGTTTCGAGGCGGCGCTGACGGAGTTGGAGCGCGGTCACGCGTGAGGCCGGGACGGGCTGCGCTCCGCAGCAAGGCGCTCGCGCAACTCGCCCTTCACCACTTTGCCGTAGTTGTTCTTGGGCAGCGCCGCGACGAAGCGATAGGCCTTCGGTCGTTTGAAGCGCGCGATGTGCTCCAGGCATAGCGCATCCAGCTCGCGTTCCTCCGCGCGTGCGCCGGGCTTGACGACCACGAAGGCTACGACCTCTTCGCCCCAGTCAGGATGAGGGCGCCCGACGACGGAGGCCTCGAGCACCCCCTGGTGGCGCAAGAGTACCTCCTCCACCTCGCGGGGGTAGATGTTGCTCCCGCCGCTGATGATCATGTCCTTGGAGCGGTCCTTGAGCGTGAGGAACCCTTCCTCGTCCAGGCAGCCGACGTCTCCGGTGTGCAGCCAGCCGCCGCGCAGCGCAGCGGCGGTTGCCTCGATGTTTTGCCAGTATCCGTTCATCACGATATCGCCACGCGCGCAAACTTCGCCGATCTCACCGGGAGGCAGCGGGCGATCGCGCTCGTCCACGACCCGCACGCCGACTCCGGTGAACGGCCGTCCGACGGAGGCCATGCGCCGCTCGTAGTGCGGATGGCGCCGCTCGGCGACGAGCTGCTTCGGCAACGCGGTGATCGTCATCGGCGCCTCGCCTTGCCCGTAGATCTGCGCGAAGCGGTCCCCGAAGCGCGCCAGCGCGCGCTTGAGATCCTCCACGTACATCGGTCCGCCGCCGTAGACGATCGTCTTGATGTGCTCGCAAGCGACGTCGGCGTCTTGAGCCGCCGACACCAAGCGCGAGACCATCGTCGGCGCGAAGAAGGCGCTGACCGAGCGATGGGCGCGCAAGAGTTGGAAGACTTCCGCGGGATCGAAGTGGCCGCTCTCCGGCACGACCTGCGCCGCCCCGGCGGCCAGGAACGCCAGCGCGTACAACCCTGAGCCGTGCGACATCGGCGCGCCGTGCAGCAGGGTGTCGCCGGCGCCCACCGCGTCGACGTCGGCGAAGTAGGCGTAGATCATCGCCAGCAAGTTGCGATGGCAGAGCGTTGCGCCTTTGGGGCGCCCCGTGGTCCCGCTGGTATAGAAGAGCCAGGCGGGGTCCGTGATCTCGCTTTCCCAGAGATCGACCGCCGCGTGCGCGCAAGCGTGGGCATACGGCGCACTTCCGATCTCCACCACGTGCTCCAGTGCCGGGAGCTGGTCCAGCAGCGGCGTCACCGTCGCCGCCAGATCGGCGCTGACGAAGCAGACGCGGGCGCCGCTGTTCTCTAGGATATAGGCAAACTCGCGCGCATGCAGCTTGGCGTTCATCGGGACCACACAGAGTCCGGCGTGCCATGCCGCGCAGAGCAGCTCGACGAACTGCGGACAGTTCGTGGCGGCGATGGCGACCCGTTCGCCGGGAGCCAGGCGGTAGCCGTCACGCAGCGCGCCGGCCAGCGCGGCGGCGCGGCCGTAGAGCGCGCCGAAGTCCAGGTAGAGACGTTCGCCGTGGTAGATCGCCGGCGCCGAGGCCACTGCGAGCCCGGCGCGTTGAAGCAAGCGGGCGAGACTCATGGGCTGGGGGCTTCTCGCGCGAGCCTGCTCGCCCTCTTCGCATGTACGCGTCGCAAGAAGATTCCGCGACGGTCGGTTCGCACAGGCTTCGTGCGTTCGGGCTAGTCTCTAGTGCGAACCGATCAAGTTGCCCCCGGCAGGGGAGGCAGGAGTGTTTCGAAGATGACCGTGCGTCGCGTTTTCGTTCCGTTCTTCCTGGTCGCATTGCTAGTCGCGGCATGGGCAGCGCATGCCGCCGCACATCCCACCGTTGACGTCGTCGCCGCGAACTGGAAGTTCACGCCCGCGAAGATCACGATACCCTTGGGCGAGCCCACGACGCTGCGCCTTACCTCCTCGGCGGGCGTGCACGGCATCGCCTCTGAGGAGTTGGGAATTCCCAATACCACCATCATGCCCGGTAAGTTCACCGAGGTGACGTTTACGCCCAAGAAGGCTGGCGAGTACCTGGTTCATTGCTCGATCATGTGCGGTGCGGGACACGACAAGATGATCCTCACCATCGAGGTGCAATAGCATGGGACGAGTTCTGCCCGTGGCCGCCGTGGCGGTGGGCGTCGGCTTGGTGTTGACCGGCATCCATGCCAAGCCTTCGCAGGCGATGCCGCCGTTCGCGCAGGCGTACGGCGTATCGTGCGATACCTGCCACACGATGGTGCCGGCTCTCAACGCGTACGGCCGCTACGTCCAGCGCACGGCCTACGCCTCGCTCGATCCTTCGGCCCTGCGCGACACCTTTCCGGTGTGGGTGGGCGAGCAGATCAACGGCGACAGCACGGGCGCCGGCGACCCGGTGAACCCGACGCACACGGTGACCTACGGCAACCTCGCGCTCCATGCCGTGGGCTACATCGGGCGGAATTGGACCTACCACTTTCAGCAGTGGCTGTACCAAAACGATCAATCGGGCGGTGGACTCGACACTGCTTGGCTGACCTACAACAACCTCTTCCACCGCGACGGCCACCTGTTCTTCGGCAAGCTCGAGGCCCCCGCGCCTTCACCGTTCTCACAGTGGATGGATCTCTCGTCGTTCGCGACGCCTGAGATCGCCGTGGGAGAACACGTTTGGCAGTTGGACGGTAACCGCTGGGGCGCCAAGCTCGGCTACGTGCATAAGGCCTTCGACGTCGAAGCGGGCTGGCTGGCCGGCTCCGGTGACCTCGTGACGGGAACCGATTTCGACTCCAACCTTACCGAAAAGACGGTGCAGTGGAAGGCGGCCTACGCCCCCGGTGACCGCCCGTTCGAGCTGGGTCTCTACGGGAGCATGGGGACCTTCCCGCTCGCAGAGGCCGGACAGTACGATCGCTACCATTCCCTGGCGGCGTACGCGATGCGCGATCCGCAGGCGCACGGTGTGCCCGGGGCTCTGGTGGTCTATCAATCCACGTTCGACGGCAATGCGGGTCTGGACGCCAACGGCAATGCGCTCGGGGCGCAGAGTGGCCACGCCTTCAGCGGCGAGCTGTACGAGCCGCTCTTCCACGGTAACGCTCTGCTCGCGTTCCGGCATGAGATCTCCGGCGCCGCCGGCACCGTGAGCAACGGTAACAACCTCGACTTCGCGTTCAACGTCCCGCACATGAAGTATCTGCACGGGTACATCGAGTCGGCGATGGGCGCAAAGTCCGCCGCGCCCAACGCCGGCCCGGAGTGGAAGTTCGAGTTATGGTGGACGGCGCCGATCGTGAACGGGCACTAGCGCCCGTTCACGATCACGTCGACGCGTCCGCTGTGAAGGTCGTAGACGGCTCCGGCAAGCTGCAGCGCCCCCTGCGCGAGAGCGTGCGAGACGACCACCGACTGCTCGACGACCTGGTCGAGATTGTGGCGGACGTTCTCCGCCACCGTCTGGGCGATCCAGTCACCGCCGGCGGCGCGAGCGCGTAGCGCCGCCGGCACGACCGCGTCGACGAAACGCTGCATGGCGCCGGGTAGTGTGGTCCCGTTAGCGGCGTAATCCACCGCCGCGGTGGCGGCGCCGCACGTAGAGTGGCCTAGCACGAGCAGCAGCGGCGTTTTCAAAACCGCCACGGCATACTCGATCGACGCTACGGCGTCGAGGGTGGCGGTGTTGCCGGCGAGCCGGATCACGAACAGGTTGCCTGGCGCTTGATCGAAGATCATCTCGACCGGGACGCGCGAGTCCGAGCAGCCTAAGACGACGGCGAACGGTGCTTGCCCCGCGGCCTGCTCCACGCGCGCCACGGCATCGGGGAGCGCGTTCGGCGTGCCGGCAATAAAACGCTCGTTGCCTTGGAGCAACGAGCGTAGCGTTTCTGGAATCGTATCGGTCATGCCGCTCTATTGGCGATGGGGCCGGTGCGATACTCTCGCAACGGCTGCGTGCGGTTTTAGCCGCGCGTCACCAAGACCGGCACGCGGGCCGCACGCAGCACGCCTTCGGCCGTGCTGCCCAGGATGGCGCGCGCCAAACCCGAGCGCCCGTGGGTACCCATCACGATCAGATCGGCGCGAAAGGCGGCGGCGGAGTCGAGGATGGCCGCCACGGCGGTGTCTTCCACGATGCGCGAGGTTACGGGGACATTGCACTCGCCCGCGCGGCGCTCGCCCTCGGCCAGGGCGCGCTTGGCCTCCGCCTCCCAATCCGCGATCAGAGCGGCGGGATTGGCTGCGCTGTAGGGGTTGGAGGTCGCGATGGCTGCTCCTGAGACGTCGACCGCCGAGATCAGAACCAACCGCCCGTGCCCTTCGCCGCAGATCGAACACGCGATCTTCAGCGCCGCCAGTGACGGCTCCGACCCATCGAGCGGCACGAGCACCGTCCTGAACATGGCCGTAGCTTCAGCGCCGCTCGTCGCTGGGTAGCGCGAAGGCGGCCTCGAGCATCTCGTCGACGCGCACGAACTTCTCGCGCGGCTTGGCACTGCCTTGCGCGCGCGCAATTTCGGCGCGATCGATCTCGCCCCAGGCCGCGTAGTCGACCACGCGCACGCCGCGCTCGCGCAGCAGGCGGTCGATCCCGGCGCCGCCGGGCTTGGTGCCGGGCTGCGGTGCGTGCTCGAGATCGGCGATGATACGCGCGACCAAGCCCTGCGCGTCGGTGCGGTTGGTGCCGACGACGCCGCGCGGTCCGTGCTTGCACCAGCCGGAGGCGTAGACACCGGGCTCGATGAGCCCTTCGTCGTTGGCCAAGATGCCGCGTGATTCGTCGAAGGGGACCCCTGGGAACGGGACGGTGCGATATCCGATGGCGGAGACGACCGTCTGCACCGGAAGCTCAAAGCGCTCGCCCGTGGCGATGGCCCGGCCCTGCTCCAGCCGCGTGCGCTCGAGCACCAGCGCGCGCGCGCGGTCCTCGCCCAGCACCGCTACCGGCGCCGCGTTGAAGAGTACGTGCAGACGCAACGGTCGCTCGCCGTGGGGGCGCGTGGAGAACTCGCGCAGGATCTCGAGATTGCGCTGCTTGACTTTGACTTCTTTCTCCGGCACGTGCGAGCCGACTTCGGCGGGCAGCTGCTGCGGATCGACGATCACGTCGCAGCGCTCGAGATCACCCAGCTCGCCCAACTCCTTCGAGGTGAAGCTCGCCTCCACGGGGCCGCGCCGGCCGATGAGATAGAGGTCGGTCAACGTGGCCGCGGCTAGGGCCTGATCGGCGTGGCTGCAGATGTCCGACGCCGCCAACTCGGCTTGCGTCTTGGCGATCACGCGCACGATGTCCAGCGCGACGTTGCCGTTGCCGATGACCGCGAGTGTGGTGCCGTCCAAGAGCGGTGCGAGATCGGTGTGCATGGGGTGGCCGTTGTACCAGCCCACGATCGCAGCGGAGCCGTAGACGCCCGGGAGGTCGTCCCCCGGGATGCCGAGCCGGCGATCGACGGCGGCGCCGATGCTCAGCACCACCACGTCGTAGGCGGCCTTCAGCTCCTCGTACGTGAGGTCGCGCCCGATCTCCACGTTGCCCAAGAAGCGCGTGCCCGGGCGGCTGAGCGTGCGCTCGAATTGCCGGATGACGTTCTTCGTGCTCTGATGATCGGGGGCGATGCCGCCGCGCACCAGCCCGTAGGGCGTGGGGAGCTGGTCGATGACGTCGATCGTGACGTCCGGGAGCAGCTTGGCAAACACCTCCGCAACATAGAGTCCGGCGGGTCCGCTTCCAACGATGGCGATCTGATGACTCAAGGGGCTAGGCTCTCTCTTGGCGCTGGTGGAGTGGGAGAGTTACCGTGCGGGGGGCGGGGAAGCCCTCCCGGCAGAGCAAGGATTTTGCCGCCTGCCGCCGTTGCATGCCAAGCGACGGTGGCACGCCGAGCTCCTCTGCTATACTAACATGCGAGGATGTCGTCCGACAGCGGCCGGATCTGCGGGGCGCGCGGCTTGGCCCTGCTCAACGTGTACTGGGCCCCGCTGAGTTTCCAGGACGCGGCGCTCATGGCCATCGCTGTGCCCGCCTCGCTCGTTCGCTTGGCCCCCGGCCGCTACACGAGCGTACTGGCCGTGCTGGCGAGCCTGGTCGCCATGGTCGCGATGTTCGTTCCGCCGGTAGCCGGGGCTGTCTCCGACCGTCTGCGGCGCGCCGGGGGCATGCGCCGGACGTTGGTGTTGACGGGTGCGGGGCTCGACGCGCTGTGCCTGCTGGCGATGGCGCAGGCGCATAGCACTGCGATGCTGGGAGCGCTGCTGCTGCTCTCCACGGCGGGCGAGTGCCTGAGCATCGCCGCCTATCAAGCCTTGATCCCAGAGATCGTCCCGCGGGCGGCCTGGGGCTCCGCGTCGGGCGTGCGCGGCGCGGCAACGCTGGCCGGCACCGTGGCGGGTCTGGCCGTGGCCGGACTCACCGAGCCCGCCACCACCTTCGTGGCCGCGGCGGTGGTGGTGCTTCTGGGAGCCGCAACGGTGCTGGGAATCCCGGAGGGCGCGTGGAGCGAGCCGGAGCACGCGCACGTCGCGGATCGCCACGACTTCGCCGTCGTCTTCGCGAGCCGCTCGGCCATCATGTTCGGCATGACGCTGCTGATGACGTTCGTGCTCTATTTCTTTCGCGACGTCCTGAAGGTCGAGAATCCCTCGGCCGGCACGGGACTGGTCGCGGGGGCGGCACTCGTGGGCGCGATCGTCTCGAGCATTTGGCTGGGCGCACTCTCGGATCGCGTGATCCGCAAGGGGCTCGTGGCCTCGGCGGGGGTGCCGATGGCGCTGGCGGCGTTTGGTTTCGCGCTCGTGCCGCAGCAGCATTGGATCCTGGCGTTTGCGCTGGTGTTCGGCTTGGGCTACGGAGGCTTCATCGCCACCGATTGGGCGCTGGCGATCGACTCCGTGCCGAGGCTGCGCGACGTCGCGCGCGACTTGGGGATCTGGGGCATCGCGTCGAGTCTGCCCGCCATCGTCGCGCCGGCGTTCGGCGGCTGGCTGCTGGCGCGCTACGGTGCGACGCTGGACGGTTATCGCGTGCTTTTCACCGTCGCCGCGGCTTCGTTCGCGTTGGGATCGCTGATCGTGTTGTCGGTGGGCGCGCGCCCGCTCTCACCGTTGTGGGGCATGGCGTTGCGTCTGGTTAGCGTCTGCGCGATGACGCCGTACGTGCATGCGGCCTATCGCGTGCGCGGCTGGGGCCGGCTGCCGTTCGCGCGCGGCGCCACGCTCGTGATCGCCAACCACCAGCACGATCTCGATACGATGGCCGTAGTGCTGCGTTTGACTTTGGACGGGCCGTGGCGCCATCCGGTCTTTGCCGCGGCCTCGCGCCGTCTCTTCGAGCCGGGGTTCATGGCGTTGCGCATCCGGTGGTTGGAGCGGCTGCTGCGCCGGCTGGACAGCACCACGCTCTTTGGACTGTTGGGGATGCTGCCGATCGAGAACCAGTTGTACGCGCGTCCGCTGGCGAGCATGGCGCTGGGCGTGCGGCTCCGGCACGGCGATGTGGCGCTCGGCAGCGTCTTCCGTGCCGGAGCTCTGGCGCTGCTGCCGGCGGCGGCGCACCGTTTGCGCGATCTCGAACGCCCGGCGCTGTTCTACGCCGTGCGCGCCAGCGTGCAACTCTCACAGCTGCGCCAGCCGTATCGTGGAGAGATGCTGGCCGAGCTGCGCGCGCAGGTCGAGAGCGATCTCGAGCGCTTGGCGGAGGTGCTGCGGCGCGGCGGCACGCTCTTCCTCACGCCCGAGGGACGTCACACGCTCGACGGTTCTCTGAGCCGTTTGCGCGGCGCGCTGCGCAGGCTCGCGCCGCTGGGCGACGTTCGCATCGCGGCCATCAGTTACGATCCGCTGCTGGGGCGCCGTCTCTCGCTACTCTACCGCGTGATCGCCCCGGCCGATCGCGGCAATCTGGAGGCCTCGCTCGCGGTGGCGCGCCCCGTTACCGTGAGCCAACTCTTGAGCGATTGGCTGGCTGAGCGCGTGCAGCCCTTCACGCCGCAGGAGGCGGTCGACGCGGTCGCGGAGCGTTTGCGTGCACTGCCCGCCTTGCTGTTCGTCGATCCCGTGCTGCGCGCGCGCCCCATGGCCGTGGTGCGCGCGGCGCTGGCGACGATGCGCCGTTTGGGGATGCTGCGCGCCACCGGCGGGCGCCTACGGCTCGTCGTGCGCAGCCATCCGAAGTTTCCCGGCGTCGACGACGTCGTCGCCTTTCAGGCGCGTTTCTTCCGCGAGACGCTCGCCGGCGCGCAGTGGCTCTCGGCTCACTCCATCGTGACCGCCGGCGGGGAAACGGTGACGTCGGCTTGCGCGGGCAAGGAAGGCGCTGGGAGCGTGTTGCCCGGCGGCCCCAACTCCTGATCCAGATAATCGAAACCGAAGCTTTGCGCCACGAGCTGGTCGCCGGGGCAGAACGTGGGCGTGCCGTTCGGGCCGAGGTTGCCCGCGATACCGTAGGCGCCGCTGCTGGTGGCGCGCACGGTGGCGAACGTGACGCCCGCGGCGCAGGTCGCGCCCAGGCCCGGTGTCGTGGCATCGGTGACGTTGATCAGCTCCTCCACCACGCCCGGCGGCAGCGTTACCGTCACCGTCAGGCCGCCGTTGCCGCTGGAGGCCAGCCCGGGCGGCGCCAGCGGCGGGAGCAACGCGGAGGATGCCAGCGCGGCGGTCGCGTTTGCCGTCGCGGCGGCGCCGTTTTGGCTGTAGGCGACGCTGAGCGTGTAGGTACCCGTGGGCGCCGCCGCCGCCAGCGCGATCAGGTAGAATCCCTCCGACCAGCCCGATGGTACTTTCGGACCGCCGCCGAAGGCGTTGGCCACCAGCGTGGCCGCCGGATACGCCGGCGGACCGCCGTAGAGCGGCAGCGGTTGGAACGGGAAGGCCGCCTTGCCCAGCATGTCGCCGAACTGCGGCTGCATCGGATAGGCGTTCTGTCCGGTGGTCGATGCCAGCGGCGGACCGATGCCGAAGCCGTCGGCTGCTGCGAGAATCGTGATCTGACCGGCGCTGCCGATGGCGAAGACGTTGGCCGCCGAACCCAGCGGCACGGGATTGCTCCCCGCGCCGGGATCGCGCGAGCCGCCGGGTCCCATGAAGCCGGCGGGCCCGCCTAGTAGCGCCTGATTGATGGGAACCGCCGTGAACCCGTTGCTCCCGCGGAAGGTCTCCAGCACGTTCAAGCCGCTACCGCCCCCGGCAAAGTTGACCGTGCCCACCGCCAATTTGAGCGTGCCGTTCGAGGGCGTGAAAGTAATCGCAGGCGTGGTATTGCTCTGGCCGGTCGTGCAGCCCGCCAACAGCAGGATCAGCGTGGCCGGTACGGGGGCCAGGCGCAGGCGCTCACTCATAGCTTGAGTCTCGCAAAGAAGGTCCATTGGCTGCTGGGCCCGCTCGGCAACGTGAAGTACGGCGTAGGCGGGTAGGCGCTGACGGCGCCCGGCAGGCCGGCATTGGGATTGGTGCCCGAGCCGGGCCCGTACGCGCCGAAGCCGTTGTTGACGTAGCCGGGGTTGAAGTACGGAAAGTTCGCCACGTTCTGGAAGAGGTTTTGAATCTCCAAGCCCAGCGCCAAGCGCTTGGACACGTCTCGGGAGACGACCACGTTCGTGAAGAGCACGGGATGCGTCAGCGCGCCACCCAGTGCTTGCGTGCAGCCGCCCCCCGGCGCTCCCACGATGTTGGGCTGCGCCGGACTGCCGGCGTCCTGCGGGTCGGCGTAGTAACAGAACGATCCTCCGAAATTGCCATAGAGGTTGGTGTTGGGCACGAACGTGGCGCGGCCGTTCACGAGGATCGGGCTCGAACTCCAGACTCCCACCGGGTACCCGCGGCTGTAGACAAAGATGGGGTTCACGCGCCAGCCTTTGCGCCGGTAGTCCAGGCTCAGCGTCGCCCCGAACGGCGTGAGGTACTGGGGATGGACCAGCGCCCCCGATCCCAAGAGCGCGGGCGAGACGGACGGGCGGAAGGCCGTGTTCGAGAGATAGTTGACGAACTGGTTGACGTAGGTGGCGTTGAACTGGATCGAGAGGCCCTGCGCTACCTGGCGCGAGAGGGCCAATTCCACGCCCGTGGTTTCGCCTTTGCCGTCGTTGGTGATGCTGATGGTGCCGGGGATGGCCGCGCCCGTTGGCGAGATCGAGATCTGCTGGCGGTTGACGATCACGTCGTAATCACGCCGGTGGTAGAGCGTGAGTTTGAGCGAGACGTCGCGGGGCAGCTCGCGTTCCAGAGAGAGATCGTACGTGTCGGACTGCTGAGCCTTGGGGAACGAGTACGGATCGACGCCGTAGCCCTGCCACCACGCATTGGCCAGCTCGTCGGCGTAGTTCTTGCAGGGGGCGCTGAAGTTGGCGGCGGGGCCGCCACAGATCGGCATTGTGGCCGGCAGGCTCTGGTAGCTGGCCGGCGGAGCGTAGATGCTCTCGATCTGGAAGAGCGGCGCGAAGATCGTAGCGTGGCCGTAGCCGCCGCGAATGACCGTGGCGCGCCGGTTCCCCAGCGTCCAGGCGCCGAAGAGCCGCGGCTGCAGCGAGTTGGACTCGTAGGTGCCGGCGGCGGTGGGCACGCGCTCGGTGTCGTACCTCAAGCCGGGCTCGAGCATCAAGCGATCCGACGGCGTCCAGGCGTCGTCGAGGTAGAACGAGGTGCGGTAGAGCGGGTCTTTGATGATCTCGTGCAGTGCGGGATAGCGCTGCCCCGCGAACGGTCCCGGCGCGCCGCCGGCTAGCGGATCGGAGGGCAGGAAATCGGTGATGGTGGGGCCGGCGAAGAAGAGCGAAGGCGAGGGCAGGTAGCCGCTCAGCGAGGCCCGCGAGAAGCGGTAGTCGGCTCCCAAAGCCAGCTCGTGGCGCGCGCCCAGCGCCTGCTGCACGTCGGCGGCGACGCCGGTGTTCTGCGTGGAGCGCGTGACGTAGAAATCGCTGAATCCAAGCGTGGGGAAACCGTAGCCGAAGATTGGATCGTTGGGATCGACGGCGGCGTCCACGACCCAATTCTGCGTGCGGTAGATGCGCGCGTTGAGGTATCCGGCGCGCCCCAGCGGACGCGAGAAGCCGATCTTCGAGAGCTCGTACTGTGAGATCTCGTAGTCGCCCATGCCTACCGTTGCGTTGGCGGAGGGCTGACCGGGATAAAACGGTATCAAGGCCTGCGCCTGCGCTTGCGTCAGCGGCGCTGTGCCGCCGAAGAACAACGGCGCGTTGGCGTAGACACCGAGGTAGGGCGCGCTGCCCGATGCGTACGGCAGCGTGGCCGTAGCGAGACCGTAATCTCCGTAGAGATGGTTCGCGCCCCAGTCGTTCCAGAGCTGCAGCGTGTTTTCGCGATCCCGCCCGAAGTGGTAGAGCGCGTTGACCACGGTGTCGTTGGTGGCGACGAACGCCACTTGGCCGATGGAGTCGGGATTGGCGGCGTGTGCCGGACCCCAGGTGTTGCCGAACGGCGGGGCGCAGCAACCGCCGAAGTCGCGATCGTAGCGCCCGCTGACGAAGAGCGAGAGACGGTTGTCCGGCGTGGCGGTACCGTATTCGAACTTCAAGCCGTGCTGGAAGGCGAAGCCGCCGTCGTCGATCTGCAGGTAGCCGCTGGAGGGATACGTCCCCGTCTTGGTGACGATGTTGACGAAACCCGAGCCCGATCCGCTTTTGCTGGCGCCGCCGGGGCCGGCGGTGAGGTTGATGCTGCGCGCGCCGTTGACGATGAGGTTGTTGATGAAGAGATTTGAGATCGGTTCCGTCGCGTCGATGCCGTCCAGCTCGAAGCCTTGATCGTTTTCCAAGCCGCCGCGGATGAGTGGAAACGAGCCCGTGAGGCCGTTGCCGTTTCCGCCCACTGCGCTGACTCCCGGTAGGGCGTTGAGGAGTGCGGCCTCGTTCTCGCTGGCGGGCAGGCCGGTGAGCTGCTCCTGCTGCGCCACGCCCACGGCGTAAACGTCGGCGGGTTGGTTGGGCTGCACCAGCGACGACGGGGCGCGGGTGGTTACCCGCGCGATGACGCGCAACGCGCTCGTCAGGCGCACATCCACGACCAAGCGCGAATCTTGCGTGATCGTCAAGCCCGTTTCGGAGTACGTGCGATAGCCCTCGCGCGCCGCCGTCAGGGCATACGTGTCGGGTTGGATCCCCGCGATCACGTAGAGCCCCTTGGCGTCGGTTGTCGCGTGGTAGGTGCCGGAGGGCGAAGTCAGCGTGATCGCAACGGCGGGAATCGGCGCGCCGTCGGCATCATCGGCCACGACTCCGCGCACGAAGCCTACGCTCACGGCTTGCGCGGGCAGGGCGGCGAACAGCAGTGCGGCCACGGTAAGCGAAACGAGGAGGCGTTTGATGCCCCGGTGCCACCGATTGGGCGAAGGCTCCATGGCGATCCCCTCCTAGCGGGGTCTTCCATGCGAGTCTTTCCCATTTACCGTCCCCTGCTCACACGGCGGCTCGCCGCCGGCGCGCGCCCGCCAGCCCTGCCGCCGGCCTGACGAGGGATCGCGCGTCCCTGAGGGCAAAACCCGCGTCATGGCGCTGAATAGACGGGCTGCAGTAGCGGGGCTGATAGCTGTAGGCGCGGGGGCGTATCGCGTCTTACGGTCTCCAGTACCGGCGGCTGCAAGTACCGGGAATACCCTCACCGTTTTCGCGGCCGGAACGCTGGCCGCGCCGTTGCGCGCGCTGGACGATCGTTTCCAGCAAGCGAATCCGGGCACCAGTGTCCAAGCGCAATTCGGCGGTAGTGTCAAGATGGCCAAGCAGGTGAGTGAGCTGCATGAGGCCGCTGACGTGGTTGCCGTCGCCGACTACCGTGTGATTCCAAAGTATCTCTTCGCGGGTCCCGGGCGCAAGGCGTACGCGGATTGGTTTGCCGGTTTCGCCAGCAACGCGGTGACGCTGGTGTACACCGAACGCAGCAAGTACGCCGATCGCATCAATGCCGGGAACTGGTATCAGCTGCTGACGCAGCCGGGTGTGGCGATCGGCCGCTCCAATCCCGATACCGATCCCTCCGGCTACCAGTTCCTGCTGATGCTACAGTTGGCCGCGCTGCACTACGGTATCTCCGATTTGAGCGAGCGCATCCTGGCCAATGCTCCAGTGACGAACATGCGCGACACCGAGACCGAATTGATACCCGCGTTGCAGTCCGGCCAGATCGACTATCTAGCGATCTATCGCTCGACGGCGGTGGAGCAGAAACTCGAGAGCTTGGCGTTGCCGCCGCAGATCGATCTCGGGGATGCACGCTACAGCGCGCTCTATCGCCGCGCCTCGGTGAAGACGAAGAACGGTGTGGTGGCAGGTGCGCCGATCGTCTACGCCGCCACGATTCTCGCGGACGCGCCTAACGCGGCCGCCGCACAATCGTATCTCGCGTTGCTCTTGGGAGCGCAGGGCCGAGCGATCGTGAAGGCCTCGGGGCTGGAGCCGATCGCGCCGGCGTTCGCCTCCGCCATCGAACGCGTTCCCGTTGCGGTACGAAGCCTGACCAGGCCGTGGCCCGGCGCCTAGCAACCACGCCGCGCGGGCTCACTGTTGTCTTCTCGGCCGCCGGCGGCGCCGCGCTGCTCTTCGTGGTACTTCCGTTGGTGCAGCTCTACGCGCTGCAAGATCCGGCGGCGCTGCTGCACGCAGCGGGGGACGCGGCGGTCCGGGCCTCGGTTGCGTTGAGTCTGGAGGCGGCGCTGGTGACGGCGCTGCTGGCCGGCGCCGTGGGCGTGCCGCTAGGATATCTGCTGGCACGGCGCGCTTTTCGCGGCCGGAGCTTGATCGAAGGCATCGTCGACGTGCCGCTGGCGGTGCCGCACACGGTCGTGGGCATCGCGCTGCTGTTGGTCTTCGGGCGCACGGGGATCATCGGTGCACCGGTAGAGGCCGCGACGGGCTTGCGCTTCTGGGGCACGGCAGCGGGTGTGGTCGTTGCCATGCTGTACGTGAGCTTGCCGTACGCCGTCGACACGGCGCGGCAGGCTTTCGCCGCGATGGACCCCGAGTTGGAGTTGGTCTCGCGCACGCTGGGCGCGGGGGCGTGGCGCACCTTCGCGCGCGTGACGCTGCCGCTGTGTTGGCGCAGCATCGTCGCGGGCATGACGATGTCGGGGGCGCGCGCGCTCAGCGAGTTCGGTGCGATCGTCATCTTGGCGTACTATCCGATGACCGCGCCCGTGAAGATCTACGATCTCTTCCTGCAGGGCGGGCTGCGTGACTCGGCGGCCGCAGCGGTGCTCTTCTTGACCGTGACCTTGGCGATCTTCGTCGGGTTGCGGCTGCTGGTCAATCGCCGGGAGGCGGTGGAGTGATGCGCATGCCGGTCGTGTTCTTGGGTCACGGCAACCCCATGAACGCCATCGAGGAGAACCCCTACAGTTTGGCCTGGCGGCGGGTGGCATCCGCGCTTCCGCGCCCGCGCGCGATCCTCTCGATCTCCGCGCATTGGTACGTGCCGGGGGCGCGCGTGACGGCCTCAGCGCGCCCGCAGACGATCCACGACTTCGGCGGCTTTCCGCCGCAGCTCTATCGCGTGGAGTATCCCGCGTCCGGCTCGCTCGAGCTGGCGCAGCACGTGCGCGAGCTGCTGGCGCCGGCGCCGGTCGAGCTGGACGAGAGCTGGGGACTCGATCACGGCACGTGGTCGCTCTTGGTGCATCTCTATCCGCTGGCGGACATCCCGGTGGTTCAGCTTGGTCTCGACGAGCGGCTGACCGCCGTTCAGCACGACGAGTTGGCACAGCGCCTGCGCCCGCTGCGGGACGAGGGCGTGCTGATCCTGGGATCCGGGAACGTGGTGCACAACCTGCATGCGTATGCGTGGGGGCGCCATCCGCGCGAGCCGTACGACTGGGCCGTGCGCTTCGAGGCGCGCGTGCGGGAGCTGATCGCGGCCGGAGATCGCCGCGTGGTGGAGTACGAGCAGCTGGGTGAGGACGCCGAACTCTCCGTACCGACGCCGGAGCATTACCTCCCGTTGATCTACGTGCTCGCGCAACGCACTGAAGGCGAGGCGGTTTCGTATCCAGTCGAAGGTTTCGACGGTGGATCGGTCTCGATGCTCGGCCTGCGCATCGGCTGACACGGGGCGAATAATATAACAGACGGTCGCCCGCGTCAGGTGAAGAAGTTGAGAAACTCTTCCCGCTGAGACTTGGGTAGCTGTTGAAGGCTTGCCGGCCGCATATCATGCGTGCGTTAGCCACCAACACCGTCTCCAATGGGGTAACCGATGTACACCCGGGATCCAATTTTTTGGCGTGCCGGCGCAGTCAGCTCTTTGACCGTCATGGTGGCGATCTTGATCGCTTTGACGGTCAACACCATCGGCGTTATCAGCACCGGCGGCGCCAACGTTCCACCGTACACCGTCATCAATCAGGCCATCGGCTATGTGGATGACGATTCCCAGCACGAGTACGTGCCGACGATCGGCGGCAGTGATCCGCTGTTTGGACACGTCTACGACGAGCATCAGGCCGAAGCACTGATTCGCGAAGGCAAGCTCGTCATCCAGAGCCGTGCCTGCCTCGATTGCCACAGCGTCTTCGGTACGGGTGCGTACTTCGCGCCCGATCTCACCAAGGCATGGCTCGATCCGGTTTGGCGCCAGATGTGGGAGCCGATGACGCAGACGCACACCCGCGCCGACGCCATGGTTGCGTTCCTCATGGAGCCCGACAAGTATCCAACCTGGACGCGGGAGATGCCCAATCTCCACTTGTCGCGTGACGAGGCCAAAGCCGTGGTGGCCTACTTGAAGTGGACGTCCTCGATCAACACCAACGGCTTTCCCTACGGCTTCCAAGCCGACCCCGACACGCCCAAAGGCAAGCAGGCCGCCCTCCGGTAGCCGCGCCGCACCACTCATGCATCGTTGAGGAGATGTCAGCGTGACACGTGTGCCGAGTCTCTACTCTTCCCAAAGTCTCGCCTTACGGTACTTCACTCTGTCCGTGGCGTTGTTCGGCGTGATGATCGTCTTCGGTCTCATCGCCGCGACGAAGTACATTCACCCGGGTTTCCTAGCTCAGCCCTTGCCGTTCAGCATGGCCAAGATCATGCACATCGACGTGCTGGTCCTGTGGCTGCTGACGGCGTTCATGGGCTCGCTGTTCTGGTTGCTGCCCTCGGAGTTCAAACGTGACCTCGTGGGGATGCGGGCGGCCAACGTGGTCTTCTGGCTGTTCTGCATCACGATCGCGGCCGTAGCCGCCACCTTCCTGTTCGTGCAGTACGGACCCGGCACCGACAAGACGCTCTGGCTCGTCAACCAGGGCCGTAAATACGTCGAGGAGCCGCGTTGGGCGGCCATCGTCGTAGCCATCGGCATCGCCGTGTTCGTCTACAACATCGTAGGCACGGCGATCGCGGTCAAGCGCATCACCGGCGTGACTTGGGTGATCATCCTCAACCTGATTCCGCTGTTCGGCCTGTACATGCTCGCCTTCCCCGCCATGACCAACATGGCGGTGGATCAGTACTGGTGGTGGTGGCTGGTGCACTTCTGGGTCGAGGCGACTTGGGAGGTACTGATCGGATCGATCGTGGCGCTGGTCTTGATGCGCGTGATGAACACCTCGCGCAACGTGGTGGAGACCTGGCTCTACATCGAAGTGGCGCTGGTGCTGGCTACCGGCGTGCTGGGCATCGGCCACCACTATTTCTGGATGGGTGCGCCCAAGTATTGGCTGGGCATCGGCGGCTTCTTCTCGGCGCTCGAACCGCTGCCGCTGCTAGGTATGGTGATCCACGCCGTCTACGACGCGGGCGAGCACAAGATGACCAACCAGCCGGCGTTCTACTGGACGATGCTCGAAGCGTTCGGCAACTTCATCGGCGCGGGCGTGTGGGGCTTCATGATCACGCTGCCGCAGATCAATCTTTTCGCCCACGGCACGCAGTGGACGGCCTCGCACGGTCACCTCGCCTTCTGGGGCGCGTACGGCTGCGGCGTCATCGCCGTGATCTACCTGGCGGTGCAGGAGGCGGGGGGGTACGCGCAGATCGGCGGCCGGGCGTGGAAGTGGGCCTTTGGCCTGCTCAACGTTGGCATGTACGGCATGGGCGGCTCACTCCTGATCGCCGGCATGGCACAGGCGTTCTACGAGCGCGCGATAGGAGGATCGACCTTCAACGCGTTCGTGGCGGCGCAGCAAACCCCGTGGTTCGTGGAGGGCATCTGGATGCGCTGGGTCTTCGGATTGCTCTTCGCCGCCGGCTACGCGATCTTGGCCTCCAACCTGATTGCGATCTCGCGACGCAGCCGCGTCGCGGCCGCCGCGCCCGCGACGCTGGCCGTCGAAGGCGCAGGGACGAGGTAAGAGCGAAGCATGACCCCCATGGGATTCGTCGTCGATGCGATCGGCTTGGGGTTCTTCGCCTTGTTCGGAGGGGCGTATGGCTTGCTCTACGCCGCCTCCGAACTGCGTGGTGAGCGCCGCCTGGGGTACCTCGCGATCGCCAGCTACGCCGCGCAGAGCGCGGTCTTGCTGGCGGTGGTCACGCTCTCGGCACTGGGACCGATCTGGAAGGTCTTCCTGATCGGCAGCGGCATCGCGTACTACTTCATTCCTCGCGTGACGTTACGGTACTTGAAGAACCTGCACGCATCCGGAGAGATTCATTCATGATCGCCAACAGCCTCAACATCGTGCTCGGCCTTGCACTGGTCTACGCCGCCGTCTTGGACACCCCGCTCTTCGCGGGACCGGCCTGGCGCGGCGTGGCCGTCTTGGCCGCGTTCTGCTTTATCGCGCTCGCGCTGCTGGCGCGGCGCACTGACTACGCGCGCTGGCACTCCATTCTCGTCAACTGGTTGGGCGGGGTGTTGCTGGCGGGTGTCGCGCTCTCGTTCCTGCCTGCGTGGCCGCTGACGGCCTCCACCTGGATCTGCTTCTGGACCGGTCTACTGACGGCGTTCCTGGCGCTGTGGGCGGTGCTCTATCGCCGCGCGGCGGAGCGCTTCCGTGCAACGCTGGCGGTTGCGGAAGCGGCGCCGGCGGAGTCGGCCTAGTTGTCTGAGCATCCGTTCCTCCTCGCGTGCCGGCGCGAGGAGGCGCCGTTCACGCCCGTCTGGCTGATGCGTCAGGCCGGCCGCTATCTGCCCGAATACCGCCGCGTGCGCGAGCGGCTTTCGTTTTTGGAGCTGTGCACACGCTCCGATCTCGCGGCGGAGGTAACGGTCACGGCGGCGCAGCGGTTAAGCGTCGATGCGGCGATCATCTTCGCGGACATCCTCTTGCCGCTGGTGCCGATGGGCGTGGGGCTGCGCTATGAGAAGGGCGACGGGCCCCGCATCGAGCAGCCGATTCGCACGCTCGACGACGTCAACCAGCTCCTGAAGGTCGACGTCGAGGAGTCGCTGGCATTCGTCTCCGAGACGATCCGCCTTGCGCGCGCGGGCTTGAACGGCTCGATGCCGCTGATCGGCTTCGCGGGAGCGCCGTTCACCGTCGCTTCGTATCTGGTCGAGGGCGGCTCCTCGCGCATGCACGTGACCACGAAAGTGCTGATGCAGCGCGACCCCGGCACGTGGGAGCGCCTAATGGGGCTGATCACCGACGTCACCGCCGACTACCTCAACATGCAGATCGCGGCAGGCGTGGACGCGGTGCAGCTCTTCGATAGTTGGGTGGGATGCCTCGCGCCGCGCGACTACGCCCGCTTCGTGCTCCCGCATACCAAGCGCTTGATCACACGCTTGCGTCCCGACATTCCCGTGATCCACTTCGGAACGATGACGGGTAGTCTCTTGGAGCTGATGCGCGATGCCGGAGGTGACGTCATCGGCTTGGATTGGCGCGTGGACATCGGGGAGGCCTGGGGGCGCTTGGGCTCGGAGGTCGGCGTGCAGGGCAATCTCGATCCCGTGCTGCTGTTCGCGGATCCGGCGGAGATCCGTCGAGCCGTGCGCGAGTTGCTCGAGCGCGTGGACGGGCGCCCCGGACACATCGCCAACCTGGGACACGGCGTTCTGCCCGAGACCCCCGTCGACAACGTGTTGACGCTGATCGACGCGGTTCACGAGTACAGCCGCAGATGACGACGCAGGCAGCGCCCTACGACGCCGTGGTCCTGATCGGCTTTGGTGGACCCACGAGCCCAGCGGAGATTCGTCCCTTCCTCGATCACGTGCTCGCCGGTCACCCCGTGCCGCGCGCGCGCTACGAGGGAGTCGTGCACCACTACGAACGCATCGGCGGCCGCTCGCCCTTCAACGAGCTCACGCAACGCCAAGCCGATGGCGTTGCGGCGGCGCTGCGCGCCGCCGGCCGCGAGTTGCCGGTGCGGGTCGGGCTGAGCCATGCCGCGCCCTTCATCGAGGAGACGCTGCGCGAGCTGGCGGCGCAAGGTACGCGCCGTGTGCTCGGAATCGTGCTGGCGGCGCACGAGAGCGAGGCAAGCTGGGAGCGCTACATGCAGGGCGCGCAGGCGGCGTGCCGGCGCATCGGCCCCACCGCTCCGCAGCTGGCGTTCGCGCATCCTGCGTACGATCATCCACTACTGGTGCGGGCCCACGCCCAGCGCGCGCGCGCCGCATTGGCGCGCCTGGGCCGTGACGACTTCGCGGCTACGGCGCTGATCTTCACGGCGCACAGCATTCCGCGGGCGATGGCCGAGTGCGGCCCCTACGTCGAACAGTTGCTTGCAACCGCCGGGCTGGTGGCGCGGGAGCTCGAAGCGCCTGACTGGCAGCTCGCCTACCAAAGCCGCAGCGGTGCGCCGGACGAGCCTTGGCTGGAGCCAGACGTCTGCAGCGTGCTCGAGCGGCTTCCGGCGGCTTCGGGGAGGCGCGAGGCCGTCGTCGTTCCCATCGGCTTCGTCTGCGATCACGTCGAGGTGCTCTACGATCTCGACGTTGAGGCCGCCGCGGTCGCCGCCGCGGCTGGCGTGCGCCTGGAGCGCGCCAGCGCGCTCAACGATCATCCGGATTTCATCGCTGTGTTGACGGAGTTGGCCATAGGACCCCCGAAAGGCGCCGGCGACGTCCATGCTTCCACGGAGAGCCTGTAGTTGACGACCATGCCGGCGGATGCCACCCCGCGCGTGATCCCCGAGGTGCGCCACCCGCGCCACGACGTGGGGGAACGTCCGTTCATCATCATTTGGGAGGTCACGCGCGCGTGCGACTTGGCCTGCCGCCATTGCCGTGCCGACTCGATTCCGCACCGCAATCCGCTGGAGCTCACGACGCCGGAGGCGCGTGCGCTGATCGACGAGATTGCCGGGTTCGGGAAGCCCTCGCCGATCTTCGTGCTGACGGGCGGCGACCCCATGAAGCGCAACGACATCGCCAAGCTCGTGGAGTACGGCACGTCCAAGGGCGTGCACATGGCGCTCTCGCCGTCGGCGACGCCGCTGGTCACGAGGGAGCGCTTGGCGGAGCTTCACGGACTAGGGCTCAAGGCGATGTCGCTCAGCATCGACGGCTCGACACCCGAGATCCACGATCACTTTCGCGGTTTCTCCGGCGTCTTCGACCGCACGCTCAAGCTGTGGGAGGTCGCGCGCGAGATCGGGCTGCGCGTGCAGATCAACACGACCGTGACGCGTCACAACGTCGAGGACCTGGCGGCGGTGGCGCAGCACCTGCGCAGCCACAGCGCGGCGTTGTGGAGCGTCTTCTTCCTCGTTCCCGTCGGGCGTGGCAGCGTGCTGGAACCGATTACCGCGCAAGAGTCCGAGGATGTCATGAACTTCCTCTACGACGTAGGCACGGTCATACCGGTGAAGACCACCGAGGGCCACCACTTCAAGCGCATCGTGCTCCAGCGCGGCGAGTTGGCCCGGCGCGTGGGTCCGGGCGCTGTGCCGGAGGCAGGGCCGCTCTACCATCGGCTGCGTGCGGCATTGGGTGAATGGAAACCGGGGCCGCGCGAGCGGCGCAGCCCGATGGACATCAACGCCGGCCGCGGCTTCGTGTTTATCTCGCACAAGGGAGAGATCTGCCCCAGCGGCTTCATGCCGATGAGCGCGGGGAACGTGCGTACCGATTCGCTGCGCAGAGTCTACCAGGAGAGCGATCTCTTCGTGGGCCTGCGCGATCCCTCGCGTTTGAAGGGCCGTTGTGGGCGCTGCGAGTTCGCCACGGTCTGTGGCGGCTCGCGCTCGCGTGCGTATGCCGTCACCGGCGACCCCTACGCGGAGGATCCACTCTGCGCCTACCAACCTCTGCCATGAGCGCAGCCGCCATCCAGCGAGTCGCGGTCGTGGGCGGCGGGATCAGCGGCCTCGCCGCGGCCTATCGTTTGCGGGAGCTCGCACGCGAGCGTCGCTTGCCCGTCGAGGTCACGCTCTTCGAGCGCGCGGCGCGTGCCGGAGGGTGTGTGGAGACCGTGACGCGTGACGGCTTCACCATGGAGACCGGCGCGGAGACGCTGCTAGCCGAGAAGCCGGCCATCGCAGACCTGCTGCGACGCCTGGGCCTGGAGGGTGAGCTCGTTCCCACGCGCCCGGAGTTCAAGGGCTCGCGCGTGCTGCGCCGAGGGCGTCTGGTGCCGCTTCCACCCGGCGTGCAGCTCTTCGCGCCCAGCAGCCCCGTCGCGCTGGCCACCAGTGGTCTCTTTAGTTTGCGCGGTCTGGTGCGCATGGCGTTCGAGCCCTTCGTCCCGGTGCGCCGTGACGCGGAGGACGAGAGCCTCGCCGCGTTCGTCACGCGGCGTTTGGGGCGCGAGGTGCTCGAGCGGCTTGCGCAGCCGCTGATCGGTGGCATCTACTCCTCCGACCCCGAGCGCTTGAGCATGCAGGCGACGCTTCCGCGTTTCCTGGAGATGGAACGGGGGAGCGGGAGTCTGGTGCGCGCACTGGCCGGCTCCGGCGGCGCGCGGCGTACGGCAGCGCTGATGGGTTTGCGCGGCGGGCTGGGCGCGCTTGTCGAGCGCCTCGTTCGAGAGCTGGCGGGAGCGGTGAAGGTGGACTGCGGCGTCCTTGCGCTGCAGCGTCATTGCCGCAGCGGGGGCGAACGTAGCTGGTCGCTGGCGCTCTCGGACGGCTCGACGGCGGCGTTCGACGCGGTCGTCTGTGCCGCGCCGCTGCACGAGAGCGCGCGCCTGCTGCGAACGGTGCAGCCGGAGCTCTCCGAGCTGTTGGGGACGATCGTCTACAACTCCATCGCCACCGTCAACCTCGCGTTCGACGAGGGCGCCGCGCCCGCGTTGCCGCGCAGTTACGGCGTGGTGGTGCCGTTCGCCGAGGGCAGGCGCATCACGGCGCTGACGATCGTGAGCCAAAAGTACCCCGGACGTGCGCCCGCGGGCACGGTGCTGCTGCGTGCCTTCATCGGTGGCGCGCTGCAAGCGCATCTGCTTGACGCCGATGACGAGGGCTTGGTGCAGATCGCGCGGGACGAGGTGCGGGCGCTGCTGGGCGTGACGGCGGCTCCGCGGGTCACGCTGGTGCGACGCTGGACGCACCGTCTACCGGAGTATGCCTTGGGGCATCTCGAGCGTGTAGCCCGGATCGAGCGCGAGACGGCGGCGTTGCCGAATTTCGCGCTGGCGGGGGCGGCTCTGCACGGTGTGGGAGTCCCCGACTGCGTGCACAGCGGAGAGCGGGCCGCGGAGGAGACGCTGGACGCGCTGTTCAGGGAGGCCCCCGTGGCCGAACGGCCGGCGGCGGGAGGGGTGATATGACGATTGGCGCTGCCAATTTCTTCGAGGCGATCGTCCGGAACGCCGCCGACGCCATCATCTACGCCGACCAGAACGGCGTGATCCGGCTCTGGAATCGCGGCGCGGAGCGCATCTTCGGCTACACCGAGGGAGAAGCCACCGGGCAGACGTTGGACATTATTATTCCGGAGCGTCTGCGCGCCCGGCACTGGGAGGGCTATCGCAGCGTCATGAAGAGCGGCGAGAGCCGCTACGGTGAGGGTCAGGTGCTGGCGGTGCCCGGCATCCGCAAAGACGGCCAGCGTATCTCGCTCGAGTTCTCGATCCTGACGATGAAGGACGAGGCGGGACGCATGCAGGGCATGACGGCAATCATGCGTGACGTCACGGCGCGTTTCGAGGAATTGCGCGCGCTACGCAAGCAGTTGGCGGCCTCTCACGATTCGGTCTAGGATGCGGTGACGGCCGCGGCTCCGTGCACGCGATAACGCTCGATGACCTCTGGATCGGGATCGTGCCCTAGTCCGGGCCCCTGCGGTACCGCGACGTATCCGTCCACGGCAGCGGTGGCTTGCCCGTACGGGCTGGCTTCGAGATCCATGTAGAGGCGCTCGAAGATGGTTTCGGCGGGGAGTACCGCCGTCAGGTGCAGCGTGGCGAGAAAACCCGGACCGAAGTACGCGCAATGCGGCACGACGGTCGCGTTGTAGGCTTCGGCTAAGGCCAGTACCTTTTGCATCTCGCTGATTCCGCCGACCTTCGTGACACTTGGCTGCACGACGTCGACGGCGCGGGCATCGAGCATGCACTTGAACTCACCTGCCCACGACGCGTTCTCCCCCGCGGCCAGCTTCATGGGGGCCTCCTTGCGCAACTCCGCGAGTGCCGCGAAATCTTCCGGCGGGAAGATCGGCTCCTCGAGCCACGCGAGGTCGTATGCGCCCAAACGCCGTGCCATTTCCCGCGCCTGCTCGGACGTCCAGGGACAGTTCGTGTCCAGCATGAGCGGTACGCCCTCGCCCGCAGCCGCCCGCGCCGCCTTGACCTGCGCGACGGCGATCTCGTGGAGTTTGATTTCACGATAGCCGCGCTCCAGCGCGGCCGCGACGTTGCGCGCCACCAGCTCCGGGTCGCCGTAGCGCAGGAGGCTGGCATATGCGGGCACCCGGCGGCGTCCGGAGCCGCCTAGCATCCGGTAGAGCGGCAGATTGGCCTGTTTGCCGGCGATGTCCCAGAGCGCGATATCGAGCGCGGAAAGGCCGTACGCCACGAGCCCGTTGCCATGCCCGAAGAGATGCAGGCTGTGCTGCAGCGACGCCATCAGCTCGCCGATACGGTCGGCATCGCGCCCGATGCACAGCGGCGCGATCATCGTATCGATGGTCTGCTTGAGGGCATGGCAGGCGTTATGGCCGAAGGGCTCGCCCCAGCCGCTGATGCCGGCATCGGTATCGACGCGCACGAGCAGCATCTGCAGGGACGTCCACGCGCTCCCGCCGACGAACGCCGTGGGTGGACCGCCGTTTGTGTAGGGGATGCTGAGCACGATCGTTTCGATTGCGGTGATCTTCATAACGCGGTGTCGTTGACCTCCGAGAGAAGTTGCTGCCAGGCTTTACGCTCAGCCGTGGGGCGCACCAGCGGCGCAAGGCGCCGGCACCAGCGGCACAGGGCGGCGTAAAAGCTACGGTCGCTCTCCGCGCGTTCGAGTAGTGCCGCAAGACGCTGCGTATCGCCTACGGGGTAGAGGCCGGGATAGTCGGCGCCGAGTACCCCACGCGTGCCTCCGATGTCGGAGCCGATGATCGGAACGCCGGCGGCCAGCGCCTCCGAGACCACGTTGGCGCCGCCTTCGCTGCGCGAGCTGACGATCAAGAGGCGGCTGCCGAGGAGTAGCCGCCGCGCACGGGCATGGCTGACTTCGCCTAGCCAGCGGTAGCGCGGGTTGCGCTGCATTTCGCGTTGCGCGCGCGTTTCGTAGCGCGGCTCGAGCGCGCGTCCCGCGTGCAGCACGGTGATGCGGGAGTCCTCGGGCAACAAACGTGCCGCCATCGCGGCACGAAAGGGATCCTTGACGGCTCGAAGATTGCCGAGCACGAGGACGCGGAAGTCGTCGTGCGCGCGCCGCGTGGGCTTGTGCGCGGCAGCGGGCGCCGACTGGATGATGGCACGCGCCTTGCGGCGCACGCGCGCGGGCAGCTCGCGGATCCCTTCCGGCTGGAGCAGCAGCAGCCGCGTCGCGAGCTCGAGCGAGCGGCGGGCCGCGGCGCTGCGGCCGATATCGTGATAGAGATCGGTGCCGGTGAGCGCAACGATCAAGGGACGCTGCGGGTAGAGACGGCGAAAGCGCGCCGCTGAGAAGGCGCTACGCCGCGCATGGAGCGCGACGAGCACATCGCATGGCCCGCCGTCGTAGCGCGTTTGCAGGCGGACGCGGTGGCCGAGCGAGCGCAGGATGCGCGCCCAGCGTCGAGCGGTGACGGCATTGCCGTTGAGCGCGCCGAGGCGTGCGGGGGAGATGATGACGATGGTCACGGGTGTCTAACCTATGCCGCAGACCGTTGAATCTCCCGCCGGGGCCGCCCGGCGCCTCACCGGCGCGGACGAATGCGGTAGATGGCGCCGTTCTGGTCGTCCGCGACGAAGAGGCTGCCTTGCGAGCCGACGGTTATGCCAGTTGGACGCCCTCGGTAGCTTGTCTTTGACGGCGTTCCAAAGCCGCCCATGAAACGTTGCCACTGCGCGTTGGGGTTTCTCCAGTCCACGGGCACGCGCGGTGTGTCACCGTGCAGCGGGACGAAGTCCACGCCCGGCGGTGCGGCGGGGCAGCAGTGCCACGATCCGTGCGAGGTGACGAAGAGTCCACCCCCGTACTGCGCCGGAAAGACGTAGGTGCCGCTGGAGTTGGTGGGATAGAAGACGGCGCCGATGTGCGTGGTGTAAGCGGGAAACTCCACGCGCGGGATCGCCACGCGCGCGCAGTTGGCACCGCTGGTGTAGGCGCGGCGGTCCTCCTCGCACTGCGGCCAGCCGTAGTCGACCGGCGTGCCGGCTTGCAGCGTCACCGCGTCGACGAACTCATAGGGGTGACCGTAGGGGAGGTTGTCCTGCCCGGCGTCGCCCGTCCAGAGCACGCCGCTGCTTGGGTTCACGGCCAGCGCGATGGGGTTGCGGATGCGTGTGGCCAGCGTGTGCATGTTCGCGCCACTGAGGCTCATGGCTTGGATGGTGGCGCGCGTCGGGCCGCTCTCCGTGCACGCGTTGCATGAGGAGCCGACGCCGGCGTAGACCGTGGAGCCGCCGGACGCGACTGAGCTGGTGATGTGGACGTCGCCGTCGGAGTGCGGTGCGATGCCGCCGGTGCGGATCGCGGCGATGGCTTGCGCGCTCGTGCTGGGCTCACTCTGATCGCCGCGATGGTAGGGAATGCGATAGACGTGGTACTCGGTGGCGGCGTAGATCGCGCGTGCGTCCGGGGCGATCGCGACGCCGTTGGCGGGACCGTCGTGTGCGGGCAGCGTGATGAAGACGTGAGGCACGCCCGCGGCGCCCGCGCTCTCGGCGTTGGGGACGATGTAGATGCGCGCGCTGGTGGTGCCGGCGAGCAGATCGCCGTTGGGTAGCGCGGCTAGCTCGCGCGCCGCGGGCACAGCCGCTATCGTGGAATAGAAGAAGCCCGAAGGGAGCGTGAAGGGGCTGTCCGCGAGAGCCGCCGCTGGGGCGGAGCTTCCCCCACTGCCGCAGCCGGCAAGCTGAGCGATGAGCGCGAGGCTCGAGAGCGGTGCGAGGGGGCGCATGATCACCGAGCGAGCCGGTCCCTGGGGTTTGCGCTCATGTCTTGAGGAGCAGGCGTGCCAGGCTCGGCAACGCTTCACCGTAGGTGGGGTGGATGTGAACGGAGCGCTCCAGCACGCGCCATGTGGAGTTAGCCTCCATGTGGGCGAGGATCACGTGAACCAGCTCCGCGGCTTCGTAGCCGACGAGCGTGGCGCCGAGGATGCGATCGGTCTTGACTTCGACCACCAAACGGTAGAAGCCGAAATCGTGCCCCCATTCGATCGCCCGCGCGATCTGGGAGACAGGGAGATCGACCGAGCGCGCGTTCAGACCGCGTGCTCTTGCGTCGTCGATCGTCATGCCCACGCGGCCGACTTGCGGTTCGGTGAAAACGGCGTAGGCGAGCGTGCGATCGTCACGCCGGCGGTCACCGCCGGCGAGGATGTCCTTGAGCCTGCGGTAGTCCTCCCAAGAGACGTGCGTGAACGCGGGTTGACCGGCTACGTCGGCGATGGCGTAGACGCCGGGGACGCTGGTATGAAACTGCTCGTCGATCTCCACCATGCCGCGCTGGTCGAGCGTGATGCCAGCGGCTGCAGCGTTGAGCGCGGCCGTGTTGGGCCGGCGTCCCACGGCTACGAGCAGGGCGTCGCCCTGCAGCTCGCTACCGTCGTCGAGCGCAAGCGTGAAGTTGCCGCCAGCGTGCGCGACGTGTTGAACGTCGCGGCCGAGGTGCAGGGCCACGCCTTCGCGCGCGAGCGAGGTTTGCAGCACCTGCGAGACGTCGGCCTCTTCGCGCGCAAGGACACGGGGGTTGTGATCGATGATGTGGACGTCGCTCCCCAGGCGCGCCAGCCCTTGGCCGAGTTCGAGGCCGACATAGCCTCCGCCGAGCACGAGCACGCGCCGCGGCAGCTCGCGTAGTTCGAAGACGTTCTCGTTGGTGAGGAACGGTGTGCCTGCAAGCCCGGGAATGGCTGGGATGGCGGGGCTCGTCCCGGTATTGATCACGGTGGTCGTGCCGCGCACGCTGACGCCGTCCGCGGCGACCGTGCGCTCGCCCGTGAACGTGGCGCTCGCGCGAATAACGCGCACACCCGCGCGCGCCAGGCGTTTCTCGACGCCGCTCGTGAAGGAGTCGCGCACGGAGCGCACGCGAGCCATGACCGCGGGAAAGTCCACGCGGATCTCGGCGTGGATGCCTAGGGGAGCCGCCGCGCGGGCGCGGCCGGCGGCGTGCGCCGCCCCAAGTAACGCTTTCGAGGGCGTGCAGCCGTAGTTGACGCACGAGCCTCCGAGGCGCCCGCGCTCGAAGAGAACGACGCGCTTGCCCGCGCGCGCGAGATCGGCCGCGAGCGGCACGCCGCCTTGCCCGCTGCCGAGGATGACCGCGTCGGTCTGATCCATGAGGTACCTCGCTTTCGCAAAGGGCGCTATCGCACAACTTCCTCCCGTGCGAGGAGCGCGAAGAGCGCGTGGAGATCCGTCTTCGTTTCGAAACCGATTCCGGGCGCCTGCGGCGGCGCGATGCGGCCATCTTGCGGCATCATCCCATCGGCGAGGCCGCCAAACGGCGCGAAGGAGAACGGATTGACTTCACAGCCGCCTAGGCCCAGTGCGCTGACGACGTGGACGCAGAAGAGGTGGCCGCCATGCGGCCAGAAGGCGGAGCGCGGCCAGCCGCCGTCTTCCATCGTCTGGATGATCCGCAGGTATCCGGGAAGCCCGTAGGTATGCACGGGATCGAAGAGCAGGATATCCTTGGCCGGGCGTAGGCCGCCGTAGCGGTCGAGCAGCTTGGCCTCGGCGGCGGAGAAGAGCGCCTCGCCCGCGGCGATCGCGCCGTGGTACACGTCGACTGCGGCCGCTTGCGTCTCGAAGTCGAGCGGATCGCAGATGTCCTCGAACCACCAGAGGTGGTGGTTGCGCAAGGCCTTGGCGGCCGCTAGACAGCGCTCGGCGTCGTATGCGTTCATCGCGTCGGCGGCGAGGTGGTTGGGAGCCGCCAGCAGCGCTTGTACCGCCTCGATGCGCTCGACGTCGCGTTCGAGCGGCCCCGCGCCGATCTTGATCTTCACGTGCGTGAAGCCTTGCGCGAGCATGGCGCGCACCTCGTCACAGAGACGTGCGAGGTCGTCGCTGGGGTAGGGATAGCCGCCGCCGGCATAGGCGGCGATGGTTGCGTCGGGCGTGCGGCCGCCGCCTGCGACGTCCGCGATGAAACGGTAGAGCGGAACGCCGGCGATCTTGGCGGCGGCGTCCCAGATGGCCATGTCCAGCGTCCCCACGGCGACGCAGCGCTCGCCGTGGCCGCCGGGTTTCTCGCCCTTCAGCATGACGCTCCAGGCGCGGAAGGGGTCGAGGTTGGTGCCGGCGTCGTTCGCGAGATCGGTGCCGGCGGCCGCGAGCAGCCGCGGCGCGAAGCGCTCGCGGATGAGCCCGCCCTGCGCGTAGCGCCCGACGGAGGAGAAACCGTAGCCGACAACGGGCTTGCCTGCGCGGACGACGTCGGTCGTGAGCGCCACGATGCTGGTGGTCAGGGCGCCGGAGGGCAGGCTGGGGTCGTTGTAGCGGGAGATTGGTACGGAGCGCTCCCGCACGTCGACGATGCGCATGACGCGGGCGTTCGACGGTGAGGTGTGGCGGCCTGGCATGACGGCGCCCTATCGCTGCGTGCAAAATAGCACGCCACGCGTGCGCGCCCGAGGTTGCCATGATATAATGCGGCGACCATATAACGACCATACAATCCGATTACCGGATATTTCGAAGTTGGAGAAGCGATGCTTTGCCAGAACGTGCTGTTCCGTGACGCGCTGCTGTGGGATGGGGCCGGATCTGAACCGCGCCCGCACATGGACGTGCTCGTCGAGGACGGCAAGATCGCAGCCGTTCGCCCGACGGGAGATGCGGTTCGCTCGAGCGATGCGCAGGTCGTCGATCTAGAGGGCGCCTTCCTCATGCCGGGCCTGATCGACATGCACGTGCATCTGATCTGGAGCGGATCGCCGGACCCCGTCTCCGTTGTGGATACGGAAGGCGCGCAGCTTACCACGGTGCGCGCGGTAGCCAACGCTCAGACGCAACTGCGCAGCGGCGTGACCACGGTGCGGGATGTCGGCAGCAATTGGGACATCGCCATCACCGTCTCACGTGCGATCGCCCGTGGGCATATCGCGGGGCCGCGTGTCGTAGCGTCGGGGCGTACGATCATCATGACGGGGGGACACGATCCCTTTTGGGGCATCCCGTGCGATGGACCCGACGCCGTCTTACGCGGCGTGCGCACCCAGGTCTACGGCGCGGCCGGAGTGATCAAGGTTGCCGCGACGGGCGGCGTCTACGGTCGCCCGGAGGGCGAGGAGATTGGGCAGAGCGAGCTGAGCTATGAGGAGCTGGCCGTCGCCGCCGGTGAGGCGCACCGCTTCGGACTCCGCGTCGCCGCGCACGCGCTTGGTACGCGGGGCATCGCGGACGCCGTTCGCGCGGGTATCGACACGATCGAGCACGGAATCTTTCTCACCGAGGAGATCGTGGCGGAGATGAAGCGGAAGGGTACGGCCTTGACGCCTACGCTCCTGATCTATCGGACGATCGCTGAAGGGGGCCGTGCCGGGATTCCGGCGTACGCCGTGGAGAAGGCGAAGAAGGCAGTCAAGGCGCACCGCGAGAGCTTCGAGATGGCCATGCAGGCGGGGATCCCTATTGTGGCGGGAACCGATGCCGGGTCGTGCAATGCGCCCCACCCATCGTTGATCGAGGAGCTGCGCGCGCTCCATGGATATGGAATGTCGCGTGACGCCGCGCTTCGCGCCGCCACGAGCACGGCGGCCGATGCCCTAGGGAAAGCTGCGGAGTTCGGGACGATTGAGCCGGGGAAATCCGCGGATGTGCTGGTCGTCGACGGCAATCCGCTCGAACGGCTCGACGATCTCGAGCGCGTGCGCTACGTGATGTCTGCCGGCCGGTTCTTCGCCGGGCCAGACCGGCGTCACGCGGATTCAACGGTTACGGCGTGATCATCGGACTCGAACTCGATCTTCACCGGTTCCTGCGCTGCCCGTAGGAGTTCGAGCGCGCTAGCCGCGACCGCGCGATGTACGATGGGCGCCCCGGGCGGACCCATGGGCGCATCGGCGTACGGCGTCACGAGCGCGCGCGGTACGTTCACCAGTGAAGAGCGCATCGTTCCGACGATGACCGTTGGGATGCCGGCTGACTCCAGGGCTCTCGCGACCAAACTGGCCGTGTAATGGCACATGTTTCAAATCGGCACGAGCAGTGCGGCGTCGGGCTGGTCGATTGACACCTGTTTGACGATCTGCGGGATCGTCGCTTCGATGAAGGTTGGCCAATCCAGCAGGAAGCCGCTCCAGCTGATGATGCGCGGCGAGAGGCGCACGCCGCACGCGGTGATCGACGCCCGCGGCAGCACGCTCTCGAGATCGCGCCGCGCGGCGTCCTGATTGAAGTGCTCGTGCGCGAAGTCGATGGCGTCGGCGCGCGTCCAGGTGTCGATGACGCGATGGGTCGCGTCGCCTAGGATCGACGAAGCCGTAAACGGCGCATGCACGTTGACGTCGTAGGCCCCGGAGGTCGTCAGGACGGCGATCGAGCGCGGATTCACCGGCCCCGCAAACGGCGTCTCCGTCAGCGGTGGCGGCATCGGCATCGTCGGCATGACCGCGCGGTAATCCGGCGGATCTTGACCTAACGCTTCGAGCGCGGTGGGCAGCCACGCCGCCCACCGCGTCCGGTATGGGTTCCCTTGCATGTCGATTACCTATGAGGAGAAGAAGGGTGAAGGCCGGCGTTCGCCCCAGTGTCCCTCGGTTGCAGATCGGGACGGTGAGCGTGTATTGGCAACGTGTGATCATCTTAACCGCCGTTCCATCGTGGAGGTGCGTTCACTGCGCTGTTATTCTGGCTCCGTTCCAAGCGTAGCCTCTAGCTTAGTCTGGTCGGCGGGCTTTGGCTTCTGCCCTTTCGTTAAACGATACACGATGTTACGCGAGATGCCGGTGCGGCGTGAAAACTCGGCAAAGCTCAAGCCAGCTGCGGCTACGCGGCGGCGGAATGCTTCCGCCCGTTGCCGCTCTTGTTCGGTCATTACGCCTCCTCGATTTCTAAACTGGCGCCGCTCGCTTCAGCATAGCGCGTTTCTCGCTCGGTCCAAATCGCCGCAAGCGTTGCCGCTCGGATTCGTTCCTGTCGTTCGAATTTCTCGCGCACCTCGTCATCGACTTCCACCTGGTCATCCTGCTGCTCTTGATATAAGAGCGAGTGCACAACCAGATAGATCGCGTATCGGTTCTCGAAAGTCTTGGCGAGCTGTGGATTGCGCTTCTCGAGCTTCTCGAACCGCTGCTTGAACGGCGGGAAATCGGTCGAGTAGTGTACTCGGTGCATACCCTGATCGTTCTCACCAGAGCACGCTACCTCGTTCACGTCGTCCGGCCAACCGAGCGTCTCCCAAGCTTCCTCGCCGTATGCGACCGGTTGGTAATCTATCTGAGGCAGCCGAATCGCAGCCTTGTCTTTCTCCTTCGGTGAAGGCGCTTCGATAATCTCAGACTCGCGCTCGTCAGAAAGCACCGGCTGACCAGGAATCGAAAGCTCGACCCGGATTCTTCCTTTCGAAGCAACCTTCGCGCTCGGAAGACATTCGAACAGTGCTCGTAGGCGACCGCCCCTGAGTGGTGTGGATGCCCGGAAGTCGACGATGCCGTTGCTTACAATAAAATTGATTCGCGAGTGCTGCCGATCCGTCGGATCGTGGTACTTCGATGCCGCGTCAGTTTCGATACGCACGTAGCGGCGCTGTTCGGCGTAAAACGGGATCGTTTCCTTCGGCCACACGATCTTAATATATGTTGGCGGTTCGTGCAGCTCTATTGGTTGCGGTGGCGCTGGCGGCGTGCGCGGATGGATAACTTTGTCGGTGTCTTCTTTCCCGCCTTTACCAATTGCCGCCGCCGGAGTATCGGCCACGTCGAAGCCTTGTAGATGTAATAGTTTTGCGACTTGTTTGCGCGCATCGAGAATCGCTGCTTCGTCGCGCTCCTTCATCGTCGCGCTGCGCGCTTCTGAGTTGAGCCGCACAAGCTCGTCATCCGAACGCAGTAGCCGGACCAATTCGGTCTGGATCATCTGCAGTAGCGCGCCGCTCCGCGCCGCCTCACGGTTCGAGACGAATAGCTGACGAAGTGCAGCGGGCGTCAGCGTATTGCAATCGACGTGAACAATCAGCCGGTAGTTAAGATACGGCAGTTCGGCGTCCTTGCGAATGAGCGCCGATGAGAGTTCGGCCTGCGCCTGGCCATTCAGTGTCAGCAGAATCGGGCGCGCCGGGTTCACGAACGCCTGAGTTGGCCTTTTGTTTGCCCGCTCCGGTTGCGCGAGGAGCCAGTACTCGACACCGATCTGGCCGAAGTCGTCCATCGGGATATATAGCATCGGGATGTGGTGAGAAAGCGATGGGCCTTTACCGTCATCACCGTCGTCGACAGCGCCGTTGAGCGCATTGCGGCTACCTTTGATGACTCGGCGCCAACCATGCACCTTGTTGTTTAACCAAATTGGTAGTACAGGGTCGAATAGGGTCTGGTTCAGCAAGCCGTATACACTACTGGGACCGAGCGGGGAGGTGTACGAACTCAATTGGTAGCCGAAGTGCCGTACGAGTGTACCGCCCAGAAAGTCGATCCCTTGGGCGAGCGTCGTCGGCACCTTGTCGACGACGACGAGGTAGACGTAGTGCCCAGTTTTGTAAGTGTCTGGCGGCAGATCCTGATAGCGTACAACCGTAAACGAGATTGTATCGCTACCCTGTGCGCGTGAAGCGATAAGTGTCAATGCGCTTGCAATGTACGTGCTCGAACCGCCCTGGCCATAAGCGCCGGCCAGATAGTGCTTCGTCATCTTGTTGCTTGCATTAAGTGACAGGATAGTTGTCGGCATTTCCTCGCCTGTGAGCCCCATACCGAAATCGCGAACATCGAGAATTCTGGCGTTCTTGCCGTCGCCGTCCTGAAGCGTGACCGTAACAAGGCTGGCTAACTCCTGGCGCTGGCCAGTCGTAGCCTTGCTCAAGCCATCAGTTGGAACGCCAAGCCATGCAGAGGCGGCTTCTCGAGGGGTCCGGCAATCAGGCTTGCCACCGTGAATCCGGTGCTGCAGTTCAAGGACGGCATCGAAGCCATTAGTGATTCGCTCGACGAGGGCTCGACCGGGATCGGTCGAGACCTCCATTGGGCCGCGGTTGTTCTCTAGGCCCCCGACCGGAACATACTCCGCGCCGGCAGTTAATTCGCAATAGTCGTCAACGGCGGCGAGAGCTTCTCCCAGGGTGGATGCCGTCAACAGGGACATGAGGAACTCGTGATTGGTCATTCGGGATCACCTCGATAGCGTTTTCATCGAAGCGGCCGAGAGAGCTAGCAATATACTCGGATTTCGGCTCAATGCTGATCCACCGCCGCTTGAGAGTTTCAGCAACAGCGCCGGTTGTGTTGCTTCCTGCAAATGGATCCAGGACGAGGTCCTTCGGTTCGGTCAGGAATTTGATAAAGAATTCCGCCAGACCCGACGGCATGCGCGCAGGGTGTGGCTCTAACTGGTGCTCGCGGCAGTACTCAAGATAGGGGTTGATGCTGCCCGTATTGGCAAAGGACAGACAGTTCGCCGGGATCGAGCCGCCGTTGTCCCGCAGGAAAGACTTCCGCCCGATGTTGTGCTGCGACGGCCGTACACCCGCGTTATAACGTTTTGTGCGCAGCAGTCTGCGCATCGAACCGCTATAGGCTTTGAGTATACGGCGGTTATCCGCTTTAGGCCTGTCGCTCGGTGCCATCCACCAAACGTGAGTAAAGGAGTCCTTCACACGTATGCGCTCGACGTTTACCCATTGTGCAGGGCTGGGAAGACGGGCTGGATTGTCGCAGACGAACTGCTGGCAGAGATTGAGGTTGCTTGTCCTCATGAACTCGAGTAGTGACTCCATTGCGAGCAAGGACATTACAGGCCGACCAGGTTCCCAGGCGTTACCTAGCTCGATTACAATTGAGCCGTTCGGTTTGAGCAATGAAATCAACGCCGGCGCTAGCGATGCCAACCAGCGAGAATACTCGTCGCCCTGATGGTTGCCGTACCTTTTCTTGCGATTGAGCGGGAATGGGGGTGATGTGAAGATTAGCGCGACTCTGCCGCGATGCTTGGCCGCCTCTTTGGAACCGAGAAAGTCCTCTATGCAACCATGCAGCATGTGGCCGCGCGATGTTTTGTACGCGATAGACAAGGTATTTGCCATGTTGTTGAGAGATGGCTTCGATTTGCCGCCCACGGCCTTACCGTAACTCACCGAAATCCCTGCGAAGTGGAAATATGAGCATACAATCAAAAAGTACGGTGGATAGGGCGTACTGCTGTCCTCGGCTATTTGGCTCTCTATGAACGCTCAGTGGTGAAGTCGTCGTTTTGTATCCCTTCCCTCTATAACGTCGAGAGGCTAAGTGAGCCTAATCGCAGAACTTCGCCCAACGCTTCGAGTGCGGTGGGCAGCCACGCCGCCCACCGCGCCCGGTATGGGTCCCCTTGCATGTCGATTACCTTAACTGCAGCCAGTCGTCGTGCCGCAGGTGTCGCACTTTAGGCACGTGCCGTTGCGCACTAGCGTGAACTGACCGCATTCGCGGCAGGCATCACCTTCGTAGCCCTTGGAGATCGCAACGCGCGCCATTTCCGCCCGACGGCCAAGGACGTTGGCGGCACTGCTGACCCGTGATCCTCCCGTCAGCGCCGGCTTCGCGGGAGCAGTGGCAGGAGCGGCGGAGGCCTGAGGGCGCGCGGCGGTCGCTGCCTTCACCGTGTCCTGAGACGGATGGAAGTGCGTGCTCGTGGGATGGAAGTGCTCCTTCACGGCCTCGGCCTTGGGCGTGACATAGCGTACTTCGCCTTCCTCTTCGCCGACGTACTCCGGCTCCGGGCCCATGGCGTCCATCGCCATATCCGGCTGCACCTGCGCGAGATCGTAGCGGCCCAGATAACTCACCGCCAATTCGCGGAAGATGAAGTCGATGATGGACGTAGCCATCTTGATGTTCTCGTGCCCCGTCACCGGCCCGTTGGGCTCGAAGCGTGTGAAGGTGAAGGCCTCCACGTACTCCTCCAGCGGCACGCCGTGCTGAAGCCCCAGCGAGATGGCGATGGCGAAGTTGTTCATCATCGCGCGGAAGGCGGCGCCTTCCTTGTGCATGTCGATGAAGATCTCGCCGATGGTGCCGTCCTCGTACTCGCCCGTACGCAGATAGACCTTATGGCCTCCGATAATGGCCTTCTGCGTGTAGCCGCTGCGGCGGTGCGGCATGCGGCGCCGCTTGGCGATGTAGCGATAGACGATACGCTCGGCGATCTTGACGGGCGTCTGGAACGCCGTTTCGTCCTCGATCTCCGCCTCGCCGCCCAGGTCGTAGCTGGCCGCCAGCGGCTGCGAGAGCTTGGAGCCGTCGCGGTAGAGCGCCACCGCCTTGATCATCTTCTCCCAGCTGTAGCGGTAGGCTTCCTTGACGTCGGCCACCGTTGCCGTCTGCGGCAGGTTGATGGTCTTGGAGATGGCGCCGCTGATGAAGGGCTGTGCCGCCGCCATCATGTCGACGTGCGCCAACGGCCGGATGTAGCGGGCACCATGTTTACCGCACGGCGTGGCGCAGTCGAAGACCGCGAGGTGCTCGTCCTTCAAGTACGGCGCGCCCTCGAGCGTCATGCGTCCGCAGATGACGTCGCTGGCTTCGTCGATCTGCTGCTGCGTGAAGTTCAGCGCATCGCGCAGGATGGAGAAGCTCCAGTCATTGAGCTGCTCCTCGCTCAGGCCCAGCTTCTCTTTGCACAGCTCGTCGCCCAGGGTGAAGCGGTTGAAGGCGAAGCCCAACTCGAACGCGCCGGCTAGCCCAGCCTCCACGCGCGCGATGGCTGCGTCGTCGAAGCCCTTGGCGCGCAGCGTCGAGCGGTTGACGTGCGGCGCACCTTCGAGCGTGCCTGTCCCCTTGGCGAAGGTTTCGATAGCCTCGATCTGGTCGTGTGAGTAGCCTAGGCGGCGCAGCGCCGAATCCACCGACTGGTTGACGATCTTGAAGTAACCTCCGCCGGCAAGCTTCTTGAACTTCACGAGCGCGAAGTCTGGCTCGATGCCGGTGGTATCGCAATCCATGACCAGGCCTATAGTCCCAGTTGGCGCGAGACAACTGACTTGCGCGTTGCGGAAGCCTGCAACTTCGCCCACGGCGAGCGCCTGATCCCAAGCCTGACGAGCCAGCGACCAGATCTCTTGCGTGAAGAGATCGGGCGCATGCGTCGTGGGCTTGATCGACAGATCTTCGTACTCGCGGTCGGGAGCCTGATAGGCGGCGCGACGATGATTGCGGATGACCCGCAGCATCTGCTCGCCGTTCTTGCGGAAGCCGGGGAAGGCGCCGAGCTGCTGCGCCATCTCCGCGGAGACGGCGTAGGCGGCACCGGTCATCAGCGCGGTGATGGCCGCCGCCCAGCCAAAGCCCTGCTCGGAATCGTAGGGCAGACCTAGACGCATCAGCAGTGTGCCGAGGTTGGCGTAACCCAGGCCCAGCGTGCGGTAGTCGTACGACTTCTGCGCGATGACGCGCGATGGGAACTGCGCCATCAGCACGCTGATCTCGAGGACGATCGTCCAGATGCGGCAAGCATCCGCAAACGCCTTGGTGTCGAAGCGGCCGCTCTTCTCGTCGAGGAACTTGACGAGATTTAGGCTAGCCAAATTACAGTTGTGCGCGATCATCCCCTCGGCAATGACCGAGTGTGTCGCTGGCTCCGTGATATCGTAGACGATCGTTTCGCCGTCGGCGACGATCGACTCGACGACGGGCGAGCGCGGGTTCTTCCGCGCCGCGGAGAAGGCCGTCTCGAGGATGGCGTCGGCCTGAGCCTGCTTGGCCACCGAGCACGGGAAGCCGACGAGCGTCAAGAACTTGCGCGCCTGCTGATTGTAGACGCGGAGCTGGCCTTGCGGGTTCTTGCGGCCTTCAGGATGCGTCCACGAGATGCGCGAGGTGATCCCGATATCGGAGAGCAGAAGCTGCACGGAGCGCAGCAACTCCGGCGACGAGGACGCGAGCATGACCTCCTTCTCGGTGCCGGAGGGATTGTCGCGGATCGTACCGTCAGCGGAGAAGAGCCCTTGCAGGTACGCGACCTTGAGGTCGATCGGAACCTCATGAATGAGCGAGGGCACGTCCTTCTTGGTGGCCGTGGCCTGATGGAAGCCGTAGTACCGCTCGAGGTGGTCGATCAGCGACGTCTGTGAAGCCGACGTCTGCATGACGCCGTTGCGTTGCGTGCTGATCGTGGAGTAGCGGTGGGCGGCGTAGGTCTCCGAAGCCGTGCCGGCTCCGCCTACGGCTACTGCCTTCATGTCATTGAGGCGGTCCGTCATCTCGATAGCGGTGGCTCGTTCGTGTGGTCCGAACACTAGCGCCACGGTGTCCCGCGAGAAGACGCCGTCGCCGGTGAGCCATCCCAGCATCTGCCAGCGCTTGGCTTCCGTTGGCGTCGAGCCGTAGGCAACGGAGTCGCCGGACTCGCGGATTTGGACGCGATCTTTGCCAATCTCGAGTTGGTCGAGGCGCCTCCACTTGCCGTCCGCCGTGAGGAACTTGTGGTCGGCCGTGGTGCGGATCGAGCGGCCGTCCTTCAAGGTCAGGCGGAAGACGGCGCGTTTGCCGACTTGTGTGACCTTCGCCGGACGGTGCGCGGTGATGCGCCGGTGGTCGTGCTCGGAGTAGAGGTCCGTGGTCACGAGGACGCGCTCGCCGCGGAGCTGCATCTCAAAGAGCTGCTCCACGGTGCGCAGGCCAGCGGGGGTGCTGATGCGCGTCTCAGGCGCAAAGCACGCAGTATCATCTAGGAAAAGGTACTCACTACACGGATTGCTGGCGTTGATGCGCCCGTCCTCCGGGCAGGTGTGCCACTCGTTGATGGTGGTGTCGTACTGCACGCCCGGATCGGCGCACTGCCACGCGGAGACGCCGATCTTCTCCCAAAGATCAGCGGCTGGAATCGCCTTCTTGACACGACCGTCGGTACGGCGGATCAACTCCCAGTCTCCGTTACGATCGAGTGCTTCAAAGAACGCATTAGGAATGCGCACGGAGTTGTTGGAGTTTTGCCCGGAGACCGTCGCGTACGCCTGCGAGTCCCAGTTGGTGTCGTAGGTCTCGATCTCCAGGCTCTTGTAGCCTTGGCGCGCGAAGTCCAGAGCGTACTGCAAGTTCGCCTGCGGGATGCCGGCGGCCATTGCCGTGCGCATCGCTTTCTTCAGGCTGGCGTTGAGCGCGGGATCGAGACGCGCGGACTCCGGCACGCTGGGATCGTGCGCGGCCGCCATGATCGCGTTGAGATTCCGCTGCGTGACGATGGAACCCGCCACTAGGTCCGAGACTTTCTGCTCCTCTTTCACCTTCCAGAGGATGAAGTTCTCGATATCGGGGTGATCGAGATCGAGCACCACCATCTTCGCCGCGCGCCGCGTGGTGCCGCCGCTCTTGATGGCGCCCGCCGCGCGGTCGCCCACGCGCAGGAACGACATCAGCCCGGAGCTGGTGCCGCCGCCGGAGAGCTTCTCGCCCTCGCCGCGAATCTGCGAGAAATTTGATCCAGTACCCGAGCCGAATTTGAAAATGCGCGCTTCACGGACCCAGAGGTCCATGATCCCGCCTTCGTTTACCAAGTCGTCGGCAACGCTCTGAATGAAGCAGTTGTGAACGACGATATTGTTCGTCAAGAAGGCGTGGCTCCCGGTCTCGATGTCGTAGACGTCTTCGTCCGCGACGTAGTCGATTGACTCGATAATTTCGTCGCGTAGCTCCGCGACCTGACTCGCCGTGAAGCGTAGATGGCGAATTTCGACCTTGGTATCTTGGATAGTTGCGGCTGCCGCCGCGCGTCCGACACCAGCAAAGGCGTTTTGAGAGGTCCTGGTGAGGATGTCGCCGGCGGAATCGATCGTCGTGTCGGTGCGCTGAATGAGGCGCATGCCGGGTCGTAGTTCCGCGACGGCAACCCAGCGCTGACGACCTTTGTGGGAATCGGTGGCTAGGACGAGGTGGTCCGCGGTTGCTTCGACGCTGTTGCCGTTGGTCAACCGGACGCGATAGACCGGCTTCACGCCGTTGTGCTTGACGGCGACCACGTGCGTGGTGCCCTTTGCATCGTAGATGGGTAGACCGATCAAGTTACGCGAGACGATGTCACCGATTGGGATCGGACCGTCCGGCGTCGTCACGAGCGCACGGTAGGGAAGGCACGCGTGGGGAGCTGGATGCTCGTAGGCGTTGGCCGAGCGGGTCAGTTGCGCCGTCGCGGGATCGACGAAGTAGTGGCCTTGTGCTGGACCCTCGATGCCGTACGCCCAATGCAGGCCGGTGTTGAACCACTGCGGGCTGTTGGGCGCGCCGACCTGCAGCGCCAGCATCGCGCACATCTCTTCATAGAAGGTGCGCGCGTCCTCTTCGGAGTCGAAGTAGGCGTGCTTGGAGCCCCAATAGGTCCAGGTGCCGGCGAGGCGGTTGAAGACCTGGCGCGCGTCGCGCTCTGCGCCGAAGTGCTGCTCGCGCGGAAGCTGGGCCAGCTTCTCTTCGTCGGACACCGAGCGCCACAGCCACTGCGGAACCCCATCTTCAGGCACGCGCTTGAGTGCCTGCGGAACCCCCGCCTTGCGGAAGTACTTCTGTGCCAGGATGTCCACGGCTACTTGCGTCCAGTGCGCCGGCACGAGGATGTCCTTGGCTTCGAAGATGGTCGAACCGTCCGGGTTGACGATCTTCGAGGAGCGGGTCTCGAAGGCGACTTGGGCGTAGGGCTGGCCCGGTGAAGAGTAGGTGCGGCTGAGCTTCATGCGTTTGCCTCGTTCCCAATGGGCGGGATGAAAGCGGAGATGCCCGGTCGGGGGCGACAAAGCTCCCCGTCACGAAGCCATCGTGGCCGGCGGGGAGCCAGGCACAAGATATTGTACTCCGGGCTACCTGGGAACACAAGATGTACGATTCTCAAACATACGTTCGATACGTGGATCGTCCCAACCTCCGGGGGTAGCGGCGCTCATGTCTCCCATGGCAGGCTTGCTCGCGAGCCCTGTGGGCGCCCTTGTGCATCCGTTGGGTACGGGCTGAGGATTACTGGAAAAAGTTGTGGAGCCGCGGTGGACGTCACACCGCTGGGGCAAATTGAGGATGCAAGAGTTCGATTTCATCGTGGTGGGGGCGGGCAGCGCGGGATTCGCCGCGGCGCGCACGGCTCGAGACCTGGGCAAACGAGTGGCCTTCGTCGACCCTGGTCCCCTAGCGGGCCTGTGCATTCTGCGCGGCTGCATGCCCTCGAAGACGCTCCTGCGTTCCGGCGAGCTAGCGCAGCTCGCGCGTGAGGCGCACGAGTACGGCGTGGGCGCCAAGATCGAGGGCTTCGATTGGGCGCGCATGATGGCTCGCAAACGCGAGATCATCCAGGGCTTCACCGACTACCGGGTCGATGGAATCCGCGCCTTTCCGGTCTTTGAGGGACCGGCACACTTCGTATCCGGCCATGAGATCGAGGTTGGCGGCCAACGCCTGCGCGGCCAGCGCTTCCTGATCGCCACGGGCTCGGTGATCCAGCACCCCGAGATCCCTGGGCTAGCGGAAACGGGCTTCCTCACGAGCGACCAGGTACTGGAATTGGAGCGCCCTCCTAAAGACGTAATCGTTTTGGGGGGCGGCTACGTCGCCACGGAGCTCGGCCAGTTTCTCCACCGCATGGGTGTCCCGGCGACGTTCGTTCAGCGCAGCCCACATCTGCTCTCCTCCGAGGATCCCGACGTCGGCGACGCGCTCGCCGGCTGCTTCCGCGCCGAGGGTATGACCGTTGACACGGGCACGGCCATCGAGCGCGTGTTCACGCGTCACGGGCGCAAAGTGGTCGCATACCGTCACGGGGGGCAGATCCGCGAGGCGGAGGCCGAGGAGATCTTCTTTGCGCTGGGCCGGCGCCCCAACGTGGACGGTCTCGCTTTGGAGAGCGCCGGCGTCACCTACAATCGCTACGGTGTAGACGTGGATCGCCACATGCGCACGAGCAATCCGGACATCTTCGCCGCGGGTGACGTGGCCGGGCGCTTCCAACTCGTGCACGTGGCGATTCACGAAGGCGAGATGGCCGCGCGCAATGCGTTCCTGCCACAGCCGGAGAACGTCGATTACTCGCTCGTGGCGGCGCATGCCGTGTTCACGGATCCGCAGGTAGCCGTGGTGGGGATGCGCGAGCGTGATCTCGTGGCCGAGGGCCGCCGCTACCTCAAAGGCTCCTATCCCTTTGACGACCTGGGTAAAGCCATCAGCGTCGGGCTCACGAAAGGCTTCGTCAAGATGTTGGCCGACCCGCGCGACGGACGCATCCTCGGCGTGGCCATCGTCGGCGCGGAAGCCAGCGATCTGATCCACGAGGCGATTGCCCTGATGTACTTCAAAGCCACCGTCGACGACGTCGTGCGTATGCCCCACTTGCATCCCACGCTGGCCGAGATCATGACCTATCCCGCTGAGGAGATCGCCGAAGCGCTGGCGGCGGAGCGGAGCGCGCAAGCCGCGGGGGCCGGCGGCGTGACGGCGTAGAACACGCTCGCCATGCAAGCGAGCGTCGCCGCCGTTCAGTTCCAGCCGCGCAAGGGCGAGATCGAGGCCAATCTCGACCGCATCGGCGAAATCTTCGCCGATCTCGCACGCGAGGATCCGCCGGACCTGATCGTCTTTCCGGAGGCGTCGGCCACCGGCTACTTTCTTGAGGGCGCCGTGCACGAGTTGGCCCGCGGTAGTTCGGAGTACGTCGATGCGCTGCAACGCCGCTGGATCGCGGCAGCCGGCCCCGCGCGCGCGGTGGACGTGGTGTTGGGTTTCTACGAGCGCGACGCCGGCACGATCTACAATGCCGCCCTCTACGCCACGCTGGGAGGCGCGGGCGCGCGCTTGCGCCACGTGCATCGCAAGCTCTTTCTGCCCACCTACGGCGTTTTCGACGAGCAGCGCTTCGTCACGCGCGGCCGACGCATCGGCGTCTTTCAGACCGCGGCGTTTCCCAGCGCCATGCTGATCTGCGAGGACGTGTGGCACTCGATCTGCCCCACCATCGCCGCCGTCAAGGGGGCGCAGGTGCTCATCGTCCCCAGCGCCTCGCCGGGCCGCGGTATCGCCGGCCCCGAGATCGAGACCGTGGGCCGTTGGCGCAGCCTGTTGTGCAGTGCGGCCGCGGAGCACGGCGTCTACGTCGTGTACGCGGGACTCGTGGGCTTCGAAGGCGGCAAAGGCTTTACGGGCACCTCGATGGTCGTCGCTCCGGACGGCCGCATCGTGGTCGAGGGGCCCCCCTTCGAAGAGTGCGTGGTACGCGCACGCATCGACGGTGAGGCCGTCGACGTGGCACGCGCCGGTCTGCCGTTCCTCGGCGATCTCGACTCGGTGCTTCCGGATCTGCTGCTCGACGAGGAGTTACCATTGCCGCGCGGCGGGCGCGCAGCGCATTGAAGACCTATTGCGTCGAGGACATCCTGCCGCCGGATCCGCTCGCGATCGACGCGGCGTTGGTCGAGCGCTGGCTGGAGCGCTTCATCGTCAACGAGCTGGTGCGGCGGCGCGGCATGAGCACGGCCGTGGTCGGGCTCTCGGGCGGCGTCGACTCCGCGGTGACTGCATATTTGTGCGCGCGCGCGTTGGGGCCGGAGAATCTCTACTGCGTGCGCATGCCGTATGCCACGTCGTCGCCGGAGAGCTTGGAGCATGCGGCGATGGTGGTGCGGGCGTTGGGCTGCCACGAACGCACGATCGAGATCACCGCCGCCGTGGACGGCTATCTGCGTTTCGAGCCGGAGGCCGACGGCCGGCGCCGCGGCAACGTCATGGCGCGCACGCGCATGCTGGTGCTCTTCGATCTTTCGCAGAAGCACGGCGGCTTGCCGATCGGTACCGGCAACAAATCCGAGCGGCTGTTGGGCTATTTCACTTGGCATGCCGACGACACGCCGCCCCTCAACCCGTTGGGCGATCTCTTCAAGACGCAGGTGTGGGCGTTGGCGCGCCACCTGGGTGTGCCGCGTGAGATCGTCGAGAAGGCTCCCAGCGCGGACCTCGTGCGCGGCACGACCGACGAGAGCGAGTTGGGCATCTCCTATCCGCGCGCCGATCCGATTCTGGCGTACCTCTTGATGGGCTACCGCCGCCCGACGATCGAGCGCCATGGATATTCCTCGGCGGAGGTTGGCCTGGTACACGGCCGTTTGGAGTCGACGCATTGGAAGCGGCATCAGCCCACGACGGCGATGTTGACCAACACCGCGATCAACGAGTTCTACTTGCGCCCCGTCGACTATTGATGCCACACGCCTTCGACAACGTCTTTCTGCCGGTGGCCCTAAACGTACGCGGGCGGCGCTGCGTGGTGATCGGTGACGATGCGGAGGCGCGGGCGAAGGCTGCGGCGTTGCGTGCGGCGGGGGCCGACGTCGAATGGCTGCGCAATCCCTCGCAGGTGGGAGAACACACGCTCGCTGAGGCGTTCCTCGTCATCTCGTCACCGCGCGACGAGGAGCTCTCGGCGCGCCTCTCCGCGGCCGCCGAGCGCGCTCGATTCTTGCTCTGTTGCATCGATCAACCGAAGTGGAGTACCCTCGCCATGCCGGCCTTCGTCGCGAGCGGGCCGGTGCGTGTGGCAATCTCCACCGGCGGCGTGAGTCCAACGGTCGCCGCCACGTTCCGGCGCGCTCTAGCGCGGGCGCTCGATGCACGCTTTGCCCGCTTCATGACCCTCCTGCAGGAGTCCCGGCGCCGTATCCGCGCGGCCGTCATCGACGAACGGGAGCGCCGCGAGCGCTTACGCGAGTCGGCAGCCGAGTTTGCGATCGAGGTGAGCGTGAGCTACCCGGCGTGGTTCGAGCGTGCCGAGGGCGATGAGGGACCCGGCCGCAGGACTCGGTAGCGAAGAGAACGCGTGTCGCTCCGCAGGAGTGATGGGCGCCTAGTGCAAAACCAGCGCCTCTGATTGTTCGCTCAGGAGTAGTTTACGTATGGCCGAACCCGGGGTTGTTCTTTCAGCCAAGGGCTTGTGTAAAGATTTCCGTGGCTTCCGCGCCGTGAACGACGTCTGCATCGACGTTCTCGAAGGCACGATTCACGCCTTGATCGGCCCCAACGGTGCCGGGAAAACCACGGTATTCAATCTTTTGAGCGGGTTTTTGGCCCCCAGCTCCGGTGACATCATCTATCGCGGACGCCGTATCACGAGCATGGCGCCGCCGGCAATTGCTCGCCTGGGCATCGTGCGCTCATTTCAAATAAGCTCGATCTTTCCGCACCTCTCCGTGCTGGATAATGTCAAGGTGGCGCTCCAATCCAAGAGCGAGCTGCCCAAGCGCTTCTGGGTCTCCGAGCGCACGACGTCACGCTTCGATGCGCGCGCGCTCGAGCTGCTCGAAGACGTTGGCTTGACCTCGTATGCCTACGGGCTGGCGGTGCATCTGTCATACGGGCGCAAGCGCGCACTGGAGCTGGCCATCTCGATGGCGCTGGAACCCTCGGTGCTGCTGCTGGACGAGCCGATGGCGGGCATGGGCGCCGAGGACGTCGAGAGCATGACCGAGCTCGTGCGCGGCTTCGCCAAAGGGCGCACGGTCGTGCTGGTCGAGCACAATCTCTCCGTGGTCTCCGCGCTCTCCGACCGCATCACCGTGCTGCAGCGCGGCTCGGTGCTGACCGAGGGCACCTACGAAGAGGTGCGCTCCAATCCGCAAGTGATCGACGCATACCTGGGAGGACAGCACGACTAATGCCCGAGACTCTCTTGAGCGTTCGCAACCTGCAGGCGTGGTACGACGAGAGTCAAGCGCTCTTCGGCGTCGATCTCGACGTGCGTGAGGGCGAGGTCGTGACGCTGGTGGGCCGCAACGGCGTCGGGAAGACCACGACGCTAAAGTCGATCATGGGCATGATTCCCGGGGTGAAGGGCAGCATCGCGCTGCGCGGCACTCCGATTCTGGGGCTGTCCTCACACCGGATCGCACGCTTGGGCATCGGCGTGGTGCCCGAGGAGCGCGGCATCTTCTCCGGACTCACGGTTCGCGAGAATCTCATGCTCCCGCCGGTGATCGCCGAGGGCGGCTGGAGTTTAGAACGCATTCATCAGCTGTTCCCGATCCTGGATGAGCGTAGGAACAGCATCGGCACCAAACTGTCCGGCGGCGAGCAGCAGATGCTCGCGATCGCGCGGATCCTCCGTTCGGGTGCGCGGTTGGTACTCATGGACGAGCCGACCGAGGGGCTCGCCCCCGTCATAGTCAATGCCATTCGCGATCTCGTGCTTGACATGAAACGTGACGGAATCACGGTCTTGTTGGTGGAGCAAAATCTGCGCTTCGCCACCAAGGTCTCGGACCGACACTACCTGATGGTCCATGGGAAAATCGTGGAAACCCTCAGCAACGAAGAGGTCGTTCATCGCGAGGGCGAGTTACTCGCCCATCTCGGCGTCTGACCACGTCTTAATGGGAGATCGTAACGTGAAACTTGCGAGACTCTTGCCGCTTGTTGCGGCTTGCGGAATGCTCGCTCCGATGGCGGGCCCAATTGCGCCGGCACAGGCGGCCGGCAACGACCAAGTGGTGATCGCCAACGTCGGCGATGAATCCGGCGTCTACTCCTCGCTCGACGGCCTGGGCGCCGTCGTCGCCGATCAAATGGCGATCGACGACTTCGGCGGCAAAGTCCTGGGCAAGCCCATCAAGCTGGTCCACTACGACCATCGCAACGATGCGGGCCTTGCCAATCAGGAGACCAACGAGGCCATCGATCGCGATCACGCGACCTTGCTGGTCGACTACACCAACTCGGCGACCGCGCTCTCCGGTGAGAACGTCGCCAAGCAGAAGCACATCGTTCAGATCGTGACGGGCGGCGGCTCCGACGCCATCACCAACGATCCGAAGTACTGCAACAAGTACACCTTCCACTACGGTTACGACGTCTACGCGCTGGCTCACGGCACGGCGGCGACGATGACCAAGGAAGGCGGGAAGAAGTGGTACCTCATCACCGCCAACTATGCGTTCGGCCAAGCCTTGGCCAAGGACACGGTCGCGGCCGTCGAGGCCAACGGCGGTTCGGTCCTGGGCAATGACTTCGTGCCGCTGGGCACCTCCGACTTCTCGTCCTATCTGCTGAAGGCGCAGGCGGCCAAGCCCGACGTGATCGGCCTGGCCAACGCCGGCAACGACACCGTCAACGCCATGAAGCAGATCAACGAGTTTGGCCTCAAGAAGGCGCTGAAGGTCGGCGTCATGCTGCTCTTCGAATCGGACGTGCACGCGTTGGGTCCGGACTACTGGGCCGGCTCGACGGTGACGATCGGCGGTTACTGGGATCTCGATGCGAAGTCACGTGCTTTTGCCGAGCGCTTCGCCAAGAAGTTCCATGGCAACATGCCCACGTGGTCGGAGTTCGCCAACTACTCCGCGGTGCTCCAGTACCTGGAGGCCGTGAAGCGTGCCGGCAGCGCCGATTCGGATGCGGTCGTCAAGCAGCTGGTGGGTCACAAGATCAACGACGCGTTCGTCCACAACGGCTATATCCGCCCGCAGGACAACCTGTTGATCCACGACATGTATCTGGCCGAAGTGCTCCCGGCATCGCAGGTCAAGCAGCCGTGGGCCTACTTCAAGATCCTGAAGACCATCCCCGGAGAAGAGGCGTTCCGCCCGGCCTCCGAGGTCAAGTGCCACTTACAGTAGGGTAGAGGCGATGCGGGGGTCGCTGCGGCGGCCCCCGCCGTTCATTCCAGAACCCGGAGAGGGAGAAGCGTGCTCGAGTCTTTGGGCGGGCAGATTTTCAATGGACTAGTGAGCGGAGCGTTTTATGCCATGCTCAGCCTCGGTCTGGCGATCATCTTCGGCCTGCTGCGCATCGTCAACTTCGCCCACGGCACCATGTATATGTTGGGTGCCTTCGTGGCGTACGTCGGGGCCCAGAGCCTCGGCCTCAACTTTTGGGTCGCGCTGATCGCTTCGCCGATCGTCGTGGCGATCGTCGGTATCATTCTCGAGCGCTTATTGCTCTGCCGCCTCTATAAACTGGACGTGCTCTACAACTTGCTCTTGACCTTCGGCATCACGCTCTTCATCGAGGACGCGATGCGCCTGAAGTTCGGCATGCAGGGCTCGCCCTACGTGATTCCCGGTAAGCTCGAGGGTGTCGTCAACCTCGGCTTCATGATCTATCCGACCTATCGCGTCTTCGTCATCGTGGCCTCGCTGATCGTCTGCATCGCGACGTGGCTGTTGATCGAGAAGACCTCACTGGGTGCCACGCTGCGCGCCGCCACGGAGAACCCGGGTCTGGTGCGCGCCTTCGGCATCAACGTCCCCGCCCTGATCACCGGCGTCTTCGGCTTCGGCTGCGCCTTGGCGGCCTTCGCCGGCGTGCTTGCGGCTCCGGTCAACAACGTCGCCCCGCTCATGGGCGACGACATCATCATTCCCACGTTCGCCGTGGTCGTGATCGGCGGCATGGGCTCCATCCTCGGCTCGATCGTCACCGGCTTCGTCGTCGGTGTAGTCGTGGCGCTGGGTGCGTTCTTCTACCCGCCGATCAGCGGAACGTTGATCTATATTCTGATGGCATTCGTCCTGCTGGTGAAGCCCACCGGGCTTTTCGGCAGCGTTGAGGGGAGCCGCTAGTGCGCGCGGGCGGAGATCAAGTTTCCAGCGGTAAGTTCGACTATCTCGGCTTGGCGCTACTCGTCTTGGGACTGGCGTTGCCCTGGCTGCTGTACCCGGTGCTGGCCACCAACATCGTCGTGTGGGCGTTGTTCGCCGTAGGCTTCAATCTGCTGCTCGGCTACACCGGGCTGCTCTCGTTCGGCCACGCGATGTTCTTCGGCGGCGCCAGTTACATCACCGGTATCGTCATGCTGCACACGCATCTGCCGATGCCCGCGGCGCTGCTGACCGGCGTCGCATTCTCGATCGGCCTGGCGTACCTCGTGGGCGTGCTCTCGATACGAACGCAAGGCATCTACTTCGCGATGATCACGCTGGCGATCGCGCAGGTCATCTACTTTGCCGTCACCGTGTTCATCGGCTGGACCGGCGGTGAGAACGGCCTGCAGGCCGTGCCGCGCGGCACGTTCTTCGGGCTGCCGCTCGAGAACGACCGCGTGATGTACTATGCGTGGCTCGTCATCGCAGTCATCGCCGTAGCCTTCGTCAAGCGCGTGATCCACTCGCCCTTCGGCCAGGTACTCAAGGCGATCCGCGAAAACGAACAGCGCGCCCGCAGCCTCGGCTACAACGTGGACCACTACAAGCTGATGGCGTTCATCCTCTCGGCCGCGGTCTCGGGCTTGGCAGGCGGCATGCTGGTCGTGCACCAACACTTCACCGTCATGGACAACGTGGACTGGCAAACCAGCGGCGAGGTCGTGATGATGACCCTGTTGGGCGGCATGGGTACCGTCTACGGCCCGATCATCGGCGCGGCGTTCTACCTCCTGCTCTCCGACCGTCTCGCCGTCCTGGTGAACGCGCCGGGGGTGGTGATCGGTCTGATCTTCATCCTCACCGTGCTGCTCTTCAGACGCGGCATCGTGGGCGAGATCATGGGCCGGCTCGACGCGCGGCGCGCGCGCGGCGGCCAGGAAGCCTGACGGCGCAGCGGATGCCTGCCGCGGAACTGGTCGCAATCGGCACGGAGCTGCTGCTGGGGGATCTCACCGACACGAACTCCCGCACCGTCGCCGGCGTGCTCAACGGCGTGGGCATCGACGTCTACGCCACGCACGGAGTCGGCGACAACGTCGAGCGCCAGACGCGGCTGTTGCAGGAGATCCTCGAGCGCGCCGATCTCGCCGTCTGTACCGGCGGTCTCGGGCCGACCGTGGACGACGTGACGCGCCACGCGGTGGCGCGCGTCGTGGATCAGCCGCTGGAGTTACGCGAGGACTGCCTGCGCGCGGTCGAGGCGCGCTTTGCGGCGCTCGGCCGGACGATGACCGAGAACAATCGCATTCAAGCGATGCTGCCGCGTGATGCCGTGGTTCTGGAGAACCCCAACGGCACCGCTCCAGGCTTCGTGGCCCGTCGGTCCGACGGGAAGATCATCGCCTGCATGCCGGGCGTGCCGCGCGAGATGCGCGCGATGCTCGACGAGCGGCTCGTGCCGTGGCTGTCCAGCCACTACGGACTCACGCAGACGACCGTTTCGCGTGCGATTCATACGATCGGCTGGGGCGAGTCGCAGTTGGACGACGCCATCCACGACCTGTTCGAGAGTCAGCGCAATCCCACGATCGCCATGCTCGCGCACTTCGGCTGGTCCGTGGACATCAAGTTGACGGCGCGCGCTGCGGACCGTCACGGTGCCGTGGCCCTGCTCGACGAGTTAGAGGGGCGCATCCGGCAGCGTGTGCAGCACGGCATCTTCGGTGTGGATGAGCAGACGCTGGCAGGCGCCATCGGTGCGGCGCTGGAGGCGCGCGCCTGGAGTTTGGCCGTGGCGGAGAGCTGCACGGGCGGGACGGTCTCCGCGGATCTGGTGGCGGTACCGGGCATCTCGCGTGTCTACGCCGGCGGTGTGACGGCCTATGAGAACGCGGTCAAGGCGCACCTGCTGCACGTGCGCGAGGAGACGCTGCGCGCGTACGGTGCGGTCAGCGAGCAGACCGCGGTGGAGATGGCGGCCGGCGTCCGGCGCGCGCTGGACGCCAGCGTGGGGCTGGCGACGACGGGCGTGGCGGGTCCCGATGGCGGCACGCCGGAGAAACCGGTGGGGCTGGTGTGGATCGCGCTGGCGACGCCCGAGCGCGCACAGGCGCGCAGGCTCCAGTTTCCCGGCACGCGCGCGGAGGTGATCCGCCGCGCGAGCACGGCGGCGCTGGCGCTGCTCTGGCGCGCGCTGGAAGGCGACGGGTAGCAGACTCTCATCACGGCGGGAACTTGCCGATATGAGGGTACGTTGACGTTGCAGCGCCGGGTTCGCCGGCTCTCCAATCGAGAGGGACAAAGGAAGATGCGGCGGATCCACGGCGTGTTGGGGATGCTGGCTGCCACGGCGGTGCTAGCCGCGTGTGGAGGCGGCGGTGGGGGCACCGGCGGCGGGGGCGGTGTGATCCCTCCCGGCGGCGGCCAGTACGTACAGGCGACGCCGGCGCCGGGACTAGCGCCAGCTCCGTCAACGCTGTGCGTGGCGCAGACGCAAAACTCGCAGACGTTGTCCGTCAACTCCAATCCCGCGCAGGCATGGGCCGAGGTAAGCGTCGCGGGAACGACCTACGTGCTGGGGCAGACGCCGGTGAGCTGCCATCTCAACCCGGTGCTGACCGGCGTGAAGCTCACGGTGTTGGGCAGCGTCGGGCAGGCGCCGCAGACCACGACGGTAGCGGGGAACGTCAGCACCACCGTCTTCTTTAACGCCATCGCGGACTCGAGCGGAGGCATCGCAGCCGGCAGCGGCACGCTCTCGGCGGCGCGCAATCCCGCCGCGGCGGCGCGGTCGTACGCGGGCGCGGTGCGGCGCGGCGTGCAACGCGCGGCGCAGGGCGCGAACGTCGTGCCCGGTGTGCTCTCGGTGGTCTACCGCCCCGGCGCTCTCGCCATGGAGGGGCGCAGCGCGGCCGACGTGGAGCGCGCGCTGGGCGTGCAAGGGCACGCGATCGGCGCCTTCGGCGGCATGACATGGCGCGGCGTCCACGTCGCGCCCGCGCAGGTCGAGGCGATGAAGGCGCAACTGCAGGCGCGCCCCGACGTCGCCGCCGTCTATCCCGCGCATTACCGCTATCGGCTCGGAGCGCTGCGTCCGCAGGATGCCGCCGTGATCCCCAACGACACCTACATCGATCCCTACGATCAGTGGGACATGTATCGCGTCTCGATGCCGCAGGCGTGGGGCATCACGAAAGGCTCCGCCGGCGTTTCCATCGCGATCATCGACACCGGCTACGATACGAGTAATCCGGATCTCGCGAGCAAGGTCACCTATTCCGAAGTCGACTACACCGGCTCCGGCAAGGTCGCGGGCATCGAAGATACCGACGGCCATGGCACCAACGTCTCCGGTATCGCCGCGGCCGTGACGAACAACGGGTCCGGCTTTGCCGGCGTCGGCTGGAATACCCCGCTGCTCGAGTTCAAGATCTTCGCCGACACCGACGCCACCGGTGTCTCGTGCGTTCTTCCTAGCGCCAATGCAAATGACTGCGGTGCGAGCACGACGGACGAGGCCAAGGCGCTCGGCGACGCGGTAGCCCACGGCGCGAAGGTTGTCAGCATGAGCTTGGGGGCTTTTGGCGCCCCCGATGCGACCGAATATGCCGCGGTGGAACAGGCAATTTCCCACAATGTTGTGGTCGTCGCGGCCGCCGGTAACAGTGATCCGACGGGAGCCGGCATCGAGTATCCGGGCGGCTATCGCCGGGTCATCTCCGTGGGAGCCAGCGCGATCATCAACGACTCCTGCACGAGTGGAGCGACACCGTGCGATGCATCCAGCGGCACGGAGGTGCGGGCCTCGTACTCCGACTACGGACCAACTGCCGATGCGCCAACCAGTCCCAACACGGTCATGCAGCCGACGCTGATCGCACCGGGCGGCGGCAACCCGGGCACGCCAAGCGCGACCGACTTCGACAACTTGCACTGGATCTTCAATCTCTACTCGATTGGCGATCAAACGCCGGGCTATACCTGCACCCCCAGTACCACGGGCGGTGTCTGCTCGGGCTTCTTCGTCGGCACTTCGCAAGCCACACCGCACGTGGCCGGTACGGTTGCGCTGATGCTCTCCGTCAATCCTTCGCTGATGCCCGCACAAGTCTTGAGCATCTTCCAGAATCCAAATAACGACGACAACCTCAACCTCACCGCCGGTCAGGGCGCGGGACGCCTCGACGTGCTCAAAGCGCTGCAGGCCGCCGGCGGATCCATTGTAGGAGGAGGCTCCTCCGCGCCGTCGTCTGCCTCGTTCGTAGCCTTCGCCTACAGTGGTAGCGTGGGCAACAAGCCCACGATCCTGGACGTGGAGTATCCGGGCGGCGCACCCGTCAATGCCGATAGCACGTTCCGTCTCTCGGATCTGCCCGTGAATGCCGTTTATAAGGTAGGCGTGTGGATCGACACCAATCACGACGGCGTCGTAGACGCCGGCGATTGGTTCGGCGTAGCAGGCGGTTCAAGCTCGCCCAGTCAGTACAGTTCGTCGGGCCCGTACAGCTACGGTACCATTACTGTGCAGCAGGTGACATCCAACAACTTCGTGTTACCGTAGCGCGCAGATCTTCCGTAATGTCGCGCTTACGACATATGTCGTAGTACGACGATTTCGCAAGACCGGCTTCACGAGTGTTTCCCGGCTTCTTCCCGGAGTGCGGTTATCGTGGAGGTGTACTCTTTTGCACCTGGAGCGCACGCTCCCATTGCCACGATGCCTGTGACGAGCGCTTATCAGAAGTAGCGCCGCCGCCGCATGGTGTCGGGAAGGATGACTTGTGGCTAGAGGCCCTCTCGTCTTACCGCTGTTCCTCGTTCTCGCCGCGCTTGCCATAGCGGTCATGATCGGCATCGCGCTCTCCACGCGCGCGAGCACCCTCGAGCTGTCGGCCGTCCAGGGACGCGCCTACGCCCTGCGGCGCTGGTGGCTATCGGCCTTGGTCGTCGTCTTCGCGGCGCTCTTCGCGATCACGATCCCGTCGTTTCCGTATCTCAAGGCCGCCGAGCTCACGACTGCCAAGCACGTTCCGGTAACCGCGGTGCAGTTCGCGTTTCCCATCCCCGCCGTGCTTCCGGTGAATACGCCGATCGTCTTCGACGTGACGTCTAAGGACGTCAATCACGGCTTCGGCATCTACGATCCCGAGAACCGGCTGCTGGCACAGGTTCAGGCGATGCCGGACTACGTAAATCACCTGGCCGTGAACTTTACAGAGCCTGGGAAGTACACCGTGCGCTGCATGGAGTTCTGCGGCGTCGGCCACGCCTACATGCAAGCAACGTTCGAGGTTCGATAGCGATGGCACAAACAATCGTACACGACACGCACGCGACGCACGGCCTCGCGCACCACGAGATCGAGACCCTACGGCCGGATGACTTGCGCTCGGCGCGGCGGCTGATGTGGATCTGGGTCGATACGGGCCTGGCGATCTTCGCGCTGATGGCGATTTTGGGCGTCACCATGCGCGCGGAGCAGGCCGGCTGGATCTCCTTTGGTCCCGACGTCTTCTACTCGATCTTGACGCTGCACGGCGTCGGGATGATCAGCGCCATGGCCCTGGCCACCATGGGCGGCATCTGGTACATGATGCGGCTAGAGGGCCCGCTGGACGAGCGCGTTGCCTACTGGGCCTATGGTTTCATCATGGCCGGTGTAGCGGCGGTGATCCTCAGCGTCTTCCCCGGCAAGTTCGGCGCGGCTTGGACCTTCCTGTATCCGCTGCCGTTCATCGGTGCGACCTGGGCGCCCTGGGCCACGGGTGCCTTCCTCATCGGCATGATGCTGGTGAGCGTCGGTTGGTCGATCTGGTGCGTGCAGTTGCTGGGCTGCATCATGCAGCGTCACGGTAGCCTGCGCGACGCCATGGGCTGGGATTACATCTTCCATAACCGTGCCTTCACGGAGGCCGGTAAGCAGCCGCCGTCGGCACAGTCCTTCGCCGCGATGGTGGCGTCGATCGACGGGCTGCTCACCGGCGCCGCAGGCATGGTCATCGGCGTCGCGCTGCTCGCGCATCTGTTCAACCCCTCGATGCAGATCGATCCGCTCTGGGCCAAGAACGTCACGTACTTCTTCGGACACGCCATCGCCAACCTGACCATCTACATGGCCTGCGCCTGGGTCTACGTGGGCGTGCCGCGCTATGCGGGGCGCAGCTACCACACCTCGGTGCCGCTCGCCGTGGCGTGGTGGGGTACGTTGATCTTCGTGCTCTTGGCCTACTTCCACCACCTGTACATGGACTTCGCCCAAGCCCAGGCGCTGCAGTACATGGGCGAGGCGTTCTCCTACATGTCGGCGCTGCCGACGGTCGTGGTCACGATCTTCAGCTGCCTGATGCTGGTCTACCGCTCGAAGATGCGCTGGACGCTCGGCTCGATCTTCATCTACACCGGCCTGATCGGCTGGGTCGTGGGCGGTATCGGCGCGCTCCTGGACGCCTCGATTCCCTTCAACAACAATCTGCACAACACGCTGTGGGTCCCGGCGCACTTCCACACCTATCTCTTGGGCGGGGTGCTGCTCTTCGTGCTGGGCTTCGTCTTCATGATGCTCGAGGAGCGCACCGGTAAAAGCAGTGCGCCCGCGCTGCGCTGGCTGGTGGGGACGCTGGTCTTCGGCGGCATGGCGGCGTTCTTGCTGGGCTTCTACGTCGCCGGCGCAGCCGGTGTGCCGCGCCGCTACGCCATCGAGCCGGCGCCCGGGCCCCACGTGGCCTCGTGGGCCACGGTGGGCGCGATCGTCATGTTGATCGGCATGGCCGTCGCACTGGTCGAGGGCATCCGCATGGCGACCCGCAAGCCGCAGGGGCGCCTCTCATGAGCGTCGCGCCGCGTCGCGCGGTGACCTGCGTCGCAACGCTGGCGACGTTAGCCATCGCCATCGTTCCGGCGCTCAAGCCCGAGGAGGTACCGATCGCCGAGCATCATCTCTTCCACGCGGCGGTGATCCTGCTGGCGGTGATCGCGGCGACGTTGGCGGCGCGTGGACCCTCGCGCGACCGGGAGCAGGGCTCGCCGTTGTGGCTGGTGCCGATCATCGTGGGGCCGTTGGCCATGATGTTCTTGATGTGGCCGTCAACCTACGACTATCTGGATACGCACCCGTTGGCGCATGCGCTGGACCACGTCGCAATCGCGCTCTTCGGCTACCTTGGTGCCTACGGCGGCCAGCGCTACGTGCGCGGTCTAGGCTGGGTGGTTGGCCTCGCCACGGTGGGAATGGCGGTGCTTGCCGCCGGCGGCTTCGGCTTCGCGCCGCCTACGCCCAAGTTGTAGCGTCCATCGCAGCGGCGGCGTCGGCAAGGGCCGGCGCCGTCATTGCGTTGCCGTCGATCGCGAGCGCGAGATCGTCGAGCAGCTCCAGCAGCGGCGGCACCAGTCGATGGGCCGCCGCGAAGCGTTGGTAGCGTGAGGGGCGCAGTGCGTATTCGTCGTCGCGGTCGCCCTCGATGACGTGCAGCTCGCCGTCCTCGGGGTGGTCCCCCACGACCAGCGCCATGCGCCGGCTGCCGCTGACGCTGAAGGAGAAGTCTTCGGTTGCGCCGCGGCCATCCAGCGCGAGTTGGCTCGCGCAGTCTGCGCCGTTGCGCATCTGCAGCAGAAGTTGCCGCTCGCCTTCTAAGCGCTGGATGTGGCTGCTCGCGCCGCCCAGTGTCCAACGCAGCGCGTCGACGGCATGAACGGCAGCGGCGCGATGCCAGGCTGCACTCACCTGCCGCCAGGCGGCCAGGCGCGCGTCACCGAGATGCGCGCCACGCACGAGTTCGCGCAAGGCTTGGAACGCGGACAGGTAACGCAACGGGAGCGCCGCGCCGGCAACTCTCTGCGTCTCGCGTGCCGCCTCCAACAGTATTGCGGCCTCGTCGCGGCTGTCACCGAACGGCACGCGAGTCAGGATATGCCGCCCGGCGCGTAGCGCCTCGCGCAGTTGCTGCGCGCGCGCGTCGTGCGCAGATGCGACCACCACCAGCTCGACGCTCGGATCCGCGACCGCCTCGCGCCAGTCGTCGTAGGCGTGCGCAATCTTACGTGCGGCGGCGGTCTCGGCCGCACGGCCCGCATGTGACGACGACAGCGCTACCAGCTCGTAACGCGGGTGCGCCTGCAGCGCCGGCACGTAGAGCGCGGCCGCGGTGCGCCCCAAGCCCAGCAGAGCGGTTCCGATTTGACGGCTCACGCAGCATGCCCCCGTAGAACGTCGCAGAGAACGGTTAGCGCGGCGTCGAGATCCGCGCGGTCGATGATCAACGGCGGCGTGATCGAGACGACCTCGCCGCGTGCCCCCGACGGCAGCACGATGACGCCGCGGCGCAACGCCTCCTCGGTGGCAGCGACTGCGCGTGCCGGCGCGTCGACCTCGACGCCCCACATCGCGCCGCGGCCGCGCACGTCGCGCACGTGTGTCAGCCCGCGCAACGGCTCCAAGCGCGCGGCGATGACGTCGCCCAAGGCACGGGCACGTGCCGGCAGATCTTCGCTCGCCACGACCTCGAGCGTGGCCAGCGCGGCGGCGCAGGCCATGGGATTCCCTAGATACGTGGAGGTATGAAGCGCCTCGCCCGTGGAGAGCGGCCACGCCTCCATGACCGCGTTACTGCCCACACAGGCGGCGATGGGGAAGCCGCCCGCGAGCGCTTTGCCCACGCACAAGAGATCCGGCTCGGCGCCGGACTCCAGCGACGCGAAGAGCGCACCGGTGCGTCCGAAGCCCGTGTAGATCTCGTCGCAGATCAAGAGCACGCCGTGGCGGCGTGTCACCGCGCGCAGACCGCGAAGGAAGTCGGGATGTGGCACGCGCTCGCCGCCGCGCCCTTGCAGCGGCTCCACGATGACGGCGCCGATGGTGGAGTCGTGCGCGAGCGCGCGCTCCACTTCCGTGGTGTCGCAATCGAAGGGCAGGAGCAGCGGCTCCTCTACCAAGGCGGCAAAGGGCGCGCGAAACTTCGCGATTCCAGCCACGCGCAAGGCACCTAGCGTCAGCCCATGGTAGGCGCCTTCGAATGCCAAGACGCGTGGCTTGCGCGTGGCGAGCAGCGCCGTCTTCAGCGCCACCTCCACCGCCTCCGATCCGCCCCCGCAGAGCACGACTTTCCCCAAGCCGGTGAGCTGGATCAGTCGCTCCATGAGCGCTACTTTGACTGCCGTGGGATAGACGTCGCCCATGCCGTGCGGGAGTTGCGCGGCCTGCCGCGTGATGGCCTCCACCACGCGCGGATGCGCATGCCCGACCGCCGCCACGCCGAATGCGGCGGTGAGATCGATGAACTGGTTGCCGTCTACGTCCACGACCGCTGAGCCGAAAGCGCGCTCCCAGAAAATGGGCGTGTGCGGCGAGACGAACGTGACGTTGCGCGACTCGCTGGCACGCAGAGCGCGTGCCAGCGCGCGCGAGCGCGGACCTGGAATTGCGGTACGCAACTGAATCGCTGCCGTGCTCATGACTCGACGTCCACCCAGCGCACGAAGTCGGCGGCGCACGGGCGCGCGCCATGGTGCGAGGCGAGATGCGGATCCTGCATGGCACCGAGCGCGCAGATGCGCGAGGCGCCAACGTTGGCCGCTGCCGTGGCGAGCGCAGCCGCCTCCGCTGCCGTGGCCGGTGCGATGCCCACCGTCTCCACCGGCATGCGCGCGTGCGCCACCTGCTCGAATGCCGCGGCTGCGTCGCGCACGGGCGCGATGCCAAGCGTGCGCGGCAGGAGCGCCGGTACGGCGTCCGCCGGTGGATCGAGCACGAGCGTCCAGGTGAGATCGGCGGAGGTTAGAACCGCGCCGTGCCCGGCCGTCTGCCGGAACGAGGCCACCTCACGCACGCTGCGCACGGCCGCGCTCTGCGCGAGATCGCGCCGGCCCACGGGAAACTCCACGCTGCGCCGCTCGAGCGCCTGCCCCAGCAAGCGGGCGAAGTGCTCCGGAGTGACGTCGCCGCCGCGCTCGACGTAGAGCGCGTGCAGCGAGAGGCAGCCGCTGGATTCGTACAGCGAGAGATCGACGGCGGCGCCGTCCGCCGCGCGGGCCGCCGCGGCCTCGCTGGCGAGTGCGGCGCGCAGCACGATGCCGATGCTCGCGGCGCCGCCGTAAACGACCAGGCGCGTGGAGATCGGCAGACGCTCGCGGATCGCGCGCAGCGTGGCATCTGAGCCGAACGCCACCACCGTCGCCGCACGCGCGAAGAGCGGCTCCTCGATGCGCTCGTCGCCGCCGCGCCAAGCCGCCGCATGCGTGCGCCCGGCCAGGAGCGGTTGCTCCTCGGTCAGCGTTTCGAAGAAAGCCGCGCCCAGTGCCTGCTCCGGCTCTTTCAATATGACGTCGTTGTGGCAGCACAGCGCGAGGAGCGCCGGCCAGAGCCCCACACCGATGGTGGTGCTGGAGGAGATCACCAGCACGGTGCCGGCGGGGGCGGCGTAGGCGGCCCTGCCGTAAGGTCCGGGCGCCACGCCGTCCAGCACGTCCAGCGAGCCAAAGTCGGCGCGCAGTGCACACTCGATCTCGCCGGCAGTCAAACGTGCGAGGATGCGCTCGAGCGCGATCTCCACGACCGGCGCGCTGAAGCCGGTGCGTGCTTCGAGCGCGGCTTGCGCGCGCAGGCGCGGCGGGAAGTCGGGGTGCTGCCAGCGTTGCGCCGCGGCGGCGATCGCATCCACGATGTGCCGCGCGTAGAGTTTAGCGCGCATGGAGCACCGCTAACGCTTCGGCATCCAGCGAGCAGCCGCGCGGCAGGCTCCCAGGCTTGCGCCCCAGCAGCACAAAATGCGTCTCGTCGAGAGCGTAGCCCAGATCTTCGGTCTGCACCGCCACGACGCTCGAGCGGTTGGCGAGGTCCACGTGGCGCAGCGCGCCGGCGCAGCCGGGTGCCGCCTCACGCCCGCTGACCGGATCGATCGCCAGCACGCGCAGCCAGGGCGGCGACGATTTCACGCGCTGGCCTTCGTGCAGCGCGCGTCCCGGTTCGGTCAGCACGACGTCGTAGTGCTGCGAGAGCAGCTCTGTCATGCCGTATTCGGCGACGACGCGCTCCTGCGGGATGCCCAAGAGCGCGGGAAACTCCGCGTAGAGGTCGCCGCGCTCGACTTCGCGCGAGCGCCCTTTAAAGCCGCCGGTCTCCAGCGCCCGCGAGCCCGGCGCGCAGCGCAGCGAAATTCCGGCGCTGCGCAGCGCGTCGAAGAGATGGACGAAGGCGAAGGCGGTGCCCGCGATGCAGACGGCGCGGCGCTCAGCCTGCGCGCGGCGCGCGGCGCTCAGGAATGGCTCCAGCTCCAGCGCGCCGCCGTGCAAGAAGAAGCCGCCGTCGTCACCTAACTCGTGCGCGACCGCGCGCAGCATGTAGCCGAGCGAACTCTGGGGCGATTCGGCTGGGTCGGGTACGAGGCTGAGATAGCGCAAACGCGCGCCGTCGGGGAGCATGAAACGGCGAAATCCCGCCAGCAGCGACGCATCGTAGAGTTCCGCGCGCTCGACGTAGTGCACCCCGGGCCGCCCGCTCGTGGTGCCGCTGGTTTCAAACTGCAACGCGGCGCGCGCGTGTGGGAACGCCGCCAACGCCGCCTCTCGATACGCCGGTGCGGGAATGGCGGGAATCTCGCGCCAGTTTCCGGGCAGGCGCTCCTCGCTCCAGCCCAGCGAGCGAACCCAGCGTCCATACGGAGCGTTCTCGCGCAGTTGATGCGCGAAGATGTCGCGAGCGAGGGTATCGAAGGCCGCGTCGTCGATGCCGTCGGCGACGGCGGCGAGGATGCGCGCGTCCAGTGCCGCGGCGGATCCGGTTCGGTCAATCACGTCGGCGCTTGGTTGGGCGCCGACAGGCGCCGGCCCTGGCGCCAGGGACGCGGCCGCGGCTCTGGAACTGCTACCGCGCATGCGTCTGCTGCTGGTGGAGGATCACGAGGCGCTGGCGCGTTCGATCAAACGGGCGCTGGAGGAGTTGCGCTACGCCGTCACCGTCGTATCCGACGGCGAGGCGGCGCTGGACGAACTGCTCACGGAGAGTTACGCACTGGCGATCCTCGACATCGGGATCCCCAAGCGGGACGGTATTGAGGTCTGTCGCGCCGCGCGCGCGCAAAGCGTGGGGGCGACGATCCTGATGCTCACCGCGCGCGACGGCGTGGAGGATCGTGTGAGCGGGTTGGATGCGGGCGCCGACGATTACTTGGTCAAGCCGTTCTCGACGGAGGAGTTGCTGGCGCGCGTGCGCGCGCTGCTGCGGCGCGCGGAACGGCCCGTGGCGGCCGACGTGGTCAGCGTGGGCGACGTACGGCTGGACCGTGCGGCACGCACGGCAACCGTACGCGGACGCCCGCTCGACTTGGGTGCCACCGAGTTGCGGCTGTTAGAGTACTTGCTGGTCAACGCAGGCGTCGTGCTGAGCCGTCAGCAGATCATCGAGCGCGTGTGGCAGTACGAGTACGAGGGTTCCGGCAATATCGTCGAGGTCTACGTCAGCCAACTGCGCCGGAAGATCAAAGGCGCGGGGGGAGCGGATCCCATCAAGACCGTGTGGGGCATGGGCTATCAGGCGCTCTGCGGTCGCCGTGGCGGCGCAGAGTAGCACGGCGGATCGCGGCGCGCGCGCCGCGGCATTGCGCGTGGCGCTCTGGAGCGGCTTGAGTTTGCTGCTGGTGCTGCTGGCCGCAGACGCCGCGTTCTATCTCGTTGCACTGGGCAGCCAACGCGATCAGCTCGCGGAGTTGTCCGGCACGCCGCTGGGCGACGCGGCCGTGCGCGCCTACTCGCGATCGTTGTTCGTGGGGATCGTCGCTTCCAACGTGCCGATTCTGGTGGCGGCGGCGGCGGCGGCGTATGCGCTAGGGCGCATGGCAGTGGCGCCGCTGGCGCAGTCCTTGGAGCTGCAGCGGCGTTTCGCGGCACAGGCGTCGCACGAGTTGCGCACGCCCATCGCGGTGATTGCCGCGGAGGCGGAGGTGGCTCTGCGCGACGGGCGCCCGGAGGAGGCGGCGCCGGCGCTGGAGCGGGTATTGGAGGAGGCGCGGCGGATGGCGCGCCTGGCCGGAGATCTCCTCACCCTCGCGCGCCCGGCCAGCGGCGTGAGCGTGGCCAGCGAGCCGGTTGACCTTCAGGACGTGGTGGCGACAACCGTGCGCCGCTTCACGGGTCAGGCGCAGGCGCGCGGCGTCGGCCTGCGGCGCGAGGAGGGCGCGTTCACGCTGGTCACCGGGGACCGCGAGCGGCTTCTGGAACTGGTGGGAAATCTCGTCAGCAACGCGCTGCGCGCTACGCCGCCCGGGGGAGCGATCGAGATCGCGGCGCGCCCCGCACGCGGGGAGGCGACGCTCGAGGTGCGCGATAGCGGGAGCGGGATCCCACGCGAACGGCTGGCCGAGATCTTCGAGCCGTTCGTGAGCCTTAGCGTGAACGGCGAGGCTGGCGCGGGCCTGGGCTTGGCCATCTGCCGTTGGATCGCCGCGGCGCACCGCGGCTCGATCGAGGTGCGCAGTGAGGCAGGGTGTGGCTCGGTCTTCACCTTGCGCCTCCCCATACGCACGGCCTAGCGGCCTTCAGGGTCTCCGCATACTCCGCGGCTAGGTTAGGAGTGACGATGGCCCGTTATCTTACGCTCGTGGCTCTGCTTGCCGCCCTCCTCGCAGGCGGGGTGGCGGTTGCCGCACGCGCCGTCGGCTCCGCCCCGGCTCCCACGGGTTGGGCAGCCGCCGAGCGTGGCTTGACTGCGGAGCCTTCCGGCCATGCTCTGCTGGGTCCGATCTCGGCGGCCGGGCGCAAGGCTTGGGATTGCTGGCCCCAGTTGGAGGCGGAGTCCCCGACGCTCGATCCCGTGTTCCCGAACCAGCCGCCGGGCGAGAGCCCGCGACCATGAGGATGGCGGTGCCCGCCCTCATCTTGGCGGCGCTCCTGGCGGCCCCCGCCGGTGCGCAAACCTACGGGACGGAGACGCCGCCGCCCGGGCCTGGAGGGCACCAGCCGCTCGATCTTGGACATCAAGCGCAGACGCGGCGCGCCTTCGAGGAGATCAACCAAGGCTTCGCGCTCTACGCCCGCCGCGATCTGGCCGGGGCCGAGGCGAAGTTCCGCTCCGCCATCGCGCGCGATCCGGACGAGCCGCAGGGCTCTACGGCGTACTACGACTTGGGCCTGGTCCTCGCGCGTACGGCGCGCTACGACGAGGCGGCGCACGCTTTCGACACCGCGCTGACACGCGATCCCGGAATTCTCCCGGCGTGGTTGGGGCTGATCTTCGTGGATCTGCAGCGCGGCCAGTACCTGGAGGCGCAACGAGACGCACGAGCGCTCCGCGCCAGCGCCCCTGACTCGGCGTTGGCGCGCTATCAGGAGGGCTTTGCAGCGTTACGCGGTGGCGCCTACGACGTCGCCGTCAACGCCTTTGCAGCGCTGCTGCCGGGGAACGGGAACGTGGCCTCGGTGCGCTACAATTTGGGCTTGGCGTTACTGCGCGTCGGGCGGCTCGACGAAGCGCGAGTCGAGGCCCGGCATGCCCTGACGCTAGCGCCGGGTTTCGCCAAAGGTTACTTTCTGCTGGGCAGCATCGCCTTGCGCGCCGGAGATCGTGGAGAGGCGGCGCGCGCCTACGCCGCGGCGCGTAAGCTGACCACCGATCCGGCCATGCGCCTGCTGTGCGACGACGTCCTGGCGCGGCTGGGGGGACGCTGAGATGCGCTGGCTGTTGCTCGTCGCGGCCACGGTTGCGAGTGTCGCCTGCACCCCCAACGCGCAGCCGGCGACGTCGAGTTCGGCGACGGTGCCGGTGGGGGTGCCCGTACAGCGCGTCGACCTGAACCTCGGCGCCAACGGACCCCTGCAGGGGACCTTCGGCGTGCTGGCTGGTTACGCGCCCAATCCAGCCACGGTGGCGGTCGGAACGGTGATCGTCTTTCACAACAGTGAGGGCTTCCCGCATACGGCCAGCGCCATCACCGGAGGCACGTTCCCCGCCGCTAGCCCCTTCACGCTTGCCGCGTTGCAGCCTAGCGGCGCCCGCCTGAGCCAGGGGCAATGGAGCAGCGGAGAGCTGCAGCCCGGCGCCTCGTCGCAGCCGTTGACGGCGGATGCTCCCGGCGCCTATCTCTACGGCTGCTTCTTTCACTACGGGAGCCCGATGCGAGGTGTGCTCGTTGTCAAGTAAACGCACGCGCGCCGCCGCGCTCGTGCCGGCCGCCCTTGCGCTCTGCGCCGTGCTCGCGCTGCTGCAGGCCCCCGCCGGCGCCGTGCCGATCTTCGCACAGCGCTATGGCCTTGCGTGCACGACCTGTCATTCGGTGCTGCCGGAGCTCAACGCGTTCGGGCGCGCCTTCCGCGAACACGGCTACCGCCTAACGCTCCCCAAGCATGCGGCGCTACCGCTTGCCGTGCGCTACCAGGAGATGTATCAGAGCAGCGTCGCTCCGCCTGACACCCGCCGGACCACCGGCGGCGGCGTCGTGCTGGGGGCGCTGGAGCTCGGGCGGGTCGAGGCCTTCGTGCATGAGAATCTCGGTGCGGGCGGCGGACCGGCAGGACTCTTTCTCGGCTATCTTGCCAGCTACAACGAGCGCAGCAGCGTGCTCTACCGTGCCGGGCTCTTCGAGTTGCCGCTCCAGCAGTCGCCGCAGCAGCGCCTGATCGCGGCGACACCGTACGCCATCTACGCCATGACCGCGGGCCATGACGACCTGGCGCTGCAGCAGCCGCGTCTCGGGTTGGAGGCGGAGCGGCACGTAGGGGCGTGGTATCTGGCGGCGGCCGTCGATCGCGGCGAGTTCCACGGTGCCGCGTACGGCGGCGCTCCGCTGCCGCTAGGATATACCACGCGTGCGGCGGCCCCCGAGATCGCGCTCTTCGTGCGGCACGACGTGGGCGTGCTGACGCTGGGCTTGGAGCACGTGGGCGGGGTGCGCACGATCGCCCCAGTGAGGGCCGCGGATTTCTCGGACGTCTACCGGCGTGACGGCGCCACGCTGAGTATAAGACGCGCCAAGTGGGAGTTCTGGGGCGAGCAGCTCTTCGGCCACGACAGCGACGTGGACGGCCATGGTTCACCGCTGGGCAGTTCCGGCGGCTACGGTATGCTGCTCTACCGCCCTGGGCCGCACGGTTACCTCTCGCTGCGCTACGACGCGGTGGCAAATCCGGTGCAGCAGCGCGCGCTGGCGCTGACGGGGGCGCTGATGCTGACGCCGCACGCGCGCCTGCTGTTGGAGCGCGACATGGCCGCCGGCGGCACCGTCGCTCCGGCGTGGCGCGCTCTGCTCACGACGGCGATTCCCTGGCCGTAGTCCTTCGTCTTTCGAGGAGCGGAGCGGTGGAGCGGCGTCCGGGCGCGTATCTTGGGCTATCATGGAACAACGCCCGCCGGCTCTCATCGATCTGCAGCGCGTCTCGGTCATGCGCGGGCGGCACCTGGCGCTGCGTGACGTGACGCTGCGCATCGAGGACGGGGAACGCGTCGCCATCCTCGGGCCCAACGGCAGCGGCAAGTCCACGTTGATCAAGACGATCACGCGCGAGTGCTATCCGTTGGCACGCGCCGGTTCGCATCTTTCGATCTTCGGATTGGAGCGTTGGAACGTCTTCGAACTGCGCACGCTGCTGGGCATCGTCTCCAACGATCTCGCTGCCGCGCAGCGCGAGAACACGAGCGGCCTGGAGGTGGTGCTCTCCGGTTTCTTCGCCAGCGTGGGGGTGGGCGCGCGCGTCGAGATCAGCCGGGAGATGCGCGCGCGGGCGCTGCACGCCCTCGAGCGTTTGGATGCCGGTCACTTGGCCGCGCGCCCACTTGGGGAGATGTCATCGGGCGAAGGGCGCCGCGTGCTGATCGCGCGTGCGCTGGTACACGAACCGCGCGCGCTGCTGTTCGACGAGCCCAGCACGAGTTTGGATCTGCGCGCGCAGCGGGAACTGCGTTCGGTCATGAGTGCCCTGGCACGCTCGGGGTTAGGGATCGTGCTGGTGACGCACCAGCTCGCCGACGTCGTGCCGGAGATCGACCGCGTGGTGTTATTGAGCGCCGGCGGCATCGCCGCCGACGGACCCAAGACGGCGATGTTGACGGAGCAGCGCATGTCTGAATTGTTTGGCGTGGAGGTCCAGATGCTGGAGCGGGACGGATCGTATCGCCTCTGGGATCGACTGGACCAAATAACGGAACGTCTTGCCGGAAAGAGGGAAAATCAGCGCTGACGCGTAGCGTCTCCGGCATCGCCCGTGTGGGCCGTAAACCGGGGCGAGTGCCCTGGAAACGAGTGGGGAGTACGTTTGAGATGGGCATGACGATTACCGAGAAGATTCTCGCCAAGCACGCCGGTGTCGAGCGCGTCACCCCTGGCGAGATCATCAATGCCAACGTGGATCTCGTCTTGGCCAACGAGCTCTCCGCGGCCGTTGCGATCAAAGAGTTTCATCGCGTCGAGGGCGCCGGACGCGTCTTCGATCCCGAGAAGATCGCGCTGGTGGCGGACCACTTCGTGCCGGCGAAGGACCCGCGCAGCGCCGAGATCGCCGCGAGCATGGTGCGCTGGGCCCACGAGCAGAACGTCACGCATATCTTCGACGTGGGCAAGGGCGGTATCGAGCACGTGGTGCTGCCCGAGGAGGGCTTGATCGCGCCCGGTGAGTTGATCGTCGGCGGCGATTCGCACACGTGCACGTACGGCGCGCTGGGAGCCTTCGCCACCGGCATGGGATCGACGGACATCTCGGCGGCGTTCTGCTTGGGCGAGGTCTGGCTGAAGGTGCCGCAGAGCGTGAAGGTCGTCTACCATGGCGCGCTGGAGCCGTTCGTGTATGCCAAGGATTTGATGCTGCATACGATCCGCATGCTCGGCGGCATCGACGGCGCGACCTATCAGGCCATCGAGTTCACCGGCGAGACGATCGACGCGATGTCGATCACCGGACGCTTGACGATGGCCAACATGGCCGTGGAGGCAGGCGCCAAGAACGGCATCATCGCGCCCGACGAGAAGACGTTCGCGTACGTGCGCGAGCGGACGACGCGCGCCTTCGAGCCCGTCTTCAGCGATCCCGACGCGCACTACGAGCGCGTCATCGAGATCGACGCCTCGGCGCTGGTTCCCACCGTTGCCATGCCGCACTCGCCGGAGAACACGGTACCGGTCACGCAGTGCGTGGGCGTGAAAGTCGATCAGGTCTTCATCGGTTCCTGCACCAACGGCCGCATCGAGGACCTGCGCGAGGTCGCGCACATCCTCAAAGGCAAGCGCGTGGCGGAGAGCGTCCGCGTGATCGTCAACCCTGGTTCGCAGCGCGTCTACATCCAAGCCGCGGAGGAGGGCATCCTCGGTGCGCTGGCCGCAGCCGGCTGCGCCGTCAACACCCCCGGCTGCGGAGCCTGTTTCGGCGGCCATATGGGGACCTTGGGGGCGGGCGAGGTCTGCATCTCGACCACCAACCGCAACTTCGTCGGCCGTATGGGTTCGCCTGAGGCTTCCATCTATTTGGCCTCGCCGGCGACGTGCGCCGCCAGCGCTCTCTTCGGAAGCATCACCGACCCGCGCTCGCTGACGCTCGAGCCGGCCACACGTTAGGAGCCATTATGCTGCAAGGACACGCGTTCACGTACGGCAAGAACGTCGATACCGACGTCATCATTCCCGGGCGTTACTGCAATTTGACCGATCCGGCCGAGTTGGGTAAGCACGCGCTGGAGGATCTCGACAAGAACTTCGCGACGACGGTGAAGCCGGGCGACTTCATCGTCGCTCAGACCAACTTCGGCTGTGGCTCCTCGCGCGAGCATGCGCCGATCGCGATCAAAGGCGCCGGCGTCTCAGCCGTTATCGCCAAGAGCTTCGCGCGCATCTTCTACCGCAACTCGCTCAATATCGGACTGCCCGTCTTCGAATGCCCGGAGGCGGTAGACGGTATCAGCGCGGGCGACGAAGTGCGGGTCGATCCGGCCACGGGCACGATCGAGAACGTCAGCAAAGGCACGCACTACACCGCGCATGCGCTGCCGCCGTTCATGCGCGCGCTCGTCGACGCGGGCGGATTGCGCCCGTACGTGGAGCAACGTCTGCGCGAGCGCGCCGCGGCGCGCCGCTAGCGTTGGCAGGTCAGTGCGGTAAGCTGACCTCGCCGTTGTCCGTGGACTCCGGCTGCGGGGTGTATTTGGCCTGATTGTCGGCGGTGAAGACCGTACGCTTCCCGCCCGGTTCCAGGAAGAGGCCCACCATGTTGGCAGGCGGATCCAGCTGCGCCTGAACGGTGATGGTACCGCTGGGGCCCTGGATCTCGAGCTTCATGACGTTGCCGTCGACGCTGCCGCCGAGCGGGTAGGCTTTGCCGTTGGTGGCCAACCAATCACCCTGCAGGCTGGTGCCTTTCTGGTGCAGGCGCAAGTGCGTGTAGCTGGTGCGTCCGCTGTTCTCCTCGTGGGCAACCTCCCAGACGCCGCTGACGTCGGTTGCGGCAATGCCGGAGAGATCGAGCGAGACACCGGGCGTGGGCGTAGCGGTGGCCGCCGCCGTGACGGCGGCAGCAGGCGCGGCGGTTCCGGCGGCGCGGGCCTGGGCCAGCGCCAGGGCGGTAGCGCCGCCCAAGAAGAGCACGAGCATGAGGCGCGATCGAGACATGGGCACGGTGCTTCGCGGCCCCGGAAGAGCGGCCTGCCTGCTTCGCACGGGGGCATTGCGGCCCCATGCTATACTGTTTTGCGTGCATCCGTCGCCATACGGGCGGGAGTCTTCGTCCCGCGCGCGGTCGCCGGGCACGCGCTAGAGGGCATCGTGAAAGAGAAGATTCATCCCGCGTGGCACGGCCAGGCGCGCGTGCGCTGCGCCTGCGGTAATACGTTCACCACGGGCTCGACGCGCGCCGAGATCAGCGTCGAGATCTGCAGCAACTGCCATCCGTTCTACACCGGTACGCAGAAGTTTGTCGATACCGCGGGCCGCGTGGACAAGTTCAACCAGAAGGTCGCCAAGGCTCAGGCCAAGCAGGCCGAGGCCAAGGCCCGTAGGGAGAAGAAGGCGGAGGCCGCGGCGGCCAACGCGTAACGCGATGCCACGACGCGGGAGCGGGTTCGCGCAGGCGTACCCGCTTTTGTTTGCATGATGGAGCAGCAGGGAATCTTCACGCGCCTCGCCGGAATGGAGGCGCGCTTGACCGAGATCGACGCGGAACTAGCGGAGCCCGGCATGGCCGCCGATCAGGGGCGCTTCGTCGCGCTCACCAAGGAGCGCGCGACGCTCGAAGAGCCGGTGACCACGTACCGGCGCGTCGAGCAGCTCGAGGATCAGCTGGCCGGGGCGCAGGCCTTGACGGTGGATCCCGAGTTACGCGAACTGGCGCAGACCGAGGTGCACGAGCTGGAGGAGCAGATCGAGACGCTGCGCGGAGAGTTGCGCCGTCTTCTGCTCCCGAAGGATCCCTACGACGAGAAGAGCATCTTCGTCGAGGTACGAGCCGGAACCGGTGGCGAAGAGGCGGCGCTGTTTGCCGCTGAGTTGACGCGCATGTACATGCGCTATGCCGAGAGTCTGAACTACCGCGTGGAGCTGCTCTCGATCTCCGAGGCCGATGCCGGCGGCTACAAAGAAGCGGTGTTCGCGGTCAAGGGTGCGGGCGCGTACCGGCATTTCAAGTTCGAGTCCGGCGTTCATCGCGTGCAGCGCGTGCCGGCGACCGAGTCGCAAGGCCGCGTCCACACCTCCACGGCGACCGTGGCGGTGATGCCGGAGGCCGACGAGGTAGAAGTGGAGATCAATCCGCGCGATCTCCAGATCGACACCTACAAGAGTTCGGGGGCGGGGGGGCAACACGTCAATAAGACGGAGTCGGCGATCCGCATCACACACGTACCCACCGGTATCGTCGTGTCCTGCCAAGAGGAGCGCTCGCAGTTGCAGAACCGCGATCGCGCCATGGGCATGTTGCGCGCGGCGCTGCTCGACCGTAAACTACGCGCGCAGGAGGAGGAACGGAGCACGCTGCGGCGCAGTCAAGTGGGGACGGGGGAGCGATCGGAGAAGATCCGCACCTATAATTTCCCGCAGGATCGCATAACCGATCACCGTCTCAATCAGAACTTCGGGAATATTCGCGGCATTATGGAGGGCGACATGAGCAAGCTCGTCGAGCAGCTCTGGCAGCACGAACAGGCGGAGCTCCTAGCAGCCGGCGATCGTTCAATCGCGTAATCCGCATGGCCACCATCGCCGAGGCGATCGGCGCTGCCTCGGAACTCTTGAGGGCAAGCAGCGAATCACCGTTGCTCGACACTCAGCTCCTCTTGTCGCACGTGCTCAAGCGCGAGCGTCCGTGGCTCCTGGCGCACGGTGACGCCGATCTCGCACGGCGCGAATACGGTCATTTCAAGCGTCTGGTAGAGCGGCGCGCGGAGGGTGTGCCGGTGGCGTACCTCACGCAGTCCGCCGGCTTCTATGGCCGCGAGTTCACGGTCCACTCCGGGGTGCTGGTCCCGCGTCCGGAGACGGAGCACCTGGTGGAGCGCGCGCTCGCCGAGATCGATCGCGCGCAGTTAGGCGGAGAGGCGGTGCGCGTTCTCGACGTGGGCACTGGCAGCGGCGCGATCGCGGTGACGGTGGCATGCGAGCGCCCCAACCTGCGCGTCGTGGCCACCGATCGCTCGGTCGACGCCTTGCAGGTCGCGCGCACCAATGCCGTGCGTCATGGCGTCGCGCGGCGGGTCCTGCTGCTCTGCGGCGATCTCCACGAACCGGCCGCCCCGCATGCCCCGTTCGACCTCGTGCTCGCCAACTTACCCTACGTTCCAACCGCCGCGTTGCCGCACGCGCCGCAGTCTGCCGGCTACGAGCCGCAACTTGCGCTCGACGGCGGCGACGACGGCCTGGCGCTGTACCGGCGCCTGTTGCCGGCGTTGCCGCGGCTGCTGCGTGAGGGCGGCGCGGTCCTGATGGAGGCGGCGCCTCCCACCATTGCTGGTTTGCAGGCCCTCGCACGCGCCGTTTTCCCGGGCGCCGGCGTCGACGTCGTGGTCGATTACGGGGGCCGGGCACGCGTGGTGTGCGTCCTCACCAGGGAGGCCGGAGGCGCGCCACGAAACTCGACAACCCAGAGCGAGCCGTCCTCGAGTCACGCCTAGCGGCGCGGGTTGTTGCGCGAGCACGCCGTCGATCGAGTTACGATATGGAGCGCATCTGGTGGCAAAATACATTTTCTTCACGGGCGGTGTGGTTAGCTCGCTGGGCAAGGGCATTGCCGCAGCCTCGCTAGGGCGCCTGCTGAAGAGCCGCGGAGTGCGCGTCTCGATCCAAAAATTGGATCCGTACATCAACGTCGACGCCGGCACCATGAATCCGTACCAGCACGGTGAGGTCTTCGTCACGGAGGACGGTGCCGAGACGGATCTGGACCTCGGCCATTACGAACGCTTCATCGACGAAGATCTCGCGCACGTCAACAACGTCACCACCGGCCAGATCTACGCCAGCGTGATCGAGAAGGAGCGCCAGGGCGACTACCTCGGCGCGACGGTCCAGGTCATTCCCCACATCACCACGGAGATCAAGTCGCAGATCCGCCGCGTGGCGGAGAGTGCCGGTGCCGAGGTCTGCATCGTGGAGGTCGGCGGGACGGTCGGCGACATCGAGTCGCTGCCGTTTCTCGAGGCCATCCGTCAGCTCAAGCACGAGCTCGGCGACGAGAACGTCATGTACATCCATCTGACGCTGGTGCCGCACTTGGGGGCGGCGGACGAGCTGAAGACCAAACCCACGCAGCACAGCGTGCGCGAGCTGCGCGCGATCGGCATTCAGCCCGATGCCATCGTCTGCCGCACCGGGTCCGGCTTCCCGATCACCACCGAGCTGAAGGAGAAGATCGCACTCTTCTGCGACGTGGCCGTGAGCGCGGTCGTACAGAACGTCGACGCGCCCACGATCTACCAGGTACCGCTCAATCTCGAGCAGGAGGGGCTGGCAGATATCGCAGTTCGCAAGTTGCGGCTGGATACCAGCACGCGCGACCTGCGGTCGTGGGAGGAGATGGTCGCGCGCGTGCTCCATCCGGCGGGGAACGTGACGGTAGCACTGGTAGGCAAGTACGTGGAGTTGAAGGACGCCTACATCTCCATCAACGAGGCGCTCTACCATGCCGGCTTCGCCAACGGTACCAGCGTCGACATCCGGCGCATCGACTCCGAGCGTATCGAGGGCGAGGGCCTCTCCGTCTTCGACGGCGTGGGCGGCATTCTGGTGGCGCCGGGCTTCGGCGCGCGCGGCGTAAAAGGCAAGCTGCTGGCCGTGCAGTACGCGCGCGAGCAGCGCGTACCGTTCTTGGGCATCTGCTTGGGCATGCAGATCGCATGCGTGGAGTTCGCGCGTAACGTGGTGGGGCTCTCGCATGCGATGAGCAGCGAGGTGGACGAGACCACCCCCGATCCCGTGATCGACTTCCTGCCCTCTCAGCGCAACCTGCAGGTGATGGGCGGTACCATGCGCCTGGGCGCCTATAGCTGCGATCTGGTTCCGGGCACGCTCGCCGCTGCGGCATACGGCGAGCTGCACATCAGCGAACGCCACCGCCACCGCTACGAATTCAACAACAAGTATCGCGAGCAGCTTGCGGCGAGCGGCTTGATCTTCAGCGGGTTCCATCGCGTCAGCGAGACCCAGCAGCTCGTAGAGATGATCGAGATGCCGCAGAGCGTCCACCCGTGGTTCCTAGGGACGCAGGCGCATCCGGAATTCAAATCGCGGCCAACCCGTCCCGCCCCGCTCTACGATCATTTCGTGCGCGCGGCGATCGCTTACGCTGGGGCGCAGCCCAGCGAGTTTGAGCGCCGCCTGCGCCGCTCGTCGATCGCGTAGAGGATTGGAGTCCGAGCAGATCACCGCGGTGGTGCTGACCAAGGATGAGGCGGCGAACATCGGCGCGTGTCTGCGCTCGCTCCCCGCGGGCATGCCGGCGCTGGTCGTGGACGCGGAGTCCGCCGACGCCACGCGCGTGCTGGCCCAGGACTGCGGCGCCCGCGTGGTCGTGCGCCCTTGGGACGGCTTCGCTTCGGCGCGGCGTGCGGCGCTGGCGCTGACGAGCACACCGTGGGTGCTCTTCATCGATGCGGACGAACGTCTGGATGACGCCCTGCGCGCCTCCGTCCTGGCTGCCCCGGCGCACGAGAGCGTCGGCTACGAGCTGCTGCGCACGACCGAGTTTTGCGGCCGCCCCATGCGCTGCGCGGGCTGGAACGACGAGCCGGTGCTGCGCCTCTTCCGGCGTGAAGCGGTGCGCCTGGAGGCTCGCCCCGCAGCGGGTGGATCGGCCCAGCTGCACGAGCGCTGGGTGGCCGAGGGGCGTGTGGAACGGCTGCGCGGCCGCCTCGAGCACCGCTCCTATCCCACGATCGCGGACTACCGCCGCAAGTTCGCCCGCTACACCGCGATCGAGGCCGCCGGTATCTCGCCCTCGCTTGGCCGCGCGCTGGCGGCCGCCGCGCGTGCCTGCGTGCGCTGGGCTTGGCTCTACCTTGCTCGCGGCGGCTGGCGTGACGGTTGGCGCGGCGCGTACGTCTGCACGATGAGCGCGCTCTACCCTGTTGTGGTCCAATTCCGCGCGCTGCGCGGGGTCTCCCGATGAAGCCGGTGGTGGTGCTCGACGCGCGCATTACGCGCCGCTACAGCGTCGGCATGCGCCACTACGTGCGAGAGCTTGCGCGCCGCATTCCACGCGTCGCACCGGACCTCAAGATCGTGGCGGTCGTCAACCAGCCGCTGGAGACCGAGGCGGAGACCGTGCGCGTGGGCGGCTCCAACTTCGGCATCACCGAGGAGGCGGTCGTGCCGCTGACGGCGCTGGCGCTGAAGGCGTCGTTGATGCATCACTTCTCGATCTACGCGCCCTACGAGCCGGCCGTGCCGTTCTTGCTGACGATCCACGATCTGATCCACTTGGAGTTTCCCGAGCAGTTCAAGCCCACGATCCTGGCCTACTACCGGCTTTTCACGCGCCGTCACGCCGCGCGCGCGCGGCGTATCGTCACCGACGACGAAGCGACTGTGGAGACGCTCGAACGGCTCTTGGGTGCGCGCCGCGAGCGGGTGGCGGTGATTCCGCTGGCGGTCGACGACGCCATGCTGGAGTTGGCGCAGCGGCCGTCTGCCGGCGAGGCGGAGCGGCTGCGGAGCCTGGGAATCGGGGAACGCCCCTACCTGTTCTACGCCGGCAACCATCGCAAGCATAAGAACCTGGCCACACTCTTCGAAGCCTGGCAGGGCCTGCCGTGCGACCTCGTGATCACCGGCGCCGACGACGTTCCCGGGGGACTGGAGCAGTACACGCGGGGCGACGCGCGCGCGCTCGCCGTCGGCAACGTCGACCGTTCGCTGCTGGCCGCACTGTACCGGCGGGCAGCCGCCTACGTCCACCCGGCCCTGGTCGAGGGCTTCGGACTGCCGATGGTGGAGGCGATGGCGTTTGGGACGCCCGTCGTGGCCTCGGAGCGCAGCGTTCCGGGGCCGCTGCGTGAGGCGGCGCTGACGTTCTCCGCGCTGGATGCACGGGAGTTGCGCCGGCAGGCCGAGCGCGCGCTGCGCGACGTGCCGCTGCGCGAGGCGCTGCGCGCCCGCGGGCTGGCGGCGGCACGGCAGTTGACGTGGGAGCGCACCGCGGAGGCGACGGCGGCGCTCTATCGTACGGTATTGCAGGAGGTTACCCGAGCATGATTCGTCGGGTGTTGGCCCTGGCCGCGCTGCTGGCCCTCGTCGTGTTTCCCGTGATGGCGGCGGCGGCGCAGCCGCAGCCCCGGCCGATCACGGCGACCTTCAACGGGCGCGGGCTCGAACTCGCGCCGCCGGCGCGGGAGATCTCCGGACGCGTCTACCTGCCGCTACGCGCGCTGGTCGACGTTCTGCAGATTCGCGTCAAGAGCAGCGGCGGCGACATCGAGCTTGCGCTGCCGGACCATGACGTGCGGCTGAGCGTCGGCAAGGCCGTGGTCGAGAGCGCCGGTCAGAGCGTCGGAATCGGCGCGCCGGTCGTGCAGGTAGACGGGAGCACGTTCGTTCCGCTGCGTTTCGTCGGGGCGGCGTTGGGGGCGCAAGTGGCCTTCGATCCGCGCGCCCGTGTGGTTTCGATCGTGAGCCTCTTCGCGGGCTCCTCGGAGGCGCCGCCCACGCAGAACGCCGCCGCGGCGCGCCAGGTCAGCGGAACCGTGAGCGCCGTCGATCGCAACAGCCAGCCGCCTACGCTGACGGTGCTGCAACGCGGTGAGCCGCAAACGATCAGCATGACCTCGCAGGCCAAGATCGTGCTGCAGGACGTCTCGGTGCACACGACCTTCGCGGGCTCGCTGGCGGACATCCAGCCAGGTGACGAGCTAACGGCTAGCATCGACGGCGAGGGCGCGGTCAATCAGGTGGTCGATTTCTTTGCCTCGCGCGCCGGTGCCATCGCGGCCGTCTCAGGGGGCACCTTCGTGCTGAAGAACGGAGGCGTGGTGACTCCGTCGGGAAGCAGCGTCCTCACGCTGAACGGCGAGGCTACCGCGGTCTCGGACCTGCGCGTGGGCGATCGCGTCACCCTGCGTTACAATCCCCAGACTGGTGAGGTCAAGGCGGTGATCGCATCCCGGCCCAGTGCAGGTACCCCCGCTCCTGCCGGTAGCGTACACATCGCCGCCTTCACCATCGACGCCACGCACCCGTTGCGTGCGGGCCAGACGCTCAACGTCACGCTGACCGGCTCCCCCGGCGGGACGGCCACCTTCGATCTGGGCCCGATCGTGAGGGGCTTGCCGATGACGGAGTCCTCCCCCGGACACTATCGCGGCAGCCTTCCTATCGGCGAGGGAATGAACCTGACCGACGTCTCCGTGTTCGGGGAGTTGGTGGTGAACGGCGCGGCGGCACCGCGCGCGGAGGCGCCCACGCAGCTCTCCGTGGCTACGACGCCCCCGCAGATCGACGACATCGCCCCCGCCGGCGGCGAAAGCGTCAATAACGACCACCCCAACATTTTCGCGACCTTCACCGCGCCCACGCAGGTCGGGATCGACGCGCGCAGCGTCCGCATCGTGGTCAACGGCCGGGACGTCACCGCGCAAGCGAACGTCAATACCGATTTCGTCGTTTACTCGCCCCAGCAGGCGCTTGGTCCCGGTCCCGTCAATGTCTGGGTCAGCGTAGCGGATGCAGCCGGCAACACGGTCTCGCGCTCGTGGAGTTTTTCGATAAGGAGGAGTGAGTGAAACGCGTCCTCGGTGCTCTCTTGGTTCTGGCGCTCGCCGGGTGCGGCGGCGGCCATGGCTCCGTGAATTCGTCTACTCTCGTACAGGCACGCGTCAAGGATGCGGTGAGCCTGGATCCCGCCGTCGCCACGGACGGCCTCTCGTTGAACGTCAGCATCGAGGTCATGCGCGGCCTGCTGAAGTTCAAACCCGGTTCCTTCGACGTCGAAGGCGCGCTGGCGAAGGATTGGCACGCCGGGGACGGCGGGAAGACCTGGATCTTCAACCTCCGTCCGGATCTGAAGTTCTCCGATGGCACTGCGGTCGACGCCGCGGCGGTGAAGTTCAACTTCGACCGCTGGCGCGAGCCCAAGAATCCATACGCCGGTACGCAGCCGTTCTCGTACTACATCTCGATGTTTGGCGGGCAGCCCGGCATCATCAAAGACGTGAGCGTCCTCTCTCCCAGCAGCGTGAAGTTCACGCTGACCACGCCCTTCGGGCCCTTCCTGCGTGACTTGGCGATGCCGTCGTTCGCCATCGGCTCGCCCGCTGCGATCAAGGCCGATCCGCAGAAGTTCGCGCAGCAGCCCGTCGGCTACGGTCCCTACACCGTGGCGGAGTGGGTACACGACGACCACATCACGCTGAAGGCCAATCCCGGCTACACCGACGCCAAACCGGCGTACCAAACGGTGGTGATCCGCGATATTCCCGACCAAGCCACCAGCGTCTTGGAGCTGCAGAAGGGCTCGATCGACGGGCTCTCCGATCCGCGGCCCGAGGATGCGAAGAGCCTAGCCGCAGTCGGGGCGCTGCACGTATACCAGCAGCCGGCTAACAACGTCGCGTACTTGGCCTTGAATCTCGAGCGCAAGCCTTTCGGCGATCTGCGCGTGCGCCAAGCTATGGCCTATGCCCTCGATCTGCATGCCATCGTGCAGGACCTGTACGGTAAGGGCGCCCAGGTAGCCGACACGTGGGTGCCCGTGGGCATGGACGGATCCGCGGCGCCGGTGCAGGCCTACCCGCACGACGTCGTCAAGGCCAAGGCGCTGCTGGCGGCGGCCGGGTTCCCGCACGGCTTCTCTACCGAGCTGTACTACGGCACGGCTCCACGCCCGTATCTGCCCGAGCCGCAGCGTATCGCCGAGGCGATCCAGGCGCAGTTGAAGCAAGCCGGCATCAACGTGACGCTCTCGCCCTTCGAGTGGGCCGTCTACTTGCAGAAGATCAAAAACGGCGAGCACCCCATGTGCCTGATCGGCTGGACTGGCGACAACGGCGACGCCGACAACTTCCTCTACACGCTGCTGGACCGGGACTCGGCGGTCAAGGGCGCGGCTCAGAACTACTCGTTCTGGCGCGATCCCGCGTTCCATGCGTTGATGATCGAAGGGCAGCGCACCGTTGACGAGAGCAAGCGCAAGGCGCTCTACGAGCGTGCCGTCGCCATCGTGCATGCCGATGTCCCGGCCATTCCCATCGTTCACACGACGGTGCCGGTGGTCTGGAAGACGTCGGTAAGCGGGTATGTCCCGAATGCCGACACCATCATCTACTACGAACTGATGCATCCGGCGGAGACGAAGTGATGGCGGATTGCCTCTTTTGTAAGATCATCGCGGGAGAGATCCCGGCCACCCGCGTCTACGAAGACGATCGCACGATCGCCATCACGGACATCAACCCGCAGGCGCCCACGCATCTGCTGGTGATTCCACGGGCCCACGGCGCCACGCTCTCCGAACACGTCGCGCAGTATGGTGAGGACGGCGAGCTGGCGCATTTGGTGCGTGTCTCTTCGCAGCTGGGATTGAAATACGGCGGCGAGCGCGGCTATCGCGTCGTGATCAACGAAGGGGGCGACGGCGGACAGACGGTCTACCACCTGCACCTGCACGTGCTGGCCGGACGCCCCTTTACCTGGCCTCCGGGGTAACGGCGGGTTCGCGCGCGTCGACGCGCGCGCCCTCGCCCACGCGGTCGGCGGGATGGAGAATGACACGCTCGCCGTCGTGTAAGCCGCCGCGCACTTCGGCGAACTCGTCATTGCGCCGTCCGATCGTCACCGTTCGCCGGCGCGCCCGCGCGCGCTCGACTGCGTAGACGCACCAACGCTCGCCGCAGCGGAAGAGTGCGCCCACAGGCACGCGCAACGCAGCGCGCCGTTGCCAGACGACGATCTTGGCTTCGACGCGATAGCCATCGCCCAGACCGGCATCGGCGTGGTCGAAGTCTCCGATGACGTTGACGCGTTGCTCCTCGACGCCCAAAGCGGAGGTCTTGGTAAAGGCGGAGGGCTTGACGACGCGCACGCGAGCGGTCAGGGTTGCCCCCGCCGCGCCCGCGTCGATGGCCATGGCATCGCCCGGCGCGATCTGCGCGGCATCCTGCGAGAGCACGTCGATCACCACTTCGAGTTGCCGCGGATCGCCCAATTCGAGCAGCGGCGTGCCGGCGCTGACGTACTGCGCGCTCTTGGTCAGCAGGCGCAGGACCACCCCCGAGGCCGGCGCGCGCACTGCGGTGCGCGCCGCCTCGGCGCGCAGATTGTCGAGCTGCGCTTGGACCGCGGCGATGCGCGCATCGTAGACGTGCTCCAAGTAGTCGGGATCGCGATTCTTCGTGCGCAGCTCCGCCGACGCCGCGCGCGCGATCGCCAGTTCCGAATCGGCGATCCGGGTTTGGAGCAATGCCGCGGCCTGCTCCTCGGCGGCCGTGCGCTCGCGTAGCTGAGCTTGTTCCAGCTCGCGCCGTGCGACGGCGCCCTCGGCTGCCAGGCGCTGGTAGCGCGCGGCGTCGCGTCGCGCTTGGTCGAATGCGGCGCGCGCGCCGGCACTCTGAGCCCGCGCACGCGCCGCGGCCACGATGGCGGACTCGACGCGCAGGCGCGCCTGTTCCTGGCTCTCGGGTTTGACGCGTAGTGTGGCCACGCCGGAGCGTTGCGCTTGCCACTCGCGCAGTTGCGCGGCGGCTTCGGCCACCGCACTGGTGTGCGCCAGCGGATCGATCTGCGCCACCTGCGCTCCGCGCGCGACACGGTCGCCCTCCACGAGCGCGATCCGCTGCAGCAGGCCGGAGACCGGGGCCGACACCACGTAGCGCTCGCGCACTCGCGTCTTACCCTCGGCGTCGACGCTGACCAGCAACGGACCGCGGTCGACGCGCGCGCTCTCGACAGCCAGCGGTGGACGGCGCAGAGCGATGGCCGCCGCGAGTATCAGCGCGAGGATCACCGCGATCAGAAGCACTCGTCGCGCCGGCCGCACCGTTTTACTCTCCGATCTTCAACGCGCCGACCAGATCGAGCGCGGCAAGCTGGCGCTGGAAGAGCATCCCGCACACGAAGGCGGCGGCGGCGATCACGAGCGTCGCAAACGCTTCGGTGGTGGTGCTGACGGCGGTGGGGATGCGATAGAGCTCGGAGCTGTAGGCTGCCGAGAACGAGAGCGCGATCGCACGGCCGGCCACGATGCCGGCGGGAATGGCGGTAGCGGTCAAGAGGGCCTGCTCGCCCAGGAGCACCAGGGTGACTTCGCCGCGAGTAAACCCCAGGATGCGCAGCACGGCCAACTCGCGCCCGTGCTCGGCTAAGGCGATGCGCGCGGAGTTGTAGACGACACCGAAGGCGATCACGGTGGCGAACAGGATCAGCAGTGCCGTAGACACCGCCAAGCTCTGAGCGATCGTGGAGCGGAAGTTCGCGATGGTGCGGTCGCGGAAGGCCACGTTGGCGACGGAGGGCATGCGCTTGAGCGCGGCTTCCAGCGCTGTGCGCTCGCGTGCGTCCACGCCGACGTAGGCCCCCGAGATCGCGGGCCCTTCGCGCAGCAGGCGCGCGGCCGCGCCACGCTCCATGTAGGCGGTCGTGCCGATGAGCTCGTCCACGGTAGCGGCGACGCGAACGCTGCGCGTGGCTCTCGCGCTCTCCAGCACGTCCAGCGCGATGCGCTCTCCCGGCCGCACGCCCAAGGCCTGCGCCAGCCTCTCGTTGAGCAGGATGCCCTGACGCGGCGGCTGCAGCACCCGGCCGCGCAGGTCGACGATCCGGTACAGCGTGGCGCGCGCATCGAGTGCCAGCAGCGCGATGCGGCGGCTGCGATGCCCCTTACGCACGCGTATGGGGACGGCGCGGAACGGCTCGACGCGGATGACGCCGGGGAGCGCCGCCAGTTCGTGCGAGGCGCGCAAGGACACGGTATGATCGAAGGCGATCGTCGCGTCTTCGCGCTCGATCACGTAGAACTGGTGCGCGAGCATGAGATCGATCGCGTCGAAAGAGGAGCGCCCCACCACGAGCGTGGCCACGCCCAGCGCGAGCCCCGCGCACGAGAGCAGCGATTTCAGAGGCGCGCGCTCCACGTTGCGCAGGATCATACGGATGGGCGAGGGGAGGAGGGCGTGCAGTCCCATCCGCTCCACGAGCGCGGGGCGGTAGCGCGCCGGCGGCTGCGGGCGCATCGCTTCGGCGGGCGGCAGCAGCATCGCGCTACGCACTCCGGCGAGCGAGCCCGCGACCCCGGCCAGCGCCACCAGCAGCAGGGTCAGGGCGAGCAGCCCGATCCCGGCCTGGAAGCGCAGGATCGGAAAATGGAAGAAGACGCCGTAGTAGCGCGTGAGGATCCAGCCTAGCCATAGCCCGGCGCCCAGGCCCAGCAGCGCTCCGCTGGCGACGATGACCAGGCCGTACCAGACGTAGTGCAGCCCGATCGCGCCGTTGCCGTATCCGAACGCCTTGAGCATGGCGATCTGCGTGCGCTGCGTGCCCACCGTGCGCGAGAGCAGCAGATGCAGCAAGAAGATGGCGATACCCAGGAAGATCGCCGGCACGATGGTCGCGCTGACGCGCAACTGCGCGAGCTCGCTGGAGAGAAAGCGGTGCGAGGGCTGGTCCGCGCGGCCGTATGCGCCCAGCCCGCCGTAGCGCGCGAGCAGTGCGTCGATGCGCTCGACGACCGCCTGTTCGTCCGCACCCGGTGCAAGCGCTACCTCGAGGTCGTTGAAGGCGCCTTGCATGTCGAAGGCGGCGGAGAGGGCTCGCTCGCCCATCCAAATGACCCCGAAGCGCTCGCTGTCGGGCCAGATGTCGGTTGCACCATGGATCTCGTAGACGAATTCGGGGGAGAGCGCGATGCCCACGACGCGCAAGTGCTGCAGCCGGCCGTTGATCACCGCGCCGATGAGCGACCCCACATGCAGGTGATTGGCGTTGGCGAAGGCTTCGCTCACGAGTACCTGCGAGCGATCGGAGGGCTGGAGATAGCGGCCGGCGCGCACGCTGAGATCGTCGAGCCGCGGACGTGCCCGCTCCGGAACGGAGACCAGGCGCCCCGTCGCCGGCTCCTCACGCCCGGGCACGTCCAGCGAGACGTCGGAGATCACGCGCACCTGCGCGGTCGCGACGCCGGGAAGCGCCGCGATGCGCGCCTCCAGCGCACGCGGCGCGCGCGTGAGGTGGGCGAAGACGTCGGCGAAGCGATTGGCACGGTAGTACGCGCGCTGTGAGAGCTCCAGGGAGCGGTAGGCGGCGAGCATGGCGACGAAGACGGATATTCCGCACGCGACCACCAGCGCGATCGCCGCGATCTGGCCGCGGGAAGCCCCGATGTCGTGCAGCAGCTTGTGGTCCAGCGTGCTCATTCACCACTCCAGCTCGGCCGGCGAGCGTTTGACGGTATTGATGCGCACGCTGCTGACGCGACCGTTGTGGAGGTTGACGACACGATCGGCGGTATCGGCGATGACGGCGTTATGCGTGATGATCACGGTGGTCGTCGCCAACTCGGCGCAGACGCGCACGAGTGTCTCCAGCACGAGCTTGCCGGTGCGCGAGTCTAGCGCCCCCGTCGGCTCGTCGCACAGCAGGACGGCGGGGCGTTTGGCGATGGCGCGCGCGATCGCCACGCGCTGCTGCTCGCCGCCGGAGAGCTGGGAGGGGAAGTGGTCGAGACGGTCGCCCAAGCCGACGAGTTTCAGCGCCTCCTCGGGCGTCATCGGATCCCGCACCAGCTCGGTGACCAGCGCGACGTTCTCGCGCGCGGTGAGGCTGGGAATGAGGCTGTAGAACTGGAAGACGAAACCGAGCGCGTGACGGCGATAGCGCGTGAGCGCGGTGTCGTCCGCGGCGGTCAGCTCCCAGTCGCGAAAGAAGACCTGTCCGCTGGTTGGGACGTCGAGCCCGCCCACGATGTTGAGCAGGGTCGACTTTCCGCTCCCCGAGGGTCCCAGCATAACGGCGAACTCGCCCGCGTAGAGGTCGAGATCCACGCCGTCGAGGGCGCGCACCTCCACCTCGCCCATGCGGTAGATCTTCGTCACGCCGTGGACGTGGAAAACCGCCGCCGGTGTCGCCTTCTGTGCCTGCATGGCGTGGTCCATGGTAGCCCACGCCGGCGCAGGCTGCGGCGAAGAAGATGTGAAGGCGGAAGGGCGCTAGCCGCCCCGTAGTGCCGCGAGCACGCGCGGCGCCGTCAGCGGCACCTCCGTGATGCGCACGCCCGCCGCGTCCTCGACGGCGTTGGCAAAGGCTGCTGCTCCGGGTATCGCCGGCGGCTCGCCCACACCTTTGGCGCCGTAGGGCCCATACGTCGACGGAACCTCCACCAGCTCCACGCGCAGGGGCGGTAGATCGCCGCTATGCGGCATGGCGTACTCGAGGAACGAGCCGCCGTGCAGTTGCCCCGACTCGTCGTGGATCAGCTCCTCGGCGAGCGCGCGGCCCAGCCCCTGCGTGAGGCCCCCGTGAATCTGCCCCTCGACTTCCGCGGGATTGATGGCCTTGCCCACGTCCTGCACGGCGAGATACTCCAACGGGCGCACGACGCCGGTGGCGCGGTCGACGTGCACGCGTGCGAGGTGCACGGCAAAACCCGGGGAGGATTCGGGATTGGCGATGCGCGCATGCCCGTGCAGTGGCGGATGGGGACTCCCGAACTCCATGCCCAAGCGGGCGAGCTCTCCGATCTCTGCGCCGGAAGACGGGTTGCCGCGCACGAAGACGCGTCCGTCTTCCAGTACCAGATCGTCGATGTTGGCTTCAAGGTGATCCGCTGCCAGCGCCAGCAGCTGACGGCGTGCGTCGGCGGCGGCTTCGTCGACGGCTCGTCCGACGGTATAGGTGATCTTGCTGCCGCCGGTCATACCGGAGAAGGGCGCGCGATCGGTGTCGCTGGTGACGATGCGCACCCGCGCGGGATCGACGCCGAACGTCTGCGCCGCGATCGTGGCAAAGGTGGTATTGGTTCCCGTGAGATCAACGGAGCCCACGTGGATCGTGAGGCTACCATCGCCCTCGATGCGACAGCCCGCGGCCGCAGGTTCGATGCCGCCCGGCCACCCGCCCACCGCCAGACCGTAGCCTTCATCGCGCCCGCGTGCGCTCTTGCGCCGCTGCCACAACTCGCTTGCGCGCATGCGCTCGAGCGACTCCACGAGGCCCAGACGCTGCCAGGGACGGCCATCGGCGCGCGCGTCGCCCTGCCTGGCCGCGTTGCGCAGACGCAGCTCCAACGGGTCGAGCGCGAGCTTGCGTGCGAGCATGTCCAGCGCCGATTCCAGCGCGAAGTACGCCTGCGGCGCGCCCGGGGCGCGATAGGCGCTATTGGGGGTCTTGTGCGTGAGTGCTTCGGCGGCAACCACGTGCAGGTGCGCCGCGCGGTAGGTGCTTCCCAGCAGGATCGCCGCGATGCCGACGGGCGAGCCCGACGCGGCTCCACCGTCGAAGAGCAGATCGGCTTCGATCCCCAACAGGGTCCCGTCGCGCGTTGCGCCGAGTTTGAGCGCGATGCGTGCGGCCGGCGCGGGCTGCGCCACGAGGAAGTCGTGGATGCGATCCAGGCACAGGCGCACCGGCCGCCCCAAGAGGCGCGCCGCCTGTGCCGCCAGCGGCTCGAGCAGGAATATCTTGCCGCCGAAACCGCCGCCTACCGCCATGGGCACGACCCGTACCAAGCTCTCCGGCAGGCCGAGCGTCTTGGCGACCTCGGCCCGTAGGAAGAACTGTCCTTGAGTCGAGGCGTGGATCGTCACCCCGCCGTCGTCGCCCGGCTCGGCGACACAGCCTTGCGGCTCCAAATAGGCTTGGTGCACGCGCGCCACCGAGAACTCCGCGCTGATGACGGCGTCGGCGGCGTTCCATGCGGTTGCTACGTCGCCGCGACGGAAGCGCAGGCGTTGCGGCATGTTGGCAGGGCGCGGCTCGCTGTCGGTGGTGGAGCTCGCGGTGGCACCGTGCGCGCCGGCGTCGTCGCTTTGATGCAGGGTGGGATCGCCGACTACCGGAGCCCCCGCCGCGAGCGCCGCCAACGGGTCAACGACTGCGGGGAGCTCGCGATACTGGATCTCTACCAGCTCCGCGGCGTCGTGGCAGGTGGTTTCGTCCGCTGCAACGACGAGGACGACGGGCTCACCGGCGTAGTTGACCTCTCGCTGTGCCAACAAGCGGCGCACGCCCAACTCGTCGGCGGTGAAGACGGCCGCAACTCCCGGAAGGCGTTTGGCCGCGGTTGCGTCGACGCGCTCGATCGCGGCATGGGCGTATGGGCTGAGAATGGGGCGTGCGTACAGCATCCCCGGCAGGTGCAGATCGCCGACGAAGCGCGTGCGCCCGCGCACCTTCTCGTTACCTTCAATACGGCGCCGCGAGCGCCCGACCCAGCTCGTCGCTTCCATAAACCTGGCTCTTACCGCAGCGGCCGCGGTGCTCCTTGCGTGTGGATGCCGCATCGCGCATTGACGGGCACGCCGAAGTTGGTATAGTATGAGGGCTGTTTGGCCGTCCACCGGCGCCAGGCAAGTTATCGGCCGTCTGCGGCCGGCGTGAGAGGGGGGTGAAGTTCTATGGAAATCCGTGTTGCTCCAGGTGAGTCGATCGAGTCTGCCCTCCGCCGCTTCAAGAAGGCGACGCAGAAGGCGGGTATTCTCGCCGAGGCCCGCAAGCACGAGCACTATGAGAAGCCGAGCGTGCGCGCCAAGAAGAAATCGGCAGCGGCGCGCAAGCGGCGCTCCTAAGGCATCCCATGATCGAGAGCAAGATCGGCGCGGATCTCAAGGAGGCCATGAAGGCCCACGATCAGGTCCGCGTCGATACGTTGCGCATGCTGCGCAGCGCATTGAATTACCGGCGCATCGAGGTCGGCCGCGATCTCTCCGGCGACGAGCAGTTGGAAGTCGTTCGCAAGCAGGTCAAGCAGCGTAACGACGCCATCACAGAGTACGAACGCGCCGGACGTGCGGAGTCGGCGGCAAAGGAGTCGCGCGAGCGCGAGATTCTGCAAGCCTTTCTTCCGCGCCAACTCACCCGCGAGGAGGCTCAGGCCATCGTGACCGAGTCGCTGGCGGGTCTGCCGCGTCCGTTGGACCGCGGCATGGCGATGCGCGTCGTCATGGCCAAGGTCAAGGGCGTGGCCGACGGCAAGATGATCTCGGAGATCGTCGCCGCCGAGATTGCCAAGTAGCGTGTGCGCCACCCGGCGAGGTGGCGTAACTTTCCCCGGGCTCACGCGGTAGTACCGCGCGAGGAGAGGGGCATGCGCAACATCCTTCGCGCCTGGTTTATGGTTCTGGTGATGCTTGGCCTCGCCGGCGCCGCCTTGGCCGTCTCCGGAGTTGCGCGCGCGGCCCTGCCGGGGGAGGTCGTGCTGATTCCGATTCATGGCACGATCGATCAGGGCATGGCCCACCTGGTGCAGTCGGCCGTGGCCGACGCCGACACGTCCGGCGCGAAGGCCATTATTCTCGACGTGAACACGCCCGGTGGATTGGTCGACGCGGCAACCCAGATTCGTGACGCGCTCTTCGCCGCGCACGTGCCCGTGATCGCGTTCGTCTCCGAGCGGGCTTGGAGCGCGGGGGCGCTCGTCACGCTCGCGGCTACGCGCATCGTGATGGCACCCGGCGCCAGCATCGGCGCCGCCGAGCCGATACCCGCCACGGTCAAGACGGTCTCGGCGCTGCGTGCGGAGTTCGAGGCCACGGCGTCGCGCAACCGGCGCGATCCGCGCATCGCGGCGGCGATGGTGGACAAGCAGAGCCCGTATCCGCCCTACGATGCCAAGGGACAGATCCTCACACTCACCGCCGACGAGGCGATCAAGCTCCACGTTGCCGACGAGACCGCGACAACGCTCGAGCAGGTCTTGAGCGCCGAGCATCTCGCGGGGCGGACCGTGCGCACGGCTCACTATACGCTGGGCGAGCGCCTCGCGCGTCTCGCCACCGACCCGGTGATCAGCGGCCTGCTGCTGACCATCGGTTTCCTCGGGCTGCTGATCGAGATGCAGACGCTGCACGGCATCGCCGGCTTCATCGGCATCGTCTCGCTCGGGCTCTTCTTTGGCGCGCACGTGCTGGCCGGCTTCTCCAACGAGTTGGTGGTGGTGCTGGCGGTCCTGGGCATCGTGGCGCTGCTGGCCGAGCTGCACGTCTTCCCCGGCCACGGGCTCTTCGGGATCTTGGGAATCCTGCTCTTGGCGGCGTCCGTGGTCCTCGCGTTCGGAGTGGCCTTCGTCGGCGTGGCGATCCAAGCGCTCTCGCTGGCCATCGTCGCCACCGCGATTCTCTACGTGCTTGCGACGCGCATCTATCCGCAGAACGCCTTTTTCCGGCGTATCATCTTCTCGGGCGCGCAGGGGCCGGAGTACATTGCGAGCGCTGACTTTCGCGGCTATCTCGGTGCCGACGGCGTCGCGCTCTCCGATCTGCGCCCCAGCGGCGTCGCCGAGCTGAAGGGGCGCCGTCTCGATGTCTTGACCGAGGGTGACTACGTGCCCGCCGGTACGCCCGTCCACGTGCAGCGCGTGGAGGGCGGCCGCATCTTCGTCACTCGTGCTTGAAGAAGGGTTGCTATGATCGTAGGTTTCGGCAGCGCGCTGGTGCTGATGCTCATCTTGCTGGGCGTCATCATCTTCTTGTATTACTTTCCGTTCGGACTCTGGCTCTCCACCATTGCCGCCGGCGTCCCGCTTTCGATCATCGCCTTGGTGCGTATGCGCCTCATCCGCATCCCGCCCGGCGTCATCGTCGCCAATTTAGTGCGAGCGCGCAAGGCAGGCCTTGCGATCGACGTCGACCAGCTGCAGTCGCACTTCTTAGCCGGCGGTAACGTCGACAAGGTCACGCTAGGCATGATCGCGGCGCAGCGCGCGGGCATCCCGCTCGAGTGGCCGCGCGCTGCCGCCATCGATCTGGCAGGGCGCGACGTGCCGGAGGCGGTGCAGACGTTCGTCAATCCAAAAGTCATCGAGACGCCCGTCTTCCAGGGTGTGGCGCAGGACGGAATTCAGCTCAATGTCAAGGCGCGCATCACCGTGCGCACGAATCTCGAGCGCTACGTCGGCGGAGCCGGCGAGCAGACCGTCGTGGCGCGCGTGGGCGAGGGCGTCGTCTCGGCCGTGGGCGCGGCGCAGTCCTACAAGGAAGTGCTGGAGTACCCGGACCGCATCTCCAAGACGGTGTTGGCCAAGGGCCTGGACGCCGGAACGGCCTTCGAGATCGTTTCGATCGACATCGCCGACGTGGACGTCGGGCGCAACGTCGGCGCCGACTTGCAGATCAGCCAGGCCGAGGCGGACCGGCGCATCGGACAGGCCAAGGCCGCTGAACGGCAGTACGCGGCGCAGGCTCTGGAGCAAGAGATGAAAGCGCGCACGCAAGAGATGCAGGCCAACGTCGTGCAGGCAGAGGCGCAGGTCCCGCTTGCGATTGCCGAAGCCTTCCGCGGCGGTAACCTCGGAGTCATGGATTACGTCCGCTACAAGAACGTGCTGGCCGATACGCAGATGCGCAGCGGTATCGCCGAATCGACGCAGCCCAAGGCTGGGCCGCCGACGCCGCCGTCGCAACCGCCTTCGCAGCCGCCGGGCGGCGCGCCGCCGTCGTGACCGCGTTGCCAGGACGACTCCGCGTGAGATGGAATCGATGAAGCGATGTATTGTCCGTTCTGCGGCTCGCCGAACGTGGCGCTGATTCCGAAGTTCACCGTCGAACGTGGTGCCCCGCAGAGCGGCCCACCGCGCTACGCCGCGCTCGATGTGGACTGCGCCGCGGAGGGGCGCCGCTATACCTTCCGGCTAGAAGGGCGCTACCGGCCGGACTGGATGGGGACGCGCTACGAACCGTTCGAGTGGCCCGGCGAGCGCCGTGAGGGTCCTGAGATCGCCGCTGCGTTCACGAAGTGGGATCGCGAAGTTTAGTCGCGCTGCTGCCGTTCGCGCTGTGGGGCGGTACGTGGGTAGCGGTGAAGGTGGCAGAAGGCGCGGGACTGGGTCCCTTCGCGTTCGCGGCGGCGCGCGCGCTCCCGGCGGGCGCCGTGCTGGCGTTCCTGGCCGCGTTGGGTGGCCGTGGGAGGCCTCCGGCGCGCGGCGACTATGCCGCGCTCTCCGCCATGGCACTGACCTCCGCGCTCTTCTTTGGACTGACGTTCTGGGGCGCGCAGCGGCTCTCGGGGGCGCTCAGTTCGCTGCTGGCCAATTCCTCGCCACTCTTTGCCGTGGTGCTCGCGGCGGTGCTGGAGCACGAGCGGGTGCGCTGGGGTGCCGTCGCCGGTGTTGCGCTGGGGGCGCTGGGCGTGGCGATCATCGCGCTACCCGCGCTGCGTGATGCGCCGGGGGATCTCGTGGCGATGGGCGTGATGCTTGCCGGCGCGTTGGCGCTCTCGTTCAACGTCGTGGCGATGAAGCGGACCAGCCATGTCGACCCCTTGCTGGCCAATGCCGCGCAGATGTTGGGGGCAGGCGTCATCCTGGCGATCGTCGCGGGATTCTCCGGTGAGTTGCACGGAGTGCAGCTGGGCGCCGCCGCGTGGTGGTCGATCGCCTACGTCTCGTTGGCGGGTACGGCCCTCGCCTACGTGATCTGGAGCAAAGTGCTCGCGCTCCTCTCGGTGGCGCGGGCAAGCGCCCTGCTCTTCCTGGTCCCGGTTTTCGGCCACCTCTGGTCGTGGATCTTTCTCCATGAGGCCGTGGAGCCGCTCGAAGTCGTGGGGGCGGCAGTGGCGGTGCTGGGCATCGCGCTCGCAGCCGGGAGTCCGGCAACTCTGGCGCTGGAGGCGAAGTAGAGGGAGGCGATGGACGACATCGTACGGCTGGTGATCGCCTTGGCGCGCGAGTTGGCCGATCAGGCGCGTGCCGGCGAGATCGATCCGGCACTGCTCAGGCGCACCAAGGTCGCGGTGCAGCGGCTCTACCAGGGACTGCAGTTCCTGCCGCCGCCGCTACGCGTGCGCGCCCAGCGTATCGTGCGCGATGCGGTGACGATCGTGCAGAGTGTGGAGCGCCAATTCGGCCCAGCGCCCGCTGGGCGGCCGGCCCCGGCGCCGCCGCCCGTCCCTCCGGCGGCCGCCGTCCCGCAGCCCCCGAAGCCCCCACCGCCCGTCGTGCCCGCCGAGCCCGCGTCCGTGGCGCCTGCGCCGCCTCAGGCACTGCCTGTGGCCGTGGATCCCGCGAGCGTGCGGGCTGGGGTGGTGTGGGCGGCGATCCTTGGGACTCCGCGTGGACTCGACACGGGCTGGTGAAACCCACGGCAGCGTCGAATCCCCACCGTACAGTCATGGATGATGTCAAGGGCACCCGTACGTTCGAGCTCGAGGGGCTAGGGGACCACCTGCGCTTCTTCGGGCAGTTTGACCGTAACCTCACAGCTCTGGAGGCGCTGATCCCAGTGACGTTGCGGGTTGAGGGCAATCAGATCGAGATCGGTGGCGACATCGACGCGGTGGCGCGTGCGCAGCGGGCGCTCGGCACCATGTTGGCGGCCGCTCGCTCCGGGAAACAGCTCACACCCGATGACGTGAAGCTGGCGGCACAGGCGGAGCGCAACGAAGAAGAACATCGTCCGGCCATTCCCGCAACGCTCTACGTGACCCAGCGCGGCCAAGAGGTGCGCCCACGCTCGCGCGGGCAGCGCCGCTACGTCGAGGAGATCGAGTCCAACGCGCTGACCTTCGGCATCGGACCCGCGGGTACGGGCAAGACGTTCCTGGCGATCGTGATGGCGGTGCGTGCGTTGCGGCGCCACGCCGTTTCGCGAATCGTGCTCTCGCGCCCCGCCGTCGAAGCCGGCGAGAAGTTGGGTTTTCTCCCCGGCGATCTGGCGGCGAAGGTCGACCCGTATCTGCGCCCGTTGTTCGACGCCTTGGGCGAGCTGCTCGACCAGAGCGTGGTTCAGAAGTATGTGGAGCGCAACGTGATCGAGGTCGCGCCGTTGGCCTACATGCGAGGGCGCACGTTGAACGACGCCTTCGTCATCTTAGACGAGGCCCAAAACGCCACGCACGAACAACTGAAGATGTTCGTCACGCGCTTGGGGAACGGCAGCCGTATGGTGGTTACCGGCGACGCGACGCAGATCGACCTGCCGCGCGGCACGCGCTGCGGGCTGCTCGAGGCCGAGCGGCTGTTCAAGGATATCGAGGGCATCGCGATCGTGCGTCTGGACGAGCGCGACGTCGTCCGCCACCCCCTGGTCAGCCGCATCGTCGAAGCCTACCGCCGCGACGATCTGGGGACGGAGTAAGCGGGATTGCGGCTGCTCGAGCGGCTGAAGGCCGTGTTGGCCTGGCGGCCGGCGTTGAGCCTAGCGCGGCAGCGCGTCCTGGCGGCGGGGCTGCTTTGGGCCGCATGCTTCGTCGTGCTGGGTGTGGGCTACGTGCCATCCGCCGTGCCGTTGCGCGTCGGTGACGTTGCCCCCGCCGACGTGACGGCGCCGGCCAACATCGACTATGCCGACGAGCAGGCCACGCAAGAGGCGCGCAAGCGCGCGGCTGGCCAGGTTGCGCCGGTCTACCGCGTCGACGGCGACGCGCAGGCTCGCCTCTCCGGCACGGGCAGCCGGCTCTTCGCCTGGCTGGGCGAGGGGACGCCCAAAGCGCGCGCCGGCCTGGCGGCTATGGGCGTCGATGCGGCGACGGTCCAGCAGTGGCGTTGGCTCTCCCCAGCCGAGAGGAGCGCGGTGCAAGCCGACGTCATGACGACGGTCGCGCAGCGCCAAGGATTGGGCGTGGGGGTGGACGACAGCGACCTCTCCGACGCGCGCTCGAAGGTGGCCGACGCCATCGCACAGCTCAAACTAACGCCCAGCGCACAGCGCGTGGCCACGGTGCTTTCTGGTGCGCTCGTCTTCCGCGATGTCTCCGTCGACTTGACGGCCACGGCCGAGGCCCAGCGCGGCGCGATGGCGGCGGTGGCACCGGTGCGCATCACGCTCTCCAAGGGCGCGGTCATCGTTCATCGAGGCGATCTGGTGACGCCCGCGCAGGTGAATACGCTGCGTGCCGCCGGCATCGCGCGGCCTGCCCTCGACTGGATGCGTCTGCTGGCGTACGCCGTGCTGGCGCTGGGGCTGCTGGGCCTGTTGGCGGTGCCGGCACTGGTCTTCTCGCGCAGAGTTTTCCATGACGCACGACTGCTGTGGCTGACCGTTACCGTGACCGTGCTGGGCGTGCTCTGCGCGAAGTTCATTCCGCCCACGCTCTCCATCGCCGGCGCCGATGCGGTCAGCGTGGCGCTGGTTCCGGCAGGGGCGGTCGGCATGCTGCTGGCGATCTTGGCCGGCGTGCCGGTGGCGATCTATGCCGTGGCGGTGCTGGCGTTTGCGTCCGGGCTCACCAACCCTCAGAGCTACCCCTTCGCGCTGGCGCTGTTCTGCACGGGCTTCGCGGCCACGCTGGGGGCGGCCGCGCTGCGCCGGCGCAGCGATCTGCTGCGCGCCGGCTGGATCGCCGGCGGCGTGGGTGCGGCGACGTTCACCGCGATCGACGTCCTGCGCGGCGCCGGTGGCTGGACGGCGACACTGGATGCGGTGGTGTCGCTGCTGGCGGGGTTGGTCGCCGCAATCGAAACCGTGGGACTGCTGCCGTTCCTGGAGCACGCCTTTCACCTCTGCTCACCGCTGCGGTTGATAGAACTCGGCAACACGGGCGAGCCGCTGCTGCAACATCTGCTGATCGAGGCTCCCGGAACCTACGTGCATTCGATCACGGTGGGTTACTTGGCGGAGGCGGCGGCGCGCGCGGTGGGCGCCGACGCGCTCCTGGCACGCGTGGGTGCGTACTACCACGACATCGGGAAGATGAAGCGGGCCCAGTACTTCGTCGAGAATCAAGGCGGAGGACCCAACCTTCACGATTCGCTTTCGCCCTCGCTCTCGGCGCTCATCATCATCGCGCACGTCGAAGACGGCGTGAAGAGCGCGCGGGAGCACCGTTTGCCCGAGAACGTCGTCGACATCATTCAGCAGCATCACGGCACCTCGCTCGTCTCCTTCATGTACTGCAAGGCGCAGGAAGAGGGGAGCGACAAGTTCACGCCCCTGCCGGACGACTTCCGTTATCCGGGGCCGAAACCGCAGACCAGAGAGGCCGCGTTGGTCATGATCTGCGACGGCATCGAAGCCAGCGTGCGCTCCATCAAGCAGCCGACGCCCCAGAAAATCGAGGCGCAGGTTCGCCGCATCATCGATCAATTGCTGCATCGCGGCGAGTTGGACGAGTGCGACTTGACGCTGCGCGATCTGCACGCCGTCGAGAAGGCCTGCATCCAAGTGCTGTACGGCATCTATCACCAACGCATCGAGTATCCGGCCCTGCCGGCCGCGGGCGGCGGCCGCGGGCTCGTGCGCCTGCCGGTCGAGCGCCGGCGGCTGCGCGGATAGCGCGACATGCAGACCCGGAATCTGGAGCGCTACAGCCGCCACTTGCTGATGCCGGAAGTCGGCCTTGCCGGGCAGGCGAAACTAGCCCAGGCGCGCGTGCTCTGCTTGGGCGCCGGCGGTTTAGGCTCCCCGGTTGCGCTGTACTTGGCCGCCGCAGGTGTGGGCCGGCTCGGGCTGATCGACGATGACGCGGTGGAACGCTCCAACCTGCAGCGCCAGGTTCTCTTCGGTGAGTCTTCGCTGGGCGTGCCCAAGGTGCGTGCCGCTGCCGAACGTTTGCGCGATCTCAATCCGGAGGTTGAGGTCGAAGCGATCGAGGGCGTCTTCGATCGCTCCAATGCGCTCGAGCTGGTGGGGCGGTACGACCTCGTCGTGGACGGCACCGACAACTTTCCAACGCGCTACTTGGTCAACGATGCCTGCGTGCTCAGCGGCAAGGCGTACGTGTACGGCTCGATCTTCCGCTTCGATGGCCAGGTGAGTGTCTTCGGGCAGCGCGCTCAGAGTGGGGAGCGCGGTCCGTGCTACCGCTGCGTCTATCCGGTTCCGCCGCCGGCTGGGACGGTGCCGTCGTGCGCGGAGGGCGGGGTGTTGGGCGTGCTGCCCGGTCTGGTGGGGATGCTTCAGGCACAACAGGCGCTGTTGCTGTTGCTGGGCGTGGGTAAGCCGCTGGTGGGGCGCTTGCTGTTGGTGGACGCGCTGGAGACGCGCATGCGCGAGCTGCGTATCGAGCGCGATGTCGCCTGCCCCGTCTGCGGTGATGCGCCCACGATCCATGAGTTGGGTGACTATGAGAGCTTCTGCGGCGTGGAGGCGCGCCCGGATCGCGATCCGGGTTTCTTGGAGGACTACGGTATCGGTGCGCGCGAGTTGGCGCGGGCGCTGGCAGGGCCGGAGCCCTCGCGGCGAGTCGCCGTGATCGACGTGCGCGAGCGCCAGGAGACGCAAGCCGGCCTCTTCCCCGGCGCGCGCCACGTCCCGTTCTCGGAGTTGCCGGGGCGCCTTGGGGAGCTGGATACGGCGCAGGATCTCGTGGTGGTCTGCCGGGTGGCGGCGCGCGCCGCCGCGGCCGTGCAGTTGCTGCTCGAGCACGGCTTCCGTAAGGTGCGTTTCCTCGACGGCGGCCTGACGCGCTGGCAGCGCGAAGTCGACCCGGAGTTTCCCCTCTATTGATCTATCTGTCGAATCATACTCGCGGCGGCGGCGTGGAGGCCGAACACGTGCGCCGCACGGTACGCCGCCTGCTGGCTGCGTTGGACGAACAGGACGCCAGCGTTTCGATCAGTTTCGTACGCGATCCGCACATGCGCACGCTCAATCGAGAGCATCGCGGTAAGGACCGCACCACCGACGTGCTCTCGTTCTCGCTCGTGGAGGGTGAGTCGCCGCCGCAGGGTGGGGAGAGAATGCTGGGCGACGTGGTCATCAGCGTCGACGCGGCGGCGCGGCAGGCGCGCGACTATGATGCGCCATTGGCGCGGGAGATCGAGCGGCTGCTGATCCATAGCCTGCTGCACTTGTTGGGACACGATCACATGGAGCCTGTAGAGCGCGCGCGCATGGTGACCGAGGAGCGGCGCTTAGCCGCGGTTATCGGTATGCCGTGGGTCTATGAGCCTGGCGAAGACGGCCAGCCGTGAAATGGCCGGGGCGGGAGCGCGAGCATCCAGCACGGCGGGCCGGTTCGAACCGCTTGATCGCCTCGCTCAACTACGCCTTCAACGGCATCCTCTACGCGGCGCGCTCCCAGCCGAACATGCGCCTGCACCTGTTCGCGGCGTTCTTCGTGCTCGTCGCGACACTCTTTCTCCACCTGCAGCGCGTCTACGTCGTGGTGATCGTGCTGCTGGTGGGCTTGGTGCTCTCGCTGGAACTCATGAACACGGCGATCGAAGCGATCGTGGACTTGCTCACGCTCTCGCATCATCCGCTGGCCAAGGTTGCCAAGGACGCCGCCGCCGGTGCCGTGCTCACCGCCTCCATCACCGCGATCGTCGTCGGCTACTTGATCTTTTTCGAGGCGATTTCACACGGCGGATCGCGCGTCTACGAGCAGTTGCGGTCGGTTTCGCTCAGCGTGGTCTTCGTCACCATGCTCGCGACCATCGCCGCGACGATCCTGCTCAAAGCGCGCGTCGGCCGCGGCTCTCCGCTGCACGGCGGCGCGGTCAGCGGCCACGCCGCGCTGGCGTTCGTGGCGGCGTGCTTCATCTTCGTGCTCAGTTCCAGCCCGCTGGTTGGCACGCTGGGCTTGGTTCTCGCGCTGTTGGTAGCGCAGAGCAGAGTCGAGGGCGGCATCCACACCGTCATGGAGGTCATCTACGGCACGGCCGTGGGCGCCGTGATCGCGATGGCCATCTTCCTGGTCCTGCGTATCGGTCACGTCCTGCCGTGAGTGCGGCGAGCAGGCATGGGTACAGGAGCACGGAGCACGGGTGTGCTATAGTATGAGCGGCTTGAAAAGTGGCAGTAGACGGGGGGCTCCGGCCCCCCGGCGCGCAGGGGGCACGCGGTGAGCGGCATCTCCACCGATGCGGAGATCGCCGGGCTCGTCGCTCTGGTCCTGTTGGCAATGTTCTTCGCGGCTACTGAGGCCGCGCTCGTCAGCATCTCGCGCATCAAGGCGCGTGCGATGATCGAGAGCCGTTTGCATGGTGCCCACTCCGTGCTCAGGCTGATCGAGGACCGTAACCGCTTCCTGACCACCGTGCTGATCGGCAACACGATCGTGCTGCTCGCGGCCGATTCTCTGGCGACCTATCTGTTCATCCAACTCGGCGTACCGCGTGCCGCGATTTGGTCGACCGTCTTGATGACGTTCCTGCTCTTGACGTTCGGCGAGATCATCCCCAAGACGATCGCGGTGGGTAACGCCGAAAAGTGGGCGCGCCGGCTGGCGCCGTGGCTCGAGCGCGTGGCGTTTATCCTCTCGCCGCTCAACGCGGGCTTCCTGTGGCTCACCAACGGCATCCTGCGCGCGTTCGGCGGCAGCCCCAGCGCTCATGGTCCCTTCGTGACGGAGGACGACATTCGTGCGCTCGTCAACGTCGGCGCCGAGCAGAACGTCCTGGAGGAGCAGGAGCGCGAGATGATCCACTCGGTCATCGAGTTCGGTGACACCATCGTGCGCGAGGTGATGACTCCGCGGCCCGACATCGTGGCCGTTGAGCGCGCCATGCTCGCCACGCGCGCGCTGGATTTGGTCATCAAGGAAGGGTACTCGAAGATACCGGTCTACCAGGGGACGATCGACGAGATCGTCGGCGTCGTGCACGAGCGCGAGCTCTTGGTTGCGCTTGCCAATGGCACGCTGGCGCACGTCGCGCTCGCCTCGCTGATGCGCGCGGTCGAGCTGGTGCCGGAGAATAAGCGCGTCAGCGAGATGCTGCGCGAGATGCGGCGCGGCAAGTACTCACTGGCTGTGGTCGTCGACGAGTACGGAGGAACCGCGGGCCTGGTGACGCTGGAGGATCTGCTCGAGGAGATCGTAGGCGAGATTCGCGGCGAGCGCGACGAGCTGGAGGAGGAGCCGATCCGGCGCATCAGCCCGCACGAGGCCGTGGTGGAGGCTTCGACCAATGTCGAGGACGTCAACGCGGAGCTCTCGACGGACCTGCCGACGGACGAGTTCGAGACGATCGGCGGCTTGACCGTCGGATTGTTCGGGCGCCTGCCGGCGATCGGGGAAGAGGTCGTCGCCGACGAACACGTGCGTTTGAAAGTCGAGCGCACGCGCGGGCGCCGCATCCTAGCCGTGCGCGTTCTGCACGACGACCGGCACGAGGTCGAGGACGGATACCGGCCGTGAGCCTTCCGCGTGCTTATCGTGCGCATGCGATCGTGCTGCGCGGGCGCAATCTCGGTGAAGCCGACCGCGCGCTCTCGCTGCTGACGCTGGAACGCGGCAAGTTGGACGCGGTGGCCAAAGGCGTGCGCCGCGGCGACTCGCGCCTGAGCGGGCGGCTCGAGCTGCTCTCCGAAGTCGACGCCTCCTTTCATCGCGGCCGCTCGCTTGACGTCATCACGGGCGCAGATCCCGTGACCAGTTATTGGCAACGCCTGGTGACGCCGGAAGCCTTCGCCGTCGCAAGCGTGGTGGCCGAGCTGGTGGACGCCTTCTGCGAGCCGGAGTTGCCGGTACCCGCCGTCTATCGATTGCTGCGCGGCGCGACCGCGGCCATCGCCGGGCGCGGTGAGGCGCGACGCGTGCTGGCGCGTTTCGAGTTGCGTCTGCTCGATGAATTAGGCCTTGGTATTCCGCTGGACGCCTGCATGCACTGTCAGCGCGCATTGGCTGAGCAGGCGGTTGTGGATCTGAGCGTCGGTGGACTAGCCTGCCCGAGCTGCCTGCGGCCGGAGGGTAACACGGTGCTGGATGCCGGTGAGCTCGTGGCCTTGCAACATCTGGGGGCACCCAAAGGTCAAGGGGCCTCGCTGCGCGCGGGCGCGAAGGTGGCGCGCGCCGTGGAGACGCTGATCGTGCATCATCTCGGAAAGACCGCCCGTTCGCTAGCCGCACTCGACGCGCTGGCGCCGGAGTAGCCATGGCCATTTTGTCGATCGATTTCGGCGAGCGTAGGATCGGTTTGGCGGTCAGCGATCCGTTCGAGTCGATGGCGCTGCCGCTGCCTCCGCTCGAGCACACCAATCGCCTTGAGGACGCGCGGCGCATCGTGCGGGCGGCGCGCGAACGCGGGGTTACGGAGCTCGTGCTGGGCTTGCCGCTCACGCTGCAGGGCGAGCGTGGCCCTGCCGCGCGTAAGGCCGAGGCGTTCGCCGGAGTGCTGCGTGCCGCATTCCCCGAGGGCCAGGTGCACCTGGTCGACGAGCGCTTGACCACGGCGCAAGCGTCGAAGACGTTGATAGCCGCGGACGTTTCGCGCAAGCGGCGTAAGCAGGCCGTCGACGGCATGGCCGCCGCGCTCATCCTCGAGACGTTCCTGGCGCGACGCGGGAGGCCATGAGGCTTCGCACGCGCGGGCCGTTGACGCTGGGCGCTCTCGGCGCGGCGGTCGTGGCCGCTGCGCTGGCGGCGTGGCTCGTCTTTGCGACCCTCTCCGCGCCATGGCCGCTGCGTGCCACGACCGTCGTAATCGGCGAGGGGCACGGTGTTGCGGCGATCGCCGCGCAACTGTACCAGGAGCGTGTGCTGCGATACCCGTTCGCCTTACGCTTCTTAGCGCGGCTGCGCGGCGTTGCGCTCGATCTGCACGCCGGCGAGTTCACGTTCGCGCCGCATCAGTCGGCCGCCGCAATCCTGGACCGCCTGGTGGCCGGGGGCGTCGCCCCCTACGTCCGCGTGACGATACCCGAGGGTTTTACCGCACGGCAGATCGCGCAACGGCTGGCGGCCATGGGTCTGGGCAGCGAGCGCGCATACGAGCAGGTCTTTCTTAGAACGCCGTTGACGATCGACGGGCAGCGCACCGTCAACATGGAAGGGTTCCTCTTCCCCGATACGTACGACTTCGACCGGCGCGCCACGCCGCGCGAAAATGCCGGCCGCATGGTCGCGCAGTTCCTTCGTGGGCTGCCGCCTGATGCCGCGGCGCGGGCACGCGCGTTGGGGCTAACGCTTCCGCAGATCGTCACGGTAGCCTCGCTGATCGAGCGCGAGGCGAAAGTGGACGACGAGCGGGCCCTGATGGCAGGTATCTATTACCGCAGGCTGGAGCTGGGGATGCCGTTAGAAGTTGATGCCACGATCGAGTACGCGCTGCCGGAGCATCGCGCGGTGTTGACCTATCGTGACCTCGCCATCGATTCGCCGTACAATACGTATCGCCGTGCGGGCTTGCCTCCGACGCCGATCGCGAATCCTGGGTCGGCGAGTCTGCGTGCGGCGTTTCATCCTCAGTCCTCGCCGTATCTCTACTATGTCTATCGCGGCCAGGGGCGCCATGCGTTTGCACGCACGCTTGCCGAGCAACAGGCCAATATCGCGCGCTATCTGAAGTAGGAGCGGTGGAGCCGGTCCAGGAACAGTGTGCGACCGGGCTCGTCCACGTGGCGGGACAGCGGCCACCCATATTCGGAGGATACAGCGATTTCCGACAATGGACAGTCCCCGTCAGGGAAGCTGGAGCTCGAAGATATCCTCGTCGTCGAGACCGAGGATGAGCGGCATCTCGAGTACGAGGTCGTCGGCCTCCTCGAGGACGAGGAGAGCCACGAGTCCTATGCGATCTGCTATAACAAAGCCAACGACGAGTTTATCGTCACCGACGAGGCGGGGACGATCCTCGAGGACGAGGAGCTGGCGCAAGAGGTGCTGGATCACTTTCTGACCCTCGCCGAGGAGCCGTCGGGAGACGGCGACTAGGAGGCTGTGCCCTCACGCATTCTGTTCCTCTCCGCGAGCGTCGGCGTTGGGCACACCGCCGCCGCCGGCGCGGTGCGAACGGCGCTGGATGAGCTCTACCCCGGTGAGTTCGAATGCGAAATCGTCGATTCGTACAAGTATGCCGCCTCGATCTTCTCCAAGCTCGTCTCCAACGGCTACATCGGGATGGTCAAGACCATCCCGCAACTCTACCGGTACATGTACGAGCAGGCCGAACGAGCTACGAAGGTCGGCAGCTTCAAGACGTGGATCAATCAGTTCACCGCGACCAAGCTGCGCACGATGGTGGAGCGTTCGCGCGCCGACGTCGTGATATGCACCCACGCCTTCCCCTGCGGTGTGATGTCGGAGTACAAGCGTCAGTTCGGCGAAGAGGTTCCGGTCATGGGCATCGTCACCGACTTTGCGCTGCATCCCTTCTGGATCTATCGCAATATCGACGCCTACTGCGTCGCGACGCCCGAGATGCGATCGGCGTTGGTTGGGCGAGGCGTGGTGCCGGAGCGTGTGCACGTTTCCGGCATCCCCGTGAACCCCTGTTTCGGTCAGCAACGGGAGAAGGCGGAGCTCCGGCGCGCGCTGGGTCTGCCCGCCGATCGGGCGCTCGTGCTCATCATGGGCGGCGGCTTGGGCATCGGGCCCGTCGACAAGATGATGCGGGCGCTGGAGAGCATCGAGACGCCGCTGACCGCGGTCGTGATCGTAGGCAAGAACGCGCGGCTCGAGCGGCGGTTGCTGGAGCTTGCGCAAACGCTGGAGTATCCGCTGCGCGTCGTCGGCTTCGTCGATAACGTCTACGACTACATGCACGCGGCCGATCTGCTGCTTTCCAAACCCGGGGGATTGACCAGTTCCGAGTCGCTCTGCGCAGAGCTGCCGATGGTGCTGGTGAAGCCGTTGCCCGGGCAGGAAGAGCGTAACACGCGCTACCTGCTCGAGCGCAAGGCTGCCGTGCGCGTGGGCAGCGTTACCGCGTTGCCGGAGGTGGTGGGGGCGTTGATCGACGATCCGGCTCGACTGGATGCGATGCGCCGGCGCATCACGCGCTTGCGGCGGCCTGCCGCCGCCTACGACGCTGCGCGTGTCGTAGCGCTGCTGGCGGCGCGTAGACGCGCGCTGCCGGTGAGCGTCGCGGAGGAGAACGGCCAAACGGGGTGAACCTGGCAGTTTGCCCAGCGCGTCAGCGAGTACGGCGAGTGGGCTTGGAGAGATGGCCGAGCGGCTGAAGGCAGCGGTTTGCTAAACCGTCCTACGGGGTCAACTCGTAGCGAGGGTTCGAATCCCTCTCTCTCCGCCAACACCGGAGCGGGGCGACGGTTTCGTCGCCCCGCATTCGCGAGGGGGTCTTGACGGAACGGGTATTTGTTTGGCAACATATAGCGGTTGCGCTCGTAGCTCAGCTGGATAGAGCACCAGGCTACGAACTTGGGGGTCGGGAGTTCGAATCTCTCCGAGCGCGCCATCGTGGGATCGACGCCGGCGACAACGCCGGCGTCTCCGTTGACGCCGTTTCGAGGGGTTAGGTATACGAGGGCGTCGAAAAGGACCCGCGATGGGACACCAACGCCGTTCGCGATGGCTCGGTAGCTCAGCGGTAGAGCAGGGGACTCATAAGCCCTTGGTCGCAGGTTCAAATCCTGCCCGAGTCACCAGCATAAAGCGCGCCGGCGGGCGAGGCGACTCGTCCGTCGGCTTGCTTCAGGGTACAGAGATAGAGAGAGGCCCTCACGACGAGGCGTTGCCGAGTGGGTTGGGGGAGAAAACATGTCGACGATTCCTTGCGATTTTTGCCCGCATCCGGTCGACCGGGGCCAGATGGAGGAGGTCGAGATCGCGCACTACGTACCCGACTCGAGCGGCGACGATCTAGCTTACGCGCGAACGTATTTCTTCGGTCATCCTGATTGCGTTCGCAAGTTTTATCGCGGCCTGATCGACCACAAGCTGGACCTGTTCAAGCACATCCCAACCAACATCTCGGACGATGCGCGGTAAAGAGGTAATCGCTCGCTAGGAGACAATCTCCATCACCCTGCGCGCCCGTGGCGCAATTGGATAGCGCGTCGCCCTCCGAAGGCGAAGGCTGGTGGTTCGAGCCCACTCGGGCGCACGTGATTTCATGGAGAGTGACGAAGCGTTTCTCCGCCGCGCGATGGCTCTTGCAGAAGAGGCCCGGCGCGCCGGAGAGGTCCCCGTAGGCGCGGTGTTGGTGATCGACGGGGAAGTCATCGAAGCGTGGAACGTCAAGGAGACGGCACCGGATCCGACGGCGCACGCGGAGATGATGGCCATCCGGGAGGCGGCGCGCCGCTTAGGACGGTGGCGCCTAACCGGCGGCACGCTCTACGTGACGAAGGAGCCGTGCGTCATGTGCGCGGGGGCTCTGGTTGCTGCTCGGGTAGATCGCGTGGTCTTCGGGTGTTACGATCCCAAAGGCGGCGCGGCGGGATCGATCATGGATCTCCTGAGGGATCCGCGGCTCAATCATCGGATGGACGTCCTCGGCGGCGTCCTCGAAGAAGAGGCGGCCGAACAGCTACGCTCGTTCTTCGCCGCGCAGCGGCGAGCGAGCGAGGAAAACTGAAGAGGCGTCCCGCGATGGGGAGAGGTGGTCGAGTGGTTGAAGGCACTCGCCTCGAAAGCGAGCAGACGTGATGAGCGTCTCGTGGGTTCGAATCCCACCCTCTCCGCCAGGTTTGTCCGCGCTACGCCAACGCTAAGGTGCGGCTTTGTTGGACCCGTTGGGATTCTTGAGCAGTAGAATCGCCGGCAGCACTAAGAAAAAGATGGCGCCGCTGAAACGGAAGAGATCGTCGTAGGAAATTGCCAGCGCGTTGGTCTGCACCATCTGCGCGATCGAGAGCAGCGCTAGACGCTGCGACTCCCACAGCGTATGCCCTTGAGCCATGAAGAGATGGGTCGCCTTCTGCAATGCCTGCGCGACTGCGGGATGGGAGATGGCGACGCCGGCCGCAAGATTCTGGTAGGCGCTGGTTTGGTCGCGCTGCAGGATCGTGGTCAGGATCGCGATGCCTAGGCTGCCCCCCAGCTGGCGGATCAGCGTGTAGAGTCCGCTGGCGTTGGGCGTCTCGGCGCGCGGCACCGCGGCCATCGTCACCGTTGAGAGCGGGACGAAGAGGAAGCCCAGCGAGAAACCTTGGAAGACGCGCGGCCAAAAGACGTCCCAATATCCCGCAGCTTGATTGAGCGATCCCATCCACCACGTCGCGCCGCCGAAGAGCAGCATGCCGAAGAGGATAGGGATGCGCTCGTCGATGCGATCGGCAAGGCGCCCCGCGATGGGCATGCTGATGGCGGTGGCGATCGCGCCCGGCATCAGTGCCATGCCGGTAGCGAAGGCGCTGAAGCCCAATAAGGATTGGAAGAAGAGCGGCAGGATCAAGGCGGTGCCGAAGAGCCCAAACCCCGTGATCACGCCCAGCAAATTGCCTGCCGTGAAGCTGCGCGACCGGAAGACGCGCAAGTTCACGATGGGATTCTTCACGGTGAGCTGGCGCACGACGAAGAGGCCGATGCCCAGGATCGAAGTTATCGTGAGCAGGATGATCGTGCTCGAGGCGTACCAGTCGTCATGCTGGCCGCGTTCCAGCACGTATTGCAGGGATGCCAGACCCACGACCATCGAGCCGAGCCCCAGCCAATCGAAATTCGCGGTGTCGGGGCGCTTGATGTAGTGCGGGTCGGGGACGAAGGCCAGCGTCATCAGCAGCGCGATGATGCCGATTGGCACGTTGATGAAGAAGATCAGCGGCCACGAGTAGTTGTCGATGATGTAGCCGCCTAGCGTCGGTCCGATCGCCGGACCCACCATCGCCCCGATGCCGAAGAGCGCCATAGCCTGACCGCGCCGCTCGAGCGGAAACGATTCGAAGAGGATCGATTGCGCGGTGGGCTGGAGCGCACCGCCGCCGATTCCCTGGATCACGCGGTAGATGAGGAGCGTTCCCACGCTGTGCGCGGTGCCGCAGAGAAACGATGCTCCGGTAAAGAGGGCCAAGGAGAGCGCGTAGTAGGTCTTGCGCCCCAGGAGCGCGGTGAGAAATCCGTTGAGCGGCATCACCACGACGTTGGAGAGGATGTAGCCGGTCACCACCCACGATACTTCGTCGATGGAGGAGCCCAGATTCCCCGCCATGGTATCGAGCGCGACGTTGACGATCGTCGAGTCGATGATCGCCATGATCATGCCCAGCATGACCGTGATGGAGAGCAGGGCGAGAGCGTTGGGCCGGCTAGGGCTCCCTACTGTCGCGGTAGCGATGGTGCGTATTCCATTGTCGTCCGAAGAGGCCGCATGAGCACCATATACTACCGGGATTCACCGCATTCGTCAATTGGTTAAGATCTAAAGTATTGCCCCGCTCGCGGGGACCCCGATGTTTGAAAGGTTCCGGGCCACTCGGCTCGGGCTGCACGGCGGCGTTGCGCCGCAACGGGCTGCACGGCGGCGTCGCGCCGCAACGTGACTGGCGGAGAGGGAGGGATTCGAACCCTCGAGACGGTTTTGCCGCCTACGCGATTTCCAATCGCGCTCGTTCAACCAGGCTCCGACACCTCTCCCCAATGCGGGCTACCCCCGGGGTGCCCCAGCCTTGAGGGCCCCAATCCTTATGCCCCCGCGCGCTCTGCGGCGCGGCACGACCGCGATTGTAGCAGTACCCGGCGCTCAGAGCAAGGGCTGCGCCGCCATCGTGCTAGGGCGTGATTCCCAGGTCGCGGTAGAAGGCGTCGTAGCTCAACGGCCGCCCGAGGAACTTCTCCACCAGCTCTTGCGCCGGATAGATCGCGCCGGGCTCGAGGATGTCCTCACGATAGCGCGCGCCTATCTCGGGATTCTCCAGACCACCGCGCTGGAAGACCGTGAACATGTCCTGCGCGTACACTTTGGACCAGAGATAGCCGTAGTAGCCGGCGTCGTAGCCGCCCATGAGATGACCGAAGCCCGCCTCCGGGTAGGTCCCCGGCATGCTCGGAAAGACGGTGAGCCGGCGTTTGAGCAGCCGCCAAGTCTTCGAGGCGTCGACGCGGGGGCCGGCGCTGTGGATCGTCATGTCGTAGGTCGCGTAGAACACTTGCGTCGTCCACGCCACGCCGTCGTCGAGATGTTTGAGCGCCACCATTCTGGCGATCAGGGCGTCCGGAAGCGGCTTGCCCGTGTCCACGTTCGAGGAGACTTCCTTGAGGATCGAGGGCTGCCACATCCAGTTTTCCAGCATCTGCGAAGGCGCCTCGATGAAGTCTTGCTCGACGCCCTCCATGCTGTTGGTCGTCTCGTATGGTGCCGTGCAGAGCGTGGCGTGCATGAGATGGCCGAACTCGTGGAAGAACGTGATGACGTCGTCGTGACTCAAGAGCGCCTGCTTTCCAGGCTGCGGCTCGGGCCAGTTGCCCACGATCGCGGCCACCGGCTTTTGATACGTTCCGTCGAGAAGCAGACGTCCGATGCGTAGTGGGAAGTTGGCGAAGTGATCGTACTTGCCAGGACGTGGAAAGAGATCGAGGTAGAACCAGCCGATAGCTCCGCCGCTGGCGCTGTCGGCAATCGAGAACTCACGCACACCCGGCGCCCAGGCCTGCGCGGGCGTGATCTCGGTGAACGTCACGCCGAGCAGGTGCTGATAGATGCCTAGTACGCTCGAGATGACGTGATCGATGGGGAAGTAGCGGCGGATCTCCTGGTCGTCGACGGCGTACTTCGTCTTTAGCAGCTGATTCTCGTAATAGGCATAGTCCCAGCTCGCGAACGGTGCGCGCTCACCCTGCGCACGCTTGAGCGCGGCCAGCACGGCCACCTCGCGATGCGCCTTGGGCAGCAGCTTGACGTCGACTTGCGAGAGCAAGCGATCGACGTTGGCGGGCGTGCGCGCCATCTTGTTGCTCAGCTGGTAATCGGCCCAGGTCTTGAAGCCTAGCAGATGGGCGAGCCGATCGCGCAGCGCCACCGCCTGTTCCAACAGTCTGACGTTCTGGAGTCCGCCGCGCTTGCCGTAGGCGCTGCTGAAGCGTTCGCGCACGGCCGAGCTGCGCGCGTTGGCCATGAAGCGGCCGACGGTGCTCTCGTTGACCGGAACGGCGTAGCCCTTGGGCGTAACCTTCAGTGTCGCGACGAAGGACGCGGGCAGCCCGGCGGCCTCGGCCTTGCTGACGACGATCGTCGTCGAATCTTCGGAGAGGTTGATGCCGAAGCGGCGCTCGAGATCGTTCAGGTGCTGGAAGAGCGCGGTAACCTGGGCACGTTTGGCGTCGTCGAGATCGGCGCCCGAACGCCGCCCCGCGACGACGTACAGCCGCAGCAGGGCGCGCTCGGCAGCGGTCTGCGCAACGCGCTGGTCTTGCAGGCGCAAGGCGGTGGCGTAGATCTGCGGGTCGGCGGCGAGGGTAGTCTCGTAGTCCGAGACGCGCTGCGCGCAGCCGGCGGAGGCGTCGCGCACGGCCTTGTCCGGAGCAAGCTGATAGAGGACGGCGTCAACGGCGGTGCGATCGTTGAGCTCCGACTCCGCATCTTCGAGCGGCAGTAGCGCGTTCTGCAGCGTGCGCTGCTCCAGCGGCGTGATCTCCAGCTTGGCGATGGCCGCCTTGCTCTGGGAGATCGCGGCCGCGCAGCTTTGTTCGATCTGGGCCGGAGTGCTGCTCCAGGCCATGCCGGTGTCGGCGGGGAGGCTCTGGGGCATCGCAGCGGCGGATGCCGTCACGGCGGGGGCCCACAAGAGCGAGAGCGCCGTAAGCACGGAAAGGCCGCGCGCATTGAAGAGTGAATGTCGCACGGGGCTCGGGTTCGCCCAGGCCGGTGGTGCGCCTGCCTGCCGCGAAACCCTTTGGAGTTCGCCAAGGTCCCAGCCGGAGAGGCGGCCCGGCCGTCGTGCGATTTCGTGTCAGAGGAACGGAGCATACGTCAACGTGAGCGCGTCACGACTCTTCACACCCTGGACGCTGCGCGGCGTCACCGCGCGCAACCGCACCATCGTCTCGCCGATGTGCGAATACTCCACGCCCAGCGGTCTCGCGTTGCCCTGGCATCTCGTGCATCTAGGCTCGCGCGCGGTCGGTGGAGCGGGCATCGTCTTCACGGAGGCGGCGGCGGTCACGCCGGAGGGACGCATCTCCGCCGACGACTTGGGCATCTGGAGCGACGAGCAGCGCGACGCTCTGGCGCCGATCGCCGCGTTCATCCGCGAGCAGGGCGCCGTGGCTGGGATTCAACTGGCGCACGCCGGACGCAAAGGCTCCACGGATGCGCCGTGGCGCGGCGGCGGGCATCTCGATCCGGGGCAGCGCGGGTGGCAAGTGGTTGCGCCTTCGCCGGTTCCGTATCATCCGGCGTGGCCGTTGCCGCACGCACTCACGTTGGAGGAGATCGCCGGCGTCTGGGAGGCGTTCGTCGCCGCCGCACAACGCGCGGACCAGGCCGGCTTCGACGTGGTGGAGATCCACGCCGCGCACGGCTACCTGCTGCATCAGTTTCTCTCGCCGCTCTCCAATCAGCGTCGCGACGAGTACGGCGGCACGTTCGAGAACCGTACTCGCCTGGCGCGCGAGGTAGTGGAGGCGGTGCGCCGCGCGTGGCCGGCACACAAGCCGCTCTTCGTGCGCCTGTCGTGTACCGATTGGGTCGACGGCGGCTGGGATGCGGATCAGAGCGTGGAGTTGGCGCGCGTGCTCAAGCACCTGGGCGCCGATGCGATCGACTGCAGCTCCGGCGGTTTGGACCGTGCGCAGAAGATCCCGGTGGGGCCAGGGTATCAGGTCCCGTTCGCCGAGCGTATCCGGCGTGAGAGCGGCATCCAGACCATCGCGGTGGGCATGATCACGCAGGCCCAGCAGGCCGAAGAGATCGTCGCCTCCGGCAGCGCCGACGCGGTCGCGCTGGCACGCGAGTTCTTGCGGGATCCGTTCTGGCCGCTGCACGCGGCGCAGGAGTTGGACGCCGGGATCGCTTGGCCCGTGCAGTACGAGCGCGCGCGTCCGGTGCCCGTGGCGTAAGGCGTGCTCAATCGTTTTCTGGCCGAGCTGATCGATGATGCCGGTCTCTTTCCACCCGCGCGGCTGCCGCTGGGCGAGGCGCTGCGCGCCCACGATCGCGCCAACGGCGGCCCTTTTCAGTGGATCGTGGGACGCTTCATCGCGCCGGCGGGGCGACTGCAGGAGCTGGAACGGTACCTCGGCGGCGTGCGCACCCGTCCGCTCGTGCTCAGCGTCATCCTCGCCGGCGCCGATACGCAGGCCTGCCGCGTGGGCGTTGCGCAAGCGCGAGATCTGGTCGCGCGCTGTGGCGGCGCGGTCGAGGTGGAGTTGTTTGAAACGCCGCACGCCGGTGCGCTGCACGAGCTGCTCGACACCGTCGTGGACGCCTTCGGCGCGCGCGTTCCGCTCTACGTCGAGTTGCCGCCGGGCGAGCCGGATGCCGGGCTGCATGCCCTCGCCGCGGAACGCGCCTCCGGACGCGCGGCATGCGCGAAGCTGCGCTGCGGTGGCCCCCGCAGCGAGCTCTTTCCCACGCCTGCGGCGGTGGCGCACTTCATTGCGGCGGCGGCGGCGCTCGGCGTTCCGTTCAAAGCCACCGCCGGGCTGCACCACCCGGTGCGCCGGCTCGACCCGCACAGCGGCTGCGTGATGCACGGCTTTTTGAACGTGGGTGCGGCGGCCGTCTTCGCACATGCCGGGCTGGTTGGGGAAGACACCCTGCGTGAGATCGTGGCCGACGAGGACCCCGGGAGTTTCGCGCTGACGCCCGCGCTGCTGGGCTGGCGCGAGCTGCGCGCCGGGCGCCAGGCCGTCGCGGCGGCGCGCGCCGAGTTCTTCCACGCTTATGGAAGCTGCAGTACGAGTGAGCCGCTGGACGACCTGGTCGCGCTCGGGTTATTACCGTGAGCGGTGTCTTCGACGCCACCACCGATCCCGCGCTGCGCTCGTGGGTTCCCGTGCCCGCCGAGTGCGACTTTCCCGTGCAGAACCTGTCGCTGGGGATCGTCTCGCGCGCGGGGGAGTCACCGCGCGTCGGCGTGGCGATCGGTGCCGACGTGCTCGATCTCGCGCTCGTCGCCGAAGCGGGGCTGCTCGAGGAGTCGTTGCCGGGATCGCGTGTGGTGCTCTCCGGCGCGTCGTTGAATGCTCTGCTCGGGCGTGGACGCAGCGCTTGGACGGCGCTGCGTGCGCGGCTTTCGCGCCTGTTGGCGGTGGATGACCAGACGCTGCGCGACGTTCCGGGGCTGGTGGAGCGGGCGCTCTATCCGCGCACGCAGGCGCGCATGCGGTTACCGTTCGCGGTCGGCGACTACGTGGATTTCTACTCGTCGATCGAGCACGCCACCAATCTGGGCAGGCTCTTCCGTCCCGGCGCGGAGCCGCTGCTGCCCAACTACCGTCATATTCCGATCGGATATCACGGGCGCTCGAGCACGATCGTGGTGAGCGGCACGCCGATCGTGCGGCCATGCGGTCAGCGGCGCCCTGACCCGCAGCGCGGACCCGTCTTCGGTGCCAGCGCGGCACTCGACATCGAGTTGGAGATCGGCTTCGTCACCGGCCCGGGAAATGCGCTCGGTACCCCCATCTCCATCGCTGCGGCGCGCGAGCACATTTACGGCCTCGTGCTCGTCAACGACTGGAGCGCGCGCGACATCCAAGCGTGGGAGTATCAGCCGCTGGGGCCGTTCTTGGGCAAATCGTTCGCGACCTCGATCTCGCCCTGGGTAGTCTCGCTCGCTGCGCTGGAACCCTACCGCGTGGCCGGGCCCGTCCAGGAGCCGGAGCCGCTGCCGTACCTGCGCACCGCCGAAGCTTGGAACTACGACATCGCACTGAGCGTGGAGCTGCAGAGCGCGCAGATGGCGCGCGCGGGCACCGCGCCGCTCACGATCTCGCGGCCCAACTTCAAGAAGATGTATTGGAACATGGCGCAGCAACTCGCGCATGCCACCGTCAACGGCGCGGTTACGCGTCCGGGCGATCTCTTCGCCTCCGGGACCATCTCCGACGTCGAACCGGACTTCGGCAGCCTGATCGAGTTGACGTGGCGCGGCGCACATCCGATCCGCCTCCCCGATGGATCGCAGCGGGCGTTTCTGCAGGACGGCGATAGCGTTCGTCTGCTCGGTCATGCGGGCGGCGGCGCGGCGCCGCGCATCGGATTTGGAGAAGTCAGCGGAAGCGTCAGCGCCGCCGACCTGGGTACAACGAGTACGGAGGTGAATCCATAATGGCGAAAGGTCATATGTACGTGCCGTGGATCAATCTCGTGCTCGGCATCCTCGTGCTACTCTCACCCTGGGTACTGGGGAGCGTCTCCTCAGGAGCCGCATGGGACGTGACGATCACCGGTATCGTGATCGGTATCGTCGCGCTGATCGAGTTGAGCATGCAGGCGCGGGGCACCGCCAACTGGTGGCCCATCATCAATATCTTGGCCGGTATTTGGCTGTTGATCTCCTCGTCGTTCGTGCGCGGTGACGCCGCGATGATCTGGAGCAACGTGGTTATGGGCATCCTGGCTATCGTCACGGCGATTGTCTCGCAAGTGTACGAGCGCGAGCTGGGTTCGGCGACACGCGGTACGGCGGCGCACGCGTAGGCGCGGCGTCGCGATTCCGCGGTACGACGAGGCGGCACTCGGTGCCGCCTCGTCGCGTCATTTGACATCGCGACCAAGGGTGTGCCGCCCTCGATGATGAAGCCACGGCGCTAGCATTTTTTTCCGTAGTGGAGCGTCCGTCGCGGCGCGTAGAGGAGTTCATGGTAGAGCAAACGCTGGTCCAAGTCGCCCTTCCCGAGATGGGCGAGTCGGTCAGCGAGGGAACCGTTACGGCCTGGCTAAAAAAGGCCGGCGACCTCGTCACCGAAGGCGAGCCTTTGGCCGAGATCACGACCGACAAGGTCGACGTCGAGTTGCCCTCGCCCGCCGGCGGACGCATCGTGCGGCTGTTGGCCGCTGAGGGCGACACCGTAAGCGTCGGCGCGATCCTGGCCGAGATAGACAGCGCGGGGGCCGCGGTAGCTGCCGCCGCTCCCGCCGCTGCCGCCGCTCCCGCCGCCCCCGCCACCGCCCCCTCGACCGAGGTGGCGCCCGCCGCGCCTGGGCGGCTGGTCGAAGTCGTGATGCCCCCCATGGGCGAGTCGGTGACCGAGGGAACGCTGCTGGAGTGGCGCAAGCACGTCGGCGACGTCGTCGGCGCCGACGACACCATCGCCGAGATCCAGACGGATAAAGTCAACGTCGAACTGCCCGCCGGAGTCAGCGGACGAATTTCTGCGTTGCGCCTGCAGGAAGGGGAGACCGCGCCGATCGGTGCGGTACTGGCAGAAGTCGAAGAAGGGGTGCTGGCCCCGGCCGCCGCCCCCACGGCTGCCGCGCCGGCCGCCGCGGCCTCCGCTCGCCCGGCCCCTGCACGGCCGGCTGCTCCAGGCGCCGAGCCGGGCGGACCCGCCGCGCCTTCGGTGCGCAAGCTGGCCCGGGAGCACGGGGTGGAGCTGACCGCGGTCCGCGGCAGTGGCAATCACGGCCGCATCCTGGCGGAGGACGTGCTGGCGGTCCGGGATGGCGGCGCGCCTGCCGCGGCCGTGGAGCAGGTGGTTCCCATCAAGGGACCGGCGGCCACGTTAGCCGGCTACATGGAGCAGAGCCTTCAGATTCCCACGGCGACCAGCTTCAGGACCGTGAGCGTCGAGGTGCTCGACGTGCGCCGGCGCGAGCTGAACGCCGCGCTGAAGTCGGCCGGACGCCCGGAGAAGGTCTCCTACACGCACCTGATCGCCTATGCGATCGCGCGCGCCGCCCGCGACATCCCGAGCATGGCCCAGAGCTTCCGGCGGACGACCGCCGGCACGCCCGAGCGCGTCACGCTGGGCGTCAATCTCGGCATCGCCGTCGACGTGACGCGCAAGGACGGCAGCCGGTTCCTGATGGTCCCGGTGATCCGCGCCGCCGACCAGCAGAGCTTCGGCGAGTTCCATGCCGCCTACGAGGCCCTGATCGCGAAGGCGCGCACCAATAGCCTCCAAGCCGACGATTTAGCCGGCGCCACGCTGACCCTCACCAATCCCGGCGGCATCGGCACCGTCGCCTCCGTGCCGCGCTTGATGAACGGTCAAGGCACCATCGTCGCCGCTGGTGCCATCGGCTTCCCGCCGGGCCTGGCGACCGTTCCGGAGCCCACGCTGAGAGCGCTGGGCGTCTCGAAGATCGTCACCCTTACCAGCACCTACGATCACCGCATCATTCAAGGTGCGCTCTCCGGCGAGTTCCTGCGCCGCATCGAAGCGTACTTGGATGGCGGCGACGGCTTCTATGAAGCCGCCTTCGAGGGGCTGGGTCTGCCACACCCGGGCCCCGTCCAGTTACAGCAGCCCACGCCGCTGTCGGCCTTGGCCGCCGGTGCGGCTCCGGCTGCCGGCGGCGCCGCCAGCGAACAGATGCTGCGCGCCGCTGCCGCCGCAATGGCGATGATCGTGCGCTACCGCACGCACGGCCATACCGCCGCCAACCTCAACCCGCTCGCCGCCCCCGGCAAGGGCGACGACGTGCTCGATCCCGCCAGCCTGGGCGTCACGCGCGCCGAGTTGGACAGCGTACCGGTGGCGGCGCTGGGCGGAAATCTTCCGGGGCGCACCGCGGGTGAGGCCCTGGACCGCTTCAAGGAAATCTACAGTTCGACGATTGCGTACGAGGTCGAGCACCTCTCCAGTCACGAACAGCGCGCCTGGCTGCGTCAGCAGATCGAGGAGGGCACCTATCGGCAACCGCTCTCCGCGCAGGAGCAACGCCGGCTGTTGGAACGCCTGACCAGCGTCGAGGCGTTCGAGCACTATCTGCGGCGGACGTTCCTGGGCGCGAAGACGTTCTCGATCGAGGGCGTCGACGCGCTGGTTCCGCTGCTGGCGGAGGCGCTCGACGAATACGCCGACGACGGCATCCAGCGCGTCTATCTCGGCATGGCACATCGCGGACGCCTCTCGGTGATCACGCACATCGCGCAGCGTCCGTTCGAGGACATCCTCACCGAGTTCGAGATGGCCGAAGTCAACTTCGCCAACATCAGCGAGGGCGACGTGACCGGCGACGTCAAGTACCATCTGGGTGCCCAGGGCGTCTTCCAGACCAGCTCCGGAAAGAGCATCGAGGTCATCCTCTCCAACAACCCCAGCCATCTGGAGGTCGTCGATCCGATCGTCGAAGGCGAGACGCGCGCGGCTCAGACCGACCGCTCCTCCGGTGCGGGGACGCTGGATCGCCGCAAGGCCACGACGATTCTGGTGCACGGCGACGCCGCCTTCCCCGGCCAAGGCGTGGTCGAGGAGACGCTCAACCTCGGCATGCTCGAGGGCTACTCGGTGGGCGGAACCCTGCACATCATCTCCAACAACCAGATCGGCTTCACGACCGAGCCCACGGAGGGGCGCTCGACGCGCTATGCCAGCGACCTCGCCAAGGGCTTCGACATTCCGATCATCCACGTCAATGCCGACGATGCCGAGGGCGTCATCGCCGCCGCGCGTTTGGCGCTCGCCTACCGGCGCCGCTTCCAGCGCAGCGTGCTGGTGGAGCTGATCGGCTACCGCCGCTTCGGACACAACGAGGCCGACGAACCCGCGTACACGCAGCCGCAGATGTATGCGCTCATTACCAAGCACCCGCCCGCGCACGAGATCTACGCGCGCGAACTCGCGGCCAAGGGGGCCATCACCGAACAGGAGGCCAAGGCCATCTACGACGGCGTGACGCAGCGTCTGGCGGAGGCGTATAAGCGCGTCAAGGCGGACCTGCCCTCACTCTCTTCGCGTACGGAGACACCCAACGGTTGGCTCAACGGCTCCGCCGGGGCGTTCGTCGACACGCGCGTGCCCGCGCAGACGTTGCGCACGCTCAACGAGCAGTTGTTGACGGTCCCCGGCGATTTCACGGTTCACCCCAAGCTGCAGCGCCAGCTCGAACGCAGACGTAAGGCGCTCGACGAGGGTGGCGAGTTCGATTGGGGGCTGGGTGAGGCGTTAGCCTTTGCCTCGCTCTTGCAGGAGGGCGTACCGATCCGGCTCACCGGACAGGATACGGGGCGCGGCACGTTCAGCCATCGTCACGTGGTGCTGCACGATGCCAAGACCGGCGCGGTGTATTCACCGATGCAGCATCTGCCGAACTCCCACGCCTCCTTCGAAGTTCACAATAGCCCGCTCTCGGAGAATGCGTGCTTGGGCTTCGAGTACGGCTACTCGACGGCGGCTCCGGAGGCGCTCGTGCTCTGGGAAGCGCAGTTCGGAGACTTCACGAACAATGCGCAAGTCGTCATCGATCAGTTCATCGTGGCGGGGCGCTCCAAGTGGGGGCAGACCTCACGCCTGACGCTGCTGCTGCCGCATGGCTACGAGGGCATGGGCCCCGAGCACTCCAGCGCGCGTCCGGAACGCTTTCTGCAATTGGCAGCCGAGGGCAGCATCAGGATCGCCAACTGCAGCACGCCGGCACAGTACTTCCACATGCTACGCGATCAAGCGCTCAATCCCAAGGCGCGCCCGCTGGTCATCATGACTCCGAAGAGCCTGCTGCGTCTGAAATCTGCGGCGTCTACGTTGCGCGATCTGACGGAGGTAGAGTTTCAACCGGTGATCGACGATCCGTCCGTGGCCGACCGCGCCGCGATCACGCGCGTGATCCTCTGCAGCGGCAAGATCTACTACGATCTCACCGGCAACGCCGAGCGCGCGCAAGCGCAGGACTTGGCCATCGTGCGCGTGGAGCTGTTAGAGCCCTTCCCGTACGAGCGTGTGCTCGAGATCGTCGCAGGCTACCCCAACGTCAAGAGCGTGGCCTGGGTGCAGGAAGAGCCGCGCAATCAAGGCGCGCGCGCCTTCGTCTCACGGCGGCTGCGCGAGCGCTTGCTGCCGCGCGGGATCGGTTGGGGCTACGTCGGCCGTCCGGATCGCTCCGCACCCAGCGAAGGCTACGCCGGCGCACACGCGGTGGAGCAGGAGCGCATCGTACGAGAGGCTCTGGCGACCAAGGACTACGGGCAGGCCTGATAGATCGAGCGGACTCCAGGGGAGCGGGGCAGGCATCCGCTCCCATAGCCGCGTAGGAGGCACCGAGGTCTCATGAACCGGGGTAGCCTCATGGGTCGTGTGGAGGGCGACGTTAGGCGTGGCACCGCAGGCTGGCGGGGATGACCCTGACGCCCGTGTTTACCGGCAGATCGTTGATCAGGCTTTCGATCTACGGATCCGTGTTGGACGTGATGGCCGGATCGTGCTCTGTCCTGAAGAGTGCGCGCGGCTCGTCGGCTGCCATGCGGAGGATCTGCTAGGTCAGCCGTTCACGACGTTGGTTCATCCGCGCGATGGCGCGATCGTCGGGCAGTATCTGGCGCGCGTACGGCGTTCGCGCGCATCGGTTTCCTTTGTGGTTCGAGTGCGGATCGCGCAGCGGCGCTGGCGGCGCTTCGAGCTCGTGGCTGCAGCCGCAGTCAGCGGTCACGACACGTTGATCGTCGGGCGCGAGGCGCGTGCAACACGCTCTGTTGCTGCGGAAGCAAACGCCGCGACCGATGCGCTCACCGGTTTGCCGCTGCGCGGCGCGCATCTGGAGCGGCTGGAACGCGCACTGGCGCGCGCCCGGCGCGAGCAGCTCGTGCTAGCCATCTACGTGGTCGATCTCGACCGCTTCGCGCTGGTGAACGACGAGTTGGGGCGTGACGTAGGAGACGCCGTGCTGCGCGAGCAGGGCCGGCGTATCGCGGCGGTCTTCGCCGGGCATGGCGAGGCCGGGCGCGGCGACGGAGACGAGTTTCTCGCGTACGCATGGGCCGCCGGCGGAGCCGACGAGGCGTTGTTGCTCGCGCATGACATCCGCATCGCGCTGGCCTCTCCGGTCAGCGTGGGCGAGCATGAGATCTTTTCGACGGCGAGCGTGGGCATCGCGCTCTATCCGCGCGACGGCAACGAGCGCTCGCGTCTGCTGGACGGTGCCGTGGCGGCGATGCACCAGGCTAAACGTTCGCAAGGGGATCGTCACGCGTTCGTCGATGCGCTCCCTGGGCGCAAGTCCAGCCGCCTCCTGCTGGATGCGGCGCTACGCAACGCCGTCGGTAACGGCGAGCTGGAGCTCTACTACCAGCCGGTGATCTCGCTCGAAGACGAGTCGCTGCTCGGCTGTGAGGCGCTGGTGCGCTGGCATCATCCGGAGCGCGGCCTGCTCATGCCCGACGAGTTTCTCGACATCAGCGAGGAGACGGGGACGATCCTCGAGCTCGGTGCCTGGGTCTTGCGCGGTGCCTGCGATCAGGTCACGGCTTGGCGTGCGGAAGGCATCGACGCCATCCAACTTTCGGTGAACGTCTCGGCGCGCCAACTGCGCGAGGAACATTTCGCGGATCTCGTGACGTGGGTGCTGGAGGCCGCGCATCTGGATCCCGGTAGATTGATCTTGGAGATCACGGAGTCGATCGCGGTGCGTCTGGCAGAGTACGAAACACGCCTGCTGCACGTGCTGCGCAGCGCGGGCATCGGCCTTGCGATCGATGATTTCGGCATGGGACACGCCTCGCTGGCGTATCTCAAGCACTTGCCCGTCAACCGGGTGAAGATCGACAAGGCCTTCGTGCAGGGTGCGCCGGCGAGCCCGATCGACGCGGCTATCGTGCGCGGCATCGTCATGATGGCGCGTGAGATGGGTATCGACGTGGTGGCGGAAGGTGTGGAGACGCGCGAGCACGTGGAACCGTTGCGCGCGGCCGGGTGCACCAAGGCGCAGGGTTTTCTCTACGCACCGGCGCTTTCGGCGGCACAGTTTGCCGCCTTCGCCGCAGCCAGCCGCCGGAAGCGCTAGCGTCGCGGTCTGAAAAAAATAAGGAAGCGATCGTTGCCGGGTGTGGGCGCAAGAGATTGCGCACAACGATCGCTTCGCGTGGCCTATTCTGCGGCGCCTGGGGCCCTCCTCCCGGGCCCCTCGCGCGGACGTGTAAAGTTTTCGCTCTGGCTCCCGCTTGCGGCGACCTGCTACGATAGGTTGAGCCACGCGGTCGGGTCCCGCGCAACGGGTGGTCGTGAACCCCGCCAGGTCCGGAAGGAAGCAACGGTAAGCGAAGTTCCCCGTGTGCCGCGGATCGCCTGACCGCGTGGCCGTTACGCGGCCGCCGGCCCCCAAGGCAGGGGTTGGCCCCCTCGCTGAGCAGGATGACCGCTCCCGCACGCGAACCGTGGAGCGCGTTGAGCGATCGGTTCTTGGTGAAGATCATACCGCCGCACGGTTATTCCGTGTACCGGCTGGAAGTGGCGCGGCGTCACCTGTACGCCGGCGCAGGCGTCTTGGCGGTGCTGCTGGCCGGCGTGCTGGGCTGGTTGGGGTGGGATCTACGGCACCTGCATGCGGCGGCCGAGGTCCAGCGCCGCCAACTCGTCGCCGTCGACCGCCAAGCCCGCGCTCTCGATCGGACCCTGCTCCACATCCAACGTCAGAATGCCGAGATCCGGCGCATCATGGGTTTGGCTCCGGCGCATACGCCAAGCGCGCGAGTTGTGATGCCGCCGCATCAGCTCTCCTATCGTGGGGGTTCCGAGACGGTCCAGCTGCGCCTAGCCGCGCTCGAGCGTCTGGCGGGCAGCGTCGGTGCCGATCAGCGCACACTGCGAGTACAAGCACTGCGGACTGCGGCGGAGCGCGCGGTGCAGGCGCAAGCGCGCGCCCGCGCCCTGGCGGCTATCCCCTCCATCATGCCGGTGGACGGCCCCATCGTTTCCGGGTTCGGCTACCGCACCTATCCCGACCGCGAGTTTCACGCCGGCCTCGACATCGCCGCCGGGTATGGTGCGCCGGTAGAGGCGGCCGCCGACGGCTACGTGGCGGCGGCTGGCTGGGATGGCGGCTACGGCATCAAGGTCGACATCGATCACGGCAACGGCTACCACAGTTGGTACGCCCATCTCGAGCGGACCCTGGTCCATGCCGGGCAAGCCGTCAAGCGCGGCGAAACGATTGGTCTCGTGGGGGCGACGGGCTTTGCCACTGGCCCCCATCTGCACTACCAGCTGATGCTTGACGGCCGCGCCGTGGATCCGACGCCGTTCCTGCACGGCACACCTCAAGACGTGATCGCGAGCAGCAAGTGAACCTGTGCCTCTGGCCTCTGATCGGCAAGATCCTGCAACTGTACTTCTACGCCATGCTGGTCTACGCGCTGGTGTCGTGGGTACCGCAATTGCGCGGACGCTGGAGCGATATGCTCGGCTCGATCATCGAGCCGCTGTTGGTGCCGGTGCGGCGCGTGATTCCGCCGCTGGGAGGCCTGGATCTCGCGTTCCTGGTCGTGCTGATCCTGGTGCAGATCCTGGCCTCCAAACTGCAGAGCTTCGTCTGCTTCTAGCGCCCGGCGCCTACCACGCGGGAATCACGTAGCCTTTGTAGTGGGAGAGCACGAAGGCTTTGACTTCCGGTGAATGGTAGGCCTGCACCAGCTCGTTGACGCGCGCGTCGTGGCGATCCTTGGTGCGTACGGCGATCACGTTGACGTAGGGCGAGTCCACGCTTTCGATGGCGAGCGAGTCGCGCGTGGGCACCAGGTTCGCGCTTAGCGCGTAGTTGGTGTTGATGGCTGCGAAATCCAGGTCGTCCAGTGCTCGCGGCAACTGCGCGGCGTCCAGCTCCACGAATTGCAGGTGCTTGGGATTGACGGCGACGTCGGATGGTGTCGCTTTGAGTCCCACGCCGGCCGCCAGCTTGACGAGTCCCGCGTGCTGCAGTAGCAGCAGCGCCCGGCCTTCGTTGGTGGGGTCGTTGGGCAACCCAAAACGCGCGCCCGCCTTTACCTCGGAGAGGCGTTTGAGCTTGCGCGAGTAGAGACCCATGGGAAAGTCCAGCGTCTTGGCGATCGAGACGATGTGGTAGCCGCGATTCTTGACCTGGTCGTCGAGATAGGGCTGGTGCTGGAAACTATTGGCGTCGAGATCGCCGCTGTCGAGCGCTGCGTTGGGCTGAACGTAGTCGGTGAACTCGACGACGTCGAGCTCGAGGCCGCGCCGGGCGGCGATGCGCTTGACGACTTCCATGACCTCCGCGTGCGGCCCGGCCGTGACGCCGATCTTGAGCTGCTGCGGCTGCGCGGCGCCGGCCGGATGCGCCGCCGGGGAGAAGGCGAGCGCCGCGGCCGTGGCCGCGAGGGCGGCGCCGAAGCGCCGGCGGGTGAGATGAGGCATGCGGTAGTTGACTCCTTCTTTTAGGTGTGTTTGAGGCGGCGCGCCAAGGCATCGCCGCCGGATTGGACGAGTTGGACGAGCGCGATGAGGATGGCCACCGTCGCGGCCATCACATCGGCTCGAAAGCGTTCGTAGCCATAGCGGATGGCAAGGTCACCCAAGCCCCCACCGCCGACGGCCCCGGCCATGGCCGAATAGCCGATCATCGCGACAGCCGCGAGCGTCAGCCCCGCCACGGTCGCAGGCAGAGACTCCGGCAGCAGTACTTTGACGACGATCTGCCAGGGCGTGGCGCCCATGGCCTGGGCGGCCTCCACCAAGCCGCGGTCGACGTCGCGCAGTGCGGCTTCGACGATGCGCGCGATGAAGGGCGTCGCGGCGATGGTCAGCGGCACGACGGCGGCCGGTGTGCCGATCGAGGTGCCGACGATGATGCGCGTCAGCGGGATCAACGCCACCATGAGAATGATGAACGGCGTCGAACGGGTGGCGTTGACGATCGCGCCCAGCACGCGGTACACGGGGGCGTTGGGAAGCAGTTGGCCGGGCGCGGCCGCATTGAGGATGACGCCCAGCGGAACGCCCAAGGCCGTGGCGATGGCCAGCGCCACGCTTACCATGATCAGCGTCTGCTGCAGCGATTCAGCGAGCAACGCGAAGAGTTCGTGTGACACTTCCCATCCCTTCCAGTGCGGTGACGAAGTCGCGCGTCGTGGCCGAGCGCGGCTGCGCGAAGAGCTCGGCGACCGGGCCCTGCTCCACCACGAGCCCGTCCTCGATCACGGCCACCCGGTCGCAGAGCGAGGCCACCACCCCCATCTCGTGCGTGATGACGAGAATGGTCAGCCCGATGGCCTGGTTGATGCGTTTGAGGAGCGCAAGGATGGAGGCGGTGGTCTGCGGGTCGAGCGCCGAGGTGGCTTCGTCGCAGAGCAGCACGCTGGGGCGGGCGGCCAAGGCGCGGGCGATGCCCACGCGCTGTTTCTGCCCTCCGCTGAGTTGAGCGGGGTAGCGGTCGCGCTGTTCCAGCAGATCGACGAACTCCAGCACCTCGAGCACGCGCTCGGCGATCCGCCGCGGGCGCCAGCCCGCTAGCTCCAGTGGCAGGGCTACATTACGGTAGGCGGTGCGCGATGCGAGCAAGTTGAAATGCTGGAAGACCATGCCGATCTCGCGCCTGGCCTCGAGCAGTGCCCCGGATCCCAGAGTGGTCAGCTCGCGCCCGGCCACGTTCACGCGGCCCGCGCTGGGGCGTTCCAGCAGGTTGATACAGCGAACCAGGGTGCTCTTGCCGGCGCCGCTCTTGCCGATGATGCCGAAGATTTCGCCGGAACCGATGCGCAGATCCACGCCGCGCAGGGCCGCCACCTCCCCGGAGGGCGTGGCGAAGCGTTTCTCGACCCCCGACAGCTCGATCATCGGGATGCGTCCATCGAGATACATAAGCGTTATGATACTGTAACTTATCTATGGATGTAAACCCTATGCCGCTCCGAACGAGTCCTTGACTACGAGTGAGCGATTTGAGAAAGTAAAGGAGTTGCTTCACATTCTCCCCGAGTGGACCCCGGGGGTAAAGGCGCAAGATGGCCACCGAGCTGATCAAGAACGATACGACAGAGCTCTTCGAAGAGTACAAGTACGGTTTCCACGACGAAGCCAAGCCGGCGTTCAGCACCGGCAAAGGCCTGACGCGAGAGATCGTGGCCCAGATCTCGGAGATGAAGAACGAACCCGGCTGGATGACCGATTTCCGGCTGAAGTCGTACGAGATCTTCGTGAGCAAGCCGATTCCGTGGTGGGGCGATCAGAAAGCCCTAGGCGACATCGACTTCGACGATATCCAGTACTACGTGCGCGCGACGGACGCCGTCCAGCAGCAAGACTGGGACAAGGTGCCCGACGACGTCAGGAAGACATTCGACAAGCTGGGCATCCCGGAGGCCGAACGTAAGTTTCTCGGCGGCGTCTCGGCGCAGTACGACTCCGAGGTCGTCTATCACAACATCCGTAAGGATCTCGACAATCTCGGCGTGTTCTTCTGCGATATGGACACCGCCGTGCGCGATCACCCTGAGATCGTCAAGAAGTATTTCGGCACGGTCATCCCGCCCGGCGACAACAAGTTCGCGGCACTCAACTCGGCCGTCTGGTCTGGTGGCTCCTTTGCTTGGATCCCGAAGGGCGTCAAAGTCGACACCCCGCTGCAGGCCTACTTCCGCATCAACTCCGCGAACATGGGGCAGTTCGAGCGCACGCTGCTGATCACCGAGGAAAACGCCTCGATGCACTACATCGAAGGCTGTACGGCGCCGAAGTTCTCGGCTAGCTCGCTGCACTCAGCGGTGGTCGAGCTGATCGCGATGGACGGCGGCTCCATTCGCTACACGACGATCCAGAACTGGTATCGCAACATCTTCAACCTCGTCACCAAGCGCGCCAAGGCCTACCGCAATGCGACCGTGCAGTGGGTGGACGGGAACATCGGCTCGCGTTTGACGATGAAGTACCCCGCCATCTACCTGATGGGCGAGGGTGCGCGCGGCGAGGTGCTCTCGATGGCGTTCGGCGGCTCCGGGCAGCACCAGGACGCCGGCGCCAAGGTCATCCACGCCGCCCCCAACACCACGTCGATCATCACCAACAAGTCGGTCTCCGCTCACGGCGGCAAGACGACGTACCGTGGCTTGGTCGAGGTGATGCCGGGAGCCGTCGGCACCAAGACCCGCGTGAAGTGCGACGCGCTGATCATGGACGACGTGTCGGCCAGCGACACGTTGCCGGTCATGAAGATCAACGAGCAGCACAGCACCGTCGAGCACGAGGCTTCGGTTTCGAAGGTGGGCGAAGAGCAGATCTTCTACGCGATGTCGCGCGGCCTCTCGGAGGACGAAGCGGTCGGCATGATCGTCAACGGCTTCTTCGACTTCTTCGTGAAGGAGCTGCCGATGGAGTATGCCGTCGAGCTCAATCGCCTGGTGAAGATGGAGATGGAGGGTGCGGTCGGATAGTATGGTCAAGACGCTCGTCGCCAAGATCACCGACATCGCCCCCGGAACCACCAAGCAAGTCGTCCTCGATCGCGAAGAGATCCTGCTGTGCAACGTAGATGGAACCGTCTACGCGATCAGCGACGTCTGCACGCATGACGGCGGCAACCTCGATCAAGGGCGTCTCGACGGTTGCGAGATCGAGTGCCCGCGCCACGGTGCGCGCTTCGACGTGCGCAGCGGCGAGGTGCTGGCACTCCCCGCCGTGATGCCGGTGGCCACGTATCGCGTCAGCAGAGAGGGCGACGACCTCTTCCTAGAAGCGTAAGTTACACACGGGAACTCTTGAGAACGCCCTCCAACGCGTGGCCGAAACGGCGGCGCTCGGAGGGCGTTCCCACCGTTGCGCGCACCAGCCGGTTGAGTGGCGTTGCACCGGGGACGCGCACGAAGACGCGGCGCGCCGTCAGTCCCTCGGCCACGGCGCGTGCCCGCTCCGGTGACCCGAGATCGAAGGCCATGAAGTTGGTTGCCGACGCGAGTGCCGCCAAACCCAGCGCGGTTGCCAAGCGCGTATACTCCTCGCGCCCCCATGCGACTTCGGCCAATACGCCTTCCAGAAAGGCGCGATCGGCCAAGGCCGAAAGCGCTCCCGCTTGCGCCACACGATTGACGCCGAAGTGCAGCCGGACTTTGTCGAAGGCCGCAATCGTCTGCCGTGGCGCGATGGCGTAGCCGATGCGCATGCCCGCCATCCCATAGGCTTTGGAGAAGGTGCGCAGCCGGATCACGCGCGGATCCTCCGCGTCGAAGGGCAGCGCGGGCGGTGCGAATTCGATGTAGGCCTCGTCCAGCAGCAGCAGCGTCTGCTCGGGCAGCGCGTCGAGCAGCGCGGCGATCGCGGCGGCGTCGTGGTAGCTTCCCGTTGGGTTGTCTGGGTTGGCGAGGTAGAGCAAGCGCGCCGCATGGCGGCGTGCCGCATCGACCAGCGCGTCGAGATCGTTGCGGTCGTCGCGGTAGGGCACGCTCTCGATGCGGCCGCCGTATCCGGCGACGTGGTAGTTGAACGTGGGGTAGGCGCCGAGCGAGGTGACCGCGCAGCTGCCCGGCTCCAAGAAGGCGCGCACCGCCAACCCCAGCAGATCGTCGATACCCGAGCCGATCACCAGATGCTCGCGGGTGAGACCCAAGTGCACGGAGAGCGCCGTCCGCAGCTCGAAGCTCTCGGGGTCTCCGTAGAGGCTGGCGCGCTCGAGCTCGTTGCGCATCGCCGCTAGCGCGCGCGGCGATGGTCCGAAGGTGCTCTCGTTGGCGCCCAAGCGTAGCTCGAACAGCTCGCCACGGCGGCGTTCGAGCGCCTCGGGTGCGACGAAGGGGACGCTCGCGGGCAGAGCGGAGAGCAGGGTCGTGAACGGACGCGCATCGGACATGGCGCTTGCGTTTCTCGTCACGGGGCCGGCGCTACCTTTCGCTGCGCGCGAAGGCGCGGCGGCGGCCGCTGCGAAAGAGGCGCGCGGCGGTGCCGGAGCGGGCGGGAGGGAACGTGGAGAGGATGAGACGGGTGTGTCTGACGCTGCTGTTGGCGGCGTGCATGGGGAGCATGGCCGGTGTCGCTCCAGCGCACGCCCAGAGTGACGTGCTGCGCGCCACCCTGCACAACGGCCTGCGCGTGATCGTGGTACGCGACCGCTTGGCGCCGGTGGTCACGTCGATGCTGAACTACGAGGTCGGTTCCAACGACGAGAGCATCACGGGCCTGGCGCACGCCCAGGAGCACATGATGTTCCGCGGCAGCGCGAGCCTCTCCGCCAACCAGCTGGCGGAGATCGGTGCCCTCTTGGGCGGCGACTACGATGCCGACACGCAGGATCGCGTGACGCAGTATTTCTACGCGGCGCCCGCGCGCGATCTCGACGTGGTGCTGCACGTCGAGGCGACGCGCGCCGAGGGTCTGCTCGATAGCCAGCAAGCTTGGAACGAGGAGCGTGGTGCGATCGAGCAGGAGGTCACGCAAGACAATAGCCACGCCGACTACCGCTTGCAGGCGCAGGCGCAAGCGCTGCTCTTCGCCGGCACGCCCTACGCCGATCCGGGGCTGGGCACGCTCGAGAGCTTCGGCAAGCACATCCAAGCGCGGCAATTGCAGGCGTTTTATCGCGCCTGGTACCATCCCAACAACGCCACGCTGATCGTCGCGGGCGACGTGGAACCAGCGGCAGTCGTGGCCGAGGTCGAGCGGCTCTTTGCCGGCATACCCGCCGCGCCGCTGCCCGCGCGCCGCAGCGTGCACCTGCGCAAGCTCGTGCCGGCCGTGCTGAAGGACACCAGCGATCAACCCTACACCCTCGCGCAAGTCTACTACCGTATGCCGGGCTACCGCAGCCGCGACTACGCGGCGGCCGTGGTGTTGAACGACGTGCTCAACAGTCAGCGCGGCGCGCTCTACGCGTTGGTGGCGTCGGGGCGGGCCTTCGAAGCCGACTTCGGGCAGCAGACGTTCATGGAGGCGGGCATGGGCGCCGCCGAGTTGCATGTTGCTCCCAGCGTGCGGCCACAACAGGCGATTACGTGGATCAAAGCGGTGGCCGGCGACTATCGCGCGCATGGCGTTCCCGCCGCGCTGGTCGAGGCCGCCAAGCGCGCGGAGTTGGCGCAGGCGCATTTCAAGCGTAACTCCATCGAGGGCTTGGCGCAGCAATGGAGCCAGGCGGTCGCCATCGAGGGCCGCTCCTCGCCCGATGACGACGTCGCCGCGATCTCGGCGGTCAGCGTCGCCGACGTGAATCGCGTTGCGCGCACCTACCTCGACAACGCCACCGCGCTCGTCGCCTACGCCGTACCCAAGAGTGCCGGAGGCGTGCATGAGGCGGCGCCTGGGGCCGGCAAGGCCGCGGAGCAGAACGCGCTGGTGCCCAGCAAGACGGAACCGCTACCGGACTGGGCCGAGGGCGCTCTCGCGCGCACGAGCACGCCGCACGCGCTGCTCGCGCCGGTCGAGATGACGCTTGCCAACGGGATCAAGCTCGTGGTGCAGCGTGAGACGGTCTCGCCGACCGTCGTCGTGCGTGGGCTGATCAAAACCAACCCTGGACTGCAGGAAGCCCCGCACAAGGAAGGCGTGGCCACGTTAACGGCCACGCTGCTGCCGTACGGGACGGCCACCTACGATCGCCTGCAGTACCAGGCGCAACTCGACGCCATCGCGGCGAGCGTCGCGACGGGGACCTCGTTCTCGCTCGACGTGCTCGCTGCCGCGTTCGACCGCGGCATGCAGCTCCTCGCCGACGACGAGTTGCACCCGGCCCTGCACGCTGCCGCTTTCGCCACGGTCAAGCAGCAAGAGTACCAGGATGTGGTGGCCCGGCAGCATGCGCCCAGCCATCTGGCCGGTGAGGCGCTGCGGCGCGCGCTGTTGCCGCAGGGGGATCCCGGTACGCGCACGGCCACGCCGCAAAGCGTCGGCGGCCTCACGCTCGACGACGTCCGCGCCTGGTATCATGCCGCCTATCGCCCGGACATGACGACGATCGTCGTGACCGGTGACGTGACGCCGGAGCAGGCGCGAGCGGAAGTGGAGAAGTGGTTCGGCGCGTGGCGCGCACAGGGACCCAAGCCCGTCGTCGATGATCCGCCGGTGCCGCAGAACGCGGCCAAGGATCTTCAGATCGCCGCGACCGGGCGCCTTCAGGATGAAGTCTACCTGGTGGAGACGCTCGGGTTGCTGCGGGGCGAGCCGCAGGCACCGGCGTTGCGCCTGGCCGACGCGATTCTGGGAGGCGGCACCTTCGCCTCGGATCTCTACCAGAATCTGCGCGTCTCCTCGTCGCTGGTCTACTTCGTGGGCTCAGACCTCACGTTGGGAAAGACCCGCTCGCAGTTCACCATCGCGTTCGGCGCCATGCCGGCTAGCGCCGGTGCGGCGCAACGGCTGGCCCTGGCAACCTTGCGCCGCATTCAAGAGCAGGTGGTGAGCGAGCAGCGTCTGACACACGCGAAGGCCACGCTCTTGAACGGCGTGACCTTGAACGCGGGCAGTTATCAGGGTGTGGCGGAGCAGCTTCTCGGGTATGCCGCGGAAGGGCAGCCGCTCGACGAAGACGTCATCGAGGCCACGCGTGCGCTCGCCGTCACGCCCGCTCAAGTGCGGGCCGCGGCCGCCGCGTGGCTGCGCCCGGACGGCTTCGTCCGGGTGGTCATCGGACCTGCGCCGCCGTAGCGGCTGCGCGCGCTACTTGGCGGCGAAAGCCTCCTCGAGCAGTTTCTGCAGCTCGCCGCTCTCGGCCATCGGTCCCAGGATGTCGGTGTCGCCGTAGAACTTCCCGTTGATGAAGACCTTCGGTAGCGTCGGCCAGTTGGTCATGCGCGAGAGTGCCTCGCGCTTGGGCGGGTTCTCCAGGGCGTTGACCACTTCGAACGGATAACCCAGCTTGCGGAAGAACTCGATCGTCTCCATCGTGAAGCCGCACAGCGGCTGGAATTTCGTGCCCTTGCCGTAGACCAGAATCTTGTGCTGGGAGATCTCTTGCTGGATCTCCTCGTCGATCGTCGTTGCCATGGTGCGTGAACGTTCCTTTCGAGGGGAAAACTACGGCGTCTCGGTCTTGAGTTGCGCCGCATGGAGCCGGCCATCCTTGAGCGCCGCGTCGAGTGCGGCGTAGACCATGCGGTGGCGGTCGATCAGCGTGACGCCCTCGAAGCTCTGGGAGACGACGCGGATGTCATAGTGGTCGCCCGTGGCGCTCCCCCACTCGTGGGCCTCCACGACGGCATCGGGCATCTGCCGGCGAATGAGATCGGCGATCTCCTGCTCTGTGATCATCGCGCCTCCATACGGTAGGAGCCTGGGAGCATCCTCCGGCGCGCGGAAAGAGCGTCTAGTTGCGGTAAGAGGGAGTGAGGGAGGTACGATCTGGCATGGATTTTGCGTTGCTCGTGATCCGTATCGTCGTGGGCGTGCTCTTCGTGCTGCACGGCCTTCAGAAGCTATTCGGCAGCGCCCAGAGCGGGGCCGGGATACCCGGGACCGCGGCCTTTTTCGAGTCGGTCGGCATCCGGCCGGGGCGCCCCTTTGCCGTTCTCGCCGGCCTGGCCGAGTTCTTGGGCGGGGGGCTCGTGCTCGCCGGCCTGCTCTCGCCGATCGGCCCGATCGTTCTCATCGGCGTCATGATCACTGCCATCGCCGCCGTGCACTTGAAGAACGGACTCTGGATCGCGCGTGGGGGGCTAGAGTACAATCTGGTGCTGATCGCGGTGTGCGTTGCGCTGATCTCAGCAGGACCGGGCTCCGCCTCGGTCGACGCGGCTTGGAATCTCGTGCTGCCGGAGCCTGAGGCGGGGATCTTGGCGGCGATCGTGGTGCTCGTTGCCACCGTCCTCGCGCTGACGGTGGGCTCGCTGCTCTCCACGGGCCTCGGGATGCGCAGCGAGTGACGCAGCCGCGCGCTTGCGATCGCGTGGTCGTGGCCGGCGGTGTCCGTACGCGCGTGCGCGAGGCTGGACGCGGGCCGGCGGTGCTGTTCATCCACGGCTTCGCCGACACGCTGGGGACGTGGTGGCGCGCGTTGCCGGCGCTGGCCGGGCGCTACCGTTGCGTCGCCTACGACCTGCACGGCTGCGGCGGCTCGGAGAAGGGTCCCGGCGATTACCGGATCGGGGAGTTGGCGCGTCAGGCCGTAGGGGTGCTCGATGCCGTTGGCATCGAGCGGGCCCACCTGGTGGGGCACAGCCTCGGCGCGAAGGTGGCGCTGGCGGCGGCCGTCTTGGCACCCGAGCGCGTGCGTGCGCTGGTGTTAGAGGCCACGCCGGCGTTTGCCCTGGACCTCCCGTGGGAGCTGCGCCTGCTCACCACGCCGCTGCTGGGAGAGGCGCTCGCGGCCTGTGCGACGCCGTGGAGCGTGCGGCTAGCGACCCATCGAGCATTTCTACGCATGGTGCATCCCGAGAGCCGCACCTGGACGCCAGAACGCCACCGGCGCCTGCCGGTGGACGAGCCCGATCCGCGCGCCATGGTAGCCGGCTGGATGCACCTCGCACGCGGCATCGCGCTGCAGCGCGAGCATCCGTTCGAGGAGCGCTACGCGTCGGTCGAAGCACCGGCCCTGGTCATCGCCGGCGAGCGCGATCCAAACGTACCGGCGGCGCAGGCGGAGCGGCTCGCGCGTACGCTGCCGCGCGCGCGTCTGCGGCTGTTTGCGCGCGCCGGCCACGTGCCGCATGCGGAGTGCGAGCGCGAGTTCACGGCCGAGGTGCTGCGCTTCTTCGAGGAGTCGGAGCGCCGGCGGGAGCGCGAGGTACACCAGGGACGGTAACGAACCTGCGCCTCATGCAAGAAGAACGCATCTCCCGCTTCGGCGTGCCCGCGGAGCTCTCAACACTGCCCGCCGACGTGCGCGAAACGATCGAGAAGAACTCCGCGAAGCTCGGCTTCGTGCCGAACGTCTTCCTGGCGTACGCCAAGCGTCCGGAGCATTTTCGCGCGTTCATGCAGTACCATGACGTGTTGATGCGTGGCGAGAGCGGCCTCTCGCGCGCCGAGCGTGAGATGATCGTGGTTGCGGTCTCCGGCGAGAATGACTGTCTCTACTGCGTCGTGGCCCACGGCGCGGCGCTGCGCATCCTCTCCAAGCGCCCGCTGTTGGCGGATCAGATCGCCACGAATTGGCGTACCGCGGACCTCAGCGCGCGCGAATACGAGCTGCTTGCTTTTGCTACGGAGCTCAACGCGCAGGGCTCCACGGTCGACGACGCGCGCGTGGCGCGCTTGCATGAGGCCGGCTTCAGCGACGACGACATCTGGGACATCGCCGCGATCGCAGGTTTCTTCGGCTTCAGCAACCGCATGGCCAGTACGATGGACATGCGGCCGAACGCGGAGTTCTATGCGCTAGGGAGATAGACTACGCGCCGACTCCGAAGACTCGGCGCAGTTCCTCGCGGCCATGCGGGGTCACGCGCAGGGCGCGGCTATCCTCGACGCGCACGAGCCAACCCTGCTCGAAGCAGTGGCGGGCAAGCGCCGCACCGAGTGCTCCACCCACATGGGGACGGCGCTCCGTGCAGTCGAGGCAGCGCCGCGCGAGAATCGTCCGCCGCCCGCGCGCCGGCGGAAGGCAGAGGCCGAGTTCCGCGAAGGCGCGTGCGCCGGCCGCGGTCAGCGCGAAGCCCTCGCTCTGAGCATCCAGCAGGCCGCGCGCGACGAGCGCCTCCGCCAGCTCAACACCCAGCCGTCCCGCGAGATGGCGGTAGCATGTGCGTGCGAGACGGATGGAGTTGTTCATGGCTCCAAGTGTAGCACGGCGCTCCCGCGGTGCACGGTGCGGCGTCAGCCGCGCTGCACCAGCGAGATCCCCAGCGCGATCGCGGTCAGACCGAAAAGATCGCGCACGACGAGGTGCTCCCCCAAGAGCAGCGCGCCCAGGGCCAGCCCGAAGGCGGGGGTGAGAAAGTAGAAGGCGCTCACGCGGCTGGCCTCGCCGTGGGTGAGCAGCCAGAACCACAGCAGTGAGGCGGCTACGCTGACGATGACCACGAGGTACGCCAGCGACGCCAGCAGCTCGGGCGTGGGCGTGATCAGCAGCGGCCCTTCCAGCAGAAACGCCGCGGGGATCAGCACGAGGCCCGCGCAGGTGAGCTGCGTGGCCATGGCGGCGACCAAGTCGTGGCGGTGCTGGATGCGCTTGAAGAGCACCGTCGAGAGCACGCCGGCGATGACGCCCAAGGTCATGGTGGCTACGTCCAGGGGGCGTGCCGTGCCCGTCCCGGCACGCTCGAGCATGATTGCCACGACCCCGCCGAATCCCAGCAGCAGTCCCGCGCCCTTGCGCAGGCTAAGCGGTTCGCCCAGCAGACGCGGCGCGAGCAAGGCGAGAATGAGCGGGTTGGTGCTGGACAGGATGGCACCCATGCCGGACGAGAGGTGCTCGAGCGAGATGTACGCCAGCCCTAAGTACAGTGCGTTGGTGAGCAAGCCGAGCAAGAGCAGCTCCAGCCACTCGCGCAGCTGGGTAGGGAAGGGGCGGTGCGCCGCCAGCGCAATGACCACGAGCACGCCGCCGGCCAGCAGGAAGCGTGCGACCAGCATCCATAGCGGCTGCCCTTCGGTGGAGAGTATCTTGCTGGGCACGAATGCCGACGCCCAAAGGAAGACGTAGAGCAGCGCGAGCACGACGCCGAAGCGCTTGGCCCGGCCGGCCGCTTGCGCTCGCGTTGCGGTGCCCACGAGGCCAACGATACCATGACCGCTACGTTGCGGACAACGGCGGAGGTGGGCCTACTGCACCGTGATGGTGGTGGTGGTGACGGTGATCGTGAGCGTGGCCGTCTTTGAGAAGCCGCCGCTGATGGTGACGCTGCACGTGCCGGCGCCAACGGGCGCCACGGACAGTGTCAGCGGATTAGTTCCCGTGCCGACCTGGTTGACGCTAGCGATCGAGGAGCAGGACGCGAAGTTGGCGGAGAGCGCGCCGCTATAGCCCGCCTGCGAGGCCTGTACCGTCTGAGGTGACGCCCCGGTACTCGTGAACGCGACGCTCGATGGTGACATGACGATCGATCCGTACGGCGTGAGTGTGGCTTGGGTGACGCTCACCGGCGCGGCGTTGATGGCCGTGGCCGTGGCGGAGAGTTGCGCGCTGCTCAAGTTGCCGCCGTTGTAGGCCACGCTCACCGCGTCGGTGGTGGCGTTGACCACGCTGCCGCTGCCGCCGTTCACCGAGATCTTCGTATACGTCGAGTCGCTGTCGGTGAGCGTGATGGGATTCGCGTATTGGTTGGCGCCGGCGACGCATCCGCCGCACGTGGAGATCGGGTTACCGTCGGCGTCGCTGACGGCGACGGTGAGCGGGATGCTCGTGGCGGTGCCCTGCGGTGGATTGGGGTTTGCCAACGTCAGAACGATCTTCGCGACGACGGCGTTCAGCGGGATCGTAAGCGTGTTGGCCGTGCCCGCGACGATCGTTTGGGTGGCGCTGCCGGTGGCGAGCTTGTTGCCGGTTGCGTTGGGCGCATCCCAGATGGTCAGCGCGAAGGTGTCGCTGCCGACGGGGGCGTTCACGGTAAAGGTACAGCTGCGCCCGCCGCTCACGAGTTGGCACGACGTGGAGGTCGGCGAAACGTCGTACGTATCGGCCGCGGCGTTGTTGACGGCGACGGTGAGCGTCACGCTCGTGGAGGGCGCATACGCGGGCCGTCGCGCTGCGCCGGCCGTGACCGCCGGGAAGAGGATCGAGATCGCGACGGGCTGCGTCGGTGCCGTGGGCGTGGACTGCGGCCCGCCTCCAGCGGGTGGCGTGGAGCCGCCTCCCCCTCCGCCGCCGCAACCCGCGAATAGGCCAACCCCGAGTGTGAGGAGTGCGAGGACGTTGATGGACGTGCGTCGCGTGGTCATCGCTACCGTAAGTGTAGGCTGCGGAGCCCACTGCGAGGGAAGGACCGACCAGCACGCTGCCGTAGGCGGAAAGTCTCACCGCAACGAGCGCTAGCCATGCCCCGCTCGTAGGCGCATGGGCTCATCTCCAAGCGCGCGCGTCGCCCCTAGACTAAGGACGAGAGGGAGATGCATGCGAGGAGCCGGTGCGTGGGGCCTACCTTGGCTGGTGCTGATCGCTCTCGTCGTGGGTTGCGCCCATCGCGGCTCGAGTTCGGCGCTGCCTCCAGCGGCGTCGAGCACCTCGCATCCCGCAGCGAAAAGTGCGCGCGCGACGGTCGTGATCTTGGTTCCGCGCGGTACGCCCCACCTGCGCCGGCCGGCCTACGTCTCCAGCGCCACGGCCGCGCTCTCGATCGCGATCAACGGCGGCGCACCGCTGGCGGTCGCGCTGACGCCAACCTCGCCCAATTGCGTTGCCGCCACGCTGGGGCTGCAGTGTACCATCGCCGTCGACGCTCCCGTTGGGCAGGACACGTTTGACGTGACGGCGCTGGACCAGGCCTCGCGCGCGCTCTCGCATACCGCCGTGCCGGCCACGATCGTCGCGGGTCAAAGCAACGCGCTGGCGCTGACCCTCGACGGCGTCGTGGCGCAGATCGTCGTGGTGCTCCCGAGTCCCAGTCCCCCTGAGGGCGTGGCAACGACGGTGCCCGTGTTGGTGAAGGCGCTGGACGCGGACGGCTACGCCATCGTCGGCCCCGGCAGCTACGCGAATTCGATCGTGCTGACCGACACCGATCCGCAGGGCACGACGGCGCTCTCCGCGACAAACGTGGTCGCGCCGTCGGCCGCGCCGACGCTCGCATACAACGGAATGCCATTGACGACCGCGGGGGCTGCAGCATCGATCGGCGCCGCCGCAGCGGGCGTGCCCGCGAGCGCGGTGACGGGCGCGCTCTTCGCCCCGGCACCGCCGCACGACGACTGGCCCACCTTCGGATACGACAGCGCGCGCCATGGCTACAATCCCAAAGAGATCCTGCTGACGCAGGCGTCGGTGGCGCAGCTCCACCTGAGTTGGCAGTTCGTGCTCAGCGGCGCAGCCGACGATCAGCCCGTGGTGGCGGGCAACGTGCAGAACGTCGCGGCGGGGCCTGCCGACGTGCTCTTCGTCGGCGACGAGAGATCGGCGTTCTTCGCGCTGAATGCCGCGACGGGCGCGCTGCTGTGGAAGAAGCAGTTGAACTCGCAGAGCGTTCCAACGTGCAGCGACATGCCCGGAGGCATCTTCGGGATCAGCGGCTCCGCGGTGATCGAGCGCGCGACCAATCGCGTCTACGTCGCCGACGGCACCGGCCAACTCTACGCCTTCGACATGGGTACCGGTACTGTCGCGGCGGGTTGGCCCGCGGGTGGCGTGGCGATGCTTCCCGATCAAAACGAGCACATCTACGGCGCGCTCACGCTGGATCAAGCAGACCACCGCATCTACGCCGCCTTCGGCAGCCATTGCGACATCTCACCGTGGCGCGGCGGCATCGCGGAGGTCAGCACCAGCAGTCCCGGCGGGGCGGCGTTCTTTTACACGATGGGGGCAACGGGTGGGAGCGGCGGCGGAATCTGGGGGGCCGGAGGAGTCGCGCTGGATCCGCGTAACGCCGCCAACCCCTCCGCGTACAGCGATATCTACGCGCTCACCGGCAACGCCGGCACTCCGCCCAGCGCGACGGCGTTTCCCGAGAGTTTGGTGCGCGTCAATGCCGCCTTAAGTGTGGTGGCCGCCAATGCACCCAACTACTCCTCCGCCGATCTGGACTTCGGTGCTACGCCGCTCTTGTTCTCGCCGGCCAATGGTTGCACGCGCACGCTCGCGGTGGGTAAGGCTAAGAACGGGCAACTGTTCGTCTGGGATGCCGATGCGATCGGGTCGGGCCCGCTGCCCAATGACACGCTGCAGATCGGCACGTCCAGCATCTCGGGCTACAACGTCGGCGTGCCGGCGTACTCGCCGCAGACCGGCCTGTTCTACGTCGAGAACGGCTCCGACTCTTCGCTCACGACGACGGGCATTCTGCACGGCCTGTTGGCCTTTGCCGTCGACTCTCAGTGTAACATCGCGCTGCAGTGGCAGCGTACCGTCGGCCCGAATAAAGTCTACGACAGCCCGCCCGCACCACCCAGCGTTGCCGGTAATGTCGTCTACTATGCCGACGGTCCCAATAACGACGTCTTCGCCTTCAACCCGCAGAGCGGCGCGCAGCTATGGACGACGAAGCTCGGCGGCTATCTCTTCACCGCACCCACGGTCGTCAACGGCCGCCTCTACGTCGTGTCCTTCGGCATCGGAACGGGAGGCCAAGGCACGCTCTACGCCTTTGCGCCCTGAGAGGGAATCACGCGCCTGCTGCTAAGGGGACGCCATGGCAGAGCTCGTTCCCGCGCGTCGCGTGCGCGCCATCGAGGAGTTGACGATCCACCGCGTGGCCGCGGCAGTGCCGGACGACGTGGAGATCCTGCGCCTGGAGAATCTCGATACCGATCTGCGCCCTTGGACCTGGGCGCTGGCGGCAACGCGCACGGCTCTGCTCAGCGATGCCGCCAACAGTTATCTTCCGTTCACCGGCAGTTTGGAGTTGCGCCGCGCCGTCGCCGCGCGCTTGAGCCGTCAGACCGATCACGCCTACGACGCCGGACAGGTGTTGATCACCGCGGGCGGATTGGAGGGCATCTTCGACGTGCTGCTGGCGACGGTCGATCCCGGCGACGAAGTCATCGTCACCGATCCCACCTACATCGGGTTGCTCAACCGCGTTCGCCTCGCCGGCGCGGTGCCCGTGCCGGTGCCGCTGCGCGTCCGCGCCGGCGAGTGGCGCCTGGACTGCGCCGCCCTGCGCGCGGCGGTGACGGACAAGACGAAAGCCTGTTTGATGATGAGCCCGTCGATGCCGTCCGGTGCCGTCTTCGACGAGGGTGAGTGGGAGGCCGTGGCTGCGCTCTGCCGGGAGCACGATCTGTGGCTCATCGACGATGCGGCGATGGAGCGCATCCTCTTTGACCGGCGCGCGCTCGTGCATCCGGCCTCGCTGCCGGGGATGGCCGAGCGCACGATCGTAGTGGGCTCGGTCTCCAAGGAGCAGCGCATGATCGGCTGGCGCGTGGGCTGGATCGCTGCGCCGCCGGCGCTCGTGCATGCGCTCGAGGCGGTGCGCATGGCCAACGTGGTCACGCCCGTGGGCATCGCGCAGGGTGCCGCCGTCGCTGCCTTGGAGGCACCCGCGCAAGAGTATGCCGACGTGCTGGCGGAGTGGGAGCGGCGGCGCGACGCGGTGCTCGAACAGTTGGAGGGCTATGCGCCGGTGCGCCCTGCGGGTGGATGGTCGCTGCTGATCGACGCGACGCCGCTGGGCCTGGACGGTGCCGGGATGGCACGCCAACTCCTGGAGCGCGGCAAGGTTGCGGTCGCGCCGATGGCAGGCTGGGGTACGCTGAGCGGTGACCGCTACGTGCGCCTGGTCTTCAGCAACGAGCCGCTGGAGCGCCTGGCGCTGTTGGGCGAGCGGATGCGGCGCGCCTTCGGTTAGGCGTTCTCGCCGCCTTGGCTGGTGAGGTGGAACTTGTCGCAGAAGCGGCAACGGTAGACGAAGAGCCGGCGCCGTTGGCGCAGGGCGTCGAGGCGCGCGGCGGTCTCCGTGGGGTAGGCACGCTTACGCTCGCAGGTCCGGTAGCGATCCCAGGCCTCGGGATCGGCATCGAGATCGGGCGCGCCCTTGCGGCGTTTACGCGACGCACTCGTTCGGGGCCGCGCCGGCTGCTGCGGGCTGGGGAGCGGCTCGATCCCTTTGAGGATATCGCCCAGGGCCTTCTCGAGCGGATCGTGGTCGGCCATCTTACTCCTCCAGACGCAGCACCGCCATGAACGCCTCCTGCGGTAGTTCCACGCGCCCCACGCGCTTCATACGTTCCTTGCCGGCCTTCTGTTTCTCGAGCAGTTTGCGCTTGCGCGTGATGTCGCCGCCGTAACACTTCGCCAGCACGTTCTTGCGCATCGCGCTGACCGTCTCTCGAGCCACGATCTTCCCGCCGATGGCGGCTTGGATCGGTACGTCGAACATCTGCCGTGGAATGACTTCTTTGAGCTTGCTCGCCAGCGCGCGCCCCCAAGACGCGGCTTTCTCCTGAGCCACGATGAAGCTGAGCGCGTCGACCGGCTCGCCATTGAGCAGGATCTCCAGTTTTTCCAGCTTGCCGGGGCGATAGCCGGTGACCTCGTAATCGAGGCTGGCGTAGCCTTTGGTGCGGCTCTTCAGCTGGTCGAAGAAATCGACGATGACTTCGGCCAGCGGTACGTCGTAGGTGAGGATCACGCGCGTGTCCGGGAGATACTCCATACCGACCATGGTGCCGCGGCGGTTGAGGGCCAGCTCCATGATCGTGCCCACGTACTCGTTGGGCGTGATGATCGTGGCTTTGACGTACGGCTCCTCGATCTCGCGGATCAGCGTCTTGGCGGGGAGCTTGGCGGGATTGTCGACCAGCTCCACGCTGTCGTCGGTCTTGGTGACGCGATAGACCACGGAGGGGCTGGTGGCGATCAGCTCGAGGTTGTAATTGCGCTCCAGGCGCTCCTGCACGATCTCCATGTGCAGCAGGCCCAGGAAGCCGCAGCGGAAGCCGAAGCCCAGCGCCACCGAGGTCTCCGGCTCATAGACCAGCGAGGCGTCGTTGAGCTTGAGCTTCTCCAGCGCGTCGCGCAGGTCGCTGTACTCCACACCCTCGTTGGGATAGAGGCCGCAGTAGACCATCGGCGTGACGGGCCGATAGCCCGGCAGCGGATGCCCCGCGGGGTTCTCCGCCGAGGTGATCGTGTCGCCGACGTCGATGTCACCCAGCGTTTTGATGTTTCCGATGACGTAGCCGACTTCCCCAACCGAAAGCTGCTCGCTCTTGACCATGTGCGGCTTGAAGACGCCTACTTCCGTGCAGTCGAAGTGGTGCTGGTGCGCCATCGACATGAACTTCATGCCGGGCTTGAGCGTGCCGTCGACGATGCGCGCGTAGCAGATGACGCCGCGATAGGTGTCGAACTCGGCGTCGAAGACCAAGCCGCGCAGATGATCGCGCGCCCCTTTGGGCGGTGGAATGCGCTGGACGATCGCTTCCAGGATCTCCTCGATGCCGATCCCTTCCTTGGCGCTGCAGAGGATGGCCTCGTCGCGCTCGATCACCAGCAGCTCCTCGATCTGCTCCTTGACGCGCTCGGGATCGGCGCTGGGAAGATCGATCTTGTTGATGACGGGGATGATCTGGAGATTGTGGTCGGTGGCTAGATGGTAGTTGGCCAGGGTCTGTGCCTCGACGCCTTGGCTGGCGTCGATGACCAGCAGCGCCCCCTCGCAGGCGGCGAGGCTTCTGCTCACCTCGTAGGAGAAGTCGACGTGGCCAGGCGTGTCGATGAGATTGAGCTCGTAGGCCTTACCGTCGCGCGCCATGTAGGTCAAGGTGACTGGATGGGCCTTGATCGTGATGCCGCGCTCGCGCTCCAGATCCATTGCATCCAGAGTCTGCTCGGTCAAGTCGCGTTTGGAGAGCGTCTGCGTCAGCTCCAGCAAGCGGTCGCTGAGCGTCGTCTTCCCATGGTCGATATGGGCGATGATGCAGAAGTTCCGGATGCGCGCGGTGGTTGACATCGAGCGGTAGTATACCACGGGGCCGTCAAAGGACCCGCCTGCCGGGTTACGTGGCCGTTTCCCGCTGCGCAGCGCTGGCGCCCGGCGTGGCGATGCCGACGGCCGCGCGCACGCGCGCCAGCGTCGCGCGCGCGATCGCGCGCGCCCGTTGCGCCCCTTGCTCCAAGACGCGGTCGAGCGCGGCTTCGTCGGCACGCAGCGCCTCGTAGCGTGCCCGCAGCGGCGCCAGGCGTTCTTCCATGACGTCGGCCAGAGCCGTCTTCGCGTCGGCCCAGCCGATGCCGGCGGCATAGCGGCGCTCCAGCTGTGCCGTCTGCTGCGGCGTTGCGAACAAACGGTAGAGTTGGAAGATCTCGCTGCTCTCCGTGTCCTTGGGTTCTGCGGGTGCCTGCGAGTTGGTCTTGATGCGCATGACGAGCTTACGGCGCTGCGCCGCCGGTGCCCACAGCGGGATGACGTTGTCGTACGACTTCGACATCTTGCGTCCGTCCAGACCCGGCACCGTCATGCTCTGGTCGCCGATCTCCGGTTCAGGCAATGCCAGCACGTCGCCGTAGAGACGGTTGAACTTCTCCGCGACGTCGCGCGCGATCTCGACGTGCTGCTTCTGATCCTTACCGACGGGCACCACGGTGGTATCGAAGAGGAGGATGTCCGCCGCCATGAGCACGGGGTAGGTGTAGACGCCGACGTTGATGGCCTCCCCCGCTGCGAGCGCGGCCTTGTACGCGTGGGCACGGTCCAGCAACCCTTTGGGGGCGACGCAGCCCAGGATCCACGCCAATTCGAAGACCTCCGGGATCGCCGACTGACGGTAGAAGAACGTGCGCTCGGGATCGAGTCCGCAGGCGAGCCACGTCGCCGCGAGATCGTAGATCTGCGCATGCAGTTTGGCGGGATCCTCGACACTGGTCAACGCATGCTCGTCGGCAATGAAATAGAGCGAGCGCTCGAAGCGCCGTGCCAACTCGATGGCGGGCACGATCGCGCCCAAATAATTTCCAATGTGCACGGTACCGCTGGGCTTGATGCCGGTGAGGGAGACCTTCATGGAAACGTTAAGTTGTGCGTGAGCGGACGCACTCCCTGGAGCGAGGGTTCGTACTGCTGCGGCGACAAGGGCAGAACGATGAACATGAACATACGCAAACTGTTCCCCGCTCTCGTGCTCGCCGCCGCCGCCTGTCTGCCGGCGGCCCCGGCCTTAGCCGGACCGTCGATCGCAGGCGGTGTCTTCACCGGTGACTCGAGCGACGTCGGCGGTATCCTCAGCGATTCCCTCTCCGCGCCCGCGCTGCCGGCGCAGCTGCAGCTCTCGGTCGGCGCGCCGCTCTCCAACGGTGGTGGCCGCTACGCGGCGACGGCTGAACTGGTGGGCCACGGCAGCGCCGGCTACATCGGCGGCGGCTTGGGCGTTGGGCAGCTCAAGCGCGACGGGCGCTCGGGGACGGTCTTGACCGGGATCCTCGGAACGCGCGTCGCGCCGCTGACATCGCTCGAGCTGCGCGTCTACGGCGGCGGTAGCGACGTTGGATCGTCCGCCTTCCTGGGGCTTCGCTTCTCCCTGTAGCGTTCCGCGTTTGGGGGCCCCTGCGCTGCGCAAAGGGGCCCCGCCGTTCAATCGTAGGCGCAGCGGAACTTCGCGTAGACGTAGGGGTAGTTGGTACGGTACCAGTTGCGGAAGCTGCGGCGGATGAGGCTGCGCGCCGTGACCGGTGAGGCCCCTTTCACCACGTAGTGCTCTCCGTCGAAGTCGCGACGGTACCGAGTTCGGCTGGGACAACGAGTTCGATGCCAGCGCGCGGCCGCGTCGCGGATACGATCGCGCGGCGGCCAGGCTGCCGGCTGAGAGCGCTGGGCTCCCACGGTATCGGCGGGGTCGATACCGCGCTGGAAGAGACGTTCGAGGTCGGCGTCGATGGGCGGACCGCCAAGTGCCTTGCGCACGAGCGTGATGTAACTGAACGCCGGCAAGTGACCTTCGTAGAAGACAATGGGGTGGCGCAGCGGGATCGGCCGGGAGAGGTGCGCCTGTGGAACCGCAAGATCGAAGATCCGCTCGCTGCGGCGCCGGTTCTCCGCGTACCAAGCAAGAAAGGTTTCGCGTCTGCAGGCCGGCACAATGGCGACGCTTACAACGGCCTCCTTTGCATCGAAATGCATAGGGACCAATTATACCCGCGCTGCGCCGCCTCCGTCACTACGGATCGAAGAGGCGGCCATAGCGACGGGAACGGATGCTGATTTCGCTCCGGGCGATAGCCCCGGGAGGCGCGGCGCGCGTGGCGAAGGCTCCCTGGCAAAGGAGAGGAGCCCATGAACCGAACGCGACTCAATAGCTTCGGCGCCAAAGATACGCTGACTGCCGGCGGCCGCTCGTGCACCGTCTACCGGCTCGACGCGCTGGCCAAGCAGGGAATCGGCCACGTCTCACGGCTGCCGTACTCGCTGAAGATTCTGCTGGAGAGCCTGCTGCGCAACGAGGACGGCGTCTCGATCACCAAGGACGATATCGAGGCGCTGGCGAGCTGGGACCCCAAGACCATCGGTAAGCGCGAGATCGCGTTCCGCCCGGCCCGCGTGCTGTTGCAGGACTTTACCGGCGTGCCGGTCGTGGTCGACCTCGCCGCCATGCGTGACGCGATGGCCGCCATGGGCGGAGATGCCAAGCAGATCAATCCGTTGCAGCCGGTGGAGTTGGTCATCGACCACTCCGTGCAGGTGGATTTCTACGGCTCTGACGAGGCCTTCGCCAAGAATGCGGAGCTCGAGTTCCGGCGCAATCGCGAGCGCTACGAATTTCTCAAATGGGGCCAGGCACGTTTCGATAACTTCCGCGTCGTGCCGCCGGATACGGGGATCGTGCATCAGGTCAACTTGGAGTACCTGGCGCGTGTGATCTTCGATGAGAACGGCGAGGCCTATCCGGACTCGCTGGTGGGTACCGACTCACACACCACGATGGTCAACGGTTTGGGCGTCGTGGGTTGGGGCGTGGGCGGCATCGAAGCCGAGGCCGCCATGCTCGGTCAGCCGATCTCGATGCTGATCCCCGACGTCGTGGGCTTCCACCTCACGGGCAAGCTGCCCGAGGGCGTCACCGCAACCGATCTCGTGTTGACCGTGACGCACCTGCTGCGCAAGAAAGGCGTCGTCGGCAAGTTCGTCGAGTTCTACGGCCCCGGTCTGAAGGGCCTCACGGTAGCCGATCGCGCCACGCTGGGCAACATGTCGCCGGAGTACGGCTCCACCATCGCAATCACGCCCATCGACAGCCGCACGCTGGAGTATCTGCGCTTGACCGGGCGCGACGACGAGCACCTGGCGTTCGTCGAAGCCTATGCCAAAGCGCAGGGGCTCTTCCACGAGGAGAGCGACTCCCAGCCGATCTTCAGTGACACCGTTGAGCTCGACCTCGGTACGGTGGAGCCGACGATCGCAGGACCGCGCCGGCCCCAAGATCGCATCGTGCTGCGTCAAGCCAAGTCCGCCTTCCTCGCCCTGATGGACGAGATGGAGGCGGCTCGCGCCGCCAAGGCCAGCAAAGGCGGCGGCACTGCCGTGGCCGTCGCGCCGGGGACACACCGCGCCGCGAAGGTTGCGTTCGCGGGAACGGAGTTCGAGCTCTCCGACGGCGCCGTGGTGATCGGCGCCATCACCAGCTGCACCAATACCTCGAATCCAGCGGTGCTGATGGCTGCGGGTTTGGTGGCGAAGAAGGCCAACGCCCTCGGCATCAAGACCAAGCCGTGGGTGAAGACGTCGCTGGCACCGGGCTCGAAGGTCGTCACCGACTATCTCATCGCCGCCGGGCTCGACAAAGAGCTCGACGCGCAGGGCTTCCAACTCGTCGGCTACGGCTGCACGACCTGTATCGGCAACTCGGGACCGCTGGCCGATCCCATCTCGCAAGCCGTCGATGCGGGCGATCTCGTCGTGGGCGCGGTGCTCTCGGGCAACCGCAACTTCGAGGGGCGCATTCACTCGCAGGTGCGTGCCAACTACCTCGCCTCACCGCCGCTGGTGGTGGCCTACTCGTTGGCGGGGCGTATGGATGTCGATCTGGTGAAAGAGCCTTTGGGCACCGGCAAGAATGGGCAGCCGGTATACTTGCGCGACGTCTGGCCGACCAACCAAGAAGTCCAGGACTTGATCCAGCGCCACGTCACCAACGAGGCCTTCCGCAAAGAGTACGCGGCGGTCTTCAAGGGCGACGCGCGCTGGCAGTCGATCGAGGTTGCCGGCTCCGATCTCTACAACTGGCAGAGCGACTCGACGTACGTGCAGAATCCGCCCTACTTCGTGGACATGCCGGCCACGCCGCCACCGCTGCGCGATCTCGCCGGCGCACGCGCGCTGGCAGTGCTCGGTGACAGCGTCACCACCGACCATATCTCGCCGGCGGGCAACATCGCCAAGAGCAGTCCGGCCGGGCGTTATCTGATCGCGCACGGCGTCGATTCCAAAGACTTCAACTCCTATGGCTCGCGCCGCGGCAATCACGAAGTGATGATGCGCGGTACCTTTGCCAACATCCGGTTGCGTAACGCGCTGGTCCCGGGTGTGGAGGGTGGCGAGACGCGCTATCTGCCCACCGGCGAGCAGCTGGCGATCTACGACGCCGCGATGCGCTACAAGCAGGACGGAACGCCGCTCGTGATCCTGGCGGGCAAGGAGTACGGCAGCGGCAGCTCGCGTGATTGGGCCGCGAAAGGCACGTATCTCCTGGGCGTGCAGGCAGTGATCGCCGAGAGCTTCGAGCGTATCCATCGCTCGAACTTGGTGGGCATGGGCGTGCTTCCGCTGCAGTTCGTGGACGGGCAGAACGTAGGCTCGCTCGGACTGACGGGCGAGGAGACGTTTGTGGTCGAGGGCATCGCCGCCGGACTGGCACCGCGCCAGCGGCTGCGGGTCAAGGCTACGGCTGCCGGCGGAAAGGTCACCGCGTTCGAGGTGCTCTGCCGCATCGACACGCCCGACGAGGTGGAGTACTACCGCCACGGCGGTATCCTGCAGTACGTGCTGCGCCAGCTCGCTGGGAAGGCCTAAGGGTCTAAGGCTGCGGGAGAGCGGCCACCGGCCGCTCTCCCAGTTCGTGGGCGGCGCGTGCGCCTTCGTCGAAGGCGCGCACGGCGTCGAGCTCCTTGGCCTCGCGTGCGCCGCCGATGACGCGATGGCGGATCGAGGCGCGCGCCAGCGCCGCGGCGAGCGCGTTCTCCGGCACTTGGCCGGCTGCAATCACGACGTTGTCGGCTTCGATCAGCCGGCGCTCTCCGCGCTCGTCGCGAATCCAGAGCCCCTCCGGCACGATGCGCTCGTAGCTCACGCCGGTGAGCGTCTCCACGCCTTGCCTGCGGAGCTCCTGCAGGATCGCCCAGCGCGTCGATTTGCCGATGTGCTCGCCCACGCGCGTGCCCCGGCGCAGCATGGCAACGCGGCGGCGGTCGATCACCAGTGCTCCGTCCACGCCGCCGTTCCAAAGCCCCTGCTCCCACAGAAAGCGCGTTGCGGAGTCGAGTTCCGCGTCGCCATAGGCGAGCAGATGCGCGACGTCGACGGCGATACCGCCGGCACCGACGATGGCAACGCGCCGTCCGATCTCTTGCTCGCCCAGCAGCGCCTGCGCGTAGGTGCGGACGTGCGGAAGATCGGCGCCGGGAAGGTCGATCGCGCGCGGGCGCACCCCGGTCGCAACGATGGTGGCGTCGTACGCGCGCAAGCGCTCGACGTCGGCGGCGCCGAAGCACTCGCTCAGCCGGACCCGGACGCCCAAGCGTGCCAACTCGTGCGTGAAATAGCGGATCGTTTCGCCGTAGTCGCCCTTGCCGGGGACGCGCGCGGCCAGACGGAGCTGGCCCCCGAGTTGCACCTGCGCTTCGAAGAGCTCGACGCGGTGGCCCAGCGCAGCGAGCGCGCGTGCCGCCTCCATGCCCGCGGGGCCCCCGCCGATCACGGCGACGTGCAGCGCCTTGCCGGCCGGGCGATCCTCACGCAGCTCCAACTCGCGCCCAGCGCGGGGATTGACCATGCAAGAGACGGCGCCATCGCTCAGCGAGCGATCGATGCAGGCCTGGTTACACGCGATGCAGGTATCGATCAGTTGCGCTTGGCCGCCGGCGGCCTTGGACACGAGCGCAGGGTCCGCAAGGAACGGGCGCGCCATCGAGATGAAGTCGACGCTGCCCCGCGCGAGGATCTCGTCCGCCAGCGTCAGCGTATTGATGCGGTTGCCGCCGATCACCGGAACGCCGCCCACCACCTCTTTGATCGCCGCGGCGTAACGGATCCAGACGCCTGCGGGCACCAGCGACTGCACGGTGGGCACGCGGGACTCGTGCCAGCCCACGCCCACGTTGATCGCGTCGACGCCCTCGTGCGCGAGCGCGCGCGCGAAGTCCAGCACGTCGTCCTGCGGCGTGCCGCCCGGCATGAGGTCGACGCCGGAGATGCGGAAGATCACGGGGATGTCCGGGCCGAGCATCCTGCGGATGGCGCGCAGTATCTCCATGCCGAAGCGCCGCCGCCGCGCGGCGTCTCCGCCCCAGTCGTCGTCGCGCCGATTGGTCAGCGGCGAGAGGAACTGGTCGACCAGGTAGCCTTCGGACGCCATGATCTCGACGCCGTCAAAGCCGAATTGCAGCGCCCGGAAGGCACCGCGCGCGTAGAGCGCGATGGTCTCCCAGATGTCCTCCTCCGTCATCGCGCGCGGCTCCTCGCGCGTCAACGTGCTGGCCAGCGGCGACGGCGCTACGGCCTGAATGTCGAAGGACGCACGCGGCGCGTAGCGGCCGGCGTGGAAGAGTTGCAAGGCGATGCGTCCGCCGGCGGCGTGCACGGCGTCTGCCACGCGGCGCAGGCGCGGCGCGGCGTCGTCCTCGTTGACGAGGCCGTAGCTGCGCCCGGCGGCAGCGGCGCGGTTGACGGCCCAGCCGCCGGTGACGATCAAGCCCGCGCCGCCGCGAGCGCGCTCGGCGTAGAAGGCTGCTAGCGTCTCGCCGCCGTCGTCGCGCGACTCGAAGCCCAGGTGCATCGCGCCCATGACGATGCGGTTGGGAAGAGCGAGCGTGCCGATGCGGCCGGCGCGCAGGGCGGCGTCAAGCACGTGAAGCGGTGGCCTTCGCGTTGGTGCGTTCCGGCAGCGTGAGCGGTGGGGTAGCGTCGTCGAAGAACGGCGGCGCCACGACGGTGAGCCCGCCGTCGACGACGAGCGTCTGCCCGGTGATGTACGTCGACTCCGGACCCAGCAGGAAGGCGACGGCGTCGGCAACCTCCTGCGCGGTTCCCATACGCCCCTGCGGAATCTTCGGCAGGACCTTCGAGAGCGGCGCCATGCCAGGCACGTTGTAGAAGAAGGCCGCCGACTCCGTGTCGATGATGCCGCCGTTGACGGCGTTGACGTTGATGCCGTAGGGTGCGAACTCGACCGCCATGTAGCGCACCCAAGCTTCGATGGCGGCCTTGGCAGAGCCGAGATTGGCGTACGTGGGGTAGGCGCGGATGCTGCCGTAACTCGAGAGCGCCACGATGCGCCCGCCGTCCTTCATCAGCGGCACGGCCCGCTGCGCGGCTAGGACGAACGCGCGCACGTTGAGATCGAAGGAGCGATCGAGATGGTGAGGTTTGAGATCGAGGATGCTCTTGAACGAACTGGCCGCGGCGTTGGAGACGAAGAGATCGAGCCGCCCGTAGGCGGCTGCCGTCTCGGCAAAGAGCCGCTCGATCTCGGCGGGGTCCTCCATGTCGGCGCGGATGGCAAGGGCGCGCGCGCCCAGGCGCTCGATCGCCGCGACGGTAGCGTGTGCCGCCGCCTCGTTCTTCTTGTAGTTGACGGCGAGCGTCGCTCCTTGCGCGGCCAACGTCAGCGCCAGCGCCTTGCCGATGCCACGGGACGATCCGGTGATCAGCGCAATCTTGCCTGCGAACTTCATGCGCCTACCCGCCCCCGCAGGATCTCGCGCGCGATGACCGCCTTCTGAATCTCATTGGTACCCTCTTCGAAGCGCTGGGCGCGCGCGTCCCGATAGACCCGCTCGATGGGCTGCGGCTGCCAGTAGCCGAGGCCGCCGTGGATCTGCAGCGCCTTGTCGGTGACGCGCCCCAGCATGTCGACGGCTTGCAGCTTCGACATCGACGAGAGCGCACCCGCGTCGGCGGCGCCGCGTTCCCAGGCGCGCGCCGCGTGCAGCACGAGTTGGCGTGCGGCTTCGACGTCGGTGGCGTTCTCGGCGATCATGAAGGCGATGGCCTGCCGTTGTGCGAGATACTTGCCGAACGTCATGCGCCGGGCGGCGTGGGCGACGGCCAGCTCGTGCGCGCGGCGCGCTAGTCCGACGCAGCTCATGGCCACCGAGATACGGCTGGGGGTGAGAAAGCCATCGAATGCCACCTCCAGGCCGCGGCCCTCGGCGCCCAGGCGGTTGGCCAGCGGCACGCGCGCGCGTTCGAAGACCAGGTGCGCGTGATCGGTGCCGCGCACGCCCATCGTCTCCGGCATCGCCTCCACCCGCACGCCCGCTGTGCGGCGGTCGACCATCAGCGCCGTCACGCCCTGCGCTCCCGAAGTTCCAGCCAGGCGCGCGAAGAGCAGCCAGTAGTCACAGATGGTGCCGAACGTGATGAGGTGCTTCTCGCCGCTGAGCAGATAGGCGTCGCCGTCGCGCTCGAGCGTGCAGTGCAGATCCGCGCCGCTGCCGGCCGTGGGTTCGGTGAGCGTGAAGGCGACGACGATCTCGCCCGCGATGGAGGGCAGCACGAAGCGCCGGCGCTGCTCCGCGTCGGCCAAGCGATCCAAGGCGCGCCAGACCCCGTTGACGACGTGCACGATCATGCGCAGTGAGGCATGCGACATGGCGAAGAGCTCCATCAACTCCATGTAGCGGCTGAACGGAAGTCCGGCGCCGCCATAGGCGCGCGGTGCCGCGAGCGCCAGGTAACCGCGCGCGCGCAACTCCTCCCAGAGCGCCTGGGGGACGTGGTGTTCGCGCTCGATGAGCCGCGCGTACTCCTCCCCCGCGCCCTCAACCCATGCCGCAACCTCGCCCTTGAGTTCGGCGAACCGCTGCTCGTCGAACGCCGGCGCATCCTCAACGACGCCCACGCACGTGCTCCTCCGCGCTCTGCGGTGAAAGATGTTGCGCGCGCTCGCGCAGGATGTACTTCTGGATCTTGCCGGAGGCGGTCTTGGGAAGCTCGGGCACGAGCTCCAGACGCTCCGGCCAAAACTGCTTGGCCACGCGCAGCTCGTCGAGATAGCGCTGCATACCGCGGAAGTTGAAGACGGCGCTGGTCCGGGTGACGACGAAGGCGCAGGCGCGCTCACCCAGGCGCTCGTCGGGCATGGCGACGATGGCCGCCTCCGCCACGGCCGGATGTCCGTAGAGGAGTTGCTCGATCTCGGCAACCGGGATCTTCTCGCCGCCGCGATTGATGACGTCCTTGACGCGCCCGGTGATGCGAATGTAGCCGCTCTCGTCGATCACGGCGAGATCGCCCGTGCGGAACCAGCCATCCTGCGTGTAGGCCGCCGCCGTCCACTCCGGATGATCGAGATACCCGGCGAACATGCAGGGGTTGTCGATCTCGAAGTTGCCTTCGCTGCCGTAGGGCAGGGTGGTGCCGCCGGCGCCGGTCACGCGGATGCGCACGCCGTTCAGCGCTCGGCCGTCGGTGCCCCAGACCTTTTCCGGCGGATCGCCGGGGGCGGCGGCCGTGCCCAAGCACGACTCCGTGGTGCCCCAGGCACCGCAGACGGTAGTCCCCAGCGCGCTCGTGGCGTGCTGCGCCAGCACGCGTGGAACGGCCGCACCGGTGGCGACGAAGATGCGCAGGACCGCCGGGGGTGCGCTGCCGGCGTCGACGGCCTTCACGAGATCGGCTAGGAAGGGCGTGGCCGCCTGCACGAACGTGCCGCCCCACGTACGCAGCGCCGCGAGCGCGTTGCCAGGCCTCCAGACGTCTTGCAGAATCTGCGGTACCCCCAGCAGCAACGCCAGCCACATGCCGTAGAGGAAGCCGGTTTGATGGGCGAGCGGTGACGGGATGAAGATGCGGTCGGCGGAGTTCAGCGCGAAATGCGCCGCCTGCATCGCCGCCGCGCGCATCAGCACGTCGTTGCGATGGAGCACGCCTTTGGGTTCGCCCGACGTTCCTGAAGTGAAGAGGAGCTGTGCCATGGCAGCGGCACGCGGACGGCGCGTCTCCAAGGCGCGCTGGTCGATGGGCGTGGCGCGCAGCGCGTCGTGGTAGCGCTGCCACCGCACGCGTCCGCCCGGTGTCTCCGGGAGATTGGCCGCGCGCCCCGCCGCGACCACGACGACGTGCTCGAGCGTCGCCACGGACGGCGCGACCTGCGCCATCGATTCAGTGTAGCTGCGTCCGCGGAACGTAGCTGGGACGAACGCGACGCGCGCCTTGGCGCGCTGCAGGATGAATGCCATCTCGCGCTCGCGCAGGATCGGCATCAGTGGACAGCAGGTCGCGCCGATGCGTAACGCCGCCAAGGAGATGACGACGAACTCGCTCCAGTTGGGAAGCTGGTAGGCCACGGCCTCACCCTGGCGCACGCCTAACCGCAGCAGCAGCGTGGCCGTGCGGTCGACGTGCTCCCCCAGCTCCCGCCAGGTCCACGCGGTCGTCAGTTCCTCGCGCACGTCGATGACGGCGGTCTCGCCTGGCCGCTCCCGGCACCAGCGCCGCACGAGATCTGGCATGACTAGCGCCGCCGCGCGCGTGGGTGAGGTAGCGTGCCGCGCGGCCGCCGTGCGGTGCGCCAAGGCCTCGCCCGGAAGCGCGCCGACCGACATCGAGAGGCCGATCGAGCGCATCGAATCCAGGAACATCGGATAGGAGATGCGGTACGCGTTAGGATAGGTGAGCGTACTCTCACCCGTGGCGCGCGTGGCGGCGATCGCGAGCGACATCAGCACGCGATGATCGTTGTACGACGAAAGCGAGGCGCTGCGCAGCTGGCGTACGCCGTGGATGCGTACGCGCTCTCCCTCCACGCGCAGGTCGGCGCCCATACGGTTGAGTTGCAGCATCGCCGCCACGCGGTCCGACTCCTTGAGCCGTACGTGGGCGACATTCTCGAGAATAGTCTCACCGTGCGCGAGGCTGCCGAGCGTGCAGAGGATCGGCAGCATGTCCGGCAGCTCGCGACAATCCACGCGCACGCCGTGCAATGCCGGGCCGTCGTGACGCACGCGCAGCGTGCGCTCATCCTCCATGCGCTCCAGCGGGACACCCATCTCGCGCAAGACGTCTAAGAAGCGCGCCTCCGGATGGTCGCCGGCGTCGCCGAAGCCGCGCAAGAGCACGTCGGATGGATGGAGCGCGGCCGCCGCCAGACCGAACGCGGCGGAGCCCACGTCGGGTGGCAGCGAGACGGTGGCCGGGCGCGCCTCCTGACCGGGCTCGATCTCGTAGTGCAGCCGATCCGGTGAGGCCTCTACCCGTAGGCCGAAGCGCTCCATCATCGTCAGCGTGAGGTCGATGTACGGCCGCTCGTTGAGCGGACCGTCCACGTCGATGACGGTGCGCGAGGTGGCAAACGGTGCCGCGAGCAGCAACCCCGAGATCCACTGCGAGAGTGTTCCCGCCACGCGGACGTTCCCGCCGCGCGGGCGCCGCGGCTCGATCGCGAAGGGCGGACAGCCGCCCGCTGCCGCGTCGATGCGCAGGCCCAGCTGCCGCAGTGCCTCCAGCAGCGGCAAGACGGGGCGGCGGCGGAAGTACTTCTGCGCGGTGAGCGTGAGCGGGGCGTCCGCCAGCGCCGCCAAGCCGGTCATGAAGTAGAGCGTGGTGCCCGAGCTGCCCACCGAGATCGTGTGCCGCGAGGGGTGATAGGCGCCGCCGCGCACCACGAACGTCTCGTGCTCGATGTCGATGCGCGTGCCCAGCGCGCGCAGCACGTCGACGGTGTACTGGACGTGGCGCGCATCGGAGAGTCCGTGAATCGTGCTCGTGCCTGGTGCGAGCGAGGCGAGGATCAGTGCGCGGTGTGCGTGATACTTGGAGTTGGGCACGAGCAACTCGCCGCGCAGGGGAAGAGTGGGCCCCTGGATATGAAGTCGCATGGACATATACACCCCGTGACTTCATACTTGTACCCAGGAATCTGGCGAGCAAGCACCTAGCGGCTTACGACGAGCGACGAGTTCTGTCCGCCGAAGCCGAACGCATTGACGTGAAACGAATCGAAGGAGAGCGGCCGCGCACGTTCCGCCACCACGTCGAAGTGCGCCGCTGCATCGACACGGTGCGTGCCTAGCGTCTGGACTACGAGTCCGCGTTCCAGACCGAGGATGCCGGCGATCAGCGACATGACGCCGGAGGCGGCCATGCTGTGCCCCAGGTGGCCCTTGAGCGAGGTCACGCTGGGAACACGCGCGGACGCCGCGCACAGGCGGTTGATCGCGGCGATCTCGGCGGCGTCACCGACGACCGTGGCCGTACCGTGCGCGAAGATCACGGGCGGCGTCCGGCGCGTGTCGAGCGCGGCGTCGTCGAGCGCATGGCGCATCGCCAATAATTCCCACTCGCCACTAGGCTCGGGCGAGGTAATGTGGTACGCATCGGCGACCTGGCCATAGCCGCGGATGTGCGCGAGGACGCGCGCGCCACGCGCGGCTGCGTGCTCCGCGCGCTCCAGCAGCAGCAATGCGGCGCCGTTGCCCATGACGAAGCCGTCGCGTGCGGCGTCGAACGGCCGTGAGGCGGTCGCGGGATCGGGATTGCGTGAGAGCGCTCCGGCGCGCATCAGGCTCTCGTAGACGAGATGGGCCAGGAGATCCTCAGTTCCGCCGGCGAGCGCGAGATCGACTTCTCCGCGCTCGATCATGCGCGCGGCCAGCCCAACGGCATCGAGTGAGGAGGCGCAGGCCGTACTGAGTGCGAGCTGCGGACCGTGGAGTCGATAATGCAGCGCGACGCGGGCGGCCGGCATGTTGGGAATCACCAACGCCATGAGCTTGGGGGGAACGCTGCGGGAGCCTTGCGTGAGGTACTCCTGCTGCGCCGCCGTGACGAAGGGAAAGCCGCCCATCGTGTTGCCGATGACGACGGCGGTGCGCAGCGTGTCGAGCGGCTCGGCCGCGGCCTGCCTGACGGCTTGATCTGCGGCGACGAGCGCGAAGCGGGTGAAGCGATCGGTGTTGCGCAGTGCCTCGGCCGGCAGCGGCGCGCGCTCGAGAAACGTGTCCGGCACGGCGGCCCAGAGCCGGTTCCCCGGGAGCCCGTCGCCCCCTGGAATGGGTGCCACGGCGCAGCTGCCTTCGATCAGCCCCTGCCAGAACGTTTCGACGTCGTGACCGATAGGGGCGACGATCCCCATGCCCGTCACGGCCACGTGCTCCATCTATCAACTCCTCTCTCCGCAAAGCGAGCCAAGCCGGCCCGTGCCTGTATGGTACCCGGGTGGACACGGGCGGAACCGGCGGCGCAATCGACGGGTTTCATGGCACACCCATGGATACTCCTACGATCTCTCCCGCGCAACGCGCTCCTGACCTCCTGGACGCGTATTCGCAAACGGTCGTCGGCGTCGTCGAGACGGCCGCACCGGCGGTGGTCGGCGTGCACGTCAAGCACGCCGGTGCCGGCAGCGGTGTGGTCTTCGCGCCCGATGGCTACGTGTTGACGAACAGCCACGTCGTGCACCACGGCGGCGAGGTGAACGTCGTGCTGCACGACGGCCGCGAGCTGCCCGCGCAACGCATCGGTGAGGATCCTCATAGCGACACCGCGATCATCCGCGTCGCGTCCGGTGCGCTGGCCGCGGCGGTGTTAGGCGACTCGTCGGAGTTGCGCGTCGGGGAGCTGGTAATCGCGATCGGGAATCCGCTCGGCTTCCAAGCGTCGGTGACGGCGGGCGTGGTCAGTGCGCTGGGGCGCTCGCTGCGCGCGCAGACGGGCCGGCTCATCGAGAACGTCATCCAGACCGACGCCGCGCTCAACCCCGGCAACTCCGGCGGACCGCTGCTGAACGGGCGCGGTCAGGTGGTGGGCCTCAACACGGCGATCATCGCGGGCTCACAGGGCATCTGCTTCGCGATTCCCATCAACACGGTGAGCTGGGTGGCCGGCCTGCTCATGCGCGAGGGGCGCGTCCGGCGCGCCTACCTCGGGATCTCGGCGCAGAGCATTGGCATCGCGCCCATCTTCGTCTCGCGATATGGGTTGGAGGATGCGCGCGGCGCACAGGTCACCGAGGTCCATGCCGGCACCCCCGCGCAGCGCGCGGGACTGCGCGCAGGCGATGTCATCGTCGGCCTCGGCGGCCGTCGTATCCGCACCCCCGACGATCTGCAGCGCGCGCTCGGTGTCTACGTGCCCGATGCCGGCATGGAGATGCAGCTGTTGCGCGCCGGGAGTCTCGTGAAGATGACGATCGTCCCCGCCGAGCTGCCGGAGTAGCGGCGCCGCTTAGCGCTGCTCCGGTAGCGCCAAGCGCAGACCCAGTGCCAGCATGATACCGCCGGTAAGCCAGCGTTGCGCGCGCAGCGCACGGCGGTCGCGCGCCAGCAGCGCGCCGATCGTTCCGGAGCCGGCGGCCACCGCGGTGAGCCAAGCAATGCCCAACACGTCGTAGATGGCGCCGTACTGGAGGATCTGCCATGCGACGGAGCCGCGTGCCGGATCGATGAACTGCGGGATGAACGCGAGGAAGAAGAGCGCCACCTTCGGATTGAGCACGTTGGTTACGACGGCCTGGGCGAAGATGCGCGCAGGTGCCGCGTCCGTGCCCTGGTCGCGCGCGAGGGATGGACCGTGCGACCACAGCGTGCGGATGCCCAGATAGATCAAGTACGCCGCGCCGGCGTAGCGCACGGCGGCGAACGCCAGCGCCGAAGCGCGCAGAAGCGCCGAGAGCCCGACGGTGGCCGCCAGGATGTGAACCCACAGTCCCGTTCCGACGCCCAAGGCGGAGAGCACGCCGTAGCGGCGCCCCTGGCCCACGGCGCGCGAGAGCACGTAGAGCGTGTCGGGTCCGGGCGCGAGGATCAGCGGCACGGCGGCGGCGAGAAAGAGCGCGAGCGAGGCGAGCGTGAGCATCCCGCCGCGGTTCGCGCGCCGGGCTCGCTCGTCCCGCCCGGGTCCGCGCAGGCGCGTGCCGAAACAGAGCGGCATGTTTGCGATGGCGTTGGCGGCGGCCTTGGGCATGGGCGCCGCGCCGCTGATCGAGCACGGCGACGGTTGCGATCCGCTGCCGGCCGTGGCCGCCCAAAGCCTCAGCTTCGACCCTCGTGAGAGCGTGGTCTCGCTGACGGTGCCGCTGTTGACGCCGCCCCTGCGCGTGATCGTGAGCGGCCCGGGGCTGCGCCGGCACAGCGCGCCGCTACGGGCGACACCGGCGCCGGGCTCGCTGCGTGCCGTCAACGGCGGCGAGGAACGCCGCGGGGCGGTGCTGCCGCCGCTGCTCCCAGGGGGCCGCTACGACGTCCGGGTGGGCTATATGGAGCCGACTCCAGAGGGCTGCCTGCCTCCACCCCCGGCGCTCGTCGGCAGTTTTCTCGCGCAGGTGTCTGGAAAATAGTTTCCTGTCTGGTGCCAGAAAACGGAAAATACCTCAACCGAGGGATTCGCGTTAAAGCGGCAGCCGTTACAATCGTCCTCACACCACCCGTTTTTCACAGGAGAGGAGAGGACGATGTCGGCGCAAGGCGCGGCTGCCCGGATGCTGGAGGCTACGTGGGCCTCGGATGCACGTTGGGCGCAGATCCAGCGGCCTTACCATGGGGATGACGTGCTCAAGCTGCGCGGTTCCGTGCAGATCGAGTACACGTTGGCGCGCCGGGGTGCCGAGCGCCTCTGGGAGCTGCTGCGTGGGGAGTCATACGTGGCGGCGCTGGGCGCGTTCACCGGTAACCAGGCGGTGCAGCAAGTCAAGGCTGGGTTGAAGGCGATCTATCTCAGCGGCTGGCAAGTTGCCGCCGACGCCAATCTAGCCGGACAGATGTACCCCGACCAGAGCCTCTATCCCGCCAACAGCGTCCCCAGCGTGGTGCAGCGCATCAACCGTGCCCTGCAGCGCGCCGATCAGATCGATCACGTGGAGGGGCGCGCGGGTACCGAGTGGTTCGCGCCGATCGTAGCCGACGCCGAGGCGGGTTTCGGCGGCCCGCTCAACGTCTTCGAGCTCATGAAGTCGATGATCGAGGCCGGCGCCGCAGGCGTGCACTTTGAAGACCAGTTGGCTTCGGAGAAGAAGTGCGGCCACATGGGCGGCAAGGTGCTCGTGCCGACCTCGAGCGCCATCCGTCACCTGGTCTCAGCGCGTCTGGCCTCCGACGTGCTGGGTGTGCCGACGCTGCTGGTGGCGCGTACCGATGCCAACGGCGCGCATCTGATCACCACCGACATCGATCCCGCGGATCACCGTTTCCTCACCGGCGAGCGCACGCAGGAGGGGTTCTTCCGGATGCGCGGCGGCTTGGACGCGGCGATCGCACGCGGCTTGGCGTACGCGCCGTACGCCGATCTGATCTGGTGCGAGACGTCGGAGCCCAATCTCGAGGAGGCGCAGCGCTTCGCTGACGCCATCCACGCGCGCTTCCCGGGTAAGTTGCTGGCGTACAACTGTTCGCCGTCGTTCAACTGGAAGAAGAAGCTCGACGACGAGACCATCGCCACGTTCCAGCAGCGGATCGCGGCCATGGGCTACAAGTTCCAGTTCGTGACGCTGGCCGGCTTCCACGCGCTCAACCATAGCATGTTCGATCTCGCGCACGAGTACGGCCGGCGCGGCATGGCCGCCTATTCCGAGCTGCAGCAGGCCGAGTTCGCCAGCGAGGCTCGCGGCTACACGGCCACGCGCCACCAGCGCGAGGTCGGTACGGGGTACTTCGACGAGGTGGCGCAGGTCATCGCGGGCGGTGAGGCCTCGACCACGGCGCTCGCCGGCTCGACGGAGGAGGAACAGTTCACCGCCGCCGTCATGGCGTAGTAAAGCCCCAGATCAGCCCCATCCCAGCGTTGCGAGGTTGTGGCGTCGCGTGGTATCCTAAGCCGGCAATGTTCCATCCGGTGAGCTTCCGACCGTCGATCCCGCCGCTTCGCTTCGCGAGGCCGATCGGGTTGCGCATGCTCGGATAGCCCTTCGCCGGAAGGGAGAGGTACGAGGGACGCGCCGCTCGGTCGAGCGGCGCGTCCCTTTTCTTTTGTGTGAGAGAGGAAGACACCATGAACGACGTCACGCTGCTGGGCGCGGGAAAGTTGGGCTCCGCGCTGCTGCGTGGCTGGCAGCGCGCGGGGCGCCTGCCGGGGCGGGCGGTCACCAAGAGCGAGGCCAGCGCGGGCAGAGTGCGCGAGCACTTCAGCATTCCCGCGGGAACCTCGCTGCACGAGGCCCTCGCTGGAACGCGCACGATCGTCGTGGCGGTGAAGCCGCATCAGTGGCTGGACGTGGCCGGGGCCTTGGAAGGCTGGGGCGATGGCGGCGGAACGCTGGTGAGCGTCATGGCCGGAGTCGAGCGGGAGGCGCTGGCACGCCATCTCTCGCCGGCCGTGAACGTGGTGCGCGCGATGCCGAACGTGCTGTGCTCGTTCAACGAAGGGGTGACCGCGGTGAGCAGCGGCGCCCCGGAACACGTGCGCGCGCTCTTCGCGCCCTTAGGGTCCGTGCTCGACGTGGCGGAGACCAGCATCGACGTCTTCACCGCGCTGACCGCCTCAGCGCCCGCGCTCGTTCTGCGGCTGATCGAGGGCTTTGCCGACGCCGCGCTCGCCCTAGGGCTACCGGCCGACAGTGCGTTGGCGGTGGCGGCGCAGGTCTTCCGCTCCACGGGGGCCTGGCTGATGGAGAGCGGGGAGCACCCGGCGGTGCTGGGCAAGCGCATCACCACGCCGGGCGGCTGCACCATCGCGGGACTGCTGGAGTTGGAGCGCACGCGCGCGGCCGTGGGGCTGGCCGACGCGCTGCTGGTGACGGCGCAACGCGCGCGCGAGCTCGGGGCCCCGCATTCCGCGCTACAAAAGTTGTAGGGAACCATCGAATCCCCGCGTACTATACGCAAGTGGCATCCGAATCCATTGCCCAACGCGACGCGGACGACCGCGAACTCACGCGGCTCCTCGGGGCATACATCGCGTTCGCAACCGGATGGCTCGTGCTCTCGACCGCGGTCGGGATCATCGTGGCCTACAAGTTCGCCTATCCCGAGTTCCTGACCAATCCCTACTTCTCGTTCGGCCGTCTGCGGCCGATTCACACCAACGACACGTTTTACGCGTGGGCCAGCATGGCGCTCGTGGGCCTGGCTTTTTACGTCGCCTGCAAGACCTGCGCGACGCGCCTCTACAGCATCACCTGGGGCTGGGTCACGCTCGCGCTCTTCAACGTGGCGGCGGTGTTGGGAACGATCGCGCTGGACCTGGGCGTCAACAACGGCGATCAAGAGTATCGCGAGTGGGTCTGGTGGATCGAGGCCCTCTTCCTGGTCGCCGTCCTGACGGCGGCATACAACCTGATCATGACCGTTGCCAGACGGCGTGACGACGATGTCTACCTCTCCAACTGGTACACAATGGGCGGCATCATCTGGACGCTCATCTTGGCGACGGTAGCCTTCATCCCGTGGTATCAGAACGGCCTGGGACAAGTGGCGGTGCAGGGTTTCTTCATGCACAACGCGGTCGGCATGTGGTTCACACCGCTTACGCTGGGCCTGTTCTACTACGTCCTGCCCAAGCTGCTCAATCGTCCCATCTACTCGTACGCATTGGGCGTGCTGGCGTTTTGGACGAACCTCGTGTTCTATCCGATCATCGGCGCGCACCATTTCATCTTCAGCCCGCTGCCGTGGTGGCTGCAGACGCTTGCCATCGTCTTCAGCGTGGCGATGCTCGTGCCGGTCTGGGCGGGCAGCGCAAACTTTCTCTTGACGATGCGGGGACGCTGGGAACAGGTGCGCCGCTCGTACGCGCTGCCGTTCGTCTTCGTGGGCGTGTTGGGTTACCTGTTGGGCTCGACGCAGGGCACGTTCGAAGCGTTCCGCTCGCTGCAGGCGGTCTGGCATCTCACGAACTTCACGGTGGGCCACTCGCACCTGACGATGTACACGTTCATCACCTTCGGGATCTGGGGCGGCATCTACGCGCTGCTCCCGCGCGCCACCGGTCGCGCGCCATCGCTCGTGCTGACGGGACTGCACTTCTGGCTCGCGACCGTCGGGATGGCCATCTACATTTTGGCGCTCTCGATCGGCGGGACGGTGCAGGGACTGGTGTGGATGAGCGGTGCTCCGTTCATCGATTCGGTCACGGCCATCGCGCCGGATTGGCTGTGGCGCTCCATCGGCGGCTCGCTGATGTTCGCCAGCCACCTGCTGTTCGCGTGGAACGTCTGGCTCATGCTGGGCGGGAGCCAGCGCGTGCCTAGCCGCGTCGAGCCGATCGCGGAGGTGGCCTGATGAGCCGCGACGGCCGCCTGGTGGCCATCGCCGGCGGAGCGGGGCTCGTCTACCTCGTGCTGGCGATCCTGATGGGCGTGCTGCCGGGCATGGCGCTCTCCAAGACCGCGCCTGGGCCGGGAGTCACGCCGCTGACGCCGGAGCAGGAGGCGGGGCGCGCGGTCTACGTGGCGGAGGGCTGTTCCTACTGCCACACCCAGCAAGTGCGTCCGCTCGCGATGGACAAAGTCTTCGGCCGTCCATCGGCCGCCGGCGATTACGCCTACGCTACCCCCGAGCTGTTGGGCTCGGAGCGTACCGGCCCCGATCTCAGCAACGTTGGCGTGCGTCAACCGGCCGAGGTCTGGCAGTACATTCACCTCTACGATCCGCGCGCGGTGGTCCCGCCATCGATCATGCCCTCGTATCGTTGGCTCTTCCGGGTCGTGCCGAGCGCGCCGCCCGGCGAGACCGCGGTGGCGCTGCCGCCCGCGTATGCCCCCAAGAGCGGCGTCGTGGTGCCCACGGCGCGCGCCAAGGCACTGGTAGCCTATCTGCTCTCGCTCAAGCAACCGGCGCTCTCACCGGAGATGCAGAAAGCGGCGCAGGAGGCCGAGCAGGCCATGGCGCCGGCTAAGCCGGCCGCAGGTCAGGCCGCCGCACCGGCTTCCGCGGGCGCCGCCAAGGGCTTCGACTATGCCGCCACGGGCCCGAATCTCTACGCCGCGAACTGCGCGGCCTGTCACGGCGCGCAGGGCACCGGTGTGGCCGGTGCGTTTCCGCCGCTGGTGAACGATCCGGTCGTCACGGCCTCCGACCCAGCGGAACACCTGAAGGTCGTGCTCGACGGCCTGCACGGCAAGGCGATCGGCGGCACGGCCTACGGCGGCCAGATGCCGGCCTTTGCCAGCCAGCTCAGCGACGAGCAGATCGCCGCGATCGTCGATCACGAGCGCACGGCGTGGGGAAACCACGCGCCGACGGTGACCCCCGCCGACGTGGCGCGCGTCCGCAAGGGAGGGCGGTAGGCCGTGGAACACATGCTAAGCGGGCCGCCCCTGGGTAACGCGCTCGTGGCGCTAGCCGGCGCCGCCATCACGCTCTGGGTGATCGTGGCCGCCGTGCGTATGCTGGTAGCGCCGGGTGAGACGGATCCCAATCATCCGAAGTACCGCGTCCTAAAGGAGGATCGCTGATGGAGGAGGCCGCGCGCATCCGCGTCTACCTTGACGGCGCGGCGCAACCGCTGGCGGAGTACACGCCGCCGGCGAGTTTCTCACTGGACACGACGCGCTTGAGCGACGGCGAGCACACGCTGCGTATCGAGGCTTCGGATGCTACCGGACGTATCGGCGCCCGGCGCATTCCCTTCGAAGTGCGTAACGGCCCGGGTATCACCGTCTCCGGACTACGCGCTGGGAGTAAGGTTCACGGCACCGTAGAGATGCGTCTCAACGCGTTCCATGGTGAGGAGCCCTTCGAGCCCCGCCGCGCGGAGTCGCCCTCGCCGATCCCCGTATGGACCTGGGTGATGTGCGTCTTCATCGGAGCCTGGGCCGCGTGGTACGCGGCGGAGATGTGGAACGTGCCGCCGGAGTTCGCGAAGACTCCGACCTACTACTCGGCGAGCGTGCGCTAGGGGTTCGCAAGAACTTCCCCGTTCTCGCTCATCATGTCGCCATGGTGGAGACCGGGGCGGCCACGAGCGGTCAAGAGAAGGCGCTCGACGGGTTGGAATCGGCCGAGGCGGCGCGCCGTCTGGAGATCTACGGCCCCAATGAGCTGCCCTCGCAACGGCGCACCCCTGCCTGGCGCCGTGCGCTCAAGGCAGCGGGCGATCCGATGGCGCTGCTGCTGGTGGTTGCCAGCGCTACCTATCTGATCCTCGGCGATCGCTTCGACGCCTGGGTCACGGGCCTCGCGCTGGCCCCGATCGTGCTCGTCTCGCTCGTCTTGGAGGGGCGTGCCGACCGCGCGCTCGACCGGCTCAAACGTTTGACCGCGCCCACGGCGATCGCGCTACGCGACGGGCGCGAGGTCACGCTCTCCTCCACGCAGATCGTTCCCGACGACGTATTGATCGTCAAAGAGGGCGACGTCATCCCCGCCGATGGTCTGCTGCTGCGCGGCTCGCAGCTGATGCTCGACGAGTCGACGCTTACCGGCGAGTCCCAACCGGTTGCCAAGGATGCCGTTGAAGACGGTGCGCAGCGGGTGCTCTGGGCCGGGACGACGTTGCGCTCCGGACGTGGAACCATGATCGTCACCGCCACCGGCGCGCGCACGCGCCACGGCGCGATCGGCACGCTGCTGAGCACGATCGAGGCGCCGCCGACGCCGCTGCAGCGCACCGTGCGCCGCTTCGTGACGCAGCTTGGGGTCGTCGCCGCGATCAGTTGCGTGGCGGTGGTGGCAGTGGATCTGCTACGCGGGACGGCGTGGCCTGCGGCGGTCATCGCGGGCGTGAGCTTGGCGATGGCGGCCATCCCCGAAGAGTTTCCCATGGTGTACACGCTCTATCTGGCGCTAGGGGCGTGGCGTCTGGCGCGCGACGAGGCGCTGATCCGCAAGTTGCCCAGTGCCGAGACGCTGGGTGCCACGACCGTCATCTGTACCGACAAGACCGGCACGTTGACGCTAGGGCGCCTGGACGTCGCGGCGGTCGAGCCGGCGCAAGGTGGCGTGCTCCGGGCGGCGTTGCTAGCATCGGAGGAGACGCCCTTCGACCCGCTGGAGCAGGCGATCGAGCGCGCGGCACGCGCGGCGGACGGTGCGTTTGCGTTCGCGCCGTTACTGCGCAGTTATGCCTTCGATCCGCGCGCGAAGTACGTCAGCTACGTGCGGGAGGAGGCCGCCGGGACGCGCATCTACGCCAAAGGCTCGGTCGAGGGTATCCTCGATCTCACCGCACCGCCGCCCGCGCAACGCGCCCGTGTCGAGGAGCTCAACCGCCGCTTCGCCGCCCGCCGCATGCGCGTGATCGCCGTAGCGCAAGGCTCCATTGCGCGCAGCACCGATCGCGCCGCCGACGAGCGCGCCCTGCAGTTTGTGGGGTTGTTGGCGTTCAGCGATCCCATCCGGCCAGGTGTGCGCGCAGCGCTGGACGAGTGCCGGCGCGCGGGTGTGCGGGTGATCATGCTCACCGGCGATCATCCGCAAACGGCGGCGGCGATCGCCGTGGCGCTAGGTTTCGACATCGAAGGCGTGGGGGCCGTGGCCAGCGGGGAGCGCATCGACGCGGCCGACGACGCGGCGCTGGCCGATCTCGCAGCGCATGCGAGCGTCTTCGCGCGCACGCGCCCGGAGCAGAAGTACCGGCTCGTCAAAGCGCTGCAGGCGCGCGGCGAGGTCGTTGCCATGACGGGCGACGGCACCAACGACGCGCCGGCGCTGCGCGAAGCCGACATCGGCATCGCCATGGGGCAGCGTGGTACCGAGGTGGCGCGCGAGGCGGCGGATTTGGTGCTGCTCGACGACGATTTCACGACCATCGAGCGCGCCGTGCGTGACGGGCGCCGCATCTTCGACAACCTCAAGCACGCCTTCTCGTATCTGCTGGCCTTTCACGTGCCGCTCCTGATCTCTGCGCTGGTGCTGCCGATCGCGGGGGCGCCGCTGCTATTGCTGCCGGTGCATCTGGTGTGGCTGGAGCTGATCGTCCACCCCACCTCCTCGCTGGTCTTCGAGGCCGATCCGCCGGACGCCGATTTGATGCGCCGGCCGCCGCGGCGTGAAGGCGCGGGTATCCTGCGCCGCGGCGAGTTCGCCCGTCCGCTCGCCTTGGGCACGACGTTGGCAGTGGGCGTGCTGGCGCTATACCTGTGGCAGTGGAGCCAGGGCGTGCCGGTCAACCATGCGCGCGCGCAGGCGCTCTGCGCGCTGGTGCTGGGGCAGGTGTTGCTGGTGGTCGTCGAGCGCGCGCCGGAGCAACCGTTCTGGCGCCTGCCGCTGCGCACCAACGTGACGCTGATCGTGGTGGTGCTGGCTGCCGTCGCGAGCTTGATCGTGCTAGTGTATGTGCCGCTCGCGGCGGCGGCGGTGCAGTTCGAGCCCTTGCGTCTGGGCGACTGGGGCGTGGGGCTGGCCGTGGCGGCGCTCGCGACGCTGTGGCACGAACCGGCGAAAGCCTTCAGAGGCGCACGTGGAGCAGCGGCTGGCACCGGCGCCGGCTAGCCCAGCCGCGCGCGGGCTCTCCAGCGCGCAGGCAGCGGAGCGCCTGCGGCGCGACGGCCCCAATCGCGTCGCGCGCCGCGGCGCAGGCTGGACCGCGGTCCTCGTGCACCAGTTCCAAAATCCGCTGCTGGTGTTGCTGGCAGGGGTGGCGGTGCTCTCGATTGCGCTCGGGCAGCATACCGACGCCACGATCGTGTTGACCATTGCCGCCATGAGCACCGGCTTGGGATTCGTCAACGAGTATCGCTCGCAGCGCGTGCTCGAGGATCTGCGCGCGCGCATGCGCCGCCGCGCCGTCGTCGAGCGTGACGGGCGAGTGGTCGAAGTCGACAGTGAGGAGCTGGTCGGCGGCGACGTCATCCGGGTGGAGGCCGGCGACGTCGTGCCCGCCGATGGCGTGTTGCTGGAGAGCCACGCCTTGGAGTGCGACGAGTCCGTGCTGACCGGCGAGTCCGAGCCGGTCGAGAAATCGGCGCGCGCGGCGGATCGCATCGTCATGGGGAGCGTGGTCCGCGCCGGAGCCGGCGTGGCGGTGGTCACCGCCACGGGGATGCGCACCGCCTACGGCGCCCTCGCGGGTGCCGCGGCGCGGGCGCTGCCGGAGAGCGCGTTTGCGCGCGGCCTACGCGGCTTCTCGGGCCTGTTGCTCGCGATCACGGCCTGGATTACCGGCGTGGTCTTTCTCGCCAGCGCCACGCTCTTGGCGCGGCCGCTCTGGGAGTCACTGCTCTTTGCCCTGGCTATCGCGGTGAGTCTGGCACCGCAGTTGCTACCGGCTATCGTCACGGTGAGCATGGCGGTGGGCGCGCGGCGGCTAGCCGAGAAGGGGGTCGTGGTCAAGCGCCTGGCCGCGATCGAGGATCTCGGCGATATGCAGGTACTCTTCACCGACAAGACCGGCACGTTGACCGAAGGCCGGGTCGGCTTCGACGGTGCGGTGGACGTGCACGGCGCACCCGCGTTGCGCGTGCTGCTGGACGGCTTGCTCTGCAACGAAGCCGCTTGGACGGAACAAGGCGCGGTCGGCGGCAACACGCTTGATCGCGCGCTGTGGAGCGCTGCCGCGCCGCTGGCCGCGCAACTGCGTGAGTACCGGCGCGTTGAGATCGAACCCTTCGACTACGACCGGCGCCTCACGTCGGTACTGGTAGACGGCCCCGCTGGGCGGATGCTCGTGGCCAAGGGTGCGCCCGAGTCGATCCTGGCGCGCTGTGCCGGCGTTGACGCCGCGACGCGCGCGTACATCGAGCGCCTCTTCGACGCGGGCGTGCGCACGTTGGCGGTGGCCGAGTGCGCGGCAGCCGCTGCCGCTACGGCGGAGCTGGGAGCACGGCAAGACTTGACGCTGATCGGGCTGCTGCTCTTCAGCGATCCGCTCAAGCGCGACGCCGGCGCTTCGATCGAGCGTTTGCGGCATTTGGGCGTGGACGTCAAAGTCTTGAGCGGCGATAACGAGCGCGTGACGCGCAAGCTCTGCACGGACCTCGGTGTGTGTGGCGAGATCGTCACCGGAGCCCAACTCGAAGCGCTCAACGATACGGAGGCCGCCGCCGCTATCGCCCGCGCGACGATCTTCGCGCGCG
>SCRI01000059.1 GCA_004298675.1 bacterium | reverse complement strand
CGGACGACGATCTTCGATCGCGTGCGCGGATATGCGTGGCCCGCGCCCTTCACGGGCAGGGCGCTGACCAACGACTTCATTCGCACGTACCACGGCCGCGAATCCACGCTCGAGGAGGAATTGGCGCAAGAGCGGGAGCGCTACGCCGCCGCCGCCGCGTCCGGCGATCTCTCCACGGCCGTGGTGTGGGCGGGCGAATGCGTGGACCTGGTTCACGACGTTCCGCCAGCGGGTGAGATCGTGCGGCGCGTGGTGGAGCAGGCCGAACACGCCATCTCGCATTTTCCTTGGCAGCGGCTATAGCAGACGCTTTCGCGGGCGCCCACCCTTTAGACCGTTGGCTCTTGCTGCAGCGGCCTTCGCCTTCGAAATCGTTGCTCCGGCGTGGCGGGCCAGCTCCGACATCCAACGCTTGCCGCCGTAGATTCCACCGAGGAGCCCCCCAAGGGTGAAATCGGCATCGAGATCCGGCCAAGAAAGGGCGGTTCTTTGCACCACGACGCGGCCTCGCTCTAGCTGAGCGGGAGACGCTTCGCGGAGTCCCTGCAGCAGCCCACGCGGGATGACCAACGCAGCGCCATTGTTCATCTCAATGACGATGGTGTCGTTCGCGCGATCGTATCGAACGCTCTTGGCAAGCGGCTCACGCGCGATCGCCGCGTCTCCGCGACGATAGGCGGCTTCGATGTCTACGTCGGTGACCGCATGAGCTCGACCGGCCATCAGCAGTATTTCTCCCAGATCCCTATGAGTTTCGCACGATACTCAGCGACGAGCTCAAGCGCCCACCGCACTTGGGCACGTGACAGGGCCCTACTTGCGCGCCTGATCTTCACTGCGCCCTCGGTATTTCGGCTACGACTTCACTAGCCTCACCGACTCCGTACCGCGCATGCACGTGGCATGGTTCATGATCACCCGGTATCACGACGAGGCGCCACGCGCCGACCCTTATTGACGGCAACAGTGTAAACCTATCTGTTCGGTTTGTCTAGATCCTCGGCGAGCAGACGCTCTATGAAAATTGTTCAAAATTAGCGCGCTACCGCGCGGGACGCTTCTTCTTCACCTGCAGCGGCAACGTCGCGACATCGTAGCGCGAGATGCTCCGGTCGAGTGTCAAGAGCACGGCATCTTCTAGGATCGCTTGGGCGACGATGAGGCGGTCAAAGGGGTCCCGATGATGGTACGGCAACGATTGCACCGCGGCTGCGTGGTACTCCGATATTGGAAGAATGGCGCACTGAAGCTGTGCAACTCTCGAAGCGACATACTCGCCCACGGGGAGCGGGAGCGTCAGCTTTCCTAGCGTTGCTTTGATCGCCATCTCCCAAATCGACGCAACCGAGAGGAGGCGCACATCGGCTGTATCCACGGCGGCACGAAGGGGCTTGGGCACGCGCTCCGGTTGAGCGAGCAAGGCAAGAAAGACGTGGGTATCGAGGAGCGCCCGCATGCTTAGGTGTAATCCGCGAAGTCGCTTGGTGTCTCGTCGAAATCGGCCGCGATCAGGACGAGGCCGCTGTCCATCCCAAACGAATCGCTGGGCTTGCGCCGCTCTACGGGCACCAAGCGTACGAGCGGCTTGCCGCTTCTGGCAACAACGATCTCCTCTCCGCGTAGCGCATCAGAAACGAGAGCCGAAAGATGCGTCTTAGCCTCGTAGAGGTTTACTTTTTTTCATACACCTAGTCTAACACACTAGACCAAGTCTGGGGCGCGACGTCGATCTCGCCGGACGCTTGCCCGCTTGGCTTGAGGTACTGCGCGGCCGTGTGATTGATAGTCTATCGAACTGCGGAGGGCGAGGCGAGATCCCCGATCTCGATCGCCACGTGCAGATCGAGCAACGTTTGCGGATCGTTCAAATCCCGCCCCGTAAGATCGGCGATACGCTGCAAGCGATATTTGAGCGTGTTGAGATGTACGGCGAGGCGTTTTGCGGCTAACGCTTTATTGGAACGCGCGTCGAGATAGACTCGTAACGTACGCAGCAATTCCTCATCTCCGGCGAGCGCTCCAATTTGCTCCGCGCGGAAGGATTCAAGTTCTTTCGGGTCAACGGCCTCCACGAGTAAGCGGTAGAGGCCCAAATCTTGGTAGTGCATGACGGAACCAGGACCACGTAGCCGTTGTCCTACCATTGCCGCCAAGCGCGCTTGGGTGAAAGAGTGCCGCGCGGCGCGTGCTTCAGGCTGCCAGCAGCCCACACCGACCGTTAAGCCGCAGTCGTCGCTGACTGGGGAGACAATATCAAGCAACTGCCGCGCGCGGTTGAGCCACTCCTCGCGCGAGGCCTCTCCCTGCGCGGGATAAATCGCCACCGCCACGTCTTCCAGCGCGATGGCGTAGAGCCCGCCGCGCCGGGACTGAAGTTGGCGAATATGTGCGTCTGCCGCAGCGGCAACATGCTCCATCAGCGGACGCACGGAATCGGGGCCGGCATCCGCCGGCCGCAACACCATCACCGCGTAACGTTGCCTAGCTGGGTAGCCGAGAAACTCCGCTCGCCGTTCCATGAGCTCCAGGGACTCGTGACCGAAGAGCATCTCGTAGACGTAGGAAGAGCGCAAACCACGCTCGCGCGCGCGGACCGCCTGCTCGCGGCCAAGGATCAGCGCGGCGACCGTCGCCGCTTGCTCCGTAGCCATCAGATCGACGGGCGCGAGCGCATGCCGCACTTCAGCGATCGAGATATAGCCGTAATAGGCCTCGCCCATCATGATCGGCGCCATGACACGCGCCGCCATCTCCAGCTCCTCGATGGCATGTAGGTGCAAAGGACGGCGATCCCGCCGCAGGCGCGCGAAGACACCACGGCGTTCGAGTTCCCTGACGACGTCGGGCGTCGTACCACCGTGGGCGAAGGCACGGCGGCGAACCGAGTCCAGCATGCCGCCATCGCCAAAGAACGAGAGATTGCGATGCTCGCGACTCTTGATGATCACGGGGTTCGCAACGATCTCCCCTAGCGCACGGGCGAGATCTTCGAGCCCGCTACCCGTGAGCGCCACCTGTGTCAACCGGTCGTGAATCGTGTGGATGCGCTCGATCTGTTTGCTCTGGGCCTCGATGATGGCTCGCTGGACCGCAAGCTTGAGATCTCGCGGGTCGCGACCGGCCGCCGGCGGCCATACGATCACCGGGATCGACTCGTCTAGAGCCTCACGTTCCACTTCCGCCGGGGCTGCACAGACGATCACGGCGGCGGCCCCGTGGGCGACGGCCCACGGTACCATCGACCGGGCGTCGTCCTCGGTCACGACGACGGCGGCCCCGCGGGCCACGTCATCGGGGTCTCCCGGTGTCCACAGGTGGGTCAATTCCGGCGTCATCGACCGCGAAGGCCGCAGTTCGATCGCACCCGGCAACGATTCCACCAACTCTGAAACGCAAACGTGGGTGGACATGGCGGACCATTCGCGCCGCTAGAAAAGGGCCCTCCTATTCGGCCCCCGTGTCCGCAGCGCGGCATACACCGGCTTGTAGCATGGTATCGATCTCGGCCGTGCTGAACCCGATCTCGCTCAGCACACCGCGCGTGTGCTCGCCCGTCACCGGCACGCCGTCATAACGCATCTCCATGCGCGTAGCGCGCACGGGCGACGAAATCGCCGGTACGACGCCGCGCCGCGACGGCGCCTGCTGCACGACGCCGCGCGCGACGACTTGCGGGTGCTTCAGGGCCTCCTTCAACTCCAAGACTTGGCCGCACGGCAAGCCCAAGTCGTGCAGCAACTCGTCCCAGTACGCTCGCGGATGCAGCCGAAACGCTGCGCTGACGATGGCATCCAACGCCTCCCGGTTGCGCACGCGCAACTCGTTGGTGGCAAAACGCGGATCGGCGGCAAGCTCCGGCTGTTGGATCGCCCGTTCGCAGAACGTACGCCATGCGGCCTGGCTGAGCACCGCCACGTTCATGGCGCTGCCGTCGGAGCACAAGAACGGCCCGTACGGTACCAGCAGGTGATGTCTGGACCCGATACGCTGCGGGTTCTGATCGCGGAACCACGCGAAATAGGCATGATAACCCATCCACGAGAGCAGCGAGTGCTGCATCGCGATGTCGATCTCGTCGCCCACGCCGGTTCGCTCGCGCGCGATCAGCGCCAACGTAATCGCTTGTGCGGCGTACATGGCCGCGGAGATATCGGCGATGGAGAGCGGCACCTTGCAGGCCTCATCGGGCGTACCGTTCATCGCAATCAGCCCACATTCGCCCTGCACCAGGAAATCGAATGCCCGCTCGCCGCGGTACGGTCCCTCTTGACCGTACCCGGAGATGTGGCAATAGATCAGCCGCGGGTTCTTTGCCGATAGCTCCGCATAGCCGACGCCGATGCGCTCGGCCGTGCCCGGAGAGAAGTTCTCGATGACCACGTCGGCACGCTCGACCAGCCGGTGGACGGCATCCAGAGCGCGTGCGTCCTTCAGATCGAGAGCCACGCTCTCCTTATTGCGCGCGTTCCAGACGTACGACGAACTCATGCCGTGGACCACGGAGTCCCATTCGCTGGTCAGCTCTCCGGTCACACGCTCGACCTTGATGACGCGCGCGCCGGCGTCCGCGAGCATCGCGGCGGCCATGGGGCCGGAGACGCTGATACTCAAATCGACGACGGTGATCCCTGCTAGCGGCTGCATCAGAGTGTATCGACAACCTCCGGAATAAGGCGTTGGAACGCTTCGGCGTAGCGCATCGTTTGATTCTTGCCGAACCTGCGCCCGAACGACGCACGGTTCTGGGCACGCTGCGTGTACTGTTCGATCATGTATGGCTGCGCCGCCATTTGAGCCATCGCCTCCGCCTTGCTCGGAAAGACGTCCGTGATATCCAAGTACGTATCGGGACTGAAGCTGCATAGCTCGGTATGATGCGGTTCGAAAACGTAGAGCGCCGGCGGCGCGATGGTCTTGAAGGCCGCCGGCACCCCTGCGCCGATCGCGAGCTTACGCGCCAGGACCGCCGCACGATGAGCCTCCGGGTGGTCTGGATTGGCCGGGTCCAGCTCCGTGTGCGTGATGACGGCGTCCGGTTCGAAGTCACGCATGAGCTCGGTAAGGCGGTCTAGCGCGGGGCGGTCCACGACGAGCGGATAGTCACCGAGATCGAAGAACTGCATGGTAGCGCCGAGGATAGCGGCCGCCGCACGCACTTCTTGCTCGCGAACCTGTTTGACGTTGTCGACGGTTTGCGCCGGCTGCTTCCACAGCTCGCCAGACTCGCCGCGCTCGCCGTAGCTCAGCGCGACGACGACGGCCTCACCTCCGCCTTGTACGACCTTACCGATGGCGCCGCCCGCGCGCCACAGCCAGTCACCTGCGTGCGCGGAGACAACGATCAGCCGCGAACTCATCAGGACAAATTGAAGAGCGCGAGCGTGGTTTGGCCGGACCGTAGGCGGCGCATGATCTCCGCCTCGTGCTCCATGCGCTCCGCGGCGGCAACGGCTAGGGCCCCCGCCTCGCCCGGCGGGACGACCACGATGCCATCGTCGTCACCGGCGATGAGGTCTCCGGGGCTTACGACGACGTCGCCGACGACGATCGGAACCTGCAGCGCGCCTCCGCCGTGCTTCGCGGTGCCACTGATGCACGTCCCACGCGCGAACACGGGAAAGCCCAGCGCGGCGATTTCGTTGGAATCCCGGATGCAGCCGTCGATGACCAGGCCCGCGAGGCGTCTTGCCACTGCGGCAACGCTCATCACTTCACCCCAGTAGCCGGCTTCGTGGAAGCCGCTGACGCCGACGACGAGGACGTCGCCTGGCTCCGCGGCGTAGATCGCCTTGTGCAGCATGAGATTGTCTTGCGGCGGTGATGCAACGGTGAATGCGCGGCCGCGAATGCGCATCCCGTGCGCGACCGGTTTGATAGCGCTCGGCATCGCCCCACGTCTGGCGAAGGCCTCGTGGAGCGTGGCCGACGAGAACGCGAAGATACTCTTCGAAGCTTCAGTCACACGATGTCCTTTCCGGTCGGTAGTATTCTAATCGAAGGGCCGGCCGCCGTTCATCGGCCGTACCAGACAGAGAAACCCGTACACGATTGGCGGAGGCGACCAGGGGCCGCGGGATTGCCACGGAGAACGGTGCTACGTGCATCGTATCGCAATACTCGACGATTGGGAGCATCGCTGGGCGGATTCGCCCGCGACGGATCGCCTCCGGCAACATGCTGCCGTGGAGATCTTCGATCGCCACCTTGCGGCGCCGGAACTCACCGGTCGCATCCACGACACGGACATCCTGATCTTGAATCGCGAGCGCACGGCGCTCGACGCCGCTGCGTTGCGCTCCCTTCCGAACCTGCGCATCATCTATAATACCGGCACCGGCTTGCCGCATCTGGACACGGCGGCTGCGCAGGACCTGGGCATTCAGATCCTCACGAGCCCCGGTGCAACCGCGCAGTCCGTAGCGGAGCATACCTTTGCGCTGATGCTGGCCGCGTTTCACCGCATGCCGCAGCTCGACGCCGACATCCGTAGCGGCGGGTTTACGCGCCCGATCATCAGGGATCTGCACCACAAGACGCTCGCCGTGCTGGGGTTGGGAACGATCGGCACGCGCGTTGCGCGCCTGGGCCAAGCGTTCGGGATGGACGTCGTCGCGTGGGGCCCTACGTTGACCGGCGCACGCGCGGAGGCTGCCGGGGTGCGGCGCGCCGCGGATCTGATCGATCTCGCACGCCGGGCAGACGTCTTCTCCATCCACCTTCGCGTCGTCGAGCAGACCATCGGTATCGTGGATGCCACGGTCATCGATGCGCTTCGGCCTCATACACTCCTGATCAATACGTCGCGTGCCAGGCTGGTGGATCGTACCGCTCTGCTCCAGCGCCTGGCGCGCGGCGACCTCCTCGTAGGACTCGACGTCTTCGACCAGGAACCTCCAGCCCCCGACGACCCCATCCGGAGCGCTCCCGGCGTACTGACGCCGCACATCGCCTGGATGACCGATGAGACGTGGGAGCATTTCATCCGCAGCGGCATCGACGCCATCGAGGGAGCACTAGCCGTCAGGGATCGCCGCTAGAGCGTCCGCCCCAGCAGCTGCCCTTCATGGATGGCAGACACGATCTTTCGCGGCGACACGGCGTCGCCGATCAAGTTCAGGAAGCCGCCGTTACGGCCGAACGTCTCCGCCAAGGCGTCGTTTGCAACGCGCGGCCCTGCCCAGACCGTGAGCGCGGGTTTAGCGAGCATCATCGGCTTGCCGGAATACACGTCCTTGATGCGCAGATGCTCGGACGTCACGGCCTCCGGCTGCATGCCGGTATACACGGGTACTCCGGCCTCTCGCAAGCGGCGCTGCAGCCCGATGCGCGAGAGATAGTCGAGATTTGCTCCGATGTCCGTCCTCGAGGTTACAATCGAGACGCGGTAGCCCAACGCCAGCAAGCGCTCTGCGGGACCGTAGGCGCCGTAGCCGCCATCCTCGTCGAAGACGATCGCGTCGCCCTCAGCGGCCCCAAGCGTCCACCAGCGGTCATCGTCCGGTGCCAACGGCTCCAGCGCTGCCAAGACTCGCGGATAGGGCTGCGGGAGCGACCCCGTGGCGAGGACGACAACGACGTCGTCCTGCCCGGCCCACGCTTTCAACTCGTCACGGGTGACGGCATGACCGCAGTGAACTTCGACGCCGTACTCGCCCATGCGTGCCTGCTGATACGCAAGGATGCCGCCATACTCTCCCAAACCCGGCAGCGCCGCAAGGTAGCGAAGCTGTCCGCCGAGCTCACCGGCGGCCTCCCAAAGCTGTACCCGGTGTCCCCGGCTGGCCGCCACCCACGCGGCTTCCATGCCAGCGGGGCCTGCGCCGACCACGTGCAGCGTGCGCGGCGCGGCGGCGCGCTGCGCCGGCTCCCACGACTGCTCGGCGCCCACCTCCGGGTTGTGGATGCAGAGCATGCGCTTTCCCGCGTGGATGGCGCCCCAACAGACGTTGCACGCAATGCAGTCACGGACGTGTGCGTCGTCGTTCACGCGCCAGAGGGACGGCAAGTCGGGATCGCTGATCAGAGCCCGCGCCATGCCGATGAGATCGGCGGTGCCGTTTGCCACCAGCTCCTCCGCGGTCCGGCGGTCCATGACGCGTCCAATAGCGATGATGGGCGTCTTCGTCTGCGGCGGGCGCGTCTGCGCGATGACGCCGGCGAACGGCGCGGGCGGAAAATGCATGTCCGGAACGTGCCGCTCTAAGCTCAGACTGAAATTTCCCTGACTGATGCCGACGACGTCGATCAGTCCATCCGCTTCGAGCGCGGCGATGATGCCCCGCGTGTCGTCCGGCGTCAGGCCCCCTGCTACGAACTCGCTCCCGCTCAGCTTGAGATCCAGGACGAACTCCGCGCCGCACGCGCCGCGGATCCCTTGCAAGATATTGCGCAAGAAACGCATCCGGTTTTCCGGGCTGCCGCCGTAGGCGTCCGCGCGCGTATTGCTCCACGGCGAGAGAAACTGCGTCACGAGATACCCGTGCGCGCCGTGAATCTCGACTCCGTCGAACCCTGCCTCCTTCGCTACCACCGCGCAGTCGACGAATGCGTTCTCGAGCTCCGCGATCTGCGCGATGCTCATGACGTGCGGCACCACACCGCTGAGCGCGTCCGGCGCGGCGGAGACGCCCCATGGCGAGCCCACCGGACCCCAGAGCTGCTGGCGCCCTACGTGCCACAACTGTAAGCAGATCGGCACGCCGTGAGCGTGAACGGCGGAGGCGAGCCTTACTAGGCCCGGCCAGGCCGCCGGATCATAGGCGTGCACGATCGTTGGATTCGGTTGCGAGCTCGGATGGACCGAGACGCCTTCCGTGATGATAAGTCCAACGCCGCCCTTGGCCCTGCGGGCGTAATAGGCGATCAGCTCTTCGGTCGGCAAGCCGTCAAGGCCGTAGTTTCCAACGGTCGCGACGTGCACGAGGCGGTTCTTGAGGTGCAGCGCGCCGACCGCGACATCATCGAACAAGGCAGAGGTCATCTTCAAGTCTTCATCATCCTTCACTGGCGATCTCTCCGAGTGGCTCCACGACGGGCTCGGGCGCCGCTTCGAAACTCTTGCGCTTGCCGACGAGCAGCGGCAGCGCGAATGCAATGAGGGCGAACGCCAAGAAGGCCAAGGCAATCGGGTGAACCCCCAGTGAGATTCCCAGTCCATGCCATCCGCCATAGGCCGCGAGAGCCTCGGAGAGGCTAGTCTCGATGATGGGTCCCAAGATGATCGCAAGAACTAGCGGGATCGGCGAGAAGCCGAGGATCTGCAAGAGGAACGTGAGCAGCCCCGCCACGAGCATGACGTACACGTCGAACGGGTTGCTGCTCAAACCGTACGCTCCGATGACGCTGAAGACGACGATCAGCGGTGCAAGAACGGCGGGTGGTATGCGCAGCATGGCCGGCGAGGTCATCGTCGAGACGAGCGAGAGCAAAAACGTGCCGACGATCGCTAAAATGAAGCCCAAGAACAGCACCCACAGCATCGGCAGCTGCTGCGTGAAGAGCGCGGGGCCCGGCCGCAGTCCGTGAATCATCAAGCCGGCTTCGAACGCGGCGGCCTCCGCCGATCCGGGGATGCCGAACGAGAGCAGCGGAACCAGGCACGTCCCCAGGATCGCGCAGCTCGCCGCTTCCGAGGCCGCTACCCCGTCCATCTCACCTTTGCCCAAGAGCGCGCGGTAGCGCGAGAACTTCTGCGCGGCCCAATATCCAAGGAACGTTGCCGTCTCCGGGCCGACCGCGGGGATGAGACCCAGCGCCGCTCCGATGAACGAGGAGCGAATCGACGTCGGGAAGATGCGGACGATCTCGCTCCAGCGCAGAAACGGCGATCCGGTGATCTTCCCGGGCATCTTGAACATGGTGCCGCGCTTGAGCGCCAGCCCAATGGCTTCCGGTATCGAGAAGATGCCAATGATGACGGGGATGACCGAGATCCCGCTGAGCAGGTTGACGTTGTGGAAGGTGAAGCGCGGCTCGCCCAGTTGGGGAGCCATGCCCACCGTGGCCACCAGGAGCCCGACGAGCGCCACCCCCCAGCCGCGCAGTGCACTTCCACCGGAGAGCGTCGAGACGATGCTGAGCCCGAACAGCGCCAACGCGCACGTCTCGATCGGGCCGAACTTCAAAGCGACCGGCGCGAGGGCGGAGGTCAATCCGATGAGGATCAGGCCGCTGATCAGCGTGCCGATGAACGACGAGTACGACGACGCGGCCAACGCCTTGGCCGCCTGCCCCTTCTTCGCCATGGGGTAGCCGTCGAACGTGGTGGCCGCTGACGCTACCGTTCCAGGTATGTTGATCAAGACGGCGCAGATCGAGCCGGTCCAGATGGCGGACACGTAGACGGCCAACAGCATCATCAGCGCCGGCGCCGTTGCGAACGAGAACGTCAACGGCACGGTCAGCGCCACCGCCATCGTCGCGGTCGCGCCCGGGATGATGCCGATGAAGAATCCGATAACCAGCCCGATCGCCATCGCTACCATGCTGATCGGCGTGAGCACCTGATGTAACGCTAGGAGGATCGTGTTCCAGTCGTACAAGGCGCCGTCTCTCCCGAAACGTCCGGCTTAGGGAATCGGTAAGTTGAATGCGCGAACGAAGATGGTATACAGCGCCATGCTCGTTGCCGCGGCGAGCACGACTTTGGAGAACCGTGACCAGCCTGCGGGATGCTTCCAGATCATGGCCAGGACGTAGAGCGCCGTGAGCACCCGGAAGTCCAGCCGTCCGAACAATGCGATGTAGATCAGCGTCAGGACGATCGGCACGGCCACGCCGGCGAAGTCATAGCTGGCCACCGAACGGTCGTAACGGATTCCCGCCCCGACCATGATGGCGGCGACGCCGATCATGAGCGCAAGGACGATCCGCGGGTATTCGGCCGCGCTCAACTGCAGGCCGGTGCTCAGCCACCAAAAATAGAGGCCGGTGACCAGGAGTACGGCGCCGACGAGTACCTGCGGATACTTGATCCTTGCCATCGATTATGGCGTGGAGCCCGGGTGGAGCTTGTAGTGCTCGATGAAGGTCTTGTAGGTACCCTCGTCAGACCGGATGAGGGCGAGTGCCTGCTGCGCTGAACCGGGCCCCCAGGGGAGGCCGGCCTTGGCGTAGTCCGCTTTCAACTCGGGATCGTTGAGGGCTTTGACGAACGCCGTTTCCAAGACTTTCTGGACGTCCGCCGAGATCCCGTGCGGGGCCACGAGAATCCGCCAGAGCGCGAACTGCGCACTCGGGAGACCGAGCTCTTTGAACGTGGGTGTGTCGGGGAATGATGTCAGGCGCTTGGGCGCCGCGACGGCGATGGGCTTCACGGTACCCGCCTTGACGTAATCGATGATCTCAGCGGGATAGTTGAATGCCAGATTGACCGTCCCGGCCATGACCGCGCGCAGCGCCGGGGCCCCGCCTTGGAACTCGACGCGCTGGAAGGGAATGTTATAGACCTGCTTGAGTGCGAGGAGCGACCAATCGTTGCTGGTCCAGAGTCCACTCTCGCCGATCGTCACGGTATGGGGATGGGACTTGGCCTGCGCTTCGGTAGCTTTGAACGGCCGCTCGAAGTCGCTGCCGCTCTTGGCGCTCAAGACGCCGTAGTCCGTATTCACAAGAACGATTGGATCGAAGGACTCCGCCGTGTACGACACGTCCGGCAACAGGCTCTTGTCGGTGATGATCGCGGGAATCTCGAGTCCGAGGGTGTAGCCGTCCGGCTTCGAGCTGGCGACGCGAGTATTGCCAACCACGCCGCCGCCGCCGACGACGTTGACGACGATGATCTTCTGGCCGAGATACTTCTCCGCGTACTTCGCCAGGAGACGCGAGGTGATGTCGATCCCGCCGCCCGCCGGGTATTGGACGATCAGCGTGACCGGATGATTCGGGAAGTCTGCGGCTGATGCGCTGCCTTGCATTCCCAGTAAGAGGGCGATGACTGCGAACGCACTTCCGAGGATACCGAAATGTAGCCGTCTCATATGGGCACCTTTCCACTCTCCGGAGTCAGCAGTATGACGCGTTCGCATGATCCTAGCATGCCGTGCGGCGCTCGCCATCGGCCGAAACGACCGAGCGGGTACATGGGCGCTTGGCAGATGCAGCCAATGAACATCCCCGGCGGACGCGGTACACTCTGACGTACAATGATGTTGGCCGGACACGCCATGGCGGCGCTCTTGCACGAATACGGCATTCCGTGGGTGGCCGGGGTCTCGGGAGAAAGCTATCTGCCGTTGCTCGACGGCATGCGCAACGAGTCGCTGCCGTTCCTCTCGACCTGTCATGAAGCGGGGGCCGCATTCCTAGCCGCCGGCTATGCACGCGCGTCCGGGCGCCCAGGCGTCATCGCCGTGACCCGCGGCCCCGGCGCCTCCAACGCGTTGATCGGCGTGCACGAGGCCTCGCAAGCCAACATTCCGCTCGTCGTCCTGGTGGGCCAACTCGAGAGCGGGGTGCGCGGGCGGCGGTCGCTTCAGGAGATGGAATACACCGACGTCTTCCGTTCCGTTGCTAAAGACGCCTTCGAAGTAACGCGCCCGGATCAGGCACCCGCAGCACTCCTAGCGGCGCTGCGCAAGGCGGCCACGGAGCCGGCCGGTCCGGTCGTGGTCAGCATACCAGCGGACCATTTCTACGGCGAGGTGGATGAAGCCGCGCAAACGCGGCTCCCGCAAACGCCGGCGAGGTACGGCGTCCTCTCGCACGCGGCGCTCGACGCGATCGTCGCGATGATGCAGGGCGCGCGGCGCGGCGCAATCATCTGCGGGGCCGATCTCGCCGGCGGAGCTGCGGCGGAGGCCCTCGACGCCCTGGCCCAGCGCTCCGGTTTCGGCGTGCTGGGCGGCCATGCGTTCCCCGACGTGCTGCCGCCGGACCATCCCTCCTGGCTCGGCTGCAGCACGATCCGGGGACCGCGTGCGGTCAAGCAGCTCCTTCACGAAGCCGACGCGTTGCTGGTGCTCGGCCACCGTCTGGGTGACCGCGTGACGCAAGGCTACCTTCCGCTTACGGCGAGGATCGCGATCGTCCAGCCGGCACCGGACATCGGCTGGGACGAGTATCTGGCAGCGGAGTTCTACTACGCTGACCCCGTCGCCGCCGTCGCGCAGATCAGCGCGCGGCTAGCCCAGTCACACGACGATCGCGCGGCGGAGCGCGAGGCGCGAATGGAATGGGTCCGTTCCAGCAGGCATGCCTTGGCCCTGGAGGGGCGAGAGATTATCGCCGCAGAGGCACAAGAGGCCGGCGGTGTCCCGTTCGGATCGATTCTCGAGATCTTGGACGGCGCGCTGCCGCACGACGCCAACGCCGTTTCGGACGCCGGGTCGTTCAACGATTGGATCGTGCGCTACTTCCCGTTCCGCGCGCAACGGCGATACTTCGGCCCGCTCTCAGGAAGCATGGGTTATGCGGTACCGGCGGCACAGGGCGTTCAGCTGGCGCTGCGCGGCACGCGTACGGTGGCGCTGGTGGGAGACGGCGCGTTCCTCATGACGGGCTTGGAACTGGCGACGGCGGTACGCTTGAAGCTGCCGATCACGGTCGTGGTCTTCAAGAACGGTGTCTGGGGATCGATCGCGCTTCATCAAGATGCGCGCTTCCCAGGACGCCGCTTCGCCGTCGACCTTCCTCAGCCGTCGTTCGCCGCGCTCGCGGAGTCGCTTGGCGCGCGCGGCTTCTCGGCGCAGACGGCGGAGGAGTTCTCCGCGGCCATGGAGGCAGCGTGCGCCGGCGGACCCAGTTTGGTCGAGGTCACGACGGACGCGCTGCGGCCCTCGCCCAACAGCTATCTCGCACTCGCCGCACCGCTAGGATAAAGGAGAGTTCCATGGCTGAAAAGCCAGGCTGGCAGGGACGTTGTTACGAGGACTTCGAGGTGGGAGACATCTACGTCCACCGCCTGGGCCGTACGATCACCGAGGCCGACAACATCTGGTTCACGCTGCTGACGCTGAACACCAACCCGATGCACTTCGATAATCATCTCGCGGAGCAGTCGACCTTCGGCAAGGCCCTGGTCAACAGCTGCTTCACCCTAGCGCTCGTCACGGGCCTGACGGTGAGCGATCTCAGCGAGCACGCGCTGGCCAATCTCGCCTGGACCGACATCGTGCTGCCGCATCCCGTGTTCGCCGGCGACACGATCTACGCGCGCAGCGAAGTGCTGGAGAAACGCGAATCGAAGTCCCGGCCGGCCGTCGGTATCGTGGGCGTGAAGTCGGAGGGTTTCAATCAGGACGGCGATCTGGTGATCTCGTACAAGCGGACGTTCATGGTCTACAAACGCGCCCACCGCCTCGGGGCGAGCCCGCCGATTCCTTCGTCCAACAAGGAGTAGTGCCATGACCTCGACGACCACGCGCGGCGGCAACGCCGCGAAACGCACCGGCGCCACGCGCGCCGTCGCCGAATATGCCGCGGGCTTGCGCTTCGAAGAGCTCCCCGCTTCCGCCATCGAGCACGCGAAACAGGCGCTCCTCGATTGCATCGGGATCGCCGTCCGCGCCCGCTTCGATGCGGAGTCGAGCGGACCGATCGCGCGAGCGGTGGGCGAACTCGGCGCGAGCGGCACCTGCACCGGCATCGGGCATGGCGCGCTCTATCCGCCGCAGTACGCAGCGCTCTTGAACGGTGCCTACTTCCACACGCTGGACTACGACGACACGCACGTCGGGGGCTCGCTCCACCCCGCGGCACCGATCGTCGCGGCGACGCTCGCGATGGTCGAGGAGAGCGGCGCAAGCGGCGCCGCCCTGCTGCGCGGGATCATCGCCGGCTACGACGTCATCGCGCACATCAGCGAGACGGCGAGCGCGAAAGTGCACTACGACCGTGGATTCCACCCCACGGCAACCGCGGGGACGTTCGGCGCGACGGCGGCAATCTATAACGCCCTCGATGGCACGGCCGACCAGATCGAGAACGCTTTCGGCATCAACGTCAGCCAAGCGGCCGGATCGCTGCAGTTCCTCGAGAACGGCTCTTGGATCAAGCGTCTCCACGTCGGCTTCACGGCGCACAACGCCGTCCTCGCGTATCGCTTCTCGCAGGCGGGCGTCGTCGGCTCGAGTAAGGCGCTCGAAGGCGGCAGCGGCTTCTACCATGCCTACTCCGACGGCGTCGATCCCGACGCGTATCTCGATCGGCTCGGCAAGCCGCATGCGATCGAAGAGACGGCCTTCAAGCCGTATCCCTCCTGCCGCTTCACGCACGCCGCGCTCGACGAGCTACTCGCCATGGTGCTCGAGCTGGATCTCAAGCCCGAGGAGGTCGAGTCCCTGCGGATCGCGCTGCCACGTACGGGGATGGATCTCGTGGCCTATCCGGAGGCCTACAAACGCGCCGCAACGTCGGTCGTCGACGGCCAATTCAGCATGTACTTCCTGGCCGCCGTCGCGATCCTCAAACGGCGCTTCGGCTGGGACGACTATGAGATGCTGGGCGATCCCCGCATCGCGGCGCTCGTCCAACGCATCCGCGTGGAGGAGGATCCCGAAGTGGAGAAGCTCTATCCGCGGATGGCGGCTCTGGTCGAGCTGCGTGCGCGCGGGAAGAGCCTGCGCCGGCTCTCCGATACCCCCAAGGGAGAACCGGAGAAACCGCTCTCCTGGGGGGAGATCATCGCGAAGTTCGACGACCTCGCCGGCGTTGCGTATGCGCCGGCGCGGCGCGAGCGTATCGTGCAGCTGGTCCGCGGCTTGGACCGCGCCGCGGACGTCCGAGCGTTGACCGAACAGTTGGGAGCTTGAGTAGGAACGGATGACAACCACACCACAACAGACCACGACCGGACTGCGCTTGACGCCCGAGCAGCGCGCGCTGCAGAGCGCGGTGCGCGAGCTCTGCGAGAGCTTCCCTCAGGCGTATTGGCGGCAACTCGACGCGGAGCGCGGCTACCCCGACCGCTTCATTCAAACGCTGACGGAGGCGGGCTACCTCGCTGCGCTGATTCCCGAGGACTACGGCGGCGCGGGTCTGGGCATCCTGGAGGCGTCCATCATCCTCGAAGAGATCAACCATGCCGGGGGTAACGCCGCCGCTTGCCATGCTCAGATGTACACGATGGGCACGGTGCTCCGCCACGGCAGCGCGGAGCAGAAACGGCGCTACCTTCCGCAAATCGCCGCAGGCACGCTGCGCCTGCAGGCTTTCGGAGTGACCGAACCAACCGCGGGCAGCGATACCACCAAGATCCAAACGACGGCGGTGCGCAAGGGCGACCGCTACGTGGTGAACGGCCAGAAAGTCTTCATCTCGCGGGTCCAGCATTCGGACATGATGCTCCTGCTCGCGCGCACGTCGCCCGTGGGCAGCGACCCGAAGGACAAGACCTCCGGTCTCTCGACGATGCTGGTCGATCTCAATGCCGCCGCTCCAGGACAGATCGAAGTGCGGCCGATTCGTACCATGATGAACCACGAGACCAACGAAGTGTTCTTCCGCGATCTCGAAGTTCCGGTGGAGAACTTGATCGGCGAAGAGGGACGGGGCTTCCGCTACATTCTCGACGGCATGAACGCCGAACGCATCCTGATCGCCGCCGAATGCATCGGCGACGGCCGCTTCTTCATCGAACGCGCCACGACGTACTCGAGCGAGCGCACCGTCTTCGGACGCCAGATCGGTCAGAACCAAGGCGTTCAATTCCCGATCGCACGAGCGCACGCGGCGCTCGAGGCCGCCAACCTGATGCGTCTGCAGGCCGCTGCTCTCTTCGACGCCGGCGAGAAGTGCGGTGCCGAGGCCAATCTGGCGAAATTACTCTGCTCGGAAGCCTCCTGGCAGGCGGCCAATGCCGCCATGGATGCGCACGGCGGCTACGGCTTCGCCGAGGAGTACGACATCGAACGAAAGTTTCGCGAGACACGCCTCTACATCACGGCGCCGGTCTCCAACAACTTGATTCTCGCCTTCGTCGGACAGCACGTGCTCGGCATGCCGCGTTCGTACTGATGGCTTCTGTACTACGCCGTCATAGCGGCGGGCCGAAGGCGCCTTCAGCGGTGAGCGCGGCGATGCGCGCGTCGTCATAACCTAGCAGCCCGCGAAGGATGGCATCCGCGTGCTCGTTGCGCTGGGGAGCGCGGTGCGCGGGCGGCACCTCGTCTCCTACGCGCACGGGGGAAGCGACGCTGCGTACCGTCCCGAAGACGGGATGCTCCACGGACACGATCAAGTCGCGGGCGACGGTCTGCGGCTCGGCCAAGGCCTGCGCGATCGTATTCACAGGG
>SCRI01000005.1 GCA_004298675.1 bacterium | reverse complement strand
GGGCAGGAAATAGTGGGCGCCATCCAGGGCGCGTGCGAAGGCCTGTCGGACGTCCAGTGGGCAATCGTGTGGACCGGCGGTACGGGCTAACCGGGCGGCGGTTGGCACCTATGCCTCCGCGCGTGGTGCGTATGCCAGGCAAACGTGCTAGTGCCTGTGCGTTCTATGCAGGCTACACTCCAGGGCCCGAAACACGGAGATCAGCGGATCGACGTAGAGGCCTAGCGCGATGTAGGCAGCCACGCGCCAGGGGCACGGACGCGGGTCGTCGCCGCTCGCTGTAACAAGTACATCCACACCTTCGGTCTCGGCATAGGAATAGGCATGGTCGTTTCCGCCGAGCGAGTAGGTAGTCTCGAGAGAGATGGTGCCGTCGGTGTGTAGGACGATGAGATCGTCGGCGGAGCTGCCTAAAGGCTCCGTCACAGGTAGGCGGTCGTAGGCAGCAATGAAGCGCCGGACAGACAAAGGCCAGGAGAAGAAGAAGCGAAGGACGCGGCAATGGAGCGCCAGTGCTCGGGCGCGCGCATGAGTGCAGGAAGCCATAGAGGCCGCGGCGGTGATCAACACAGAAGGTTGCTCCTCATCGGCGTTGGCTACGGGTGCGAGGTGGGCATGGCATCTGCAGAGGCACCGAGAGAAGATCCGCGCCTCGTGAACACCATACCGTAAGTGTATCAGGAAGTGGGTCCGCGTGCGTGGGCAGCGGCGGTCGAGGATGGACGTCTCCGTCGTCGCAAGGGGTGAACGATGCCGGGGATATCTTAGGGCAATGGTCGCTGCCAAGCTCGCCAGCGGCGGCATAGCGGTCGGCCACGTACCCACCACAGCACCAGGCACGAGCACCAGGTGGTCACGATCGCTTTCCACGGTAGGTGGAGGATCGTGAGGTCATCGTTTACCTATGTTCGGCAGCGCGGGCAACGATATGCTGCCACTAATGTGAAGCGCTGGCAAGGAGCGCCTGCAGCGCCGAGTCGGGGCATCAGAGGTCCACCAAGCACGGCCGCACCCCTAGATCCGGAAGCGGCGCCTGACCACCGTGCGTACTGCAGGAGCAGGGGCCGTTGTGAGCGGGCGACGGCGCACCGCGCAATCGGGCGCAGCGAACGCAGCGGCACGAGCATGCTTCGGCGGCCGTCGCCGGCGCGGCGTGAGCAGGAATCTCGATGTCGAAGAAGCCTAATGCGCCCTTCCAGGGAATCGGCTCTGCGAATGGTCGGGGGTTCTCAAGCGTAAACGCATACGGACCGCAGAACCACTCCCCGTCGCGCTCGTCGCGCGGCGCCGTAACACAGCCTGTGACCGTGACGATGCCGAGTAACGAGCCGAGCGCGAGCTCGTCGGCGATCGCGTACCGCTGCCGTAGATCCTCGAGGTCGAGTCGCTCGCTTCGACCCCAAGCCTTCCCGGCATGGATGACGCACTCAAACGGCGTGCGCAACCTGAGCGGCCAGGTGCGGTTCTCGACCGACTTGCCAAGGCGGAGAATCGCGTACGCCCACGGCTGGCGGACGGACAGGGCTTTCATGCTAAACGCGCCCGCCAGGAGCTACCGACCTGACCACCGGCAGCCCGTGGTGCTTAAGGGTGGCCGTGTGGAAGTCGAGCGCATCGTAGCGTCGCCACCCGTCCTCATGATAGAGCCACATCCCAGCGATGCCGGCCTCAAGGAGGAGCTTACTGCACTCCAAGCACGACGGACCTCCGCTCGGGACGAGTAACCCGTCAACGGTCTTCACATGGAGCATCTCTGCCCCGCGAATGCCGCCGGTGGAGGAAAGGAGCGCGGCCTGCTCCGCGTGGATTGCGGTGCGCGCGCAAGAGGCTTTACACGCATCGTCTCCCGTGCAACGGAAGCCGCCGGGTTGACGATTATGGCCGACGCCAAGGACGGTGTCACCTCGCCAGATCGCTACGCCGCGCTTGCTCCGGCAAGGAGACGCTTGGGATGCACGTAGGGCCGCGTCTACAGCAGCTGAGGCTGGCATCATTCCTCATCTCCAGAGATCCCTTGAACGCCCTCGGTCGTCGTACGCGTGTGGCGGGAGTATGCGCGTTGACACTTCTTGCACCCGAGCTTGGAGAGGAATGCGGCTTCGCCATGGAGTGGCCTATCATTGATCAGGGCAACCCCCATCTCGCCGCACAACGAAGTCTCTCCGCGTGCATACCACGGGGCGAAAGCATGCCAGCGACGACCGCCATAGGCGCGCGCGAAAACTGTTCCCGTCACGCTATCCTCCACGTAACACGTAACGCGCCCGCGCCTGGGTCTCCGCGAGCCTCACTCCTTCACCTTCGCACAAATCACACCAGCGGCAGCGCGAGCAATGGCGCGGCACTGAGCACCGTCGCCGCATTCATGCTCGTACGCGCCGTGGATAGCAAGCGCGAGGCCCTCGACGTCGATCGCAACGGGGCGACGTAGGCGGTCGATCTCGCGCCGAAACGCAGCTCGCTCCTCGTGCCCGATCTGGACACGCCGTTGCAGGTCCTCGATCTCAGAGGTCATCCCGTCACGTTGCCGCTCGGCGGCGTCCGCCCGACGCGCATAGCGACGCCCGCTCTCATCCGCGGCGATGAATGAGGCTTCGAAGCGCGCCGCCATACGGCGGGCCGCATCCAGGTCGCGCTGGAGGCGCTCGATCGCGTCGGCGGCTTCTTGCACGGCCTCGATAAACGGCGCAACTCGTGCCGGTGGTGATGGGAACGTCGCCGCGGCTATGCTGCGCAGATCTTTCCAGCGTTCGGCCAAAGCGCGAAGGCGTTGCCCCAGGTCGTGCTCGACTCCCATCATGCCCCCATTACTCATCCCTAACCCTCCCACGCGCGCACTACGGCGGCCCGAACTGCCCGAACGACCTCGTTCACCGCCTCGTCCTCCGGATGCCCGGTACCGTCGTAACACCACCGGCTGTCACACTCATCCAACACCGCCAGCAGAGCACGCTCCGCACGCGCATCGCGGCCGGCGTCGACGACCATCCGCAACTCGGCGCGAATCCTCTCAACAGGAGCGCTCATGCGTGCTCCTCTCTCAAGCGGAAGGACAGCCAGACTGCCCAGCACCCATACACCTAGTATAGCGCATCGAGCTCAGCGCTGCCGCGTGCCGCATTCGTCAAGAAGGAGGTGGCTCTCGTATGCAGATCGGTCGAGGCGGAATCGCTCGCCATGCGCGTGAGGCAAGCTGCAGCGCTACACCGTCGGAACAAGACGACGCATCCGTATGGGTGCGGTTACCGAGCGCCATTACGCGCAACCGCCATTAGTGGGAGCTGCCGCACCTAGGCGGCAGACTGCTTGCGGAGCGTTCGGTAGTAGGCGCTGATACCCGTTCGGTGCGCGGCTGCGGAGATGGCACCGTTCCTACGGAGAAAGAGAGTGATCTCGCGTGGAGAGCGGCGGGTGTTGGTCATGGCGTCGGACGCGGCCCACGAGTGCGCGAGGGCGGCGGCGGCTCGGGCGTTCATGCGAGCACCGAGATAAATGGGGAACGGCAGGAAACTGTCATACTTATAGTATAGCCGAGTGCAATGGGGCGCGTGTTGAGGAGCAGCAGCGCAGCGGCATGGCCATGGCACAGAGATGGGGCCGAGAGACAGAGGGAGAGCGATGCGGCGCTCTCGTCGTCGCGAGGGGTATCGTCTACCGGAGAAGACGATTACTCAGAGCAGAGAGCGGTGAGTGTCTGCCGCCGCAGCGTGAACACCTAGTGCAATGTCCGTATCGCCATGTGCCGCGGCTAGTAAACGCAAGGGAGCGGCGATCGCCTGGCTGCCGATAACGACGATCTCCATGTCGCCGGCGACTTGGGCGACGAGGACCGGGATAGCAAGAGTATGCGCAGCGGGCAGTCTATGAGCCCACGCAAGCATCGGCAAAGAACACAGGATGACGGCGGGAGCATAGCCGATGGATGGTGCCAGGAGCAAGCCTCTGACTAATAGCGTGGGCAATGCGGTGATAGCGATCCTGCTCGGCTAAGTAGTACGCAGTTATGACAACGTGATGGTCGTCGGTGCTAAGGCACGCAACTGACGTGCGTGGCAACGTCGTGGCGGGTAGGAGGCACTGAGCGGCGATGATATACGCTTGCATGCTGGCGGCTGTCTGACCTCGCATAGCCTGGCAGCGCCCGACCTCATGCATCCCATCTGCGTAAAGCAGACGATAGTGGGGAGACCGGAGCGCAGCCCAGCTAGCGGCAACTGGCAGCGAGCGACAGGGCGCATAGTCGTGGGCGGCGGACTGACTGCCACCGAGTTCGAGGGCCGACGCGATGGCTCGCCTTCCCACCGCCTCGGCGACCGTACCAGCGCCGATGTAGTTCAGAGCGTCGCACGGCGCTGTCTCGACTGTGGTGCATTCGATCGCTTTGCTATCGACGACGAGGAGCGGAGCGCCCCACTGGTTGAGAAGCGGCATGTCCACGACTGTGAACACGAGGACCATCACTACGACATCGGCGACCCCGCCTACGATGAGCGGCCGCCACCACGGGCCCCCGGCGCTCGCTGTTCGCCAGACAAAGACGCAGCCAAACGCGGTGATAGCGGCGATAGCGAGCGCGAAAAGAAGGTGCGGGAACAGGGCGCCCGGACGCGTGACGACCATAACGATCCGCACGACTGCAACCCACGCCGCGATTGTCACGAGCGTTACGGGGTACCAGAAGTGTTGTTTCATGGTAGGACCCCCGATCTGGCACTAGTCCCGCCGTGCGGAAACGCAAGCGCGGGGATCTCCTCGGCGGTGAATCGCCGCAGTACTGACCCCATGTCGCGAATGCGCCTGGCTGCGAATCGTTCCAAGGTGCGGCGCCGCGCGTGCCACGTCCGCTTGTGGGTCAACCGCTGCTCTCGGCTGACGTGCGCCCGTGTGAGTCCCGGCTCTCCCACGCGGAGACGGCGTGCCAAGCGGCGCAGGCCATCAGTTGGATAGCCACGGTCCGCGCCGAAACGCTCGCGCAGTTCACGTAGAATCACCGCCCGCGAGATTACTGGTAAACGGCTCCGTACGAACGCGATCTCCTCTGCCTTCCAGCCGAAGGCCTCGTGCCTGGGTATCGCGCTCATCGGCTACCCCACGCCCCCGCATACACGCAACGCCGTAAACAGGTGACGCTCGACCGCAGTCTCTTGCGTCGTGACGCGCAGGGCATCGAGAGTGATCCTTGCCACAACCTCATACTCGTAGTATAGCAGGATTCAAGTACAGCAGCCGCGACATCTGGTAGGCTACCTCCTCGTCGACGTGACGTCGCGGCTACAGCACGATGGCACGACGTCGACGACTCGCACGTGTGAGGGCAACCTACTGTGGCGGTATGGGTGTGAGCATGAGCGGCGTTACGCCAATGTCACGCCGGCGCGCTTCAGCCTGCCAAACGGCAAGGTTGTCCTCGCTGACGCCCGGGAGCGCCGTGACGGTATCGGGAACGACGGCCGCGAGTCGCTGTCGACGCAGGTCGCTGTAGAAGAGGTCGGCGCCGACGAAGGCCCGGCCGGCCTCGACGCAGGCCGCGGCCGTGGTTCCGCTACCCGAGAACGGGTCGCACACGAGTTCACCGGGCAGGCTGTAGAGGTTCACCGCACGTTTCGCCAGAGCGAGCGGATACTGCGCCGGGTGGCCGGTGCGCTCGGGGTGGTTGTGTTTGATCTGCCCGATGTCCCAAACATCTGAGGGCCATGCGCCGAGAGGGTGGCACGAAAGCTCACCAGCGTGCGCGCCCTTGAAGGAGCGTTTGCCGGGGTGCAGCTGCGGAGTGCGCGCGGCTGTTGCATTGAAGCGGGGTGTGTCCCCTTTGCACCAGACAAGCGCCGTCTCATAGCGTTCAGCCAAGCGTCCTTTTGGCTGGAGTCCGTGGTTCTTGGTCCAGATGACGCGATTCTGGAAGGTGAGACCGGCGCGGCGGAAGGCATCGTAGAACAGGACGTCGAGGGGGACCGTCTGATCGAGGTCATCGCGCGTATTGCCAAGCTGGACGAAGGCTACCGCATCGGGCTTCAGCGCGCGGGCCATTTCCGAGATCACTTGCATCATCCACCCGTGATAGCGGAGGTGGCGCATGTGGTCGCTCTGCGGGGCGCCGCCGTAGGGCTTGCCGATGTTGTAGGGCACGGACGTGACGATGAGGTCGAGCGAATCGTCCGGCAATGAATCGAAGAAGTCCATGACATCGGCTGTCACTGTGTCGCCAATGATCGCGCGCAGCGTCTCTTCTTGGCGCCGGCGACGCTCCTCGCCGCGCTCCCGGATGCGGGTCTCCGTTTTTCGCGCTCGGCGCTCAACGGCCGCGCGCCAGATCCGCCCCTTCGACCATCCCGTGAGGCGTTCGACCTCGTCATAGGTGTGGTCAGCCAGCAGCGCCACGACGCCGGCGGCGTCGTGGGCCGCGATCGGAACCGTTATCATCGGGCACGCTCCGGAGTCCGCACGACGTACGGCGCCAACTCTGGCCGCCGACGGATGCACTCGGGGCCGATGGGGTGCAGGCCGAGGTCACCGGCCGCGCTCAGGATCATCGCCTCGCTCTCGGTCACGGCGAACCCACCGCCGTCGTGCAAGTGCAGGTACGCGCCCGGAGCGTGGATGCCGATGCCGCATAGGCAACAGGGCTGCTGCGCACCCTTGGGTCCGCGCGCCCCGTCGTAGTTCTTCCCGTAACAGACCGACCGTTGGATCTTGATCATCGTGACGCTCCTCCCGCCGCGCTACTTAACGGTCCCATCGTCGTTGAGAACGCCGACGGCGTTGCCGATGCGCTCCCTGCGGTCGCGCGCGAGTCGCCCGAGCGCGGCGTCGGTCATCGCCGCGTACGGCGCGATGCCCTTTACGAGATGATCGAGGTCAATGTAGCCGGACATCCCGTCCAGCGAGGCGACGTCACCGAAGCCTCCGACGACCTGCGCGAAGTAGTAGTCGAGCGGGCGATCGTATCCTACGATGACCTGTTTCCCAGTGGTGAGCATGGAAGATGCGAGCGCATACCTGGACACTGAGCGCGCCTCCAACAAAGCAAGGTGCTATACTGATAGTATAGCACGTCTTGAGAGACGCTGTGGGTGGGGCTAATCGCCGGTCTTCGTCGCCGTCGAGGATATACGATCGCGCCGCTGGCCGATCTTATTTGGCGCTGCGCTTCCGCTCGCGGTAGCGCTTCGTCGCCGCATTTTTCGCGCACGCCTGCGAGCAATAGTAGCGCTCGGTATCGCGACGGCGGGCGGCCAACGCCACGAACAGACGGTCGAATGGGATTTGTTGCGTGTGGCAATAATCACACAGCGGCAGGCGGTCGTCGTAGATCTCGCCGACGATGTGCGATTTGCCGCGGATGGTGATTCGCAGCGCGCTCATGGGATGGCGCTTTCGGCGTGATGCACGCATACTCCTTAGCGCCGAAAGAAAACGACGTCGAGAAGCGCGAGGAGCCAGCGCCCGGTGAGCAGATCGCGCAGGAGCATGTAACCGAAGAAGATACGGCGGCCATTCATGAAGCGCGCTCCTCTCATTGGTCGTAGAATCTACGGACGTGCTCGTCCTCATAGACGCGCCGGGTCGGCGATGCAAGGCAGAACAACGCTTGGGTGACGTCCGATCCCGCGCCGCCAAAGCATGCTAATGCGAAAACGAATAGAAATACCGAGACAGGGCGGCGTCCCACGACGGCGGACGGCAACGTCAGCGCAGCAATGACGACGCCTACAGCGAATGGTGCCAGTAGCGCAACGGCCGCGCTCCGTCCGGAATAGTCACCGCGCGTCGTCGTGGCCAGCGTGTGAAGCTCAGACAGGGATCGACGTACTGGCATCAGATACGCCCGGATACCCTGCCAGTCATAAGCGAGAATGTGAATCAGCTCGTGACCGACTAAGCCGGCGACGAGCCCGAGCATCGCAGAGCCTAGGAAGGCGGAGGCCGTAGACGCTGGCAATACATCGACAAACCGGGCGCGGATGAGGATGACGCCAGTGCATGCGACCAAAGCGAACGGGAGCCACCACCAGAAGCAATACCGTGTAGTGAGAGCCTTGAGCGTCGACCGGGCGGCGGGCATGTCGTCGTAAGAGAGCTCGAGTACGACCATAGCCATACTGTGACTATAACACGCCGGCAGCGCGCGTGCTGCGTGGGTTAGGCGTGCCGCTCCAAGTCGTCGGCCGCTTCGTCGCAGGCGGTGATGGCAAAGAGCAGGGCGTCGAAGCCGGCGTTCCCGTCGCAGAGCGCGCGATAGGCAGCCTCGTCGCAATACGAGGATTGGCCGTAGACAACGGTGGGATCGACGGGCGGCTCGAGGGAGTAGGCAATGCCGCCGGCGGCGCCGCGGGTCGCGTAGACGTGGAACGGCTCGGAGCGGGCGGTGCGCGTTGCGACTGCGCCAGCGGCCCGCTCGATGGAGGCCGGAACGATGATGGTACGGTGCATGTAGCAGGGATTAGGCCGTCCCAGGGCCGCTCCCTGGCACCGGCGGGACGGTGCCGGCATACCCGATGCTCCGGTTGGG
>SCRI01000058.1 GCA_004298675.1 bacterium | reverse complement strand
CGGACGCGTTCGTTGGCCCGCGCATGCACGCGCGGCATCGCCCAGAAGAGCGCCGCCACCGCGATCAAGCCGGGCAGCGCCGCGAGCAGCGTCGCCGCTCCGCCGTAGCGCGCCAGGAGAAAGGCGATGAGCGCGGGGCCCATGCCGAACCCGAGCTGACCACCGATCTGGAAGATCGAGATGGCGCTGCCGTGCCGGCGTGAGCCCACCTGCGCCGCATACTTGCCGGCTTCGGGGTGCATGATGGCCGAGCCGAAGCCGCCGATGGCAATCAGCGCCATGAGCGACGGGTAGTTGTGCGTGAAACCGATCGCGCCAACGGCGGCCACCGTCAACAACACGCCCGTGGGGAGAAACCACCAGCGGCCATGCGCGTCGGAGTACCAGCCGAAGAGCGGCTGGACGATCGACGAAGTCAGATACCACGCGAAGCCAGCGGCGCCTTGAAGAAAGGGCGAGAGCTGCTGCTGCTTGACGACGAGATAGAAGATCAAGAGCGGCACCATGCCGCTGTAGAAATCGCTCGCGCCATGACCGAATGCGACGACGCCGATGGAGCGCAGACTCCAGGTTCCCTGCTGCGCCGGAGCCCCTACCGCTGCGTGGGCCATGCTCTCAGTATATCGTTACGACGCGCGCGTCGCCGTCAGCAGCGCGAAGGGAACGTCGAAGGCGATGCCGTGCTCGCGGTCGAGCACGGCGATCAAGCGCTGCCAACCATCCTCGCCCAACAGTTGGCGGTAGAGATCTGCGAAGCCCAAGCGGATCGGCACGCTGCCCGCCATCGCCGTGCCGCTCTCGAAGCACAACGGGAAATGCCCTACTTCGACTACCAACTGCGAGAAGGCGGCTCCAGCAAAGGCCTCGCGCAACGTCATGACGGTTAGACGCTGCTCCTGCACCTGCTCCAAGACCTGCCGCGCTCCGCAGATGCGCGCCGCGGCGCGATCCAGCTCGCGCAGGATCCCGCGCAGCGCTACCGTGGCGTAGAGGCGCCCGCCGGGGCGCAGTAGGCGCGCCAACGCTAGCGCGGCACCGGCGCGGTCGGGAATCACGTTCAGACAGACGTTGGCGACGATAGCGTCGTAAGGGCCGCCCTCCCACGTCAGCAAGTCACCGTGAAATGCGGCGACCCCGCGCGCACGGGCGCGTGCCACAGCGGCCTGCCAGGGGTCGATGGCCTCGACCTTCAGCCCGGGATGGCGCGCCGCCAGCTCCAGCGCCGGGTACCCCGCCCCGGTCCCAACGTCGAGCACGTGCGCGGCCCCCGGTACGAGCCCCGCGTCGAGGTCGCGGGCGACCGCCGCCAGCAGCGGGGCCGCGAAATTTGCGGACCACACCGGGACGAGGGCCTCCAAGTCGGCGAGCCGTCGGTCGAAAACATCTGGAGGAACGTCACCATCCACGGATTGGAGAGCCATGCGACCCTTCTTCGGCATCGCGGCCTGGATGCTTTGCATCGCCGCAGCCGTTCCCGTTTGGGCGGCCGAGTTTCCGCTCTACGGATTCGACCAGGCGGGCAGCTCGCGCGAGTTGAGTCTGGAGCAGACGTTCCTCACCCTGCCCACGGCACAGGGGGCCGCGCAGTCGATAGCGGCACTCACGGCTCACTCCCGCTTCGACGGGAGTTGGGGTGACGCGCAGAGTGCGCGCTGGCTGGCCGAGCGTCTGCGCTCATTTGGCTGGCAAACGGAGCTGGCGGCCTTTCCCGCAACGGTCGAGTCGCCCAAACGCTTGACGCTGGAGCTGCTGGCACCGCATCCGGTGCGCTTTGAGTTGCGCGAGGCCACGGCGGGCGCGGACGCCGGTATCCCCTTCGCCTACGGCAGCCCCGACGGCGACGTGCGCGCCCCGCTGGTCTACGCAAACTACGGCAGCGTCTCCGATTTCGCGATCCTCGCAGGCGCGGACGTGGCCGCCCGCGGCGCGATCGTCTTGTTGCGCGATGGCGCGGACTCCGCGGCCCAAGCGGTTCGCAACGCGCAAGCGGCGGGCGCCGTGGGCGCGATCCTCTATCCCGATCCCGCGGACGACGGCGCTGGACGCGGAGCAACCGTGCCGGCAGGCCCCTGGCGGCCGGAAGGCTCAACCCGCAGACTCGACGTCGCCGCGCGCTCGCCGCTACGAATCCCCGTGCTCCCGGTAACGCCCGCCGTGGCCCAACGGCTGCTGCAGAGCATCGCAGGGCAGCCGGCGCCCGCAAGTTGGCGGGGCGGGCTCCCGGCTCCGTATGCGCTCGGACGCGGCGGCAGCGTGCATCTGGACGTCGTGCTCAGGCGCCGCACCGCGGCACTAGTCAACGTCCTTGCGACCATTTCCGGAACGGAGCCCGGCACAGCCGTGGTGCTCGGCGCCCACCGTGACGCCTGGGCCTACGGCGCTGCCGACGACGCCGGCGGCGTGGCGACGCTCGTAGAGGCGGCGCGGGCTCTGGGCTACCTTTACGGCAGCGGTTGGCGTCCCAAACGTTCGATCGTCATCGCCGGGCTCGACGGTGCGGAGACCGGCGCAGGCGGCGCCGTGGCGCTGGCGCTGCAGCACCAATTGCCCGCACGCATCGCAGCCTACATCGCGTGTGACACCTGCATCACCGGCGCGCGCTTCGAGGCGGGGGCGTCGGCACCGCTGGCGGGGCTCTTGCGCGAGATCACCGCAGCCATCCCCGACGGCGGCGGCAGCACGCTATCGGCGCGCTGGCACGGCGCGACCGGTCAACCCCCGCGCTCGGGGGATGCCGCGGTGTTCGCCTTCCAAGCGGGCGTGGCCACCGCCAGCCCGCGCTTCGCGGGACCGTTCGGCGTCGACGGCTCGGCGCTGGACGACGCTGCCTGGATGGCGTCATTCGGCGATCCGGGCTACGCGCGTCACCGCGAGCTAGCGCAGATCATCGGCATGCTCGCGCTGCGGCTGGCCGACGCCGGCTCGCTGCCGCAACGCTGGAGCGCCTACGATCCGGTACTGGAGATCGGTTTGCGCGCGCTCTCGCTCAGCGTCAAGCGCAACGATCTGCCGCTCGATCTGCAGCCGCTGCGCGCAGCCGTCCGCGACTTCGAACGCAGCGCGGCGCGTGCGGACGCGCGCACCGCCGCGGGCTCGCTGCCCGACGCGAATCAGCTCGACGCAGCGGCCGCGTTGATCGCGCACGGCGCCGCTGAACCCATCAACGTCATCTACGGCGGCGGGAACCAGATTCTGCCGTCGATCGCCGCGCCGCTTGCAGCGGGTAATGAAGGGCGCGTCGAGTGGGGGCTCGAGATCACCGCGGCCGCGTTGCACGACGCCTCCAACGCCCTCGAACGCCCAACTTCGTCCATCTCCCCACTCCCGTAGGAAGGAATCCCGTTATGCAGCGTCTCGGCCTCGAGAAGACCATCGCCCTCATCTTTACGATTCTGCTGTGCGCGGCGGTACTGGTCGGCGCCGTATCGCTCTGGCGCATGTTCGTCGACCGCGGCGAGATCGAGACGATGCACACCCGCTCGGTCGTCCATCTCGGATACCTCGACGACTCGCTGTTGGCACTGGACAACGTCTACCAGAACATGCTGGTGGGCGTCGGATCGAGCGGCTCGGACGCGTCGATGGCGCTGCAGGGCGTAAGCACCAGCGAGAACCAGGCTACCTCGCGCGCGAAGATGTGGATCGACGGCGATACCGATAAGAGCATGCAGGATGCCTACGCCCAGTATGCGGCGTCGCTCTCCGCCTTCTTCGCCCAAGTCAACAAAGTAGCCGATCTCGCGCAGAACGGTAAGGCGGCACCGGCGCGCCAGTTGGCGCTCGGCGCGACCACGCTCACCTATCAAAATCTCGAGTCGATGGGCACGCGCGCGCGTTCGAGCGCCCAAGCCTCGAGCGAGCAGCGTATGAACGCCGTGCGCGCCGCCTTTAACGTCGCCGCCGCGGTAACCGTCGTCGTGCTCGCGTTGCTGCTGCTCTTCACCATCGGCGGCGGTGTCTGGCTGGTACGCTCCTCGCGCCAGACGCTAGCCGGCATCGTCTCAGAGCTCGAGGCCGTGGGAGCGGGGGATCTCACCGTGCGTCTGCCCGTCGAGGGCAACCATGCCTTGGCGCGCCTCCAGGCGGCCTCCAACGACGTGGTCGAGCGCCTTGCCTCCACGGTGCGCTCGATCAAGGAGGCGGCCTTTGCGCTCTCCGGCGCTTCGGCAAGCTCCAGCCGCAGCGGCCACGAGTTGCAGGAGGCGGTGGGCGCGCAGGCGGCGCTGGTCGAGGAGTCTTCGGCAGCGGCCGTGGAGATCGGCGCGAGCGCGGACGTGGTGTCGCAGAACGCGGAGTCGGTAGCGAGTTCGCTCGGGCAGATGGCGGCCACGGTCTCCGAGTTAGCGCGCTCCGTCGGCGAGCTCAACGCCAACGTGGCGTCGCTGGCGACCACGGCCGAAGAGGCGGCGAGTACGGCAGCGCAGCTCGACCGCAGCGCCATGGAGATGGCCGGCGACGCGCGCGCGGCCAACGAGCAGTCGGCGGCCGCCGCCGCATCCGCAACGGAGGGAGGCGGATCGGTGGGGCAGTTGGCGCAGTCGATGGGCGAGGTGGCGGCCACGCTGCGCGAGGTGCGCAAGGAGATGGATGCGCTGCAGGCCGCCTCGCAGCGCATTGGCGAGGTGGTTGCGCTGATCGACGAGATTGCCGACCAAACCAATTTGCTCGCGCTCAACGCCGCCATCGAAGCGGCACGCGCCGGCGAGCACGGTCGCGGCTTCGCCGTCGTCGCCGACGAGGTGCGCAAACTCGCCGAGCAGTCCTCGCGTTCGTCGCGGGAGATCGCGACGCTGGTTCAGGAGATGCAGCGCAACGCGACGCGCGTTGCCGCCGTGAGCGAGCGTAGCGGTGAGGCTGCCGAGCGCGGTGATGCGCTCGCCCAGCACGCGGCTGCGGCGATCGAGCGCATCGTGACCTCGATCTCCTCAGTCGCGCAGACGTTGACCACCGTGCGCACGCGCTCGGAGGGGCAAGCCGCAGCCGGCACCGAGATCTCGCAGGTGGCGCGCCATATGATGGAGATGACGCGCGCTTCCTCCGACGCGGCGCAGCGCCAAGCCAGTTCGGCACACGAGCTGTCGCAAACCGTTGGCGACATCTCGATGCGCATGGAGCAGGTGGCCATCGCCGCACGCGAGCAGAAGCAATCCATCGATCATGTAGCGGAGGCCAGCGAGAGCGGGGCGATGCAGGCTCGCAGCGTGCTCGACCAAGCCCGTTCGCTGGTCACCACCAGCCGCGAGCTGGAAGAGCGCGCCGGCGCCCTGCGCGACCTGGCCGCCACCTTCCAGACCGGCGACACAGCGGAACGTGCCGACGAGGCCGAGGCAGCGGAGCTCGCGCTCGCGGACGGAAGCGCCGTCGAGGCCGCGGCCCTGGTGCCGCCGGAGGATGCCGACGTTCGAGGATTGCCTACCTCCAACGGGCAAAGAACCTTGCCATGACGAGCACCTTCGCGCAGCGCCGGGAGGCACTACGGGCCCAAATGAACGGCGGCGTCGCCGTGATCCCCGCGGCCCCTCACCAAATCCGTAGCAACGACACCCAGTACGACTACCGGCAATCCAGCGATCTGCACTATCTGACGGCTTGGCCCGAGCCGGAGGCCGTGCTGGTGCTCACCAGTGTGCCGGAGCCGCGCACGGTGCTCTTCGTCTTGCCGTTGGACCGCGCGCTGGAGATCTGGAACGGCCGGCGCGTGGGCGTCGATGGCGCAAAGGAGCGCTACGGCGCCGACGAGGCTTATCCGATCGGCGAACTAAGCACGCGCCTCCCGGATCTGCTGGCGGGCCACGAGCGCCTGTGGTACACGCTGGGCGAGAACGAGACGCTGGACCGCACGGTGCTCGATGCGGTGAGAGCGCTGCGCCGGCAGGCGCGCAAGGGCGTGGTGGCACCCATCGAGTTCCACGATCCGCGCATTCCGTTAGCCGAGATGCGGCTCATCAAGGAGCCCGAAGAGATCGAGATTCTGCGGCGCGCCGCCGCAATCACGCGCGAAGGCTTCCTGGCTGGCATGCGTAACACGCGGCCGGGGATCGGCGAGTACGCGGTTGAGGCGCGGATGGAGTACGAGTACGCTGTGCGCGGCGCCCAGGCGGTGGCCTACCCTTCCATCTGCGGCGCGGGCCACAACGCCACGATCCTGCACTACAACACCAACCGCGACGACTTGGCCGATGGAACGCTGCTGCTGGTCGACTCCGCCTGCGAGTTGGACGTGTACGCCACCGACGTCACGCGCACGTGGCCGGTGAACGGCAAGTACAGCGCGGAGCAGCGAGCCATCTACGATATCGTGCTGCGCGCGCAGCGCGCGGGTATCGAAGCCGTCAAGCCCGGCAACTCCTTCCGCACCTACCACGAGGCTGCTGTGCGCGTGGTAACCGAGGGGCTAGTTGACGTGGGTCTGCTCGCTGGTAACGTCGACACGCTGATCGAGCAGGAGAAGTTCTTCGACTTCTTCATGCATAACACGGGACATTGGCTGGGGCTCGACGTGCATGACGTCGGCGCCTACAAGATCGGCGGAGAGTGGCGCACGCTCGAGCCCGGTATGGCACTGACCGTGGAGCCCGGCATCTACATCCACGCCGATCTCGACGTGCCCGAGCGCTGGAAAGGCATCGGCGTGCGCATCGAGGACGACATCATTGTCACGCGCGACGGCTGCGAGAACCTGACGGCCTCAATCCCGCGCGAGATCGACGAAATCGAGGCGTTGGTGGGAGCGGACGTCTCCACGCGCGCGTAGTGCTCGACTACGCCGCTCGCGCGATGCTGCGGCGCAGCGCCTCGTCTACCGGCATCAAGCGGAACGAGGGAAAGGCCTCGAAGAGCACCGTGTTGTCGGCCTCCGCATCGGTCGTCAGGAAGCGCACTGCGTCAGGCGACAGCGGCGGATTGGGCAGCCGTTGCGCCAGCGCCGCCGCAAGCATGAGTAACGGCAACGGGCCAGGCAGAACCAGCTTGCGCACGCCCATCAGGGCGGCTATCCTGAGCATCAGCCCCTTCATCGTCAGCACCTCGGGGCCGCCGATCTCGATAGCGCGATCGGCGGCGGCGGGACTCTCCAGCGCATCGGCGATCAAGCGCGCGACGTCGCCGACGTAGACCGGCTGGACCTTGCTGGAGCCGTCGCCGATCAGTGGTATGACGGGCGCCCTGCGGATCAGCTGCGCCAGCGTCCGTACGGGGCGGCTGCCCTCCCCGGCCACCAGCGACGGCTTGATGAAGGTAAAGTGCACGCCGCTCTCCCGGATTGCGCGCTCCGCCAACGCTTTGGCGCGATGGCTCGGGAGCGGCGCACGCTCCGAGAGCCCCAAGCCGCTGACGTACACCACGCGTGCCACGCCCGCGCGTTGCGCATGTGGCAGCAGATTGCGCACGCCGCCCAGGTCGACGCGCTCGAACGTCCATCCACGGTGCGGCTGTTCGATAGGCGACGACGGAAACTGCACCGCGTAAACGATCGCGCTGCAGCCGTCGGCCACCGCGGCCAGTGCCGCGGGATCGGTCACGTCTCCCCGTACCACCTCCACGCCACGAGCGTATAGAGGCGTATGCTCGTGGCAGAGCGCGCGCACGTCACGGCCGCGTCCCAGCAGCTCCCTCACGACCGCGGAGCCGATGAAGCCGGAGGCTCCGGTCACCAGCACCCGCTCCGCGGTCATCGGCGCCGTCTACACCTCGACGCTTTGCACTGCCGCGCAGTGCTCGAGATACTTCTCCGCTTCGAGGGCGGCACGGCAGCCGCTACCGGCCGCCGTCACGGCTTGGCGATAACGTTGATCGAAGACGTCGCCGGCGACAAAGACGCCCACCGCGCTCGTCGTGACGCCGTTTTCCGAGCGAATGTATCCCGCGTCGTCCAACTCGAGCTGGCCGTTGAAGGCCGCCGTATTCGGATCGTGGCCGATGGCGATGAAGAGCGCGTCCGCGTCGAGCTTGGTCACCTCTCCAGTCACGAGATTCCTCACCAGCGCTCCGGTCATCACGGGATCGCCGGTCACGTCCTCGACGACGCTGTTCAAGACGAACTCGATCTGCGCGTGCGTGAGGCAGCGCTGGCCCATGATCTTGCTGGCACGCAGCTCGCCGCGCCGATGGATCACGCGGACGCGCTTGCCGAAGCGCGTGAGAAAGAGCGCCTCCTCCATCGCGGAGTCGCCGCCGCCCACCACCAAGATCTCCTTATCGCGGAAGAAGGCGCCGTCGCACGTCGCGCAGGTGGAGACGCCGCGTCCGCGCAGGCGCGCCTCGTTGGGCAGGTTCAGCCAGCGGGCGGAAGCGCCGGTAGCCACGATCACCGACTCGGCTTCCAGTTCCTCCTCTCCCACCCACACGCGGCGGCGCCCGCCGCTAAAGTCGACCCGGGTGCAATCTTCGTTGCGGATACGCGCGCCGAAGTGCTCGGCTTGCGCGCGAAAGCGTTCCATGAGATCGGGACCCATGATGCCTTCGGGGAAGCCGGGATAGTTCTCGACCTCCGTGGTCAGCATGAGCTGCCCACCGTAGAGACCGCCGGCAAGCACCAGCGGCGAGAGATTGGCGCGCGCCGTGTAGAGCGCGGCGGTCAGCCCGGCGGGGCCGGAGCCGATGATGATGACCTTCTCCATGGCGCCCTCTTCAACCCGGGTTAGCCAGGTCCCGGTTGCCGCCCAGGGCGAAGCGCCCCCCATGCTTGCGCTCGAAGACGACTATACCGACATCATGCGCAAGGCGCAGCGGGGTACCGGGAAAGATGCCGCGGCCCTGGCGCGCGAGACGGAGCTGGAGCCCGCGCTGGTGCTAGCCGTCGCCGGCGGCCGGGAGCAGCCCACGGAGGAGCAGGCGCGGCGCATCGCGCGCGCGCTGAGCTTGGACCCCGGCCGCTTCGCCGACGCCGTCTTCCAGCGTTGGTACCCTGCCACCGGGCTACCCAGCGACGTGCGCCACCACATCAACGCACCGCACCCAAGCAACGGCTACCTGCTCTTCCTGGAGCAGACGCGTATCGCCGCTCTGGTGGACCCCGCCGGCTTGCCCGAGCGTCTGCTGCGCGCCGTTGCCGACGGCCCCTTTCACCTGCGCTACGTCCTGATCACGCACAAGCACGCCGATCACTGCGACGCGACCGCGGACGTCGCGCGTGCCTTCCCCGACGCGCAGATACTCATCCACCGCCACGACGCCTTCGCTATCGGAGCGCTCGAGCACCGCGCCATGAAGCTGCAGGACGACGAGCACGTGCCCTTCGGCGAAGCGGAGATCCGCGTGCTGCACACGCCCGGGCACACCGACGGCAGCGTCTGTTATCTCTTCCGCAATCTCGTCTTCACCGGTGACACGCTCTTCGCCGGCAGCGTGGGCGCGGCCGCCGGCGACGCCTCCACCTACGACGACATCTTGAAGAGCGTACGCATGCGCCTCTTCGCGCTAGACGAGCAGAGCGTGGTGCTGCCCGGGCACGGGCCCCCGACGACGATCGCGCAGGAGCGCCGCCACAACCCCTTCTTCTCCGGGGTCTAGCACGAAGCTCTAGCGATAGAAGGCTTCGGTGGTTTCGTGCGTGATCGCGCGCGTGAGATCGTCGGGATGGGCGTAGGCCATGGCGCAGACCACGCGCGTTGCGTCGCGCTCCAGCGGCGCGACGCGGTGCAGCGTCGTGTCGCCCCTCAGCAGATAGGCTTCACCCGACTCGACGCGCCGCTTGCGCACGCGCCCCGCGGCGAGGTGCTCCTGCACGCAAGGCTGCTGTTTTTCCCACGCAACGCCCGGCAGATACTCCACCTCCGCCCCCGCGCCCACCGGCGGGGCATCGATGAGATACACCAACGCATACGCATAGTCGTCCCAATGCCAGCCGTGCGTATCACCCACGCGCGACATCGAGGCCAGGACGAAACGCTCCGGCGCGAAGGGGCAGAGCTCCGCGGGACTGCCCGCAATCTCCGCAACCAGTGTACGCAGGGCGCCGGCGTAGTAGAGGCGCGGAAGGATCTCGGTCTCCGCGGCAATCTCGCGCTGGCGCACGTTGCGCAGCCGGCGCGGCGAGTGGCCCGTCTCGGGCACGCTGATGTCGCGCTGCACCCCGCGCCGCTCGAGTACGTCCCAGGCCTCCCGCCGCACTCGCTGCTCCCAGGCCTCAGGGAGCAGACGACCCAAGAGCACCCACGACTCGGCGCGGAACTGGGCGCGCAGCTCTTCCATCTTGCTGGACGTCAGCGCGCGCAGATGGGCTGCGAGCTCACGCTCGAAGAGCGCGTCCGTACCCGTGCTCAGCTCGTTCATGCCCGCAACTTGTACCCCGCTCGCACCATGGCGTAGGCAATCGCGTAGGCCGCCGCCGTCAGCGCCGCCACCACCGGCAGCGAGACGGCCAAGCCCACGTCCGACTGACCGGTATAACTATAACGGAAGGCATCAATCGTGTAGAAGATCGGATTGAGCAGCGAGAGGTGCGCCACCACCGGCGGCAAGAGGTGGATCGAGGTAAACACGCCGCCCACGAAGACCAGCGGCGTGATCGCGAAGGTCGTGAGCACGGCAATGTTGTCGTACTTCTCCGCCATCAGGCCGAAAATGATCCCAAGCGCGGCGAAGAGCACGGCTACCAGCAGCAGCACCAACACGTAGAGTCCCCAGGACGCCGGCACCGTGTGCAGCAGCACGAGCCCCAACACCATGATCACGTTGGCGATGAGGAACGTGCGCAGCACACTGCCGAAGACATAGCCGAAAACGATCTCGCCCGCACTCATCGGCGCGATCAGCATCTCCTGTATCGCATAGGTGAAACGCGCTTGAAAGATGGAGCTGGACGACTCGCCGTAGGCGCCGTCGATAACCTGCATCATCACCAGGCCCGGCAGCAGAAACTGCGCGTAGCTGACGCCCTGGATGCCTTTGATGCGGCTGCCCAGCGCCAAGCCGAAGACGAAGACGTAGAGCAGCGTGGAGATGATGGGCGGCCAGATCACCTGATTGATGATCTGGAAGCTGCGCTTCATCTCACGCTTGACCAGCGTCCAGAGACCGATGAGATTCATCGCGCCCCTCTGCCCGTCAACTCGAGGAAAACGTCTTGCAGCGTGGCGCGCTCGGTGTTGACCGCCTCCACGTCGATGCCCGCGCGCCCGAGCAGCGCCAGCACCTCGCTGAGCTCGAGCGGGCCCAGCCGCTCGAAGCGCAGGCGCGCGCCGTCCTGGGGATCGACGCGCGCCCCGAAATGCGCCAGGACCGGCGGAGGCTCCTGTACGGGGTGAGCCAACGTGATCGTCAGCTCGTCGCGGGCGTGGCTGCGCAGCAGGTGCGCGGTCTCCTCCAAGGCTACCATCCGCCCGTTCTCGATGATACCGACGCGCTCGCACAGCGCCTCGGCCTCTTCGAGGTAGTGGGTGGTGAGGATGATCGTCTTGCCCTCGCGGCGCAGGGCGCGCAATGTCTCCCAGAGCTCCAGCCGCAGCTCCACGTCCACGCCCGCCGTCGGCTCGTCCAAGATCACGATCTGCGGATCGTGCACCAACGCGCGCGCCAGGGTCAAACGCCGCTTCATGCCGCCGGAGAGCTGGGAGACGAAGGCATCGGCCTTCACGCCCAGAGCGAAGCGCTCCAGCAGCGCGTCGATGCGCGCGGCTACGTCACGTGGGCGCAAACCATAGTAGCCTGCTTGATACATCAGGATCTCGCGCACGCGCAGGTAGCGGTCGAAGTTGTACTCCTGCGGCGCCAACCCGATCAGGCGGCGAGCCTGCCGCCACGCCGTCGAGACGTCGTGTCCAAAGATTTCGATACGCCCGCCATCGATGCGCGCCAACCCCACGATCGCGTTGATCGTCGTCGTCTTGCCCGCTCCGTTGGGACCGAGGAAGCCGAAGAAATCACCGCGCTCGACGCTGAACGAGATGCCGTCAACCGCCCTCGCATCCCCGTAGCGCTTGACGAGTTGGTGGACCGCGATTGCCGGCGCCGCAGACGGCGCGGATGCCATCAGCGCAGCGGCGCCCGTCTCAACGGCAACGCCAGCGCCGACGGACCTGCTCCGGCGCGGCCGAAATCGTAGAGATCGATGGCCTCGACGGCAATCTTCCTGCGCTTGAGCACGGCGCATGCAGCGGCGTTGCGCAGATCCATGACGACGAGCCGCGGCGCGAGCGTCAGACAATCCGCCGCCCCCGCCGACTCGCGCGGCAGCGCCACGATCTCCACGCCCTCCAGCCCGTCGCCGCGCACCAACGCCGGCACCGCCACCGCCAGCTGCGTGTCGAGCACGGAGAAGACGTCGCCCAGATGGCTGACCCCTCGCGCCAGCGTCACCTCGCGCAACGTGAGGCCGGACTCGTGCGCGATGCGCTCCAACTGCTCGAGCCCCGCGGCGTTGGTCGCGCGCGTCTTGGCCGCGACGATGCGGTCGCCCATCAGGACGACGTCCCGCGCGTCGAGGGCACCGGGGCCTTCGACTGCGCCGAGGACTGGAATGCCGCGCTGCTCGAGCAGCGCGCGCACGGCCTCCTCTTCGCCGCGCCGCTCGGGATCGGTCAGACGCCCGATGACCGCGCCTCCGGCCAGCATGATGGCCGTCGAGCGCACCAGCGTCGCCATACCCAGGTGCGCGGCGGCGCGCAGCTCTACGACCTCGACGCGATTGCTCTCGAGCGTCCGGACGAAGACCTGATGCTCGATGGCGGCGCGCGCCGAGATGGGCGGACCCTCGCCCTTGATGGGCCGGACCCGCTCGAAGCCGGCGTCGGGAGGGATCACGAGCACGCATTGCAGACGCCCCGCTTCGTGCGTCACAAAATCCGTCGTTGGACGTTCCATCACTGCCTCAGACACAAGAGTCTCTCTTTACGGCGACGTTCTCGGCAAGCCCTGGGCCCCTTCGCGCGGCGAGCCGGTCACGGCGACGAACGGCGTGGCGTCGGCGGCGGCCGGCGTGAAGAAGTCGGCACAGTCGCTAGCGAGCAAATCCCCCAGCGACAGCGCCGGAAGCCCCAGGATCTCCTCTTCGGTCTTGAGCAGTGAGGCGGACGAGAGATGGAGGCGCCCCACGAAGTGAGGCTTGACGTTGGGGCCGATCAGCAGCGCAAAGCTGCGCCGCGGATCCACGTGATCTTGACCGGCCGCTCCGCGCGGCGCCACCACCACGAGCGTCGAGCTCCAGAGCGGCGCCTGCGAGAGTCCTGCTACGATCGCGCCAACCGCCCGGTCCTGAGCCGAAGCCCCGGCATCGCTCAGCACCACCGCCGCGAAAGCAGGCGCGCGGCCGCTTTGCGCAAGCGCACGGTAGTCGGCGAGAAATGCGGCGGCACGTGCCGCATCGTCCTGCGCGCCGGCGTATGCGGCAGCCTCTCCGGCCTCCGGGAGCCCCGGCCACGCGGCATGGCCGTAGTCGCGGAAGGTCAGGCGATGGCGCGCCAAATTGTTGTAGAGATATCCGAAGCGGGGCGCATCGCCGCGCGAGAGCGTACCGGCGGTTCCCTGCGTGAGCGCGCGCCGGGCCGTGGCCACCGTGATCCTGCCGCCCAGGCCCACGGCTTCATCCAACTCCGCCGGCTCAGCGGCGGCATAGAAGTTCGCAGCCACGGCGTAGCGCTGCGCCAACGCATGGAGATTGGGGGTTTGGGCCGCGCCGTGCTCGACGAATGAGGGATCGCCCGCTGCTTCGCTGAGGTCGCCCAGCGTCGCATCGAAGGTCGATGGATCGATTTCGATGGAGACGACGTGAGCGATGTAGCGGCTCTTACCGAGCGCCGGAGCCTGCGGCACCACCGGATCGCGCTCGCTGATCGGACGTTCCACGCGCACGTCGCGTAGCGCCGCCAGCGTCGCGGGCGAGAGTGCCTCTGTCGAGAGATTGACGGCCTGCAGCGTTCCGGTACGCCCGTCACCAAGGGCATTGGCTACGATCAATTCACCCTGGGGACGCGAGAACCCCAGAGCACTCGGAAACCAGCCGCTCGGGAGCAGGCCCAAACGCCGGGGATGGCGCGGGTCGGCGATGTCCACCACAGCCACGGCGTCGATGCCCGCCAACGCGGCATAGAGCCGCCGCCCGCCCGGCGCGATCGCAAGCGCATCGGGCGCCGTTCCAAAGGGGGCATGACGATAGAGGCTGAGGTCGATGACGGCGACCCGGCGATAGCGTGCAGGGCGCCCTGCGCGCCTCAAGACGTCGACGCGATCGGCGTTGGCCAGTGCCACGAAGAGCGTGCCGTCGGCCTCCGACGCCACCGCGCTAGGCTGAATGCCGCCCACTTTCACCAGCGGGTCGAGTGCGCCGTCCAGCGGAATCTGGCCGGCGTTCGCGGGCGTGCCCGTCGCGGTCTGGACCAACGAGATCGACGAGGCATTGAGATCGTAGGCGCGCTGCCCTTCCGGCACGCCCTCGTTCACAACCGCTAACAGCGTCCCCGCGCGGGTCGCCCCGACCGGATCGATGCCCACTGCAGCCGTTGCCCCAACCGCCGCGCGCGTAGCCACATCGATCGTCTGAACGCCGTCCGCACCCACGGCGTAGAGCTGCGTGCCGGCAGGCGCGGTCACCAGCGAGACCACACCGCGTGGCAGATTGGGAAGCGCGATCGTGGGCGTTGCATCGGCTTGCAGCGTACCGTCGGCAGCAAGGTCGAAGACGTCTACTTCGGCGCGTCCGATGACAGCCGCAAACACCAGCTCGTGCTCGCCCGCGCCGCGATCCGGCAGCACCGCCAGCGCCCGCACCGCCGCAGGCAGCGCCACGCCATGTTGAACCACCGTCTGCAGCGTCGCGAGGTCCACCACGGCCAAGCCGGCGGCACCGGCGGCGGCGCGGCCGGCCACGATTGCCAGGGTACCCTGCTGCGCCAACGCCAGCGCCAACGGGTGCTGGCCCAGCGCGATACTCCTGCCGGCTGGATGCAGGACCCGGCCGCTGGGGAGCACGGCCGCGAACGGTTCTTCCAGCGGGCCCGCCGGCTGGTACGCCGCGGGGGCGGAGAATGCCACGCGCGGCTTGTGGGGGGCGGCGGCCAGCAACATGAGAGCGGCGACGGCTAGGATGCCGCCGCGGGGGATCGAGAAGCGCACGAACCGCTCTTCGCAAGGCAGGGCGGCGCCCCTCTTGTCCCCACACGCCGCGCTTGCCGGCGTTCGCACGGTCACATCAAGCGGCCGAGGGCGCGCCCGAGACGAGCGGCGCCCTCGCGTAGTGACTCCTCCGGCACGTCGCCGAACGAGAGACGCAGCGCCGCGGGGCCCTGCCGCGTGGGATAGTACGGCTCCGCAGGCATGACCAGCACCCCCTCGCGGGCGGCGGCTTCAAAGGCGGCACGCGTCGAGATGCGCGCCGGCAGGGGCAGCCAGAGCGTGAGGCCGGCGGCCGGCGGCGCAATCCGCGCCCACGGCAGCTCCACGGTCAGAGCCTCTACCAGCGCATCGCGGCGGGCGCGGTACAGATGACGCGAGTGGCGTAGGTGGCGCGCCCACGCCGGGCCGGCCATGAAGCGCCACAAGGCGCGCTGCGTGAGGGTGGAAGTAAAGGAATCCGCGCGCATCTTGGCGTGCACCAGCGGCTCGAGCAAGGGTCCTTTGGCGGCGAGGTACCCGATGCGTAGAGCGGGGAAGACCGTCTTGGAGAGTGACTCCATGACGATCACGCGCCCGTCGGTATCGTAAGCCAGCAGCGGCGAGGGAGCGCGCCCCTCGTACACCTGCGCATGCCCCGTCTGGTCTTCCAAGACCACCACGTCGTAACGCCTGGCCAACTCGACGATCCTGCGCGCGCGCCGCTCGAGCAGCATCGCGCCGGTGGGATTCTGCGCCACCGGGTTGACGTAGAGCAGGCGCGGCCGATACTCCGCGAGCACGCGGTCGAGATCGTCGACGCGGATGCCGTCGCGATCGGAGGCGACGGCAACGTAACTGACCGCGCGCGCGTCGAAGACCCCCAGGGTGCCGGCATAGGCTGGAGACTCACTGGCTACGACTTCGCGCCCGCGCGCCAGCAGCACGGTTGCCACGAGATCGGCGGCTTGCTGCGCGCCGCTGCAGACGATGATCTCGTCGGCGGCCACGCGGCAGCCGCGCGTCCGCAGCCCCGCCGCCAGCATCTCGCAGAGGTCATCGTCGCCGCGTGCGGCCCGGTACTGCATCGCTTCGGGCGGATCTTCCGCTAGCGTGCGCGCCAGCGCGCGGCCAAAGTCGGAGAGGGGAAACGTCTCGGGGGCGGGGTGGCCGGTAGCCAGCGAGATCGCGCCCGGGATGCTCGCGCGCGAAAGCTCCTCCAGCACACCCTCCATGCGCTCCCCGCGCATGGCGAGCCGGCCTAGATCCGGCTCCCAGCGTGTCATGAACGGCGACTCTCCGGCCTCCGCCTTGGCAGGCTCCGCTACAAAGGAGCCGCGGCCCACGCGCGTCGTGATGCGCCCCTGTGCCGCCAGCAGCTCGTAGGCTTGTGACACCGTGACCAGACCGCAACTCAAGCGCGCCGCCAACGGGCGCATCGGCGGCAGGCGCTCGCCGGGCACGAGCAGTCCCGATTCTATCGCCTCGACGACGCCATCCGCAATCTGCACGTAGAGCGGGCGCGGATCGCGAGCATCGAGGGTGAGGTCGAGCGTAACGGTACCGTTTAGGGCTCGACGGCTACGACGGCGTCGAGCCGGTAGCCGATGCCCCGCACGCTGTTGATCTGCAGCGCCGCTCCGACCTCGGCGATCTTCTTACGCAGCGCCGCCACGTGCACGTCCACCACGCGCGTCGGCACGCCCGAGACGTCGTCCCAGACGTGCTCCAGGATCTGCGCGCGCGTCAACAGACGCCCCTCGCTCTCCGCGAGGAACCAGAGCAGCTTGAACTCGAGCGCCGTCAGCACGGAGATGGCGCCGTTGCGCCCGAGCGCCTGGCGATTGCGATCGAGAAGGGCGTCGCCGCAAGCCAGCGACATCACCGTGGAGTGGGCCCGGTAGCGCTCGCGGCGCCGGAGAAAGGCGCCCACGCGCGCGACGAACTCACCGCCCGAGAAGGGCTTGGTGATGTAGTCGTCCGCCCCCAGTCCCAGGCCCTTGAGCTTGTCCTCCTCGCGGGTGTGGCCGCTCACCATGAGGATGAAGGCATCGAGACTCTCCGCCAATTTGGCACAGACCTCTAAGCCGCTGCGGTCGGGAAGCCCCACATCCAGGACCACGACGTCGGGGCGGAAAGCCGAGGCGGTCGTCAGCCCAGCCTCCCCCGTGAGGACCCAGCGCGTGTCATACTCGGCCTGGCGCAGGAGGGTCTCCTCTAGTGAGCCGACATCTGGATCGTCCTCGATGATCAACACACGGGCTGCCATGACACTCCTGATTATCGGTCGGCGCGACGGATTTCCTCAAGATTCCGTAAAGCAGCCAGCCTATCCCTTGTGTGTGATACAGATCGCTTGCGTTCGGCGGAGGCCTCGCCTCAGACGAGCGCGGTCTGCTCCTCCTGCTCGGCGACCGCCAAGGCACGGCGCGCCACACCGGACTCAACGGCGGCGGCCACCACGGCTTTGGTGACCGCGTCCGCCACGCGGGGGTCGAAGACGCTGGGAATGACGTAGTCCGCGGAACGCTCGTCTCCCACCACGTCGGCGATGGCGTGGGCGGCAGCCAGCTTCATCTCTTCGTTGATGCGTGCGGCACGACAGTCCAGCGCTCCGCGGAAGATACCGGGGAACGCCAGCAGGTTGTTGATCTGGTTGGGGAAGTCGGAGCGTCCGGTACCCATCACCGCAACGTGGGGGGCCGCGACGTCGGGCATGATCTCCGGAGTGGGATTGGCCATGGCGAAGACGATGGGATCCTTGGCCATCACCTTGATGTCCTCAACCTTGAGGATGCCCGGCGTGGAGACGCCGATGAAGACGTCGGCGCCGCGCAACGCGTCGTGCAGCGTCCCCTTGCGATTCTCTTTGTTGGTATGCTCGGCCAGCCACGTCCAATGCGGGTTCTCGTAGTCGGCACCGCGGCAGAGCGCGCCGGCCTTATCGACCGCGATGACGTCAGCCGCGCCTGCCGCCAGCACCATCTTGATGGCGGCGGTACCGGCGGCACCGCTGCCCACCACGACCACGCGCAGATCGCCCAAGGCTTTCCCAACGACCTTGGCCGCATTGATCAGCGCCGCCAGGATCGTCACGGCGGTACCGTGCTGATCGTCGTGCATCACGGGTATGTCGAGCCGCTCGATGAGCCGGCGTTCAACCTCGAAGCAGCGGGGCGCGCTGATGTCTTCCAGATTGACGCCGCCGAAAACCGGTGCGATGCGCACCACGGTCTCGACGATCTCGTCGACGTTTTTGGTATCCAGGCAGATCGGAAAGGCGTCGATGCCGGCGAACTGCTTGAAGAGCATCGCCTTGCCCTCCATCACCGGCAACGCGCCCAGCGGCCCGATATCGCCCAGACCCAACACCGCCGTGCCATCGGTGACGACGGCCACGGTATTGCGCTTGATGGTCAGCTGGAATGCCTTCTGCTCGTCCTCGGCAATGGCCAACGAAACGCGCGCGACGCCCGGCGTGTAGACGATCGAGAGGTCCTGGCGCGTCTTCACCGGGATCTTCGGTTCCACTTGGATCTTACCGCCCAAGTGCGCGAGGAACGTCGAGTCCGAGACGCTCACGACGGTCACGCCCGCGTGCCGCGAGACCGCTGCGCGCACGGCGTCGACCACCTGCTGGGAGGCGACCTGCACCGTGAAGTCGCGCACGGTACTCTGACGCGTGACCGAACGCACGTCCACCGCGCCGACGACGCCGCCCGCCTCGCCGATCAGCGACGCGACCACACCGAAGACGCCCGGTTCGTTGGGCATCTCGACGCGCATGATGATGGAGAAACCGATCCCTGGTTGCTGTCCCACGATGGCAACTGGTTTTCGTAAGCCGGACTCCTCCTCCCTGGAACGGGGAGGAGAAACCGTTGGCATGGCGGCCACGCGAAAGAAATCTGTTACGTGCCGCTGACCGTCATCTCCGCCACGCGAAAGCTCGGGCTGACGATGGCAGATTCGTAGATGATATCCGCGGCAACGTCGTCGATTGCCGCCAGCATGTCGCGCAGGTTTCCGGCAATCGTGAAACCGTCGACGGGGTAGGCGATCCTCCCATCCTCGACCATGAAGCCCGCGGCTCCGCGCGACCACGTTCCGGTCACGTGTTCGGTCGCGAAACCGATGATGTCGTAAACCACGATGCCGCGCGGCGTGCGTGCCACGAGCTCCTCCAAGCTGCCCGTGCCCGGCAGCAGGTAGAAGTTATTCGGACCGACCGTGCCCCCGGCGGCGTTGCCCGTGCTCTGCGCGCCCAGCTTGCGCGCATGGTAGGTGTCGAAGAGAAAACTACGCAGCACACCACGCTCGAAGACGGTCGTCCTACGCGTCGGCACGCCCTCGGCGTCGAAAGGTGAGGAGCCCATGCCACCCGGCAGGAGCCCGTCGTCGACGATGGTGACCTGCTCGCTTCCGATGCGCTCGCCGATCCGTCCGGCGAGGAACGAGTTCTCGATGGCGACGTTGGCGCCGCTACAGGCAGCGAAGAGATCCCCCAACAGTACCGCCGCGACGTCGCGCTCGAAGATCACCGGCAACGTCGTCGTGCGCGGTTTGCGCGCACCGCACATCTCGACCGCGCGCCGCGCCGCGACGCGCGCGATCTCGCTTGCAGCCGGCATGGCGCCGTAGCCGTGACGGCTGGCACCGAAGTGAGCGGTACGCTTCTCCGAGCCGTCGTTTGCTACGGGGCTGGCGGAAAAGCTGACGGAACTCGAGCGGTAGCTGCCCTCAAACCCCAACGAGTTCACCAGAGCCACTTCGTTCACCGCGTCCGCCACGCGCGATCCGTTGGAGTTGTCGATGCGCGCATCGTATGCGCGCAGCTCTCGCTCCATCGTCAGCGCGGCCGCGATTTTCTCCTCCTCGCTGCGCGCGCGCACGTCGCCGTCGAAGATCTGCAGATCGCCGTTTTGCACGGGCTGCGGTTGCGGCAGCCCGCCCAACGGATCCGGCTCCACGCTGTGCGCCGCCTCGACGCAGCGCGCCACCAGCTCCGCCAGCCCCGCGCGGGAGAGTTCGGTCGTTGCCAGCGTGGCCTTGCGGCCATCGACGAAGGCACGCAGCACGAGCGAGCGGCCGACGCTCTGCTGCAACGTCACGATCTGCTGTGCGCGCGCTTCGATACCGAACGTATCGGAGACGACGACGGTCGCCTCCGCCTCGCGTGCGCCGGCGCTCGCGGCCAGCGCAACCGCGTAACGCGCCAACTCCAGCGGCTCAGCGGACACGGGACCCTCCCACCGTCATCGACGCGATCAAGAGCGTGGGCAGACCCACGCCGACCGGCACGAGCTGCCCGCCCTTGCCGCAGGTATACGAGCCGCTCGCCAGCTTCAGGTCCGAGCCGACGGCGCGCACGCGCGTCATGATCTGCGGACCATTACCGATCAGCGTAGCCCCTTTGACGGGGGCGGTAAGGCGCCCGTCTTCGATGAGATAACCCTCGCCTACCATGAAGACGAAGTCACCCTTCGAGATTTCGACTTGGCCGCCCGAGAACGACTTGGCGTAGAAGCCGCGCTGCACGCCGCGGATCACCTCGTCGGGCTGGAGCTCCCCTGCGGGCATATAGGTATTGGTCATGCGCGGCTGCGGCAGATGGCGGAAAGACTGACGGCGCCCGCTGCCGGTGGAGTGCGTGTGCATCAGCTCGGCATTGAGCGCATCCTGCATGTAGCCGCGCAGAATGCCGCGCTCGACCAGCACCTTGTGCTGGCCGGGCGTGCCCTCGTCATCCATCGCGATGCTGCCGCGCTCGCCGGTCAAGTTGCCGTCGTCGTAGATCGTCACCAGATCGCTCGCCACACGCTCGCCGACACGCCCGCTGTAGAGCGAGACGCCCTGACGATTGAAATCGGCCTCCAACCCGTGGCCGACCGCTTCATGCAGCAGCACGCCGCCGCCGCCCGGGCCCACCACCACGGGCATCTCACCCGCCGGCGCCTCGACCGCTTCGAGGTTGACGAGCGCGATACGCGCTGCCTCGCTCGCGATCGACTCCGGCGTGACGCGATCGTAGAACTCGAAGCCGCGCCGGCCACCGTCGCCGTAGTAGCCGTGCGTGCGCTCGCCGTTGCGTTCGGTCACCACCTGCACCGTCAAGGAGACCAACGGACGGCGATCGCGCACGAGCAGTCCGTCGCTGGTGGCGATCAGCACGTTCTGCACTTCATCCACTAAGCTGCCGTTGACCGCGCGTATGCGCGGATCGGCGCGGCGCGCCGCGGCGTCGGCGCGCGTCAGCAACTCGACGCGGCGTGCCATCGCGACGGTATCGCCCCAGGCGCCGTTGACGTAGACGCTCGCTACCGGCCGCTCGTTCACGGAGACGGCACGCACGCCCGAGCCCGAGCGCGCGATCTTGCCTGCCACGCGCGCCGCCCGCTCGAGCGACGCCTCCGAGAGGTCGTCACTGTAGCCGTAACCCTGCTGGTCGCCGACGCGCACGCGAATCCCCACGCCGCGTGTCACGTTGACGCCGGCCTCGTGGATGCGACCCTCTTGCAGCCGCAACGCGTGCGTGAGCCGCTGCTCGTGAAAGAGCTCCGCATGCTCGCCGCCGCGTTCGAGCGCTACGGCCAACAGGCGCTCGATCAGCGGGCGCGGCAGGTCTTCGAGCATTGCGTCACTCAAGCGCGAACTGCTCCAGGAACGCACCGCTGCGCTCGGCGGAGACGCCCGCGGCCGCGAATCTGCGCCGCAGCGCCTCGCGCTCCGCCGGGGGAGCCGCCGCGAGCAAGGCGGCCCGCAGCGAGGAGGCGGCGCACATGCGCACGCTACCGAGCACCGCAGGCAGCAGTGCGCTCTGGAACGGCGCCAGGCTAACCACGCCGGCTTCAGAGGCGATCCGCACCGGCTCACCGAGCGCCATCACGATCAGCGGCATCCCCTCCAGATCGATCTCTCCCTCTTGCGCGCCGGCATCGACACGCTCGACCCAGAAGCGCGGATCGGCGATCAACGCGGTACGCTGCAATCCGTCGAGCTCGTAAGGCAACGGGACCATGCGCGCGAAGCGCGCGGCCCCAAAGTCCAGCACGTCCGCGGCTTTCTCCACATGCAAGGCACGCGGGCGTCCGTCGACCCCCACGCGGTTCCAATCGAAGATGCGATAGGTGAGATCGCTGGCTTGCTGGGCCTCGAAGAGCACGATGCCGGCGCCGATCGCGTGCAGCGTTCCCGCGGGCAGGTAATAGGCCTCACCCGCCTGCACGCGCACGCGGCGCAGTAACGCCCCCAGGGTACCGTCGGCGACGCGCCGCTCGTACTCCGCGCGATCGGTGGCGCGCTCCCAGCCCAGATAGAGCGCCGCCCCTTCAGCGGCCTCCAGGATGTACCAACACTCCGTCTTGCCGTTTTCTTGATGCTCGACGCGTCGCGCGTAGGCATCGTCGGGATGCACCTGCACCGAGAGATTGTCGCGTGCGTCGATGATCTTGGTGAGGATCGGAAAGACGCGCTTGGGGTCCAGCGCGCCGACGAGCGCCGCACCGTAGTCCTCACGCAATTGTGCCAGCGTGCGCCCCGCCAGCGGACCGTTGGCAACGGCGTTTTCGTCCCAGCACTCCCATGACTCGCCCAGCGCCTCGCGCACGGAGCCGGCTTTGCCGAACTGCTCCACCAGCGCGTGCCCGCCCCAAATGGCGGGTGCGAGCCGTGGCGTCAGCAGCAGCGGATAGAGCGGCTCCAGTTGCGTCATAACATGCTCACGCGGTCCAAGATTTCATCCTCCAGCTGCCAGACGCGGTCGAGCGAGTCCCAATCGTCGGCAATGAAAGCGAAGGCTACCACGCCGTGGTGGCGTGTCTGCACGTATCCGGCGAGGCTGCTTGCCCCATCTTCGTACCCGTCTTTGGCGCGCACCAGGCCGGATGCCTCGTCGAGCGAGCGCACGTGTACCGTCCCCTCGATGCCGGCGCGCGGCAGCTCTTCGAGAAATTGTGGACCGCCGCGCGAGGAGAGATCGAGCGCCAAGACGCGCGCCAGCGCGCTGGCCGTGATGCGATCCTGCGGCGAGAGGCCGCTGCCGTCGGCAACGTGGGTCGCCCCCAGCTCCACGCCGGCGTCTGCGAACAGGCGCCGCTCGCGCGCGGCACCGGCCAGCAGGCTTCCCGGCTCCAGGTTCGCTCCCGCCGGCACGTCTCGCCCGATCACCCGCAGCAACTGCTCGGCGGTGTGATTATTCGAATCGAAGAACATCCCGCGCACCAGTGCCTCGATGCTCTGCGAGGGGTGGTCCCACAGCACCGCCTGCGCTTGCGCCGGGTGCGCCGCAACCCGCACGCCCCCGACCTGGATGCCGCCGGCGCGCAGCATCCGCGCAAACGCGTCGCCCACGAACGCCGGCTCGCCGACGACCGTGCGCCAGAAGCGCTGCCTGGGCCCGGCTGGGATACCGCCTGAAAACACCAAACCGCGGCCGTCCGCGGCCCGCTCGATGGAGAGCGACATCGTCCCAGCGGTCGTCAGCGCCGTGCCCGTGGTATGCACGGCGTCATTGGCCGGCTCCAGCGCAATCCTCGCGGGCGCGCCGGGAGAGGTGGGGGTGACGTCGATCTGTACCACGCCTTGGTCCAGCGCAACCGCGCTAGCCCCCGCCGCGTAGTCGTACTCGAGGTCACTCGGCAGCCAGGTGCGATTCTGCTCGGGACCGGAGAACGCGGTGGCGTCGACGACGAGCGCGCCGTCCACCCGGCGCACGCCCGCCTTCTTCAAGGTCGAGACGGCGGCTTCGAGATCGGCACTGGAAAGCAGCGGATCACCTGAGCCGGCTAACACCACATCGCCATGGACGACGCCCGCGGCGTCCGGCGGAGCGGCCGCAAGCAGGCGCGTGTGCAGACGGTAGGCGCCTCCCAATCCAAAGAAGGCCGCGCTGCCCACCAAGAGCTTCATCGTCGACGCCGGGACCAGGAGCTTCGCAGCGTTACGTTCGTACAACACCTGTCCGCGCGGCGACATGACCACGATACCGCTCTTGGCCGGCATGCCGTCCGCATTGGCCAGTGCCGCGATGGCGGCATGCGCGCGCGCCAGCGCCGCGGGCGACCAGCGCGGACCGTGGGGCTCCAGGCGCACGTACGGCGCGAGCGCTACCGCCGGCGCCACCGGCACGACTTTGACGGCATGGGGTCCGCCGGCGTGACGTAGCACGAAGCCAACCGGCACCGCCAGCACGATCGCCGCGATCAGACAGAGGATCGCAAAGGGGGCGTAGCGCCGCAGCCGCCTCCGTCTGCGGAGGCGCCGCGTCTCAGCGCCGCGCCAGCTCTTCGATCCGCTCGCGAAGTCTACGGTTCTCCTCCTTCAGCGCATCCAAGTCGTCGCGCAGGCGCGCCAACTCCACGGGCTTGCGCGAGCCTTCTTGGATTTTGATCGCAGCCTCGGCCGCGGGGCGGCGCACGCGCGGGTCCTCTCCACCCTCCAGACGTGCCAGCACGGGCAGAGCGCGAACGTCGCCGATGGCTTCCAGCGCCGCGATGCAAGCGAGCTGAACGAGGAACTGGCGCGCATCGTCGGCCTGCGCCGTGAGTGCATCCAGTATCCGCGTGCGCTGCCGCTCCAGCAATGCGGCGGCGCGGCCCGCCGCGCCGAGCGCCGCGCGACGCAACGGCTCCGGCCGGCCGTAGACCATGCTATCGAGGATCGCGCTCACGGCGCGCTCATCGGCTAACTCGGCCAGGCCGCGCAGCGCGCCACACGCCACCACCTGTGCCCACGACGGGTACTGCAACTGGCGCACCAATAGCTCGAAGGCACGGCCATCACGGGTCTTACCCAACGCCTCCAGCGCGGCGGCCATGACGAAGTACGAAGCGTCCTCGCCGGCCAACGGCAGGAGCGCCTCCGCCGCGCGCACCGAGCGCCAGTTGCCCAGCGCCGCGGCCACGGCGCGCCGGGCCTTAGGATGGGGCACGCCGGTCGCCGCGCTCAAGGCCTCCAGCGCCCATGGCGCACGCGTCTCGCCCAGCGCATCGGCCACCTCGGCCTGCACGCCCCAGAACGGATCCTCCAGCAACGCGGCACGCAACGCCTCCACCGCCACGCGCGAGCCATCCGCGGCCAAAGCCTTGGCGGCGCGGATGCGCGAGACGGGATCGGGATCGGCGCGCAGAATCGCGGCCAGCACCTCCGGCGGCGCCTCCAGCGCCAGCGTCTTCAGCACGAAATTGCCCGGGTCGATCCGCACGAGTGCGGGCTCGCCGGAGACGGGGAGCGCGAAGAGATGCTCCGCCTCGTCGATCTGTACGCGCAGGCGCCGCTCGCCGGAGAGCGGCGCAGTCCCGTGATCGCGCGCCGGCGCAGCGGGGCGCTCCGCCAGCAAGCCGATCTCCAACGTGAAGCGGTATGGCGGATGCTCGGCGTCGATCGCCTGCTTCTGCTTCACCCGCAGCTTCAACAGCTGCTGCGCATCGTCGTACGCGTACGAGAGCGAGAGGTCCGGGTGGCCGCCGCGTTCGATCCACTGATCGGTAAACCAGCGCAGGTTGCGCCCGCTCGCGTGCTCGACGGCGCGCACCAGGTCGAGCGTCTCCACGCTCTGCCACTGGTTGTCGCTCACGTAGCGGTTGATCGAGCGCCAGAAGACCTCCTCGCCCAACTCTCCGCGCAGCATGTGCAGTACCGCCCCGCCCTTCTCGTAGAGATGGCGGTCGAAGAGATCGATGGGCTCGCGATAGAGATTGCAGACGATCGGCCTGCGGTAGCGCTCACTGTCCTCGCGCACGTACGACTTCACCATGCCTAGGACGTCGTAAAGATACTCGTCCCAGCCGAGATCGGCCTCGCGAAAGACGGCTTCGAAGAAGGTGGCAAAACTCTCGTTGAGCCAGGCCTGCGACCAATCACGGCACGTCAAGAGATCGCCGAACCACTGGTGCGCCAGCTCGTGCGCAACGAGCGGATCGCTGGAGAAATCGGCGTGGGCACGCTGATCGTGCAGCGTGCGATCGGTCTGCGTGGTCGCCGAGCTGTTCTCCATACCGCCGAAGGTGAAATCGTGAACTGCGATCTGCCCGTAGAGCGGGAAGGGGTACGGCACGCCGATGCGCCGCTGGAACACGTCCATCATCTGCGCAGTCTTGCCGAAGGAACGCTCGCCGTCTTCGGCACGCGCCGGCTCGACGTACCACGAGACCGGCACCTCTCCGCAACGGTCGTGGTGCGCGGCAAACTCACCAACCACCAGCGAGGTGAGGTAACTCGAAAGCGGATACTCCAACTCGTAGCGGAAGACGCTCTGCTCGCCTTCGTCCAGACGCGAGATCAAGCGGCCGTTAGAGTAGGCAAACAACCCCTTGGGAACCACGATCGTCGTCGAGAACGTGAAGCGTTCGCCGGGGTAGTCGACGCACGGAAACCAGTGGCGCGCGTCGGTGTCCTGTGATTGCGTCCACGCCTGCAACGGCCGCTCCGGATAGGCCGTCTCCGGAGCGATGAAGTACAATCCGCGCCGGGGCTGTTCGACGGCGTACGCGACGGAGAACTCGTAACGCTCGCCGCGCGCGAGCGGCCGGGCGAAAGCCACGCGCAGACGCTGCTCGCGCTGCGAAAACTCCAAGGCCGCGCCATGCTCGTCCCGCACGCCGCTGATCTGTAAGTCCACGGCATCGAGCACCACGGCATCCACCGTGCCGGCAATGGCCTCGACGCGCGTCGTGCAGATGCCGTCCAAACGCCTACGCTGGAGGTCGGGGTGCAGCTCGAGATCGACGTGCAGGACGTCGACGCTGCGGTCTGGCCCGTACTGTGCCCGCGTCCCGGGCAACGCAAAGGGACGGTGGTCCAATCGCAAGCCATCACTACGCATACCGCCTGCGTCGATTCGCGGCGCGAGTCATCACGCCTGCCGCATCATCACCTCTTCATAAGCCTGCATTAAGGTCGCCACCCTAGGGTAGAGCGGTAATGCTCGCACGACTTCGCCGCCCCACCCTCGCCCGATCGCTCATCGTCGCGGTAGCCGCGGTGCTGCTGACCGCCCTCGCGATCACCACGATTGCCGGATACGTCACCGCGCGCGACGCGTTGCGTCGACAAATCGCCGGACGCACCGGCGCAACCAGCGTCCAGACGCTCGTCACCGTCGAAGACTACCTGCGTGCCCGCGTCGACGAACTCAGCTCGATGGTCTTCCTGCAGTTGAAGAAGTCCGGGCTCAACCAGCGGCAACGCGCGCAGGTGCTCTACAACTATGACTTCGCCTTCGGCGACACGCGCTACATCGATCTCACGATCTTCGATGCCTCCGGCCGGCTGCTGGTGGGCACCGGGTCGCTGCAGGTCGACCCCACCGCCCCCTGGCTGCGCGCGGCGGAGCACGCGACGCAGGCGGGCCTGGCGGGCTTTCAGCGCTTCCCCGATCAGGCCCGCCCGACCCTGGTGGTCTACGCGCCGATCGTGGACGACGGCGGCCGGCCCGCCGGAGTACTGGTGGGACGCCTGCAGACGGAAGAGCTGGGACGCTTGATCCACGACGTCGCCCTCGATCCCCGCAGCGCCCTCTTTCTGGTGCGCGACGGCGCTCCGCTGCTCTCTCAGATCAACGCCGGCGGCCCGGAGTTTACGGCGCGGACGCCGCTGGTGACTGCGCGCGCGGCTCAGCAGCCTGGCCCGCTTGACGTGGGATTGAGCGTGGTCGCCGCAACGGACGCACGCGCCGCCTATGCTCCAGTCCGCGCTTTGGCCATCGAGATGCTCTCGATCGCGCTCGTGGTCTTCATTCTGGCCTGCGCCGCCGCGTGGCTGGTGGCGCGGCGCATGGCCTCTCCCGTGCGCCGCGTAGCCGCGGCAGCCCGCGAGCTGGCACTGGGACATCTGGAAGGTTCGGTCGAGGCCGCGGACTTGCACGAAGAAGAGTTGAACGATCTCGCCACCGGCTTCAACGTCTTGGCTGCGGCGCTGCGCTCGCTGATCGCGGGCATCGGCTCAGCCTCACGCGCCATTGCGGACAACGTGCGCTTCAATCTCGAAGCCGGCCGCACCGTACGCACGCACACCGAGGCGCAGGCCGACGCCGCCGAAGGCATCGCCACCGGACTGGCGGAGCTGGCCGTGACGACGCGCCAGATCAGCGTGCGCGCCGTCGACTTGGAGGACGCCTCGCGCTCGGGCTTACGCAGGCTTGACGAACTGGTGGAACGGGTCGACGGAAACGAAGCCACGCTGGCCACGCTGACCGCGGCCGTGGAAAGCGCCGACGCGGCCGGGCGCGCCTTGGCCGCCGACGCGGAGCGCGTGGCGCAGCACGCGCTGGCCGTGGGATCGCGCGCCGGCAGCGTGGAGGCGCTGGCGGCGGACGCCCGCACCGCCACGGACACGCTGGTCAACGAGATGCGGAACATGGGCGGCTTGCTGTTGGACGCCGTGGAGCGTCTGCGAGGACTCTCCGTAACCGAGGGGCGCATCATCAACACGCAAGTGGAGCAGATGCGAGACTTGGCCGATCGCTCCAAACTGCTGGCGCTCAACGCGGCGATCGAAGCCGCGCGAGCCGGCGTTCACGGCCGCGGCTTCTTCGTGATCGCCGAAGAGTTGCAGCGCCTCACCGCGCAGTCGCAGACAGCCGCCGACGAGATCGGCCGTCAGGTGGAGCGCTCGCATCGCGAGACGGAATCGATCGCCGGTCAGACCCAGGGGGCAGAGGGCGCGGCCAAGGAGGCCGTCGAGCGCGCGGTTGCCGCCGGCGGCGCGATCGAGCGCTTGGTGGAGGACGTGGCGCGCGGGTTCGCGGGGGCCGGAGAGATCGGGCGTATCGCCGCCGAGCAGGCCCGGCGCACGGCCGAGATCGAGCGCGCCACCACCGGCATCCACGCCATGGCACGCGACGCCAGCTCCGCCCTGCGGGAGACAGTGGCGCTCAGTCGTGACGTGCGCGCGAGCGTTACGACGGCCACCGGCGTCGCCGAGGAAGTGGCCCATGCCACGCACGAGCAGCTCGCAGTCTTTTCCGCGATCGAGCGTCACGCCCAACGCATCCGCAACGCCGCGCACGATGCCCAGGAAGCGGCGGCGTCGGCCGTCTCCTGGACGGAGCGCCTCAGCCGCGAGAGCGGCGCGCTGGAGGCGCGGGTGGCCGCCTTCACCGGTGGTGACGATCAGCGCGGCTTGGGCTCGAGCAACTCGACCGGAATACCGTTGGGATCTTCGACGAACGCGATCCAGCGCGTTCCGCCCGGCGACTTCTTGGGCGCGCTGAGGATCTTCACGCCTGCTTCGCGCAAACGTTCGCAGAGCGCGCGCAGATCGCCGTCGACCTCGAGTGCCAAGTGCTCGTAGCGGTTGCCTAGCGCGTACGGCGGATGCTCTTCGAGATCGTAGACCAACTCGATGTACGCGTTCCAATCGGCACCGACGAATGCCATATCGGCATTCCCGGGATAATGGATGGGACCGCTCAGCAGCGTCAGGCCGAGCCGCTGCGTGTAGAACTCGATCGTCGCCGCCATGTCGTTGACGAAGATCGACGTGTGCAGGTAGCGTGACATGCGCTGACGTTCGCAGCCGGCGCCACCGCTCCCTCGGGTATGGCGCGATCAGCCCTCCCAGAGCAGCATGCGCAATGCGCCGGGGCGCGGGTCGAGGCAGCGCGTGAGATAGTACGTACGTGCGGGGGCGCCCCGATAGTCGTAAACGAGCGTACCAGCATCGAGCGTCCTGCCGCAGGCGCGTGCAAACTGCCGGACGAAGTCGCTGCGCGTGGCGAGCGCCTCCTTATCCACGAAGAGGATCTCACGTGGCGCGGCGTCGCGGTCGAACCACGTGCGCGCCTGACGCCCCTGGCGATCGTAACCGATGACGACGGGCGGGACGCCCCCATAGAAGTCCAACAAGCTGGAGAGGCCGTAACCGTCCGTTACCACGAGTCCGCTGCTATGGGCGCGCTGTGCAACGTCACGCGCGAGCATGGGATAGCTGAAGATCTCGAAGGGGCCATTGTGGCGCAGATCGCGGCCGACGCTGTGCAGCGCCGCCGCAACGGTCAGCGAAGGCGCGACCAGCACCGTCAGCAGCGGCGTCAAGAGCAGTGCGGAGGACACGATCGTCCAACTCCAGCGCACGCGTCCCCAGTGCTCCTTCACCGCCAGGGCACCGGCCACGCCGATCAGCGTCGCGAAGGGGCCGTAGAGCCAGTAGATCTCCACGCGCTCGCGCAGCGCTAGGGCAGCCAGCAGCACTACCATCGGCAAGGCGCTCCAGGCCGCCAGACGGCTCCAAGCCGTACGCACGCGCAGTACCTTCGCGGCGGCCCACGCCGCGGCGAACGCGCAGCCTGGACCCAAGACGAGCACCGCCAGCGCAAGAAAGCCGAGTACCCGCGCAAGCGAGAGGCCTTCGTCGACGTGGCGGCCCACGAGCGCGAACGCAAACGTCTGCCAGTGGTGCGTTCCGTTCCACAGCAGCAGCGGGAGCAGCCCCACCGCGAAGGCCACGGGTGCCGCCCACCACCAGCGCGCGAGCGCGCCCTCCGCGCGCCGCTGCATCAGTGCGGCCACGCCGGCGCCGGCGGCGAACGCAAAGCCCAAGAGCCTGCTCTCCACCGCGCCCGCCAGCGCGAATCCGAAGAGCATCCACCACCAGCCGCCGCGCTCGAAGGCGCGCTTACCGAGCGCGAGTGAGGCGCACCAAAAAAGCAAATACGGTGCATCAGGTGAGGCGACGCCCACACCGACGGTGAGCAGCGGTGCCAGATTGAGCAGCAGCGCCGCGGCGGCGCCGGCGCGCCGGTCGTGCGCGATCTGCGCCGAGAAATCGGCCAGAGCCAGCGTGGCACCGAGTCCGCACGCCAAGAAGCCCACGCGCACGAGCGCCGCGCTGCGCAGACCGTGATCGAAGAGCGCGATGACCATCGCGACGCCCGCCGGATGATCGTAGTAGGCGCCGGCGGGGCGCAGGCTCCACTCCCAGTAGTAGGCCTCGTCGCCCGTCAAGGGGATGGTGAACGCGCCTACCACGCGGGCCGCGAAGATGAGCGCGACAGCGCCCCAAGCCGCCACCTCCCAGCGTGCCGCCGCCGCGCGGCTGCTCACGCTTCGTAGGGTTCCTGCAGGCCGCCGCTCACGGCCAGCACCTGGGCCGTGAGGTAGCCGGACTCGTCGCCCACCAGACAGCGTATGGCATACGCGATGTCCTGCCACGAGCCGGCGTGAAGCGTTGGATTCTTGGGTTTGGCCAACTGGGCCGCGGCCGCGATGTCGAGGTTCTTGCCTTCGCGGATGTCGCCCGGCTCGACCACGTTGCAGGTGACGTTGAACGGCGCGGCTTCGATGGCGATACATTTTGCGAGCGCAACGACGCCCGCCTTGGCCGCGGCGTAGACCGACATGTGCCTGGCTGCCAACGTGACACTGCTACCGTTCATGCCGAAGAAAATGATGCGCCCAAAGCGCCGCGCGATCATGCCGGGGAGCGCCGCGCGCGTGCAGGCAAAGGCGCTCGTGAGGTTGCCGTCGATCATGGCGCGATAGTTCTCGAGCACGGTGCTCTCGAACGGCTTGACGACAATGTCGCCCGCCGCATTCACCAAGACGTCGACGCGACCGTAGCGCGCTTCGACGGCGCGCACTAGGCTCTCGGCCTGATCGGGCTGGGAGACGTCGGCTTGGAAGAGCGCATGATCGTCGGCGCGAGCGGCCTGCGCCCGCGCTAGCGTCTCGCGCGCGGCTTCCACGCTCGAACGATAGTTGATCGCTACGCGATAGCCGTGCGCCGCGAGGTCGATGCACACGCCGCGCGCGAGGCCGGAGGCGGCCCCAGTCACCAATGCGATGCGAGGGAGGCTCATGGCCGCTGAGGTTCGCAGGGCGCGCCACACCGTCCCTGCGAACGTTGCGCGAAGGGGGAACGCACATGGAGACGCTAGCGCAGATCCTAGAGCACAACCGCGCGGCGCTGCCGGAGGCCACGGCGCTCGTGTCTGGAGCGGAGCGCGTCACCTGGCGCCAACTCCACGAGCGAGCCACGGCACTGGCCGCGCACCTGCGTAACCAGGGGCTGGCGCCGGGCGAGCGCGTCGCCTGCATCCTCCCGAACCGCCCGTCTTTCTGCATTGTCTACTGGGCCTGCGCCTTGGGCGGCTACGCGCTCGTCCCGATCAACCCGCGGCTGCGGCGCGACGATCTGCGTGCGATCCTCGCCGACTCCGGGGCAGCCGCGCTCTTCCACATGGAGGCGGCTGGCGACGCCGACTACGGCGCTATCGTCCAAGCCTTGCGCTCCGAGCTTCCCGCCTTACGCCTGCGCGTGCTCGCGGCCGATACCACGGAAAGCGCCGAAGCGGCGGACTGGACTGGCATGACCACCGGCAACGGCGGCGCGTTCACGCCGGCTGCGGCCACGCCGGACGACGTCTTCGCGATCGTCTACACCTCGGGAACCACGGGCCTGCCCAAGGGTGCGATGCTCACGCACCGCAACCTCGTGGTAACCGCCCGCAAGACGGCCGAATCGTTGGCCTGCACGCCACAAGACGTCTTTTTGGTGGCGGTACCGCTCTACCACATCTTCGGCATCTGCCCGAGCATCCTCACGGCCGCCCAGCTGGGGGCGCGCGTCGTCCTGATGGAGACGTTCAAGGCCGACGCCGCGCTCGAACTCTGCGCGCGCGAGCGCGTTACCGTACACCACGGCGTGCCGACGATGTTCGTGCTGGAGCTGGCCAGCCCCAAGCTGCACGAGCTGGATCTCTCGCCGTTACGCACCGGCTACATCGCCGGAGCCCCCTGCCCTGTCGACGTCGTGCGGCGCATCCGTACCGAGCTGGGCTGCAATGTGCTCATCGCCTACGGTCTCACGGAGACCTCGCCCACGCTCACGGCCACGTCGTTCGACGACGACGACGTCACGCGCTCGCAGACCGTGGGGCGTCCTCTGCCCGGCGCAGAGGTCCGCATTCGCCGCGACGTGGACGGCGCGCTGGCCGGCCCGGGCGAGGTCGGCGAGCTGGAGTGCCGCGGCTACGGCATCATGAAGGGCTACTGGAACAAGCCCGCGCAGACGGAGGAGGTTCTCGACGCCGAAGGCTGGTTCAAGACGGGGGACCTTGCCACCATCGACGCGGGCGGCTACGTGCGCATCGTCGGCCGCAAGAAAGAGATGATCGTACGCGGCGGCTACAAGATCTATCCCGCCGAGGTGGAGAGCCTGCTCTACGCGCACCCGCTGGTGCGCCAAGCGGCCGTCGTCGGCGTGGAGGACCGGGTGCTCGGCGAGCGCAGTGTCGCCGCTATCGTGCCCGCTGCAGCGGTGGCGGATGCGGAGGCCGCCTCGGAGGAGCTGCGCGCCCACGTGCGCGCACGCTTGGCCGATTACAAGGTCCCCGATCGCGTCGTCTTCCTCGACGCGCTGCCGATGACCGCTAGCGGCAAGGTACAGAAGCACCTCCTGCGCGAGCACGTGGGCCAGGTGGCGAAATGACGAGGCACTTCGTTAGCCGGATGACAGAGCCGGGTGTGCCGCAGCCGTCACATTAGTCCATATTCTCAACCGAGGCGATTCCGTTACGATAGTCCCAGGCGATCCGTTGGCAGAGTTCGCGGAAAGGGAAGCATGGGACGAGAGGAAGAGATGCGGCCGCTGTACGAGCAGCCGCTCGACGACAACTACGGAGAGTAAAAGGGGGCCGAAAGGCCCCCTTTTACTCTCCCCACTCACGCTAACCAAACCGCCCGGTAATATAGTCCTCAGTGCGGCGGTCTTTGGGGCGCGTGAAGAGCTCGGTGGTGGGCCCGAACTCGACCAGCTCGCCCACCCCATCCTCGCCGGCGAGCATGAAGGCGGTCTCCTGCGAGACGCGCGCCGCCTGCTGCATGTTGTGCGTGACGACGATGATCGTATAGCGCTCGGCCAGGGTCGACATCAAGTCTTCGATCTTGGCGGTCGAGATGGGGTCGAGAGCCGAGGCCGGCTCGTCCATCAGCAGGACCTCCGGTTCGGTAGCCAGCGCGCGCGCGATGCATAACCGCTGCTGCTGCCCCCCCGACAGCGAGAGGCCTGAGCGGTCGAGCTTGTCCTTCACTTCGTCCCAGAGGGCCGCCAGACGCAGCGTGCGCTCCGCCACCTCCAGCTTCTCGCCGCGCGAGCGGCACTCACCCACCAGCCTCAGCCCGGCCACGACGTTATCGAGAATCGACATCGTGGGGAACGGATTGGGACGCTGGAAGACCATGCCGACGCGCCGGCGCACGGCCACCGGATCGACGCCGGGCGCATAGATATCCTGTCCCTCGAGCTCCACCACGCCGCTGACCGAAGCGCCACGCGTCACTTCGTGAATGCGGTTGAGGCAGCGCAGCAACGTGGTTTTGCCGCAGCCCGAAGGTCCGATGAGTGCGGTGACGGTACGCGGCTTGAAGTCGAGCGACACGTTACGGATCGCCAGGCGTTTGCCGTAGTGCGCGCTTAACGAACGCACCGAAAGCTGCACCTTGCTGGGCCCCTCGCCGCTGCGTTTGCCACGCGCCGTGGCGGTGAATACGTCGGCCGATATCGGCATCTCTAACCTTCGCTCTAACGGCTCGCTCGGCTTCGCAATGCCGCGCGCGCCAGGATGTTGAGGAACAGTACCACCACGATGAGAATCAGCGCGCCGCCCCACGCCTGCTGGTGCCATTCAGGATACGGCGAGATGGCATAGTTGAAGATCTGCAATGGTAGCTGAGCCATCGGATTGGCGGGATTGAACTCCCAGAACTGGCTGCCGAACGCCGTGAAGAGCAGCGGCGCGGTCTCACCGGTGACGCGCGCAATCGACAGCAGCAAGCCCGTGATGATAGCGGCGCGCGCGGCGGGGATCACCACGCGCAAGGTGGTCGCGTAGATCGGCAGCCCGAGCGCGAGCGCCCCCTCGCGGATCGCGATCGGCACGCTGCGGATCGCCTCTTCCGTGGTTCGAATGATCACCGGCAGCATCAGCACGGCAAAGGCGAAGGCACCCGAAATCGCCGAGAAATGTTTGAACGGCGCCACCAGTACCACGTAGGCGAAGAGGCCGATGGCGATGCTGGGCACACCAGCCAGTACGTCCGAGAGGAAGCGTATGGACGAAGCCGCCGCGCCGCGTCCGTAGATCGCGAGGTAGACGCCCGTGAGCACCCCGAGCGGGGTTGCCATCACGACCGAGATGGCGACGGTGATACCGGTTCCGACGATGGCGTTGGCGACGCCGCCGCCAGGAATCCCAACGGGATGCGGGACCTGGGTGAGAAACGGCAGGCCGATCGAAGCGATACCCGCGTGCACGACGTAGCCCAGGATCAAGAGCAGCGCGGCTGCGGCACTTCCGGCGCACAACGCGGTAAGAAAAACGCTCACCCCGCTGCGCACGCGGCGCATCTGCATGGTGCGGCGGACGGCGATCACGTCGGCCATCAGCGTTCCTCGACGTTGCGCAGCACGGTGTGCATCAGGATGCGCGCCGCCGCGTTCACGACGATGCTGATCACGAAGAGGAGCAAGCCCAAGCCGATGAGCGTGCTGATGTAGACCTGCGTCGTCGCCTCCGTGAACTCGTTGGCGATGACGCTCGCTAGCGTATAGCCCGGGGCGAAGAGCGAGGCCGAGATCGCAGGACGGTTGCCGATCACCATCGTCGTGGCGATCGTCTCACCGAGCGCGCGGCCTAACGCCAGCACGCAGGCGCCGAAGATGCCCGGACGTGCCGCCGGCAGCACCGCTCGCCGCACCGTCTCCCAGGTCGTGGCACCCAAGGCCAGCATCGCCTCGCGCTGGTCTACGGCCACTCCCTCGATGAAATCGCGCGAGATCGCCGCCACGGTCGGCACGATCATCAGCGCGAGAATGAGGCTAGCCGTGAGCATGCCAACGCCGTAGATCGGGCCGCTAAAAAGCGGCAGCCAGCCGAGTTTGGACTGGATGGCCGGGCCGATGGCCGAGCGCATGACGGGGGCCAAAACGAAAAGTCCCCAGAGGCCGTAGACGACACTGGGGACCGCTGCTAGGAGCTCGATCAAGAACGCCAGCGGGCGGGCTATGAGCGGCGGTGCGAACTCCGCCAAGTAGGCGGCCGCCGCGATCCCTACCACCGCCGCGATGGCAATGGCGATCACCGAGCTGACGATCGTTCCGAAGATGAACGGTAGCGCGCCGAAGTGCCCCGTCACCGGATCCCAGGACGACGCCACCAGGAAATGCAGCCCAAACGATTTGATCGCCAGCCACGAACCGGCAAGCAGCACGGTGAAGAGGCCGACGATCAGAGCGACATAGAACCACGTGGAGAGATTGAGCGCCCACGCAAAGAGGCGATCGCCGACGCGGTATCGCGGCCGGAAGGCGGGTTCTCCCACGTCAGCAGTGTTCTCCCGAAAAGGCCATCGCCGAGGGGGCGCGCCACGTGGACGCGCACCCCCCGGCGTGAAGGATCGTCAATCTGAACGAGCGCCCGGCTAGAGTTGCATTTGGCCGAGGACCCGCTTCGCCTCCTGCTGCACGTTGGCCGGCAACGGAACGTAATCGAGCGATGCCGCGATGCTCTGCCCCGCGGTCACGGTCCACTCGAGCACCTCCTTGATCTGCTTACCCCGCGCGGCATCGGAGGGCTTGGCGAAGACCATGACCCACGAATACCCGGCGATCGGGTAAGATGCAGCTCCCGGACGGTTCACGATCGAGAAGTCGGCCGGGCTGACGTTCGGCTTGGAGGCGGCGGCGGCGCGCACGCTGTTCACGGTCGGAGAGACGAACGCACGCGCGGAGTTTTCAAGCTGCGCATACGTCATGCTGTTCTGCAGTGCGTACGCCAGCTCGACGTATCCGATTGCGCCGGCGGTTTCCCGCACCTGGCCCGCAATACCCTCGTTACCCTTGCCGCCGACACTGTTCTGCGCCGGCCACTGCACGCTCTTGCCTACGCCGACCTTGCTCTTCCACTCCGGCGAGACGCTCGACAGATAATCGGTGAAGATGTACGAGGTGCCTGAACCGTCGGAGCGATGCACCACGACGATCGGCTCACTCGGAAGCTTCACCTTCGGATTGAGCTTGGCGATCGCGGCGTCATCCCACTTCGCGATCTTGCCCAAGTAGATGTCGGCGATCACCGGACCGGAGAGCCGCAATCCCTGCGTGACGCCGGGGAGATTATAGACCACCGCAACGCCGCCCAGCGCGATCGGGATCTGCAAGACCTTCCCACCCGCCGCTTCGGCGCGCTTGTACTCTTCGGTATTAAGCGGAACGTCGCTGGCACCGAAGTCGACCGTCTTGGCGGTGAACTGCTGGATGCCGCCGCCGCTCCCAATCGACTGGTAGTTGACCGTGACGTCATTGTGATGCTGGCCGTACTCGTAGAAGGCCTTCGAGAAGAGCGGATAATCGAACGAGGAGCCGGCGCCCGTCAACTGCGTCGCGGCGAGTGCCGGTAACGCGACCGAGGCGCCGAAAGCCGTCGCCACCAGCGCGGCAGCGATCGAAAGCGCCTTTCTGCGAGCGAAAACGCTGAACTGCATGTGCGGAATGATACCTCCAAGATCGTGCGTCGGACGCCTTGACGTCCCGTGTCTTCCACTGCCAGTCTACGGGAGCATCATCAAGACGAGATTAACAACGCAAACGAGCGAGGGCACCGTTGGATGCCCTCGCTCGCGATCTCTGGTGCGGAAGACTGGACTCGAACCAGCACGATATTGCTACCGCCAGCCCCTCAAGCTGGTGCGTCTACCAATTCCGCCACTTCCGCAGGCGCCGAACCCCGGGCCTCTGGGAGGCCGGGACCCAAAGGAGTTTAGACGATGCCGCCCCCCTCGTCAATCCCCCTCGCAGCCTGATCCGCGAGCTCGGGACGTTAGCGCATGTTCGGATCGAGCGCGTCGCGTAGCCCGTCGCCCATATAGTTGATGGAAAGCACGGTGACGAGGATCGCCAAGCCGGGAAAGATGGCCGCCCACGGCGCGATGGCCATGTTGTACTCGGCGTTGGCCAGCATGTTGCCCCATGACGCCGTCGGCGGCTGGATGCCGAAGCCTAGAAAGGAGAGCGCTGACTCGAGGATGATGACGTTGGCCACGTCGAGCGTGGCCTGAACGATGATCGGAGCCACGGCATTGGGAAGCAGGTGGCGGAACATGATGCGGCCGTCGGAGCCCCCGATAGCGCGTGCGGCCTCGGCGAACTCCTTCTCGCGCAAGGAGAGGTAGGAGGCGCGCACCAGACGCGTGACCGGCATCCAGCCCAAGCCCCCGATGATGATGACGATGACGCCGAAGGAGAGCGCCGCCTTGTTCGAGGAGGCCGCGACGATGGCCGTCAGCACCAGCAGCAGCGGCAGCAGCGGGATCGAGAGGAAGACGTCGGTGGCTCGCATGATGACGTAGTCCACCCACTTGCCGTAGTAGCCCGCGAGCGCGCCGAGGAACGTCCCCACGACCACCTCGATGAGCACGGCGAAGATCCCGACCGTCAGCGAGATGCGCGCGCCGAACATGAGGCGGGCGAACAGATCGCGGCCGTTCTCGTCGGAGCCAAGGAAGTGGCCGTAGGTGCCCGGCGCCAGCGGATACCCGTTCCAGTGCGCCTGATCGATGAAGTTCGGATTCCAGGGCGAGAGGAACGGCGCGAAGATCGCGACGAGCACGATGCAGATCAAGACGGCCGAGCCGGCGATCGCCAATTTGTGGCGCTTGAAGCGCTTCCACGTAGCGTGGCGTTCGCGCTCGAACTCGGCTTGGAGCTGGGCATCCGGCTCTGGGGTCTGCTGTAGCGGTACGGTAGCGGCCATTGCGCGTCTCTCCTCGGTGCTCAATCGTATTTGACGCGAGGATCGAGCCACGCGTACGCCACGTCGGCGAGCAAGTTGAACAACACGACCAGGAACGAGACGAGCATCAAGTAGCCCATCAGAAGGGGAAAATCGAACTGACCGAGCGCGTTGAAGAACAACCGCCCCATCCCGGGCCAGGCGAAGATCGTCTCGGTGATGATCGCGCCGCCCACCAGACCCGGCAGCGAGATCGCGATGATCGTCACGACCGGGATCACGGCATTCTTCAACCCGTGCTTGAGCACGACCACGGCCGGCGCCAACCCTTTGGCGGCCGCGGTACGCATATAGTCGGTCCTGATGACTTCGAGCATGGAGCTGCGCGTGAAGCGGCTCCACGTGGCGATGTAGGCCAGGGAGAGCACGACCGTCGGTAAGATCAGATGGACCACGCGGTCGTCGATGGGACAGGCATCCGTATAGCACATCGAGGCCGACGGCAACTGCAGACGGTAGCCGAAGCCCGTGATGCCGTGGACCGAGAACACCAACTGCAGCATGAGCGCGAACCAGAAGACCGGCATCGACTGCCCGAAGAAGGCGAATGTCGTCACCAGATAGTCCCAGATCGTGTAGGGCTTGATCGCCGCCAGCAGCCCCGCCGGGATGCCGATCAGCAGCGAGAAGACGAAGGCGCATCCCATCAGGATGACCGTGGCCGGCAAGCGGCCCAGGATGGCGCCCACGACCGTCATCGAGTTCGAGGTCGAATAGCCGAAGTCACCGCGCACCACGTGCCCGAGCCACGCCAGATACTGTACGTAGAGCGGACGGTCTAGTCCAAAGTTATGCTTCAGACGCGCGATGTCGGCCGGAGTGATATGAGGATTCTGAAGGTAGGGCGTCAGCGGTCCGCCGGGTGCCTCGTGCAGAATGAGAAAGATGATGACCGAGATCAGCAACAGCAGCGGGACCGCTTGTCCCGACCGTCGCAGCACGTAGTTGAACAGCGTAGAAGCCCTCCGAACGCACCGAGAGCAGCCGCGGATGAATGCCGCGACTGCCTGAACCCTCGAAATCGCACCCAAGTTACGGCGGTGTCATGATTTTCCCCTTGACGCCGGCACTGCGCGCACGCCTCATCGCACGGTTGTTCGACGCAGCCCAAGCAGTTCGCGCGCCTCATCCGGCGTCGCCACCGGGCGCTGCAGCTCCGCGGCGATGCGTACCACGCGTGCCACCAGCTCCTCGTTGCGCGCCAGCTGCCCCTTGGCATAGTAGAGGTTGTCCTCCAAGCCCACCCGCACGTGGCCGCCCATCGCGATCGCCGTTGCAGCTAACGGCAGCTGCGCCCGCCCGATGCCCGCCACCGACCACGAAGAGCCGGAGGGGAGGCGACGCACGATGTCGACCAAGTTCTCCACGCTGCCTTCGGCGCCGCCGGGAACGCCCAGCACGATATCGACGTGGCACGGAAACGTCAACAACCCCGCGCGCTCGAGCCGCCGGGCGTTGTCCAGATGGCCGAGGTCGAAGATCTCCAGCTCCGGCGTGACGCCGAACTCGCGCATGCGTGCGAGGATGCCGCGCATCACGGGGAAGGGATTCTCGAAAACGTCGTCCCCGAAGTTCACCGTTCCACACGTGAGCGTCGCCATCTCGGGCCGTAACTCGAGGTTGACGGCGCGTTCTTGCGGCGTCATGCCGACGGCACCGCCGGTGGAGAACTGCAGGACGAGATCACTGTGCGTGCGCACCGCAGCGGCGAAGGCACGATAGGTCTCCACGTCCTGCGTGGGGCGTCCGTCATCGCACCGCCCGTGTACGTGGATCATCGCGGCGCCCGCCGCGCGGCAAGCGGCCGCGGTCTCCCCGAGCATCTGTGCGGTATAGGGCAGATAGGGCGTCTGCGCGGGGGCGACCTCGGCGCCGGTGGGGGCGACGGTGACGATCAGCGGATCCATGCGTCCCTCCTCTCCTCTTCAGGAGAACGCGCGGCGCGCAGCTCTCGTTCGGCGTGCGCGATCAAGCGCCCATCGAGCCCGAGCAGGCGCGCAAGCGCGATGGCATCCTCGCCCGCCGCGCCGGCGAGCGAGGCGGGCACCAAGCGGTAGTCCATGGCCTCCCCAATCATCCGCAGCGCCTCCGCCAAGGCCGGCTTGGCCAGGCCGGGTTGGGCGAGAACACGTCGAACGCCGGCCACGGCGTAGTGAGGGACGCCCGTGGCCTCGGCCACGTTCGCGAAGTGCGTGGTGGCCAGCGCGAGCTCGCCGCGTTCCCGCAGCGCTTGCAGCAACGCCACGACCAGCGCCCTCCCTTCGCGCGGGCTGGTGCTGCGGGCGAACTCGTCGATCAGCAGCAGGCGCGCGGCGGGTGCCGTTTCGTCCAGCGCGCCGGCCAGAGCGACGATCTCGTTGCCAAACGACGAGAGCAAACCGTCGCGCTCGTCCCCTGCGGCACCGCCCAGCCAACGGATCGACGAGACCAGCCCCAAGCGTGCCGAACGAGCCGGCACGGGCAGCCCCCACTGCGCGCAGAGCTGGATAAAGCCCGCCGTTCGTAGCGCAGCCGATTTCCCGCCCATATTGGGACCGGTGATCACGGCTTGACCGCGCAACTCGAAGGAGATCGGCACGTAACGCCGCCCCTGCTCGGCCAGTCGCTGTTCTAGTGGCAGGAGACGCCCCTCCACGATGGTCAGCTCCCGGTCCGCGACGATCTCGGCGGCGACGGCGTGGTGCTCCTGGGCGAAGATCGCGGCGCCGAGGTGGAGATCGATCTCGCCGGCGCGGCGTGCCTGAGCCAACAAGGCCCCGGCCCGCCCGCACAACTCCAGCGCCAGCGCCTCGCGCACGCGCTCCTCGGCTGTGGCGACCTGCTCGCGTGCCGCCTCTAACACTGCGAGAGCCGCCAGGGCCGCCGCGTCATCGCTGAGTTCGAAGATGCGGTAGAGGGGGGCTTCACGCAGCACGTGCACGCAGGCCGGCGCCGGTCCGGCGAACGTGTCGCGCATGATCGCGAACTCCCCGTCCTCACGCGCCGCATCGCCCAGCACCGCCTCGGCGGCCGCGCGCAGGCGGGCGCGCTCGCACGCGTAGTCTTGGCGCGCCCGTTCGGCAGCGCTGCGGACGTGCGCCAGGGCGGGATCGAAGGCGTCATCGAGGTAGAATCCGCCGCCGCGCGTGCGCCCGCGCGCCAAGTGAGCGTACAGATCTTCGAGGGACTCGGGCAGCAGCCGCTCCGGCAGCAGCCCCCGTCCACGCTCGCGCAGCGTGCGTAGCCCCTCCAGGAAGAGCAGCAGCCCAGTGAGCTCCGCGTCGTCAATGGTGCCGCCCGCCGCCACCAGCGCAAGCGTCGCGCCGGGCTCGGGTAGCCGCCGCAGGATCTCTCGCAGCGTGCGCGCCTGCCCCTCTCCGCAGCGCTGCGCGGTCTGCAACACCTCGGCGGCGGCCGCGCGCGCCTCGCTCTCCTGACCGGGAGCAAACGGGCGGAGCCCGTCTTTAGCCAAGCGCCCAGCCCGCGAGACGGGCTCCAGCACGCGCTCGAGCCAGGCGGCGCCGAGCGCCTCCGCGGTTTGCGCGTCGGTAAGCGCCGAACGGCTCCTCACCCGCCCACCACCGCATTGCGATAGATGTCGTATACCGGCAGCCCGGTGCTGTCCGCCACGGCGCGAGCGAGGGCCACGGGATCGAGAGCGTGCCTGGGCCCCTGCGCCGATACCGTTGCCGCTACGACGTTCAGAGGGCGCCGGCAGCTCACCGGCCCGCGCCGCTGTATGGCCGTCAGCAACGCGGCTGGAAGCTGGAGCGAGTGCGGATCCCGCACGACGACGCCGCGCTCGAGATCGTCGCGCGCGAGCAGCTCGCAAGCCCGCGCGGACGTCAGCGCGCCCCCGACGACGATGGCCCCCGCCGGCACCCCCTGCGGAATCGTCAGGCGAGCCACCAGCGCGCGCGTCTGCTCCAGCACACCGGCGAGCGTCGGCGCCAGCGCCGCCCCCGTCGCGACCACGAGCGCATCGTCGCCGCCTGCGGTCGCCGCCATACGATCGACGGCACCATCCATCACCACGACCTGCGCGTCATGCTTCAAACGCTCGATGACGTCGCGCATGGCCGCGCCCGTGCTCGGACCCGCCAACTCGACGGCGCATTCGGTGCGTACTCGCGCGATCGCCACTGGCCCCAGCGCCGTGAGATGCTCGCAGAGCTCCACGATCTCGACCGCGGGAGAGCGCGGCAACAGTGCGGTGGCCGTTGCGATCAACGTGCCGGCCGGCAGCACGATGCGCGGCTTCGCAAGCGTGGTCGCCACATCCTGATGCTCGCCGTCGCGTCCCATCGACGTCATCGCGGTCGCGTATCCCGCGCGCCGCGCCGCACGCACCAGCGCAAGCGCCGTGACGGTCTTCCCAACATCTTTGCCCGGACCAACGACTGCAATGGAGCACGACGCGCTGCCACGAGCGCGCACGAGTAGATCCGCTGCCACGTCACGGCGTCCGGGAAAGTTAGGTACTTTCACGGATGCTCGCTTAACTGGGTTATCCTAGAATAACGTCGAGGGCGACACCGTGGAAGGCTCAGGCTGCAGCGGGCCGATTGCCGGCTCAGGTCTGAGTGGTGACGTACTCGCCCCATGCATGGGGTGGAGGCTGGGGGAGTCTCCATCCCGGCATGGCTCAGGCCGTGAGAAGCTGGCGCACCGCCACGCGCAGTTGCGACGGAGAAAACGGTTTGTAGAGGAAGCGATTGGCGCCCGCCGCGATAGCGCGCCCCTCCATGGCATAGTTCGTATGGCCGGTAACCATGAGAATGGGCGTCGCGGCGGTGCTCCGATGCTCGCGTACTTTTTTCACGAACTCGATGCCGGAGATGCCGGGAAGCATGAAGTCGGAGATGATGAGATCCGGCGGCGCATGGTCGATCTCGATCAACGCCTCCTCCGCATCGGTACACGCGATGACGTCCGCCTTGAAAGCCTTGAGCGTCGCCCGAATCAGCGTCAAGATGTCCGGATCGTCGTCCGCAATCACGATGCGAGGCATGGACAGGGTACATTCGGAGCAAAGGCCGCTTCACCCCCAGGGCGGCCTCCGAGCGAATTGTAAAACTCATGTAAAGATCTCGGGCCTATGAGGCGCCCGCGGCCTTGAGCGCCGCCGCAACCATCCGCTCCCGCTCGTTGGCATCCTTCCAACGCGCCTGCGCCTCCGGTACGAGCCGGTCGATGGGATCGAAGTAGAGGAACCATTGCCCGGGCTTGACGCTGGGGGCGGTGTAGACGGCGATTCCGTTCTCCCGGTCGTAGTGCTCGAAGCTGTGCACGTCGCGCTTGCCGCCGCCGCCGGGGGCGTCACAGACGAACGTGGGCGTGTTGAAGCCCGCCGTCGCGCCGCGTACGAACTTCTCGATGACCAGTGCGGTGTCGACCGTGGTGCGCAGATCCTCCACTCCCATGACCATGTCGTGCATATAGACGTAGTACGGGTGAATGTTGACGTAGCCGAGCCGCCTGACCAGCAGCCGCATCGTCTCGGGCGTATCGTTCACGCCGCGGATCAACACCGACTGATTGCGCACGTAGATGCCGCGCTCGAATAGCACGCGCATCGCCTGCTCTGTGATCCAGGTGATCTCGTTCGGGCTGTTGATATGGGTGTGGACGCAGACGTCCTTGCCCAGCGTGCGTCCGCGCTCAACCACACGCGTCAAAGCGTCGACCCAGGCGTGATCGGTGAGCACTTTGCTGGGGATCACGGCGAGCCCCTTGGTCGCGAAGCGCAGACGCCGGATGTGCGGGATGTCCAGCAACGCGTTGCCGATGCGCTCGATGCTCTTGGCGGGAACTTGGTACGCGTCTCCTCCGGAGATCACGATGTCCTCGAGCTCCGGACGCGAAGCGACGTAGTCGAACGCAGCCTGCCAGCGCTTGGGATCGGTGGCGAGCTCGGCCTTCTCCACGGTCTCGGTATCGCCGCCGATGGCGTACGAGCGCGTGCAGAAGCGGCAATACACCGGGCAGACGTTAGTCGGCAGAAAGAGCGCCTTGTCCTCGTAGCGATGCGTGAGACCTACGACCGGGGCGTCCTCGCGCTCGTGCAGGGAATCCAGCGAGAGCTTGGGATGGTCCGGCAGCATGCGTGACGCGAGCGGAATGAACTGCGTGCGAATGGGGTCGTCGTATGGATCGTTCCAGTCGATCAGCGAAAGCGTGTAGGGTGGAACGCGCACGTTCATGGGGGCGCGGTGGAAGCCGTCGCGTAGATCCTGTACGAACTCCGGCGGCGCCAGCTCTTGCACCGTCTCCACCAACTCCTCGGTGGTCTTGACCGAGTTGCGGTATTGCCAGACGTGATCGAGGAAGGTCGCCTCGTTGACGTCACGATACTTCGGTATGACGCGCCAGAATTCGCCTTGGCGCAGTTGAGTGTGCTCGAACGCAGCGGGCGGCGCGGGTGGCTTGATCCCCTTGCTGACGGTAGTGGCGCGCTCGCGCGTGAACTGGATGGCTGCCATGATCTTCCTCTAAACTGGCTGAGCCGCGGCGAAGCGCCGCTGAAAATAGGCAAGCAAGGCCGGACGCTCAAGCACGGTCTCGAGCGCGGTCTGTGCGTGCCCAACTGCGTAACCGTTGCCGATCAGCAGATCGACGTCTTTGCCGACACCCTCGGCACCCAACGCCGCCGCCGCGAATGAGGTGGCCATGTTGAAGAAGTAGACCGTTCCGCGTTCCCGGCACGGCAGGATCGCCGCAAGCTCGGTGCCCGCGGTGTTGACGCAGTTGATGACGACGTCGGCTGGAGCGCCGGCTATCTCCGCGAAAGCGCGGGCAACGGCGAGCGCGTCGCGTGCGTCGGCTTCAATCAACGCGTCGAGATAGCCCTCGCGCAGCAACAGCTCCGTCGACTCACTGGCCGCGCGCTCGACACCGAAGACGCTACCCTGCATTCCCACTGCCTCTCTGGCGCGAGCGGCGCAGAGCATGCCGCTCTTACCGCCGGCACCAAGCACGAGAACACGGTCTCCGGCACGACAGATGCGCCACGTCTGCGCGGGCGCCCCCGCCACGTCGAGGACGGCCAGCGCCACCTCCAGCGGTAGACGCTCGGGGAGGCGGGCGTAGAGGCCGCTCTCGAACAGCACGGCCTGGCCTTGGATGCGAACGCGCTCGGCGGCACACTCCACGGCAAGGATGCGCTCGATGAAGAGCGGCGTCAGCGAGAGCGAGACCAGCGTCGCAATCCGATCGCCCACGCGCAAGCCGTCGTCCTTGCGCAGTTGCGCGCCGATCTCAGCGACGCACCCGACCAGCATACCGCCGCTCCCCGTCACGGGATTGTGCTGCTTGCCGCGTTCGCGCACCGTCCGGAGGATCGTCTCGGCGATGGCGGCGGGATCGCCGCCGCACGCTTCGCACATTTGCCGGAAGGACGCGGAATCGATAGCGAGCGCCTCGACGTCCACCAGGATCTCGTTGGCCAGGGCGTGCGGAGTGTTGTCGACGCGCCAGGCATTCTGCGGAAGAGCGCCCAGCGGCTCGAGCACCCGGTGCGAGCCGTAAGGGCAGAGCTTCACGCCGTGGCCTTCTTCCAATACGGCTGCTCCTCGGGCTCCGAGAGACTCTGCAGCGGAACTGCGGGACGCTCGTAGGCCGTGGAAAGGATGACGGTAGTCTTGGTCCGCGCCGCGCCCGGGACGCTCTTGAGCCGCGAGAGCAGCGAGTCGAGATGGCGCGTGTTGCGCGTCGCGACCTTGAGCAGGTAGGAGTCTTCGCCCGCCACACTATGCACCTCAAGCACCTCGGGCAGCGCGGAGATGAGCGCGACGAAGGCGTCGTAGTCGCAATCGGGGGTGGTGATCACGCCGATGAAGGCGTTTACGGCCAATCCCACTTTTTCGAGGTCGAGCCGCGCGCCGTATTGAACCAAAACGCCGCGCTCCTCGAGTTTGCGGATGCGGTCGTGCACGGCCGGCGGACGCAAGCCGATCGCGTCGCCCAGCTCGGCGTAGGTGGAGCGCGCATTGCGCTGGAGCGCCTCCAGCAGAGCCAGGTCGGTCCGGTCTAAGTCGCCCATGGCCGCGCCGCTTCGATATTTTCGGATATTATCCTATTGTGGCGTCGGTTCGTTTGGATAATAGCGAAATTTCCGAATAGATCGACGCCGGACAGGCGAATCCTCAAGCAGGCATCAGGTACGTCCGATAACCGGGGCGTGCGCGTAGTGATCGGGCCCACAGTCCGCATCGACGACTACGCCGCGGCCGCCGTCGGCCTCGCGGCGGGTAGCGTGATGCTCTGGATCGGTCCGGAGTCCCTAGCGGCCCCGGCCGGACCGGCGCGCCTTCTGCTCGTGGTCGTGGGGGCGCTCGTGGCTATCCTAGCGCTGGCTTTCGTTGCCGCCAATCTGTTGAACGCACCCCCGGCTTGGCGCAACCTCGCACGAGCCGGCTACGCCGCGGCGCTGGCTGCAGCGGGTGCGACCGTCTTCCCAGCCGCGCCGGGCAGCGGCGCCCTGCTCGCGGCTCTGGCCGTCACACCCCTCGTCATGCGCTGGGGTCAACGGACTCTCGGGACCGCACTCGGGCTAACGGGCAGCGGTGCACGCGCTGCCCTCAAACGGGCCGCGCTGCTGCTGACCCTGCTGGCCGCAGCACTGCTGATTAGCCTGGACCCGGCTCGCGGCAACCCGCTCGCGTTGTCGATCGTCTGGCCGGTGCTCGCGGGCATCGCTGCAGCCGCCGTCATCGGGTTACGCGAGCTGGTGACGGCGCTCACGGCCGTCAGCGCAACGATTCGCTCGCGCGATCGCGCACTGACGTTGGCTCACGAGCTGACCTTGGGCACCTTTGGGATGCGCGAGACGGCAGTGGTTCAGCGGCTTGCGGAGCAGGCGGTGGATTCGTATTTCGGCCTCGCCGGCTGCGCTCACATCAGCGCCGCGAGCCCCGCCGCCGCGCTCGAGGGCGCAGCTCTGGAATGGCCGCGGGTGGAGGGGGCAGCCACGGTCATCCGCTATCCACTGCGCGCCGCCTCGGCCACGCTTGAAGTGCGTTTGCCGATGCTCTCGGACGACGACCTGACCTCGCTTGCGCTGCTCGCCGACACCGCAGACCTCTCGATCGGAGCCTCTGCGCTCCTATGCAGCCTGGGCGAGGAGCGCAGGCTGCTGGAGCAGATCTTCGCGGACGTGCCGATCGGCATCGTGCTCTCCGACGAGCACGGCAACATCGTCGTCGCCAACGAGGCTGCGGGCGCGCTCGCCGGCGAGGTGGCCGGCGCGCTCACCGGCGCCGGCTTGACGGAGGCGTTGGGCTTAGAGGGTCTGCATGAGGGGCGCGCGCTCGTGGGCCGAGCGCGGCATCCAGTGGAGGTGCACGTCCGCCCGGTGGGTGAGGGGAAGCGATCGCTAACGCTCTTGCGCGACCTCACCGAGCAGGAGGCCGTTGAAGCGCTGAAATCGGAGTTCATCGCCGCCGTCTCGCACGATCTGCGTACGCCGCTCACCGCCGTCAAAGGCTTCGCCGTGCTGCTCCAGGAGCGCACCGATCTCGACCCGGCGGTGCGCGAGATCCTGCGCTTGATCGATCGCGCCGCCAATCGCCTCACCCGCATGATCGACGACTTGATGCAGTCGGCGCTGCTGGAGAGCGGACGCCTGGCGCTGCTGGTCGAGCCGATTCCGCTGGGGGCGGCCGTGCGCGGGCTAGGCCTGCTCGAATCGGAGTCGCCCACGCACCACCTGGTGCTGGAGGTTCCCCCCACGCTGGGCGTGTTGGCCGACCGCGATCGCCTGGAGCAAGTACTGGTAAACCTCGTGACCAACGCCTACAAGTACACCCCGGGCGGGCGCGTGCTGGTACGCGCCCGGGCCGCCGGCGAACGCGTCGAGATCGCCGTCAGCGACGACGGTCCGGGAATCGCCCCCGCCGAGCAGGTGCACATCTTCGAGAAGTTCTATCAAGCCAACGCTACGTCGAAGAAACGTCGGGGAGTCGGCTTGGGCCTCTACATCTCGCGGGAACTCATCGAGCGCATGGGTGGGACGCTCACGGTGCGCTCGGTGCCGGGCTTCGGCGCGACCTTCGCCATCTCGCTGCGCCGGGCCGAGCTGGGCATCCGCGCCGAGCGCAGCGCATGAACGCGCCGACGATCGTCATCATCGACGACGAGGATGAGATGCTCCAGTTGGAGCGGCTCACGCTCGAGGCCCTACCCAGCCGCGTACACGCCTACCGCAGCGCCGAGGAAGCGCTCGGTGCGATGCGCCGCAATCCGCCCGACGTCATCGTCACCGACGTCATGCTGCCGGGTATGTCCGGAACCGAGTTGCTGGCGGCGCTGCGCGCCGAACCCACGACCCGCCACGTGCCCGTGGTACTGGTAACGGCACGGGGCGCCGTCAGCGAACGCGTGCTGGGGCTCGATCTCGGCGCCGCCGACTACATTGCCAAGCCGTTCTATCCGGCCGAGCTGCGCGCGCGCGTGGCGGCGGCGCTGCGCGCCAAAGCGTTGGAGTCGGAGCTGCGCGAGGAACACGTGGAGTTGGCGCAGGCCGCCTACACCGATGCGCTCACCGGCGCCGCCAACCGGCGCGCCTTCGAGGACGCGCTGGAGGCGGCGGTGGCCTTCTCCGCGCGCACGCTCCGTCCACTCAGCCTCCTGTACATCGATCTCGATCGCTTCAAAGATCTCAACGATTCGCTCGGCCATGCCGAAGGTGATCGCGCGCTGCAGCGTCTCTCGCGCGTGCTGCTGACGGCGGTCCGGGGCACCGATACCGTCGCCCGCATCGGTGGAGACGAGTTCGCTCTGGTCCTGCTAGGCTGCGATCGGACTGCTGCCGAGCGTTTTGCGCAACGCCTTTTCAATGAAGTCGCCAAGGGTACCATCCCCTCGATCTCGGTGGGCATCGCTACGCACCGGCGCGTGGGCAAGGCTGACAGCACGCTGCTGCGCGAGCACGCCGATCGTGCGCTCTACCGCGCGAAAGAGGCCGGGCGCGGCACCTGGAGGAGCGAGGAGTCGGCGTAAGGTAACGTGAGGCCCATGGCGCTACTCGAACGGGCGATTGCAAGCCCGAGCTTTCAAGAGCGGTTCTTTTTCTTGGCCAAACGCTTCGTCGCCGGCGAGACCGTTGACGCGGCGATCGAGGCGGTCAAACGCCTCAACGCCGACGGACTCAGCGCGACGCTCGATTTTCTGGGGGAAGACGTCTTCGAGAGCGCGGAGGCAAAAGCGTCGGCGGCGCAGACATTGAGAACGGTCGAGACCATCGATCGTGCCGGCGTGGACGCCAACGTCTCGGTGAAGCTCACGGCCTTGGGCCTCTCGATCGACGAGAACCTCGCCGCCGAGCACCTGCTGGCGGTCGCGCAACGCGCCGCCTGCAACCGCGACCCGTTCGTACGCATCGACATGGAGGGCAGCGGCGTCGTCGACGCCACACTGCGCGTCTTCGAGCGCGTCCACGCGCAGCAGGACAACGTTGGTGTCGTGCTGCAGGCGTACCTGCATCGCAGCGCGGGCGACGTCGAGGACGCCATCGCCCGGGGCGCGCGCGTACGCATCGTCAAGGGCGCCTACAAAGAGCCTCCCTCGATCGCCTATAAAGACATGGCCGAGATCCGGCGCAATTATCTGAAATTGGCGCGCGCGCTCTTGACGCGCGGCAATTACCCCGCCGTGGCCACCCACGACCTCTCGCTCATCGAAGCCATCAAGCGCATGACCACCGAGTGCGGCATCGCCAAGGACCGCTTCGAGTTCCAGCTCCTCTACGGCATCCGGCCGCAGACCCAGCGTCAACTCGTAGCCGAGGGCTACCGGGTACGGGTCTACGTCCCGTTTGGGACCCATTGGTCCGGCTACTTCTACCGCCGCCTAGGCGAGCGCAAGGAGAACGTCCTCTTCGTCCTGGGCTCCCTTTTCAGCCGCTAGCCAGTTCGAAATTTCGGTCGCCGGACGTCTTTGAGGCCCCCGTAGGCGGGTAAGGGGATGGTAGGGGGCGAGGCCGCCCCTAGAAGGAGCACGCAGAGGGCCATCGACCCACGAACGCGCACGCCGCCTCTCCCCACGAAACTTAGGGAGCCCACCGTGCGTTACATTGTAGTAGGAATGCGTCGCGAGCGCGTTCCCCGGGAGATGCGTCGTCCCGCGCGGACGAGTATGGAGGATAACCCGGTACATCATGACGACCAAGAAAAACGGCGGTGGTATGACCGTACGTGAAGCAGGCCAAAAAGGCGGAGAGACCGTCAAGCGCAAGTATGGACCCGAATTCTACGAGTCGATCGGGCGCAAGGGCGGGCAGGCCACGAAGGCGGCTCACGGTCACGAGTTCTACGAGCGCATCGGCAAGAAGGGCGGCAAGAAGGGCGGCGAAGCCACCCGCGACCGCTACGGCCCAAGCTTCTACGAGACGATCGGACAGAAGGGCGGCCAGAAGGTCAAGAAATTGATCGAAGAAGGCAAGAAGGCCGCGGCCAAGGCGAGCTAGGTAGCCACCCGAAAGCAACGCGGATAATGAGACGGGCCACCGTCGCACTGCTGATCTGCGTGCTTGCCTCTTCCGGTGCGGCGTGGGCGACGCCGAAAGAGGTCCTGCCCGTCAATAGCTCGCTGGTGCTGGCGCTCGACGATGAGGTCAATACGGCCTCGGCAAAGGTCGGCGAGACCTTCCGTGCCCATCTCGTCTCGGCGTTGATGCTTGGTGACACCAAGATCGCGCCCGCCGGCACGCCGCTCACGGGCACCGTAACCTTCGCGAGCCACGCCACCGCCCCCGACCACGATGGCTATCTAGGCGTGCGCTTCTCGGCGCTCCCGCTCGCGGGGGGCGCCGAGTTGCCATTACGCCCACTCAGCAGCACCTGGAGCATCCACGTCACGCGTGGCAAGGAGAGCACCTCCGCAGTCACCGACGAGGTCAAGGATATCCTGGTGCCCTATCACTTTCTCTACCGCCAATTCCGCAAAGGCAGCGATCTCGATCTCAAGCCGGGCTCGACCGTTCACGCCCTGACGATGGGGACGGTGCGCCTCGTGGCGGGCGCTCCGCAAGTCGCGCTGCTTGCACCCGTGCGGCTCGACACGTCGGTTCCATATACCGCGGTGACGCCGATCCCGCTCTTCACCCCCCAACCGCTCATCAAAGCTACGCCTAAGCCTAGTCCGTCGCCGGCACCAAGCCCAACGCCTCAGAGCTAACGCCGCGCGCAAGGGATGAGCCGGCGCCTCTAGAGAAGCGCCACGCCGTGAAACTCCTCGTCACCGGTGGCTGTGGATTCATCGGCTCCAATTTCGTGCGCCTCATGCTGCGCACGCACCCGGACTGGTCGATCGTCAACTTCGACAAACTCACCTACGCCGGAAATCCGGCCAACCTGAGCAGCATTGAGGACGACCCCCGCTACCGCTTCCGGCGCGGCGACGTCTGCGACGAAGCGGCGGTCGAGACGGCCATCGGCCCAGGCGTTGACGCCGTGGTCAACTTCGCTGCCGAGACGCACGTCGACCGCAGCATCACCGATCCCGAAGCGTTCCTGCGCACGGACATCCTGGGGACGCACGTGCTGCTGGAGGCGGTGCGCCGTCATGGCGTGACGCGCTTTCTCCAAGTCTCGACCGACGAAGTCTACGGCCACGTGGCCGATGGCTCGTCACACGAGGGCTACCCGCTGGCACCGCGCAGCCCGTATGCGGCAAGCAAAGCGGGTGCCGACCTCCAGGTCCTGGCGTACCACGTGACCTACGGCACCCCCGTCCTGATCTCGCGCGGCTCGAACACCTACGGCCCGTACCAGTACCCCGAGAAGCTCATCCCGCTCTTCGTGACCAATCTGCTGGAGGATCAGCAGGTGCCCGTGTACGGCGACGGCCTCCAGGTGCGCGATTGGCTGCACGTCGACGACCACTGCCGCGGCATCGAGCACGTGTTGCTGCACGGCACGCCGGGTCATGCCTACAACGTGGGCGGAGGCAACGCCCGCACCAATATCGAGATCACGCAGCGCCTCCTGACCCAACTCGGCAAGGACCCGCAACGCTACGTTCGCCACGTCGAGGACCGGCCGGGCCACGACCGCCGCTACGCGCTCGACTCCGCCAAGTTGCGCACCTTGGGCTGGAGTCCGCGCGTGGACTTCGAGGAGGGGCTGGCGCAAACGGTGACCTGGTACCAGGAGCACGAGAGCTGGTGGCGCCCGATCCGCTCCGGAGCCTTCGCCGACTACTACCGCGCGCAATATGCAAGCCTGCGCGGTGCAAAATGAAGCAAGGTGGAGTATGAAGGGTGTGATTCTGGCGGGCGGTCTGGGCAGCCGGCTGCGGCCGCTGACGAAGATCACCAACAAACATCTGCTGCCGATCTACGATCGGCCGATGATCTACTATCCCCTGCAGACGCTGGTGAACGCGGGCATCGAAGACATCATGATCGTCACCGGCGGCAACAGCGCCGGCGATTTTCTGCGCCTGCTGGGTAACGGCCGCGACTTCGGCCTCAGGGATCTTCATTACACCTATCAAGAGGGTGAGGGCGGCATCGCGGACGCGCTCAAGCTCGCCGAGCACTTCGCCGACGGCGGACGCATCATCGTCATCCTCGGCGACAACGTCTTCGCCGACGACCTCTCGCCGTACGTGCAGGCCTTCCAACGTCAGGCCTCCGGCGCGCGCCTGCTGCTCAAGGAAGTCAGCGATCCCCAGCGTTTCGGCGTGCCCGAACTCGACGGTCAGCGCATCGTGCGCATCGAGGAGAAACCCAAACAGCCCAAGAGCTCCTACGCCGTCACCGGCATCTACATGTACGATGCGCGCGTCTTCGACTATTGCCGCACGCTCAAGCCGAGCCACCGCGGCGAACTAGAGATCACCGACGTCAACAATGCCTACATCGACGCCGGCGATCTCTACTCGGACGTGCTGCAAGACTGGTGGACCGACGCCGGCACCTTCGAGAGCCTGCACCTCGCCAATCGGCTCGTGGCCGAGCGCGCGGGTTGGTCGGAGGCGGCGGTCAGCGCCGCCGGCTAACGCGCCTCGCGCCCGCCCAACCGCGCGCCAACGCCCACACGGCGATCGCACCACCGATCGTGCCGGTGGCGACGTCGATCACACTGGAGCGCAGCGGCTCGAGCGGCGTGCCGATGAAGTACTCGTAGTAGTGCTGCGCGACTTCCACGATGCCGGAGAAGACGGTACCGGCGAGCACGGGCAGCAGCCAATCGCGCCGCCGGCCGGAGCTCTCGGCGGCGCGCTCCACGCAATAGGCGATGAGCGCGAAGGCGATCGTCGCCATGACCTTGCGCGGGAAGACATGCCAGCGCCCCGGCATCAGACTGACGGAGAACTCGTAGACGCCCTCCTGGAGCGAGAGCAAGAGAAACGCCGCCGCGAAGACCGCGACGGCGCTCCACCACTTCGTGCCGGCCCTCACCTTACTCGTTGTTCCAGTAGTCTTTCAGCGCCTTCCCGCGTGAAGGATGGCGCAGCTTGCGCAGCGCCTTGGCCTCGATCTGCCGGATCCGCTCGCGCGTGACACCGAACTCCTGCCCCACTTCCTCCAGCGTGCGCTGATGGCCGTCCTCCAACCCGAAGCGCAGAACGAGAACTTTGCGCTCGCGCTCGGTGAGGTTCTTGAGAACGTCCTGCATCTTCTCTTTGAGCAGCATGACGCTGGCGGCCTCGGCGGGGGCCACGGCCTCGTCGTCCGGGATGAAGTCACCCAGATGCGAGTCTTCTTCTTCACCGATCGGCGTCTCCAGCGAGATCGGTTCCTGCGAGATCTTCATGACCTCGCGCACCTTCTCGGTGGTCAACCCCATCTCGGCGGCGATCTCTTCAACCGTGGGTTCGCGCCCCTTCTCCTGGAGCAGCTGGCGCGACACCTTGATCAAGCGATTGATCGTCTCCACCATGTGTACGGGAATGCGAATCGTACGTGCCTGATCGGCTAGCGCGCGCGTGATCGCCTGGCGAATCCACCAGGTAGCGTACGTGGAAAACTTGTAGCCCTTGCGATAATCGAACTTCTCGACCGCGCGAATGAGTCCGAGATTCCCCTCTTGGATCAAGTCGAGGAAGAGCATGCCGCGCCCGACGTACTTCTTCGCAATCGAGACGACCAACCGTAAATTGGCCTCAGTGAGTTTGCGCTTGGAGTCCTCGCCTTGCCAGACGATACGCGGATCCGGCTCGTGCCCTGGGACCGACTCGCGCTCACCGGCCTCGATCGCCTGTGCTAGACGCCGCTCGTCCTCCATGCTCAGGAGCGGCACGCGGCCGATCTCCTTGAGATACATACGGACGGGATCGTCGAGCGAGAGGCCGCCGGCGAGCGCGTTGTCGTCGTGGGAGTCCTCAGCCTCGTCGTCGCCATCGTCGGCGCGCGTGGCTTTCTGCTCGTCGACGATCTCGATACCCATGCCGGCAAGATCTTCGAAGAGGTCGTCGATGCGCTCGGGGTTCACGTCTTCCGGCGAATTATCGAAGACGGCGTTGACCTCTTCGTAGGTCAGCGTCTTGAGTTTCTTGCCCTTCTCGATCAGCCTTTTGATTTGCTCGTCGAGCGAGAGCTGCGGCCCACTACGTTCGGTAGCGGCGGCCTTCTTCGGCGCCTTGCGCGGCACGACTCCCTCCTTCCTCGATGAATGACCGGACGGCCGCCGTATCTCACCATGAGACACCTGCGGCGGTGCGAGCGTTGCCGACACTCTTCGGGACTGCTCTCCCTGCGTCCGTCCGTGACGACGGATGCGAAGAGCCAACCTCAATACGTTGGGACCCTACCGTTTCCCCTGCAAACGGCGGCGAATTGCCTGACTCTGCTCGCGCAAGCCGGCGGGCACCTCCTCACCCTGGACGTAGCGCCGCTCGATCTCGCGTTCCAGCTCGCTCAGGCGGGTGCGATCGGCACGTGCGGCTAGGTCCTGGGCGAAGCGGTGAATCTGCTCCTCCAGCGCCTCGAACGCCAGCGCCTGGCCCACCGTTGCGGCCGTGGACGAGAGCACGTCCGCTAGCGCTCCGGAAGTCTCGTCGTCACCGGCAAACAGGGTAAAGGGCTCTCCGCCGGCCTCGAGTTTGCCGCGCTGTTCGAGCAGCGCGCCGTAGAGGCGGCGGTAAACCGGGTCCTCGATTGCCTCCAACCGCACCGCGCCCGCTGCGGTTTCAAGGAGCGCCGGCTGCGCCAGGAGGGCGGCGAGAAATTCGCGTTCGCGCGGGTTCTTCGCGGGCAGCGGGGGCGCGTAGCGCGTGAACGCGGAGACAGAGCGTTCGCTCCGCTGCCAGGCCTGTGCGAGGAAGCGGCTGGCTCGAACTTCTTGCGGATCCACACCCAGCCGCCCGCAGAGCTGCACGAGCCAGTAGTCACGCTCCAACTCGTCGATTTCCGCGATCTCGCGCGTCACAGCCCGCAGCACCTCGGCCCGGCTCGCCGAGCCTGCGCGGATGCGCTGGTACGCGCGCTCGATCTTGTAGCTCTCCCAAGGCACCGCTGCCTCCAGCAGCGCCGCGAAGGCTGGGGCACCTTGCCCGCGCACGAACGAGTCGGGGTCCTCCCCCGCGGGCAGCAGCACGATCTGTGCCTGGACGCCGGTCTCGCGCAAGACGTCAACACTCTTGACCGTGGCGCCGGCTCCCGCGCCGTCGCCGTCGAAGCACAGGTAGGCGCGTTGTGCGTAGCGGTGCAGCTCGCCCGCCTGTTCCGCGGTGAAGGACGTGCCGAGCGAAGCCACGGCATGAGTGAATCCGGCTTCGTGCAGGGCAATGCAGTCGAGATAGCCCTCGACGAGGATCGCGAACCCCGCTTTAGCGATGGCACGGCGCGCGAGGTTGAGCGCGAAGAGGTGGCGCCCCTTGGTGTAGACCGGTGTCCCCGCGGTGTTGAGATATTTGGGCTCCTGATCCCCCAGGGCGCGTCCACCGAAGGCGATCGTTTCGCCGGTGGCGGCATAGGTGGGAATCATCAGACGCCCGCGATAGAAGTCGTAATAGCCGCGCTGCCCCGGCTTCACCAAGCCCGCGCGCGCCGCGATGCTGAGATCGATGTCGAGATCGCGCAGATAACCGGTCAGCCCATCCCAACGGTCGGGGGCGTAGCCGATCTTGAACGCCTCCAGCGTGGCATCGGAGAGCCCGCGCTTCGCGCAGTAGCGCCGCCCCGCCCCATCGTCGGCCCCCTTGCGCAACTGCTCCTGGAAGTAAGCGACGGCGGCGGCATTGGCCTCGTAGATCGCTTCGCGCTCGGAGCGCCGGCGCGCCATCGCCGGGGTCTCCTCCTCGACCTCCACGCCGGCGCGCTTGGCCAGCAAGCGTATCGCGTCGGGGAAGCTCACGTTCTCGATTAGCTCGATGAACTTGAAGAGTCCGCCGCCCTGGCCGCAGCCGAAGCACTTGAAGAAACCCTTCTCCGGGGCCACGCTGAAGCTAGGCGTGCGCTCGCTATGGAAGGGGCAGAGGCCGACGTAATCCTTCCCCCGCTTGCGCAACTGCACGTACGAGCCCACGACCTCCACCAGCGGGAGGCGCGCTTGAATCTCGGAGAGGACCGAATCAGCGATCGCCACGGAACTGCTTACGTTCGCAGGCGCCGCTGTGGACGACCCTGTGAGTATCTTGCGTTTCCTGTGGGCGCGCGGTGGACATCGTACGCGAACGCATGTTCGTATTTTCGCACCGGGGCGGTACACGCCCCTGCCGGGGGCGCCCGTCGCCGCGCCTCCTGCGCGGCCCCGCTGCTCACAGCCGCGAGGAGGCGGGCACGTACCGCAAAGCGGGGGCTCCGAGGCGCGAGCGAAACCAGGATGGTGGAGCGAAGCGCGAGGGCAGCAGGAGCGGCACACGGATGTGCCGCGACGGGCGTCCCCGCGTGCGGTACGTGCCCGCCGAGGAGCAAGGCGAGGAGCAAGGCGTGAAGCGGATCTTTGACCCCATCCATGGGTTCATCGAGTTAAGCGAGGCGGAGACGGCGCTCATGGATAGCGCGCCGTTTCAGCGCCTGCGGCGCTTGCGCCAGCTCGGCCTTGCCTATCTAGCCTTTCCCTCGGCGGAACATTCGCGCTTCACGCACGCGCTGGGGGCGCTGGCGATGGGGACGCGCGCCATCGAAGCCTTGCGCGAGCACTCGCCGGACTACTTTGCATCCGAACAGGACTACGAGGCGCAGCGGCGCCTCCTGCGGGTGGCGCTGCTGCTGCACGACCTGGGGCACGGGCCGTTCTCTCACGCCTCCGAGGCCGTGCTGGGGCGGCGGCACGAGACACGCACGGAGGAGATGCTCGAACTTCCACGGCTGCGCGAAGGGATGGCACGCGCGGGCGTGGACCCGCGCGAGGTGCTGGCGCTGATCGTCAGCGGTCCGCCGTCTTCCTTCCCAGTGCTCAAGGAGCTCGTGAGCGGACCGAACCTCGACTGCGACCGCATGGACTATCTCCAGCGCGACGCCTACTTCACGGGCGTGAGCGGCGGGCGTTACGACGCGGCGCAACTGGTGGCCTCGCTGCGCGTGCTGCGTATCGGCGGTCAGCCGCGCTTAGGCATCGACGGACGCGGTTTGGTGGCACTCGAGCAATTCGTGCTCGCCCGCTACATGATGTTCGCCACGGTTTACTTCCACCACACCACTCGCGCGTTCGAGCGCGTACTGGGCGATGCGCTGCGCGAACTGTGGAGCGATCCGCACGAGCTCGACGCGATCGGCGAGTTCCTAGCCTGGGACGACTTCCGCGTCATGGAGCAGTTGCGGCCTTCGCAAACCGCGGCGGCGCGGGCGTTGCGCGATCGCATCGCACCGTTCGCGCTGGCCGCAGAGTTCAACGGCGAACGCGACCTCACGCTCTACGAAGCCTGCGAGCGCGTGTTGCGGGACCACTATGGCGACGACGTCTGGGGCGATGCGCAGGAAGAGCGCATGCGCCGCGGCCCCGCGCTCTACGTGCATCTCATGGGAGCGACCGTCGAAGCCACGGAGGCCTCCGATCTCATCCGCGGCCTTGCCGGCAAGGCCTACTGGCGCAAGCTCTTCGTGCGTCGCGGCGGCGACCGCGTGCGCGGCGCCCGGCAGCTCTGCGCCGAGGTGCGCGCACGCCGTCAAGCGGGTTGGAGCGCCTTGCCGCTGCCATTCTGAGCGTTCGAGCGCTTATGCAGGGGGCCCAAAAGCCCTTACCGCGCTAAGCCTAAGGTCTCAAAGCGGCGGCGTGGCGTAACCGGCCTGAGGCGGTATGAACGTGCAATGTTCACCAACACGCTCCAGAGCAAGGGAATGGCCACACCATGAGCAGATTACGAGCCAGCTCCATCGCCGCCTTCGTCGCGCTCTCGCTGGGTGCGGTAGGGGCGACGTCCTACGCGCAGAGCCACCGCCTGCAGGTGGCGCAAGTGATGCCCGGCGCAACGCCCAGTCCCTGCGCGACAGCCTCCTCTCAGTCGCAACAAGCGGGGGCCACACCCGAACCCTGTCCGTCGCCGACTCCGTAACGGCCCGCTAGTCCTGATCGGCTCCCTCGCGTTTGCCGGCGCGCTCCAATGCGGCTTGCGCGGCTGCGAGACGGGCGATCGGCACACGGTACGGCGAGCACGACACGTAGTCTAAACCGAGCGTATCGCAGAATGCCACGCTCGACGGCTCCCCGCCGTGCTCGCCGCAGATGCCGATCTTGAGCTTGGCGCGAGCGGCACGGCCACGCTCGGCGCCGATGCGCATCAGCGCCCCTACCCCCTCGCGATCCAGCACCTGGAACGGATCCTCCGCGAGGATCTTCAGCTCCAGATAGCGCGGGATGAAGCTGGCCTCGGCGTCGTCGCGCGAGTAGCCCAGCGTCGTCTGCGTCAGATCGTTCGTACCGAACGAGAAGAACTCGGCCACGCCCGCCAACTGATCGGCCACCATACAGGCGCGCGGCAACTCGATCATCGTCCCCACTTGAATCTCGAACGCTTCGGCGCCCAGTTCCTCGAACGTCTTCGCAACGGTGGCGCGGGCGTGCTCCGCCGTGAACTCCATCTCGCGCAGATTGCCCACGCCTGGAATCATGATGGCGGGGCGCGCGTCGACGCCGCGGCGGCGCAAGCCCACTGCCGCCTGCACGATCGCCCGCACCTGCATCGCGTAGATCTCCGGGTAGACGATACCCAAGCGGCAGACGCGGAAGCCCAGCATCGGATTCTGCTCGTGCAGCTGGCGCACGCGCTCGAGGATGCGCTGCTTCTCCAGGAAGCGCGCATCGTTCTCGCCGTACCGCAGGCGTAACTCCGTGGTCTCCACCAGCAAATCTTCGTAGGGCGGGAGAAACTCGTGCAGCGGCGGGTCGAGCAGACGGATCGTCACCGTGCAGCCCGCCATCGCCTCGAGAATCCCGGAAAAGTCGTCTCGTTGGAACGGTAGCAGACGTTCCAACGCCTGCGCGCGCGCCTCCGGGGTATCCGAGAGGATCATCTCGCGCACGATCGGCAGCCGGTCCTCACCGAAGAACATGTGCTCGGTGCGGCACAACCCGATGCCCTGCGCTCCCAACTCGCGCGCGCGGCGAGCGTCTTCCGGCGTATCGGCATTCGCCCACACCTCCAGGCGGCGCGCCTCGTCGGCCCAGCCCAGGAAGCGCGCCAGCCAGGCCGGCAGCTCCGAGGGCGGCGGAATCAGCGTCAGCCCGCGCAGGATCACACGCCCGCTCGTGCCGTCGATGGTGATGGGATCGCCTTCGCGCAGCGTCTTGCCGCCGATCGTGACCGTACGCGCTCGCGCGTCGATGGAGAGCTCCTCGCAACCGGCCACGCAGGGCTTGCCCATACCACGCGCAACCACGGCGGCATGCGAGGTGGCGCCGCCTTTGGCGGTCAGCACACCCTGCGCGGAGATCATGCCGTGGACGTCGTCAGGCGCAGTCTCCTCACGCACCAGAACCACGGCGCGCCCGGCGGCGGCCCAGGCCACCGCGGTATCGGCATCGAGCACGATCGCGCCGGTGGCGGCGCCCGGCGATGCGTTGAGGCCGGTGGCTGCGACCTCGAAGTGTTCGCGCGGATCGATGCGCGCGTGGAAGAGTTGGTTGAGGCTCTCGGCGCCGACGCGGCGCAGCGCTTCCTGACGTGAGATCAAACCCTCGTCCACCATGTCCAGCGCGATCTTCACCGCGGCCTCCGCCGCGCGCTTCCCGCTGCGCGTCTGGAGCATGTAGAGCTTACCGCGCTCCACCGTGAACTCCATATCCTGCATGTCGCGGTAGTGGCGCTCGAGCTTCCCGGCGATCTCGATGAACTGTCCGTAGACGCCCGGTTGGCGCTGCTCCAACTCGGCGATTGCCATGGGCGTACGAATACCCGCGACCACGTCCTCACCTTGGGCGTTGGTCAGATACTCGCCGAAGAGCGCGCGCTCGCCGGTGGACGGGTTGCGGGTGAAGGCCACGCCCGTACCGCTATCGTCGCCCATGTTGCCGAAGACCATCGAGACGACGTTGACGGCTGTGCCCCAATCGTCGGGAAACTTGTTGAAGCGGCGGTAGTCGATCGCGCGCTTGGAGTTCCAAGAATCGAAGACGGCCTCGATGGCGCGAAACAACTGCGCGTAGACGTCTTGTGGAAACGCCGCTCCGCTCTCGCGCGCGATGATGTCCTTGAACGCCGCCACCACCGCTCGCCAGCCCTCGGCGCTCAGTTCGGGATCGCTCTTGACACCCTCGGCGCGCTTGCGCTCGGCGATGACGTGCTCGAAGTGCTCGCCGTCGAGTGCCAGCACCACTTTCCCGAACATCTGCACGAAGCGGCGGTAGGCATCCCAAGCGAAGCGCGCGTTGCCGGTAAGCGCCGCCAGCCCTTCGACGGTCTGGTCGTTCAAGCCCAGGTTGAGGATCGTGTCCATCATGCCCGGCATCGAGACCCGTGCCCCCGAGCGCACGGAGACCAAGAGCGGGTTCTCACGCCCGCCAAAGCTCTTACCCGTGTTGCGCTCGAGGATGGTCATATGCGCGCGCACGTCCTCCGCGAGGCCGGGCGGCAGGGCGCGCGCATTGCGGTAGAACGCAAGGCAGGCCTCGGTGGTAATCGTGAAGCCATCGGGGACGGGCAGGCCCGCGCGCGTCATCTCCGCCAGCCCCGCGCCCTTGCCGCCGAGCAGGTCCCGCATCGACGCGGAGCCCTGCTCGAAGCGATAGATCCACGTTGCGCCCGGCACCTTGCCGCTGACCGCCGCCGCGGGCGCAATCACCTTTGCCATCTCTACCGATCTCCTCTAATCTTGAACGAGATTTCTGGCTGTTCGGTCCAGGAAGCAAAGTTTCCTTATAACATTCTTCCCGTGGATGGCCAGACCAACAGCCCCAGCGGCGCTAGCCCGCGAGGCGCTCGAGGAGCAGCGCCTTGACCTGGTCCGCCGGGATGCGCGTCTGCTCCATGCTGTCGCGGTCGCGCAGCGTCACGGTCCCGTCGTCGAGGGTCTGATAGTCGACGGTGAGACACCAGGGCGTCCCGATCTCGTCCTGGCGGCGGTAGAGCTGGCCGATGTTCCCCTCGTCGTACTGCGTGCGCAGCACGCGGCGCAGGTCGCGCTCGAGGCCGCGTGCACGTTCCACCAGCTCCGGCTTGTTGCGCGCCAGCGCGAAGACCGCTGCTTTACACGGGGCGATCTGGGGGTGGAAGCGCAGCACGACGCGTTCGGCCTCCTTCCCGGTCTGATCCACGTAGCGCTGCTTGTCGTAGGCGTCGATCAAGAGCGCCAGCGCCGTCCGGTCGACGCCGGCGGAAGCCTCCACGACGATGGGCACGTATTTGGCCTTGTTGGCCTCGTCGAAGAACGAGAGGTCCTTGCCGGACTCCTTGATATGCGCGTTCAGGTCGTACGTGCCGCGGTTGGCGATCGACTCCAACTCCCCCCAGCCCCAAGGGAAGCGGTACTCCACGTCGGTGAGCCCTTTGGCGTAGTGGGCCAACTCTTCTTGAGCCAACTCGCGGAAGCGCACGCGCTCGTCCAGCAGATAACGGCGGTACCAGGACATGCGCAACTCGACCCAACGGTGGTACCACTGCTCGTCGGTGCCGTCCGGCGGGATGAAAAACTCCAGCTCCGCCTGCTCGAACTCGCGCGTCCGGAAGGTGAAGTTTCCCGGCGTGATCTCGTTCCGAAAAGACTTACCAACCTGCGCAATTCCGAACGGCGGTTTACGGCGCGCTGCCTGCGCGACGTTTTTGAAGTTCACGAAGATGCCTTGCGCCGTCTCCGGGCGCAGCCAGACCTGGCTCGCGCTATCCTCCGCCGGGCCCAAGTAGGTCTTGAGCATCAAGTTGAAGTCGCGCGGCTCGGTGAGCGAGCCTTTGCTGCCGCAATCGGGACACTTCTCTAACGAAGGCAGATGGTCGGCGCGGAAGCGGTGCTTGCAGACTCTGCAGTCCACCATCTTGTCGTGGAAGGTCGCGGCGTGGCCGGAGGCTATCCACGTCCGCGGATGCATGATGATCGCCGCGTCGAACGGCACCACGTCGTCGCGGCTCTCCACCACCTCATGCCACCAGGCCTGCTTGACGTTGCGCTTGAGCTCCGTGCCGAGCGGCCCGTAATCCCAGACGCCTCCCGCGCCGCCGTAGATCTCCGACGATTGAAAGACGAAGCCGCGCCGCTTGGCAAGCGCGCTGATCTCATCCAGGGAGGGCTGATACCGTCCGGTCTGCGTAGCCATAAGCCCGGAAGTTGCGCCCCCTGGCGGCTTTCCCCCTGTCGCGCCGCGCTCGAACCGCTTATACGGACGCGCCGGCGCGCGGCTGCGTCTGGGCACGCAGCTGCCCGCAGGCGGCGGCGATATCGCGCCCCATGGGATGGCGGATCGTCGAGGGCACACCGGCCGCGGTGAGCACGCGTTGAAATGCATCGACGATGGCACCCTCGGAGCCTTGGAACTCCGCATCGGGCGTGGAGTTGTAGGGGATCAAGTTGACGTGATAGAGACGCCCTGCCATGAGCCGCGCCAACTCGCGCGCATCCTCCACCCGGTCGTTGACGCCGGCCAGCATCAAGTACTCGAAGAAGATCTTGCGCCCCGTCTGCTCGACGTAACGCGCGCACGCACCCATCAGCTCGCCGATCGCCCAACGCTTGTTCACCGGCATGATGGCGCCGCGCTGCTCGTCGGTGGGCGCGTGCAGCGAGATCGCGAGATTGACTTGCAGCCCCTCGCCGGCGAAGCGGTCGATCATCGGCACCACGCCTACCGTCGAGATGGTGATGTGACGGTGCCCTAAGCCGAAACCCTTCGGGTCGTTGAGCAGCGCCACGGCACCCAGCACGGCGTCGTAGTTGTGAAACGGTTCGCCCATGCCCATGAAGACGACATTCGTAACCTTGCGTCCCTGCGCCGCCAAGGTGCGCGCGAAGTAGCGCGCCTGATCGAAGATCTCACTGGAGCTCAAATGGCGCGAGAAACCGGCCTGCCCCGTCGCGCAGAAGGCACAGGCGAAGGCGCAGCCTGCTTGGCTGGAGACGCAGACGGTGTTGCGGTCGCCGTGGTGCTCCATGAGCACGGCCTCGATCTCTTGCCCGTCGCGCAGGGCGAAGAGTCCCTTGGTAGTCTGAGCGTCGCTCGAGCGCTGGACGACGTTTGGCGCAACCGTGTCGAATGGGAAGGCACGCGCATGGAGCTCGTCGCGCAGCGTCTGCGGCAGCACCGTGATCGCGTCGATCTCGCCGGCTAGCTCCTTGACGGCGGCGTGGTAGAGCTGCCCGACACGATAGCGCTTGAGGCCGAGCTCATCGGCCAGCGCCTGGCCGTCGCGCAGGCCGAGCGCCCGCGCGCGGTCGTCCCACCAGATCTGCATGGCATCACGTTGCATAACGCTTCGTATGGTAGTCGAATTGGCCCACGCCGTCCAGCGCCCCCGCGCGTCGAGGCCCTAAAAGAGGCTACGCTGCTCCGGCTCGGCGGCGGATCCGGCAGCCGCCTCCGCTACCGCCGCCAACTCATCCAGGCGTGCCCGCACGGCTTTCAGATCGCCCCACACCAAGCGTTTGGTTTCGGTGAGCGCGGTGCCGCCTTGGCGCAGCACGTAGGCGGGATGGAAGGTAGCCATCAGCGCGCTGCCGTGCGGCCCCTCGAACCAGCGCCCACGCATGCGCGTGATCTGGAACGCCTGCCCCAAGAACGACTTCGCAGCCGGGGCTCCCAGCGCCAAGATCACTTGCGGACGGATGATGGCGATCTGCTCGTCGAGGTAGGGACGGCAGTTCGCCAGCTCCTGCGGCGTGGGCGCGCGATTGCGCACCTTGTTGCCGTCGCGGTAGCTGGCGCGGCACTTGATGGTGTTGCAAATGTAGACCTCGTCGCGTTCGAGCCCGATGGCCGCCAGCATCTTCGTCAGCAGCTCGCCGGCCCGCCCCACGAACGGCCGCCCCGTCGCGTCCTCTGTCTCACCGGGGCCCTCGCCCACGCACATCAGGCGCGCGCAGGGATCGCCCTCACCGAAGACGCTCCGAGTGCGCGTGTAGCCGATCTCGCACTTGCGGCAGGCTTCCACCGTGCGCGCAAGCTGCGCCAGCGCGCGCTCGCGCGCGGCACGCTCCTGTAACGTCGGCTCGCTCACCGCGGCTCGCGATCCAAAACGACCGCCTCCCCAATCGCCGTCAGCCGCGTTGCGCCGCCTTCGTCCACGGCTTGGAAGCGCAGATCGATCACGCCGTTGGCTCCCAGCCGCTCCGCGCGCTCCAGAAGCTGTGCGATGGAGTCGGCCCGCGCACGCTCTGCATCCGTAACGAAGTCGTAGGGCATCAGGCCCAGAAACGTGCCGATCGCATGCAGCGCGTCACGCAAATAGTTGCGCGCCTGCATGGCTTGACCCGACGCGAGGCCGCAGCGCCGCACGACGCGGAAACCCACTGCCTCACGCGTGGTGGTCACGCACTCCGAGCGTAGCGCCATCACCGCCCCAGCGCGTGCCGCAGCAGCAACGCACCCCCAGCCAGCGGCGCCGCGTAGAGCGCGTAGCGCGCCACCAGCGCCGTACACAACGCATAATACCAGAGCCGCCCGTGATGTTTGATCCAATAGCGGCGCCGCCCGGCGCGTTTGTGGCGCTCCACCGCTGCGCGCGAGATCGCCGATCCCATGCCTTCGTGCTGCACGACGCTGGAGGGCACGAACCACGTCTGGAGGCCGGCTCCCGCTGCGCGCTTGCAGAGATCCACCTCTTCCTGGTAGAGAAAGAAGCGCTCGTCGAATCCTTCCAAGTGCCGGATCGTGCTGCGCCGCAGTGCCAGCGCCGCGCCGATCACGATATCCACGCGGCGTTCGTCGCCGTAGTTCCACGCGCGCAGCGCGTGGCCGTTGGCGTAACGGCGCAGCGGCGGCAGCTCGCCCCAGGCGCTCGAGCGCAAGAACGCTCCCAGCCACGTGTCGAACTCGCCGCACGACTCCTGCACCGTACCGTCGAGATTGAGCACGCGCGAGCCTGCGATCCCCGCTTCCGGGTGCCGCGCGAAGAAATCCAGCATCGAGTCGAGCGCTCCCGGCCGCAAGAGCGCGTCGGGGTTGAGCAGGAAATAGTAGGGTGCGTCGACGCGTGCGAACGCGCGATTGCAGCCCGCGCCGAATCCGAGGTTGGCGCCGTTCTCCAGCACGGCGATCCGATCACCATAGCGAGTGCGCAGACTCTGCGCGGTGCCGTCGCGCGAGCCGTTGTCCGAGACGATCAGCGCATAACGTTCGGGGCGGTTACGCACCTCCGGCAAATCGAAGAAGGAGTCGATCGCGGCGGCGGCGCGCGCGGCGTCGTTCCACGTCACCACGACGACGCAGAGCTCGGGCGCGGCGCTCACGTCACCGCGCTGCCGGCAAAACGCCCGCGCTGCTGCAGGTACGGCCAGATGAAGAGATCGATCTCACCGTCGAGCACAGCCGTGACGTTCCCGGTCTCGACGCCGGTGCGATGATCCTTGACCAGCTGGTACGGATTGAGGACGTAGGAACGGATCTGGCTGCCCCATTCGGTCGAGAGCTTCTCGCCCCGCAGCTCGGCCAACTTACGGTCGCGCTCGTCCAACTCGCGCTGCAGCAGCTTCGCCCGCAGAATCGACATCGCGACGTCACGATTCTGCATCTGCGAGCGCTCCTGCTGCGAAGAGACGATGATGCCGGTGGCGAGGTGAATGATGCGGATGGCCGACTCGGTCTTATTGACGTACTGGCCGCCCGCGCCGCCGCTCTTGAACGTCTCGATGCGGATCTCGTCCGGCTTGATCTCCAGTTGCCCCTCGCCGGCCTCCAACTCCGGCACGACGTCCACGCTGGCAAAGGCCGTATGGCGCCGGTGCGCGGCGTCGAACGGGGAGATCCGTACCAGGCGGTGGACGCCGCGCTCGCTCTCCAGCATGCCGTACGCGTTGCGGCCGCGCACGAAGAACGTGGCGCTCTTGATGCCGGCCTCGTCGCCGGGCGTTTCGTCGCTGTAGCGCACCTCGAAGCCGTGGTGCTCGGCCCAGCGGACGTACATCCGCAGCAGCATCTGCGCCCAATCCGCGGCGTCGGTTCCGCCGGCGCCCGAGTTGATCGAGACGATCGCGCCGTGATGATCGAACTCGCGGTCGAAGTTGGCCGCCATCTCCAGCCCGTCCAATTCGGCAGCGGCGGCGGCGGTATCGCGCCCGGCTTCCTCATCGGCCCCGGCCTCGTCACCCATGAGCTCGAGCAGCTCCCAGGCCTCGTCGAGGGTGCGTGCCACGCGCTCTAGCGGCTCGGTCTCGGCGCGCAGATCGGCGATCCGCTTCATCACAGCCTGCGCCGCGGCGGCATCCTCCCAGAAATCAGACGTCTGCGAAGCGCGTTCCAGCTCCTTCAGGCGATCGCGATGCTTGGCGTAGTCAAAGACGCACCCGCAGCCGCTCCAGCTGCGCGCGCAATCGTATGATCTCGGAACGGGTAGCATCGCTCATGAGTGCGCCGATTCGTCCGTCCGCCGCCACGGCCCTCGCAGGGGTGAAACCATCGCGCTCTATCGAACGTCATACGCTAGAGACAACGGCTTATTACGTTCTAGGCATAGGAGGGTCCCGTTCGATGCACTTCTCGCCCATCAGCCGCACGCGCTTCCTGAAAGGTTCGGGCGTCCTCTTCGCCGCGGGCATGTTGGCGCCGGCCGCCGTGGCGGCGGCCGCACCGCTGCGCGTCGGGATGATCCCTGACGCCGGGGCCACGCAGGTCTCCGTCGACGAGAAGCGCCCGTTGCGCGACTACTTGGCCGGCAAGACCGGACACGACGTCGACTTGGTCATTCCCACCAACTACAACGCCACCGTCGAAGCCCTGGGCAACGCGTCGCTCGACTTCGCCTACCTGGGCGGGCTTACGTACGTTCAGGCGCACGCGCGCTACGGGGTGATCCCGCTCGTTCAGCGCTCAAGCGACCAACGCTTCCACTCGCTCTTCATCACCCAGAGCGGTTCGGATATCCACAGCCTGGCGGACCTGCGCGGCAAGAGCTTCGCGTTCGGTGACACCAACTCGACCAGCGGCCATTTGATGCCGTACTACTACATGCAGAAGAACGGCATCGATCCCGACCACGCTCTGCGCTACCGCTTCACCGGAAACCACCCCGCCACGGCCAAGGCCGTCGAGGCCGGTATCGTCGACGCGGGCGCCCTAGACGAGAGCGTCTTCCATGCGCTCGTCGAGAACAAACAGATCGACGGGAGCAAGGTACGCGTCTTCTATACCACGCCGCCGTTCGTCGACTACGTCTGGGTGGCGCGCAAGGACCTCGGCTCCCCGGAGCGCCAGGCTTTCGCCGATGCCTTCCTGGGGTTGCGCGAGCCGCGCGACGGGGCCGTACTCGACATCTTGCGCGGCAAGCACTTCGTGCACGCGGACGACGCCGAATACGATACGCTGCGCGGCGTGGCCCGCGCGCTGGGCATGATGTAGCGTCGTGCTCTCCATCGTCGACCTCACCGTCCGCTACCCCACCCAGACCGCACCGGCGCTAGAGAGCGTCTGCCTGCGCGTGGAAGGCGGCGAGCGGGTGGCGGTGGTGGGACCCAGCGGCGGCGGCAAGACCACGCTCTTCCGCGCCGTCAATGGCAGCGTGACCGTCCAAAGCGGTTACGTTGCGCTCGAGGGAGAGCAGGTCGGCCGGGCCCGCGGAGCGCAGCTGCGTGCACTGCGACGGCGCATCGCCGTCATCGCCCAGATGCACGACCTCGTTGACCGCCTCACCGTCTACCAAAACGTGATGGCGGGAGCCCTGGGGCGCTGGAGCTCACTGCATGCGTTACGTTTTCTGGTGAGCCCGAGCAAAGCCGAGCTAGGCGAGGCCCGCAGCGCGCTCGAGCGCGTCGGCATCCCGGAGAAACTGCGCAGCCGCACCTCCGATCTCTCCGGCGGACAACGCCAGCGCGTAGCCATCGCACGCGCCCTGGTGCAGCGCCCCTCCGTGCTGCTGGCCGACGAACCTGTCGCCTCGCTGGATCCCGTGCGCAGCGAGCAGATCCTCGCGCTGCTCTGCGGTTTGGCGCGGGAGCGTGGTTTGGCTCTGCTCTGTTCGCTACACCAACCCGATCTCGCGGTACGCTACTTCGACCGCGTGGTTGGGCTGCGCCACGGGCGCGTCGTCTTCGATCGGCCGGTGGCGCAGGTAGCGCCGGAGCAGCTGGTCTTCGCCTCGTAGCATGCACGCGCTCACGCTGGCCTGGCATACCTTCCTGGCGTTCTTCCCTCCGGATCTCTCGCCTTCGTACCTGCGCTATGTCTGGCTCCCCGTGCTGCAGACGATCGGCATGGCCTCTGCAGGGATGCTGGTCGCGCTCTGCCTAGGCATCCCGCTGGCCGCCTACGTCGGCACGCGTGCCCCGGGCTGGCAAAGCGTGGTGGGCGTGCTCTCGGCGTTGCGCGCGATTCCGGATCTCACGCTGGCGATCTTAGCCGTGGTCATCGTGGGGCTGGGGCCGGCCGCGGGGATCACGGCGCTCGCCGTCTTCTACACGGCGATGGTCGGCAAAGTCTTCGCTGAGCTCTTCTTGGCGGCTCCGCAGGCTCCGCTGGAGTCGCTGCGTTCCACCGGCGCACCGCGCCTGGCAGTCGCGATCTTCGGCCTGATCCCGCTGACGCTGGCCGACTTGCTGACCTTCGGCTCCTACGCCTTCGAGTGCGCGATGCGCGCCTCGGTGATCGTCGGCGCCGTCGGAGCCGGCGGCATCGGCACCGAGCTCGTCGGCGCCGTCAGCGGTCTGGATTACCCGCGTGCCACCACGCTGATCGTGATCCTCGCACTGCTCGTGACGTTCGTCGACACGCTCGGCTGGTTCATGCGCAAGAATCCCCGGCTCGCGCTCGTGCTCTTTCCGGCCGGACTGGCCACGATGCTGCTCAACCCGCCGCAGGTCTTCGTGCTCCGCCACGCCTTGGTGACGTTCGCCGCGATGTTTCCGCCACTGCTGGACGCCCGGGCGCTGGCGGCACTGCCCGTACTGCTGTGGCAGACGTTGGAGATTGCGGTCGGAGGCACGATACTGGCGCTGTTGTTGGCGATTCCACTGGCACTCTGCGCCGCACGCAACGTCGTTCACGCGGTCGTCGTTGCCGCAGTGCGCCGCGTGCTCGACATCTCGCGTGCCGTTCCCGAAATCGTGTGGGGACTGATCTTCGTGGTGACGGCGGGGATCGGACCGCTGGCGGGGGCACTGGCGTTGGGCATCCACTCCGCAGGCGTGCTCGGCAAGCTCTTCGCCGAAGCGTTCGAGAACGTGGCGGCCGCGCCCGTCCGGGCGCTGGAGGCTACCGGCGCGAAGCGTTTGGCGATCGTCGCCTTCGGCATCGTGCCGCTGGCGATCGGCCCGCTGGCCGTCCACACCATGTTCCGGTTGGAGTGGAACGTGCGGGCCGCCACGGTCGTCGGGATGATCGGCGCGGGCGGAATCGGTGAAGCTCTCTACAACGCACAGCAGCACATGCACTACCAGTCGATGACGGCATACGTCGTGGCCACCTGGCTGCTGGTGGTCCTGGCCGACGTGGCCGGAGAGCGGGTCCGTCGACGGCTGGGCTGGAACAACGAAACAACATGACCATCGCGAAATCCATCCGTCTGACCGCCTACAGCTCCTGCGCGGGGTGAGCGAGCAAAGTCGGCTCCGCCGACCTCGCGCACGTGCTGCGCGACTTGCCGCCCATTACCGACCCCAACGTGCTGGTGGGAACCGCCACGTTCGACGACGCCGGCATCTACCGCATCTCGGAAGAGTTGGCACTGGTGCAGACCGTCGACTTCTTCACGCCCATCGTCGACGATCCGTTCACGTATGGCCGCATCGCCGCCGCCAACGCGCTCTCGGACGTGTACGCCATGGGCGGCCGGCCGGTCACGGCGCTGAACATCGCGGCGTTTCCGGTGGGGACGCTGCCGGACGACGTCTTTGCCGAGATCCTGCGCGGCGGCGCCGACGCCTGCCGCGAAGCGGGCGTCAGCATCATCGGCGGGCACACCGTGAAGGACGACGAACCGAAGTTCGGCATGGCGGTCACGGGCTTCGTGGATCCGCGGCGCATCCTGCGCAACGACACGGCACGGGCGGGCGACCAGCTCTTCCTTACCAAGCCGCTGGGAACGGGCATCTACTCGACGGCACTCAAGCACGGCGTCATCGGCGATGACGTGATGGAGGAGGCGGTACGCTCCATGGCCGCGCTGAACGCGCGTTCCTCCGAAGCGGCGCTGGAAGCGGGCGCGCACGCGTGCACCGACATCACCGGCTTCGGTTTCCTGGGCCATGCTCACGAGATGGCTGTCGCTAGCGGCGTGACCTTCGAGATCGACGCACGCGCCTTACCGCTCTTCTCGCGCACCACGGCACTGATCGAGGCCGGTGAGGTCCCGGGAGGCACCAAGGACAACGCGAGCCAGCACGCGGCCTTCGTACGCTTCGACCAAGCCGTGGGCGGCGCGCTGCGTCTGGCGCTGTCGGACGCGCAGACTTCCGGGGGACTGCTCATCGCCGTGCCCCCCGCAGGCGCGGCGGCACTCGCGCAAGCGCTGGAGCGGCGCGGACAACTCGTCTGCACGATCGGGCGTGCGCGCGAGGGCAGCGGCGGCGAGATCGTAGTCTTAGCGTAACGTGCGCGAGCTCAAGAACGAGATCGCGTGGTCGTGGTCCCGCGACAGCGTCTATCGGCGCTGCAAGCGCGCGTACTACTGGACGTACTACGGGAGTTGGGGCTGGTGGAGCGAGGACGCGAGCGCCACGCAACGCAAGGCCGGCTTCCTCAAAGCACTTAGCGATCTCGACCGGCTCGTGGGTTCCTCGATCCACGAGCCGCTGGCCGTGGCGATTCATCTGCGCCGCCCGGGCGAGCGCGGCGTGCCCTTCGAGCGCATCGCGACGCAGGCGCGTGAAATGTTCGAGCGCTGCGTGCGACTGGCGCGGCGTAGGATCGGTGACGGCGTCGACGACGCGCGCAGCGGCGCGGGGCAGCTCGCGGAACGCTACTACGGCAGCGCGGACGTCGAGGAGCGTGTGGTGCAGGCGCGCGTAAAGCTCGAGTCCAATCTGGAGGGCTTGCGGCAAAGCCCGTATGCACGCATTCCCTTCGCGCATGCGGCGCACGATCTGCTCTGGGTGGATCCCGTGGCGCATACGGCGATCATGTCGCCCAGCGAAACGTGGGATGCTCAGCGCACCACGCTGGCTGACGGCACGACGATCTACGGCTCGCCGGACGTCGTGGTGAAAGGGAACGACGGCTTCGTTCATATCCTCGATTGGAAGACCGGCCGGCTCTCTGCGCCCGGCGATCTGCAGATCGGTGCCTACGCACTGTTCATTCATCGCAAGCTTGGGACGCCGCTCGAGGAGATGAAAGGGCACTTCGTACACTTCTTGGCACCGGACGAGCATCAAGCCGTCGCGATCGACGCTCTGGCGGAGAAGGCTGCCCTCGTGCACGGGATGATCGTGGAGTTTCTGCGCGATCTCGGTGCGCGCTTGACCGATCCGCGCGCGAACCGTGCCGATGACATCGAGCGCTTTCCGATGATCGAGCCTGGACCGATCTGCGCTCGTTGCAAGTTTCGCGAACTCTGCGGACGCGCCGGCGTATGATTCACGCTGCGAAATCTCCGGCGCGCCGCTTGGTCTAGGGGGAAATCACCCGCGCGCGTTTCGAAGTATCGCCGCCGGCAGTACCAAGAGCCTACTACCTGTACTCATTCGTTCGGCCGCGTTCGATGCGGCAAGGAGACAGAGTATGCCGAGTCATCCCATTTCCCGCGCATCGTTCGTGAAGGGCGCCGGTCTGGGCGCAGCGGCGATCACCGCGGGATTCCCTGCCTTCATCCCCAAGATCGGCGAAGCCGCTGACGTCCTCAAGATCGGTCAGATCGAGGAGTTGACAGGCGTCTATGCCGCCGTCGCGCAGAACGAGAAGCGCGGCGCGGCAATGGCCGTGGAATGGTGGAACCAGAAGGGTGGCGTGCTGGGACGTAAAGTCGAAGTCGTGCTCGAGGACAACCAGAACAACCCCGGCGTAAGCGTCGAGAAGGCGCGTAAGCTCGTCAACCAAGACAAAGTCGCCGCACTCATGGGCACGCTCAACAGCGCAGCGGCGCTTGCCACCAGCAACGCCGCCAACTCGATGGGCGTCTTCTTCATCGATTCCGGGGGTCACACCGACCTCATCACCGGCAAGAATTGCCACTGGAACACCTTCCAGACGTGCCACACCACCTGGCAGCTCACGCACGCGACCGGCTTCTCGATCGCGAAACTGTTCGGTAAGAAATGGTATCTGATCACGCCCGACTACGCCTTCGGACACTCGTTGGCTGAGGGTTACGCGGACGTCTCCAAGCGCGTCGGCGGCACGATCGTTGCGAACGATCTCACGCCGCTGGGTACCAGCGACTTCAGCCCCTACCTCACGAAGGTAGCGGCGGCCAAACCCGATTGCCTGCTCGTGCTGGTCGCCGGCGAGGACTGGGTCAACTTGATGAAACAAGCCGGCTCGTACGGCATTCTCAAGTCGTTCCCCGTCGCCGGTCCCTACGCCGAGTTGGAAGCCATTTGGGCCGTTCCGCCCTCGGTCCGCGTCGGCTACTACGGCACCGAGTGGTACTACAAAGGCGACAGCGTGCTGGGTAAGAACAACGCCATGGCCGAGCGCTTCGTGAGCGAGTACAAGAAACTCTACAACGAACCGCCCACGCCGCGCAGCTGCTTCGGCTACACCGCGATGGATCGGCTCATCTGGTCCATCGCAGAGACCAAGTCGACCGATCCCGTGAAGATGGCGCGCGCGCTGGCCGGGTCGCACTTCAGCGGTCTCTGGGAGGGCGGCGGAGAGTACCGCAAGGTCGACCACGCGCTGCAATGGCCGGTCTGGTTCGGCAAACTCAACGCGAACGGAACGCCGGGCGATCCCCACGACGTCTTCCACATCATCGATCGCCAGGAGGCCAAGGGAACCGCGCTCTCCGAGACGGACGCGACGAAGGTCTGCGACCTGAAATGGCCGTCATAGACTGATCCCGGCGCAGTCTACGCGTACGGCGCGCTCCACCAACGGAGCGCGCCGTTCCGTTTTTTACGCGGCCTGTCCGGCTCCGTGACACTTCTTGTACTTCTTGCCACTCCCGCACGGACAGGGATCGTTACGCCCGATCTTCTCCTCACGGTGTACGGGCTTGGGGCCGGATTCATCGCTGCGATTGGTGGCTATGGCGCGCGGCTGCGCCGGCGCCGGACCCAAGAGCTGCTCGAGCGCCTTCGGCGGCGCCTGCTGCGGTGCGGCTTGCGGGAGCAGCACGCCGCTGGGCGCAACCTCCACACCGAGGTCGGGCATCGTCGACGCCGCTACCGGAGCGGGCTGCCCCTCCTGCGGCGGAGCGACCTCGATGACCACGCGGAAGACGCTCTTGATCGCCTCGTCGGCGATCGTGGCCTTGAGGTCTTCGAAATATTCGTAGGCCTCTTTCTCGTACTCGACGCGCGGATCTTTTTGACCGTAGCCGCGCAGACCGATCCCGGTCTTGAGCGCGTCCATGTTATAGAGATGGTCGACCCACAGCCGATCGATGATCGGCAGCATGATGTAGCGCTGCTCGACCATGCGCATCATCCCCGGAGCGATGCCCTCGATCTCGCTCTCCTTGGCCTCGTAGGCACTCTGGCCGAGATCGCCCACGCGCTGCTTCATCTCCTCGCGCGAGAGCCGCTCCAACTCTTCCAGACCGATCTGACTCTTGACCGGCCAGATCTGCTCCAACTCGTCCAGAACCGATTCGATGTTCCACTCCGAGGGATGGGTATTCTCCGGAGCCGCGGAGTCGACGACTTCGTCGACGCGCTCGCGAATCGTGTTGATGAAATAGTCGCGCAGGTTCTCGCCTTCCAGCACGCGGCGGCGTTCGGCGTAGATGATCTCGCGCTGCTTGTTCATCACGTCGTCGTACTCGAGAACCGACTTTCGGATCTCGTAGTTATGGTTTTCGACTTTCGATTGCGCGCGCTCGATCGACTTCGAGATCATCCCCGACTCGATGGGCGTTTCATCGGTGAAGCCGACACGCTCCATGATGCCCGTCAGACGATCGCCGCCGAAGAGGCGCATCAGCTCGTCGTCCAGCGCCACGTAGAAGCGCGTGCTGCCGGGGTCTCCTTGACGCCCGGAACGGCCGCGTAACTGGTTGTCGATACGCCGTGACTCATGGCGCTCGGTGCCGATGATGGCCAGCCCGCCCAGATCCTGGACGCCCTCACCCAGCTTGATGTCGACGCCGCGGCCGGCCATGTTGGTCGCGATCGTCACCGCATCACGCACGCCGGCGTCCTTGATGATCTCGGCTTCCTTCTCGTGGTACTTCGCGTTGAGCACGTTATGGGCCACGCCCTCGCGCGCCAGCATGCGCGAGAGCCGCTCCGACTTCTCGATGGAGCGCGTGCCGACCAGTACCGGCCGCCCCTTCTTGTGCTCCGCCAGTACTTCGTCGATGACGGCCTTGAACTTGGCCTCCTCCGACTTATAGACGATGTCGGCCATGTCACGGCGCGCGATGGAGCGATTGGTGGGGATCACCACGACGTCCAGGCCGTAGATGTCGCGAAACTCGCGCTCCTCGGTCTTAGCCGTGCCGGTCATGCCGGCGAGTTTCTCGTAGAGGCGGAAGTAGTTCTGGAAGGTGATCGTGGCCAGCGTCTGATCCTCGCTGCGCACGGTCAGCCCTTCCTTGGCTTCGATCGCTTGGTGGATGCCGTCGGAGTAGCGCCGCCCGTACATCAGCCGGCCGGTGAACTCGTCGACGATCACCACCTCGCCCTCTTTGACGATATACTGCTGATCCTTGTGGAAGAGATTCCAGGCCTTGAGCGCGGCGTTGAGCTGATGGGTAAGCTCGAGGTTACGCTGATCGTACAAGTTCTTGATGCCGAGCATGCGCTCGACCTTGGCCACGCCCTGCTCGGTGATCGGCACGGCGTGCGCCTTCTCGTCGACCGTGAAATCCTGTTCCTTCGTCAGGCGCGGCACGATCTGCGCGAACTTCGCGTAGAGCTCGGTGGCGTCGGGTCCCTGGCCGCTGATGATGAGCGGCGTCCGTGCCTCGTCGATGAGAATCGAGTCGACTTCGTCGACCACGGCATAGTGCAGGTCACGCTGCACGAGATCCTCAACCTGCCAGGCCATGTTATCGCGCAAGTAGTCGAAGCCGACTTCGTTGTTCGTGACGTAGGTGATGTCGCTGCCGTAAGCCTCGCGCCGCTGGGCCGAGTTGAGGTCGTGCTGAATCACGCCGACGCTCAAACCCAAGGCGCGATAAATAGGGCCCATCCATTCGGCGTCGCGCTTGGCAAGATAGTCGTTGACCGTAACGACGTGGACGCCGAGCCCGCTCAGCGCGTTCAAGTAGACGGGCAGCGTGGCGACGAGCGTCTTTCCTTCGCCGGTCTTCATCTCCGCGACTTTGCCTTCGTGGAGCACCATGCCGCCGATGAGCTGCACGTCGAAGTGGCGCATACCCATGACGCGCTGCCCCGTCTCGCGCACGACGGCGAACGCCTCCGGCAGCAGATCGTCGATGCGCTCGCCCGCGGCCAAACGCTCTTTGAATGCAGGCGTCTTGGCGGCCAGCTCCTCGTCGGAGAGCTGCTGCAGCTCGGGCTCGAGCGCGTTGATCCGCTCCACCACCCGGCGATAGCGCGCGATCTCGCGTTCGTTCGAATCGAAGAGGGTCTTTAGAAACGCCATGACCTGTGCCTGTTCGGCGCCCCCCATAGCATGCCCCGCCGGACCGCCGCTATTCCAGGTAGGGTTCGATCAGCCCCAAACTGCCGTCGCGCCGGCGGTAGAGCACGGAGAACTGCTCGCTCTGCGCGTTGACGAAAATGAAGAAATCATGACCGAGGTCCTTCATCTCCTCGGCCGCGTCCTCTGGGGCCATCGGCCGCACGCCGAAGCGCTTGCGGCGCGTGATGCGCCCGACCTGCGGAGCCTGCGGCTCCTCCTCCTCCGAGACCGGCGCGGCGCCCTCGCGGATGCTCTCGTGTCCTCGCTTGGTCCGGCGTTCCTTGAACTTCGTGATCTGCGCCGTCAATTTGTCGACAACCGCGTCCACCGACGCGTACATATCCTGGGTGCGATCGGCGGCGCTGAACGTCTCGCCGGGGACGGCGATGCTCGCATCCACGATCTGCCAGTTACGCTCGATGCTCATCGAAACCGAGGCATCGAGCACGCGGTCGAAATAATGCGCCAAGTGCCCAATCTTTTGTTCGGCGTACGCGCGCATCGCCGGTGTGACCTTGACGTTCTTGCCCTTGACGATCACTTGCATCGATGATAGTTCCCTCACGTGGCGTGGACCCCGCTGCGCACGGGCGCCAACACTTCCGCACGCGGCTGCGCTAGCCTCCCAAAACGTGGCGCTGGGGGTCGTTGAGCTCGCCCTCCGGCACTGCCTGCAGCAACTCCCCAACGGTAACGAAACGATATCCCGCTGCACGGAAGCGACCGACGATCGACGGTAGCCCCTCAATGGTGGCGAGCTTGCCGCTATGCAGCAGCAGAATCTCCGGAGCCGTGGCATGCGCGACAGCGTGCGTGACGATCGCCTGCGGCGTCAGCGTGCGCCAGTCACCGGGATCGTCGGTCCACAGCACCACAGCAAAGCCCGCGCGCTGCGCCGCCTGGATCGTGGCCAGCGTGTAGCGCCCGTGGGGTGGGCGCATGCGCGTGCGAAGCGCGCGGTCGTGCAGGCCGGCGCTCTCCAGCGCGCCGGCGCCCTCGTGCAGCTCCCGTTCCACCTCCGCCGCCGTCATGCGATCGAGATCGGGGTGACTAAAGGTGTGATTCTCCACTTCGTTGCCGCCGGCGGGGATCGCACGCGCGAGGCCGGGAAACTGCTGTACGTCGCGGCCGATCAGCAGAAAAGTCGCCGGCACGTGCAGCGCGCGCAGCTGCTCCAGCAGCAGCGGTGACTCCACGGGGTAGGGCCCGTCGTCGAACGTCAGCGCGATCAGGTGCGGGCGTACGGGATGCGGACGCAGATCGCCGAGGAGCACCGCAACCTGACGCCCGAGCGACGGCTGCAGCAGCGCACGCGCATCATCGCCCACGGCGACGTACGCGGGCACCAACTGCGCACGCGCGTGCTTGAGCAGACGTCCCGCCGCCAAGGCCGCGGCAACCAAGACCACGGCGGCGATCAGCAGCCGGCGTCCACGCAGGCTCATCCCAAGCGCGTTCCTACCGTGCCGGCAGCGCGTCTTGGCCGACGACGACCCTCACGACCTGCGAGGCTTGCGCCGACTGCGCGAGCGTCGCGCTCTTGAGGGCCAGCGCCTTGCGCACCGCCTCCGCCGCAGCCTGATTCGGCGGGTCGGATTCGACCGTGGTGTTGGCGTAATCGGTGCGATCCGCGTTGCCGATCGCGTCGATGACGAAACCCTTCTTCTGGAGCTGGTCGGCGATGCTCTTGGCCAGCCCCGCCAGACCGCTGCCGTTCTCGACATCAACGTGCACGCTGCTGGGCACCACGCTCGCGGCCAGCGCGGGGTTGGGAGTAGGCGGTGGCGCTAGCGGGCCCGTCAGATCCTTGGCCACGATGCGCTCCAGGCCCGGTCGATCCACCTCCAACGCGTCCTCACCATCGGACTCGATCACCGAGTCGACGTATGGAATCTGCGCGGTCTTCACGCCCGCGAGATTGACGTCGCGGAACGCGAACGCCAGACTGCGCATCTCGTCGAATGTGAGGTTGGTCTCGACGTTGCGCCGCGCCACGCCGATGAGGGCGACGATGTGCGTGAGATCATTGAACTTGTCGTTCTTGAGCTTCTGCACGATGCTGCGCACGACGTCCTGCTGACGTTGGATGCGGCCGATGTCTCCCAGCGCGTCGTGGCGGAAACGGATGTAGCCCACGGCCTGCTCGCTGCCGAGATGCTGACAGCCGGGTTTCAAGTGGATGTGCAGGTGACCCCAACTGTCGTCATAGTTCATGGACTCCTTGACGCACACGTCGATGCCGCCGATCGCGTCGATCAGCTCGCGCGTGGCGTTGATCTTGAGCACCATGTAGCGATCGAACGGCGGCAGCCCAAGAAAGCCGGCCACGACCGACTCCGCCTCCTTGGCGCCGCCCTCAGCGAAGGCGGCGTTGATCTTGGCGTGTCCCTGTCCCTGGGGCAGCTGGACCCACATGTCGCGCGGCACGGAGACGACGCTCACCACGTGCGAGGGAAAGTCCAACGCCAAGGCCATGATCGTATCGGAGCGATTGTTCTTGGTGTAGAGCTGATCCGTGGTCGTCCAATTGTCGTCGGTGCCCAGCACGAGCACGTAGATCCGCGACTTGCCGAAGAGCGACTCCGGTGAGGGGACGAAGACGCGCGTGACCGCGTCGGTGATGGCGCGGTGCCCCACCACGACGAACCCCAGCAGTGCCGCCAAGGCAATGACCAGCGCCGGCAGCAACCGCTTGATTATGCTGCTGCGGACAGGCCGACGTTCCGGGGATTCAAGATGTTTGCCCTGCTCTTCCATGCCGTCGGACATTGTAGCACAGCTTCACATTCCGCCGAAACGGCGCTGGCGCCCCTGATATTCGACGATCGCCTGGGCGAAGGTCTCACGGGAGAAGGCCGGCCAGTAGACCGGGGTAACCCACAACTCGGTATAGGCCAACTGGTAGAGCAGGAAGTTGGAGAGGCGCATCTCGCCGCCGGGCCGGATCAGCAGATCGGGATCCGGGAACGCCGCGGTCGAGAGATAGGAGCGCACCACCGCGTCGTCGATGGCGCCGGCATCCAGCGTCCCCGCGAGCGCATCGCGCGCCATCGCCCGCGCCGCCTTGGTCAGCTCGGAGCGCGCACTGTAGTTGATGGCCAGGTTGAGCACCATGGCGGTGTTGCCGGCGGTGGCGGCGATCATGTCGTCCAGTGCCTCCACGCACCCCGGCGGCAGCGCGTGATAGTCGCCGATCACGTTGACACGTACGCCGTTGCGGTTCAGTTCCGCGAGTTCGTGGCGCGCGAAGAAGACGCAGATATCCATCAAGAACGATATCTCGCGGGGATCGCGCTTCCAATTCTCCGTCGAGAAACCGTAAACGGTCAGCACGGAGATGCCCCAGTCCCGGCAAAACCGCGTGGCTTCGCGCAACGACGCGATGCCGCGGCGATGGCCCTCGACGGCGGGGAGATGGCGCTCGCGCGCCCAGCGGCGGTTGCCGTCCATGATAATGGCCACATGCGCCGGCATGCGCTCGCGGTCGATGGCGGCAAAGACGTCGTCGGCGGCGGACGTGGCACCGGTCAGCAGCCTCATGTGGTGGCCAATCCGGGCACGGTCGAGCGCGCGCGCGCGCCACGCTTGCGGGCCGCACCGCGCTGAACGTCACGCACCACCGCCTCCAGCACGTCGACGTAGGCCAGGAAGCGCGCCCGCCCCGAACGCGTGATGGTGCAGGTGGTAGTGGGCCGGCCGCCCTCGGCGTGGCGTTCGAGTGAGACGATCTTCATCTCCGAGAGTGCCTGGAGGTGGCGGCTGAGGTTGCCGTCCGTCAAGCCGCAGGCCCGCTGCAAGTCGGAGAAGCTCAAGCCCTCGGGATTGGCGATCAGGCAAGTGCAGACCGCCAGCCGGCCGCGCTCGTGAAAGATGCGCGCCAGCCCGCTGTAGGCGAAACGTCCCTCGTCGGCGCGGGTCACGCGGCGTGCTCCCGCGCGTGCTCGTGCGCGAGCAGCCAGCCGATCCAAAGCATCCCCAAACCGAAGCCGAAGGGCATGACCCACCAAGAGAGCGCCAGCGCATGGTTGGGCAGCAGCAGCAACGCAGCGCCCGCCAGCATATAGACGCAGGCAACCGCCGTCATGCCGCGTGGGACCATGGCGCGTGAAGCGAAGAGGCCGGTGCCGTAGGCTGCAAACCACGAGCCGGGAAGCAGCGCCTCCGCATGCACGTCCAGCAACGCCAGCGTCAGCATCGCCGAAAGGCTGATAGCCGGCAGGATGGTCGCCCCCACCGTACGGGTCTGCCTGCGTTCGCGATCGTCCGCGATACGCCAGTACCAGACGGCAAGCGCACCGTAGTTGACCGCCAGGCCGATGGCGAGGCAACCCAGCCAAATGGCCAGATACAGGCGCAGCTCGGCGGGCGCAGAGGGGTGCGGAGCCAGCAGGCGCTGTACGCCACCAGCCGCCAACGCAACCCAGCCGCTGATGGCGGCGGCACGGCCGGAGTAGCCGTGAAAGCGCTGGCAACCGGCGAGACGTTCGCGGACCTCCTCGAGGTCTGAGAGCGCGCGTGCGATCTCCATGTCTGTCACTTTATACCGCAAAGTGACCGGCGGCCGCAAGAGCCCGCGCCCAAGCCGTCGCGGGCGGTGCTAGCGGTAATTGACGAACTGCAGCGGGAGCTCGTAATCGAGCGCCTTCATCATCACGATGACCTTCTGCAACTCGTCCTTGTCCTTGCCGGTGACGCGAATCTGCTCGTCTTGGATCTGCGCGTTGACCTTGAGCTTGGCGCCTTTGATCTTGTCGACGAGCGGTTTGGCCTTCTCCTTGGGGATGCCTTGCTTGACGGTGATGACCTGGCGCAGGGTGCCCCCGCTGGCCGGCTCAGCCTTGCCGTAGTCGAAGGCCTTGAGCGAGATGCCGCGTTTGACGGCTTTGCTCTGCACGATGTCGACGACGTTCTTCAGCTTCAGTTCATCATCGGCCACGATGGTGATCTGCGTGCCCTTACGCTCAACCGAGCTTTTGGAGTTCTTGAAATCGAAGCGGTTGGCGATCTCCTTATGCACCTGATTGATCGCGTTCTCGAGCTCTTGCTCGTCGATCTTCGACACGATGTCAAACGAATACTCAGCCATGGCTCCCTGTGCCTGAAAAGGCCGCGAATTTCCGCAGAGATTTAGTTGGAGGCGGCGAAGGTGCGGTCGACCACGTTACCACTCGGGCCCAGGCTCCCGAGATCGCGGCCGTTCTCGTTCACCGTCACTCCGCCCGCGTTACCCACTCGCAAGTTCACGCGAGCGCCCTGATACGTGCGGACGGTTCCTGCGGGGAACGTCCCCTCACTCACCTGCTTCGAGTTGACGATCACCCGCACCCACGCGGGTGCAGTCCAGGTCAGCGTCACCCGCTCCGCGCCGGAGGCAAGCGGCGCCGGTGGAGATGCGACGGGAGAAACGGCGGGCGCGGCACTGGGAGCCGCAGTGAGCGCGGCATCCGGCACCGCGGTGGCCGGCGGCACCGCAGTGGCCGGCGGCACAGACGTGGCGGCGGCCAGTGGCGCCGCTCGGCCGGCGGCCGACGGAGCCTCGAGCTGCCAGAAACTGTAGCCGACGATCGCCAGCAGCGCTATCGCCACGACCCCCGCGAGCCAAACCCAGACCGAGGGGCCCGCGCGGCCGAGCCGCCTCGACGCCTCCTCTTCTTCGGCGAGCGCCAGCGCCGCCGCGTGCGGCGTGATGCCCGTGAGGTCGTTGAACTGGGCCACGGCGCCCTCGGGATCGAGCCCGAGGAAGCGCGCGTACGTGCGCAGAAAACCGCGCACATAGACTGCGGCTCCGATCGAGGGCCAATCTTCTTCCTCGATGGCCTGCAAGTAAACCGATCGGATATGGATACGCTCGGCGGCCTCCGAGAGCGTGACGCCTCGCGCCTCGCGGGCGGCGCGAAATTGCTCCCCGAGTGATGGCAACGGCGCGTGTCCTTTCCCGGCCCCGAAAGTTGACGACCGTTTTAGCGGCAAGAAGCGAGAATCCTGTCATGTCCAAGCGCGAACGCGTCGTCGCTGCGATGAGCGGCGGCGTCGACTCTGCCGTCGCGGCGGCGATGCTGGCGGAAGCCGGCTACGAGGTGATCGGAGTCACCATGCGCCTGTACGAACCCACGCGCACGGAGCGGCGGGCCAAGAGTTGCTGCGGAATCGCCGACTTCGACGACGCGCGCCGCTCGGCGGCCGCCATCGGGATCAAGCACTACGTGGTGAACTTCGAAGATGCGTTCCGGCGCGAAGTCATGGACCGCTTCGCCGAAGAGTACCTGCGCGGGCGCACGCCCAACCCCTGCGTCCTCTGTAACAACAATTTGAAGCTCGGGACGCTGTGGCGCTACGCCAAGCACCTCGGCGCGCGCTACGTGGCAACCGGCCACTACGCGCGCCTGGTCCAGGAGGCCGACGGGCCGCACCTCTACCGCGCCACCGACCGCGCCAAGGACCAATCCTATGCCTTGGCTCAGCTCAACCGCGAGCAGCTCGCCGCGCTGCTCCTGCCGCTTGGGGGGCAGGTGAAAGCACGCACGCGCGAGCTTGCGGCACAGTTCTCGATGCCCGTTTTCGACAAGCCGGAGTCACAGGATATCTGCTTCGTCGAGGGGGGCGACTACCGCGACGTGGTTCGCAGGATCCGGCCCGAGGCCGAGCACCCCGGCGAGATCGTCTCCTCCAACGGGAAGACTCTGGGGCAGCATGACGGGATCGCTTCGTTCACCGTCGGCCAGCGGCGCGGCCTACCCGCCAACGCAGGGGGCGACGGCCCCTGGTACGTCACCAAGATCGAACCGGTCACGAACAAGGTCGTGGTGGGGCGCCGCGACGAGTTGGCCTCCGGCGGGCTGGAGGGCGAGGACGTCAATCTCCTGCGCCCGCTCCCTGCGCGCGTGCTGGCGATGCCGCGCTATCGCGCCCGCATGGCTCCGGCGCATGCGTACTTGGAGGGGGACCGGCTCCAGCTGCGTTTCGACGAGCCGCAGCGAGCGGTGACGCCGGGGCAGTTGGTCGCGCTGTACGCGGAGGACGGCGAGGAGGTCGTCGGCGCCGCCACGATTGCGCGCGCGCTGTAATCAGGACGGGTCAGAGCAGGCGCAGACCGGGGCGACGCTGCCCTACACCGCGGCGCACGACGTCTTCGAGCACCGCCATCGCCTCCGCCGCGGGCGGCTCCACGGGCCGCTCGGCGAACCATCCTAAACCCACGACGCGTGAGGGGGCGTCGGCGACGCGCCGCACGGCGAAGCCCGCCGGCAGCCGGTCCACCACTCCCGCCGCCGGTAGCAGCGTTACGCCGCGCACCGCGTGCATCGCCTCCTCGACCAAACGGATCGTCTCGTACTCGTAGACCACGCGCGGACGGAAACCCGCGCGTTCGCAGGCAGCCTCGATCACCCCGCGCAGCGCGTTCTCGCTGCCCGGCAACAGCCATGGACGCTCGGCTAACTCTGCCAGCCGCAACTCTCCGCGCCCGGCGCGGTCGGCAGGGAGTACCGCCACCAACTCCTCGACGAAGAGCGCCTTGGTGCGCACGCTGCGCAGCGAAACCGGGAGGTTGATCAGCGCCACGTCCAAATGCCCGACGGCGAGGTCGCGCTCGAGCGTGGTGGTCGCGCCCTCGGTCAGCGTGAGCGCAACTCCCGGGTGGGCACTGGACATGCGCTCGAGAAAGGCCTTGGTGACCAGCGCCACGAGCGTTCCGATCAGCCCGATGCGTGCGGTGCCGCTGCGCCCGCTAGCCAGCGCCTCCACTTCACGCGCCGCCGCCTGCAAGCGATCCTCGACGGCGCGCGCCGTCTCCAACAAGATGGCGCCTGCGGGTGTGGGCTCGACGCCGTGCGTCACGCGACGCAAGAGTTGTGCTCCCAGCTCGCGCTCTAGCGCTGCAACTTGCGCGCTGAGATTGGACTGACTCGCCTCCAGCGCCAGGGCGGCCTTGGCGAAGCCGCCGGCTTCGCAGACGGCGCGAAAATAGCGCAACTGGCGTAGTTCCACGGCATCACAAGTATCGCGCGGCGGGATTCAACCCCTGCGTAAGCGGGAATCGCCTCTGGTATGGTCTCGATCATCGACGTGCGCTACTGGCTGCCCTGGGGTATCATCGCTCTCGCGGTCGCGGCAGGCCTAATCGCGGAGCTCATCGCCCTGCCGCGCTTGATCGCGCGGGCCGGCGGCCGCCATCCCGCGGCCTACCGCTTCGTGCTCTCCACGATGCGCGGCGTGCTGGCGCTCTGGGCACTAGCCGCCGGAATCGACGTCGCGCTGCTCTTCACCGCCCTCCCGCCGCGCACCGACCTCTACCTGCACCGCGCCATTCTGTTCATCTCCATCCTCTCGACGACGCTGGTGGCGGTGCGCGTGGCGGTGGCGTTCGTGGAGCACTGGGTCTCCACCATCGGCCACAGCCGGCAGTCACTCACGCTCTTCAATAATCTCACCGCGGTTCTGATCGCCGCGCTGGGTCTGCTCGTCGCGCTGCAATCCATCGGCATCTCGGTCACGCCGCTCCTCACGGCGCTAGGCGTGGGAGGTTTGGCGGTGGCGCTGGCCCTGCAAGATACGCTGGCCAACTTCTTCGCCGGTATCCATATCATCGTGTCGCGGCGGCTGCGCCCGGGGGATTCCATCCGTCTGCAATCGGGAGAGAGCGGCACCGTCGTCGACATCACGTGGCGCAACACGCTCGTGCGTGACCGCTCGAACTCGATCGTCGTCGTCCCCAACAACAAAGTCGCCCAGACGATCTTCACGAACTACGATCAGCCCTCGCGCCCCTACAGCTTCGAGGTCACCTTCAAGGTCGCGTATGAGAACGATCTCGAGTTAGTGGAGCGCTCGACGCTCGAGATCGCGCAGGCAATCGTCGCAGAGCTGCCCGAAGCCGACCCCTCCGCCCATCCAACGGTCCGCTTCCAGGCCTTCGAGGATGCCGGCATCATCACCACCGTGACGATCGGCGCCCGCTCGTTCGACAGCCACGGTCCGGTCAAGCACGAACTCATCAAACGTCTTCACCGCCACCTGCACGGCGAGGGCGATGAGTGGGTGTACCCTTTTCACGCCGCGCCGGAGCCAGCGCGAAATGGCGGCTCGCGCCGCGCCTAGAGCGACTTCAGGAAATCGTCCCGGGGCGTGCAGGAGAGCGTCTCGGTCGCGGAGCGAAGCGGCTGAGGATCGCATAGACAGCCATCGAGGCACCCTCCCTACGGAATGGATGCCTCGATGGTTCGCTCTTACTGCGTGAAGGCCGCCCGAGCGGCCGCTACGCCGTGGCGGTTGCCAGCGCTACGTCGTTGCGCACGTTCCAATACGTGTCGCGGATGACCGGGTTGAAGCCGGCATCGCGGATGGCCCGCTCGAGATCGGCGCGCTTGGCCTCATTCGTGGCCCCCGCCAGCTTCACGACCTGCTCTTCCAGAATCGTGCCGCCCATGTCGTCGCAGCCGTAGAACAGGGCGATCTGCCCCATCTTCAGCCCAGGTGTCAGCCAGGACGCCTGCAGGTGTGCGAGATTGTCGAGGTAGAGACGCGAGATCGCAAGCACGCGCAGGTACTCGTAGCCGCTGGCCTCCTCGCCCCGCAGATACGTGTTGTACGGCACGTAATACCAGGGGATGAAGGCCGTGAACCCGCCCGGATTCTCGTCCTGCAACGCGCGGATGACCTCCAGGTGCTGAATGCGTTCCTCCTTGGTCTCCACGCTGCCGAACATCATCGTCGCCGTCGTTGGCATCCCCAGACGCTGCGCCTTGCGCATCACGTCGACCCAACCCTCCGGGCCCACCTTGCGCGCGCTGATGCGTTTGCGCACGCGGTCGACCAAGATCTCGGCACCGGCGCCGGGCAGCGATTTCATCCCCGACTCCTTGAGCGCGATCAGGATCTCTTCGACGCTCTTCTCCTCCACTTTGGCCAGGCCCAGGATCTCGGAGACGGAGAGCGAGTGGATGTCGACGCTGGGGAACTGCGCGGACACTTTGCGAAAGAGCTCGGTGAACCACTCCAGCCTGATCGCGGGGTTGACGCCACCTTGGATCATGATCTGCGTCGCGCCCTGATCGGCCGCGAAGCGCACGTGCTCCAGCACCTCGTCGTGCGACATCGTGTAGCCTTCCGTCGAACCCTCGTGGCGGAAGAAGGCGCAGAAGGTGCAGTGGACGTTGCAGATGTTGGTGTAGTTGATGGTGGTGTCGATGACGTACGTGACGTCGCTGCCGGGGTGCATCTGCAAGCGCCGGTAGTGCGCCGCGGCTCCCAGCTCGTTGAGCGGAGCCTCCAGATAGAGGCGCACGCCCTCGTCGTAGGTGAGGCGGCCGCCGGTGGCGGCCCGATCGAGTAGACTAGCGAGTGACACGGAGATCCTCCGGCTTGACGAAGGGCACGGCATCCAGCATTCCCGCCGCACCCAATTCGTCGTAGAAGCGCGCCAGCCCGCGCTGCGCGCGCTCGTCAAAGTTGAACACGAGCGTGTCGTAGTAGACTTGATAGAAGCCTGGACCGCGCGGCTTCTGCCTCTCGGCGGCAGCGATGACGTCGTCCTTGTGCGTCAGCCCCCACGCTAGCGATTTGCGCAACGCGTCGACGCAGGCGGCGACGTCGTTGCGCCGGCTCTCCACCGCGGCGCGGCTGGCGGCCCAGACGGCGTACACCATCTCCTCGCCTGTCCACTCGTTCCAGAGCGTGCCCAGGTCGTAGACGTCGGATGCACGCGCCTGCTCGCGCGCGTCGATGGCGCGGTCACCGATGACCAGCGCCGGCCCCTCTGCGTTGAGGAACGCGCTCAGCGGATCGCCGTGCTCGACGAAGACGGGCTCCACGCCGTAGCGGCGGCGCAGCAGCAGCTCCAACAATGCCCGTCCGGAGGCGCTCTCCGTGGTGACGTGCACCGCACGCCCGCTCAAGAGCGCCGGCGGAACGTCGGAGAGCAGCACCACCGAGAGCACCTGCGTGCGCGCGCCGATGCAGATGTCCGGCAGCAACACCAGCTCCTCGTGGTGCTGCGCATAGAAGAACGAACTCACCGGCGAAAGCTCCAGCTCACCGGCGAGCAGCTTGCGATTGAGATCCGCGGGGACGGCGGACTCCAAGCGTCCGGGATAGACCACGTCGCCGCGGTCGAAGGCGGTGTATACGGGCAGGTCGTTGGTGTACGAGATGCGCCCGCTGCGCAGCGCGCGCGGCTTCTGCGCCAGCGCGGCGCGCGCCGCCTCCAGCGCCTTGCCCACCGGGTAGGTGCCGTTGCCCCACCACTGCGGCGCCGGCTCACTCTCGATACGCCGCCCTTTGGTGTCCACCGCGTACTCCTTGGGCGGCTCCCAGCCGATCGGGAATTCGTCGTAGGTCGAGTTGCGGCGGACCGGCTCGTAGCCGGCCTCCTCGATCAATGTACGGAAGACCTTGGCGTCGACGTACTGCCCCGACTGCGTGCCGGCGGAGTGGTAGATGCGCTCCTCGTCGGACTCACCGTGGGTGCCGTCCATGTCGTCGGCGCCGAAGTGCAGCGCCAATTGGCACACCTTCAGCCCCTGGATCATCCAGTAGGCCTTGATATGATCGAAGTTGTTGAGCATCAAGCGCGCCACGGCGAACATGCGCAGATCCTGCACGCCGGTCGTCCAGCCGCAGTAGTCCAATTCGTTGCCGTCGGGATGGAACGCCAACGGGATGAAGGCGTTGTAACCCGGGGAGCGTTGCTGCGACTCGCGCAGCGCAATCAAGTGCTCGACGCGCTCCGCCAGCGTCTCGATGGTCCCGTAAAGCATCGTCGCGTTCGAGGAGACGCCGTGGCGATGGAGATGCTCGTGCACCTCGAGCCAGCCCGCGGCATCGATCTTGCCCGGACAGACGATCTCACGGAAGCGTTGGCTGAAGACCTCCGCACCGCCGCCGTTGACGTTGTCGAGCCCGGCCTGGGCCAGCGTCTTCACCGTCTCTTCGCGCGAAAGGCGATGGCGCTGGGCCATGTACTCGATCTCGGCAGCGGTGAAGAACGAGAGCTGAGCGTGGGGCAGACGCTGCTTGAACTCCTGGATCAGCGGAACCCAGAAGTCCAGTGACAGCTGCTTGGGGTCGTGACCGCCCACGATGTGGATCTGGTTGAAGTTCACGCCGGTCTCGACGGCCTTCGCCAGAATCTGCTCCTTGGTCATACGGACCTTGTGTTCGCTGCGTTCGCCCACCGCGAACGAGCAGAACTTGCAGCCCGCATAGCAGACATTGGTCGTGTTCATGTAGCGGTTGTGGACGTAAAAGACGCGCTGTCCGCTCTTCTTGCGTTTCTCGTTCGTGGCCAGGCGCCCGAGCCCGTGCAGGTCCGGCGTCTTGAAGAGCGTCAGTCCGTCTTCGAGCGAGAGCGGGATACCTTCGTCGAGCTTGGCTTCGATCGCGCGCAGCGCGGGGTCAAGGAAAGCCGTCACGTGTTCCTCCAGGTTGACCCGCCGGGATTCGCTGCCCGCCACCGCCGCTCCCGCCCTGCCCGATCGACCCCTCTTTCGCCCGTTCCTGGAGAACCCCAAGCGCGCCACCAAGAGATTCTCGCGCGCCGCGACCGGCATTGCAAGCCTGGCGCCACGGCAACGAGCCGCTTCATCGATTCATGGCAAAAAGAAAGGGCTGGTCATTGTAACCAGCCCCCGCGTGATGCAATCTTTCTCGCTATTTGCGCCCGATAGCTGCCCGCGTGGCATCGAGTTCGCGGCGCATCACGGCAAGTTCAACGATACGCTGAACGTTTTCCCAGTGTGGTCTGGACTTTCCAAGTGCGTTGAGAACGTAGTTAGCCTCTTGGCAAGCGTTCTTTGTCGTATCCATCACTTCGACGGAGATTTCTTCCCAGAGCCGCTTGATTTCGTCGAACGGCATGACCCATTCGAATGAATCGCCCTTTTCAGGATCGATCTTTCTCTGAATGAGAATGCGGAACGCTGCGAGAATCGGGTATACCGCAGCGACGTTCAGTCGATGGTTGGCTTTCTCGCCGGTAAACGGCATCTCGAAGGGAAGCAACGAAGCCTTGCGCTTCTCACCGTTTGCATCGGTGAAGATCGAGTCAACGAACTTGAGCCCGCCAAAGCGCCCGCCAGCGTCGTTATAGACTTTTTTCGGCTGAACGCGGATGAAGTCTTGAAACTCAAGGATTTCAGGGAGACGTGGGGCGAGGGCGTGATAGCCTTCCAGATCCTTACGAAACTCATCGATCAAACCGGTCTTGTATGCGTAGGCATTGTGCGGGGTTCGACGTCGATCCGCTACCGGGTACACGTCGCTGCGGAAGCACGTCATCACTGCGACAATGTCCTCGACCTTTATACCTTCCTCGCCTTCTCGCCACTGGACCGCCTTCGCCATGCGGGTATGGGCAAGCGCGTCTTTCAACGGCTTAAAAGCGCCTTTGAGTTCGAGTAACGACGACGCCTTGACCTGAACCGATGTGTTATTGGCGCCGGCAACCTCCGGAATGACGGCGTCGTTCAAGCCAACGACGACCGAAATTTTAATGAAGTTTGGCGGCATCTCTTGAACGCCCGGGCTCTCTTGTAATTCTCTAAGGATCGCCAAACCGTGACCACCGTTCATGACGCCCTGGCCGTTCTTAAAGTGCAGGACCGCGGTACGGTTATCAAACTCTTCCACCGAATCCGCGATGACATTGACGCCCAAGTGTTTGTAGCCGAAGAGGCCGGGCGTGCAGTCTTCGTCGAGCTCAAGCTTACCATCGAGGGCTGCGTTGCGGACGGATTTATAGACGCGCCGCTTTTTCGCGGCGTCAGACGGCCGGGCATTTGCATCAATCGGAAGATCAGGAATTTCGCGCGTATCGACGCGAAACTCGTAAGTAATGACCTCCTTGTTAAAGGGGTCATGCAGCTTACGTGCTGACAGAAATGGAAGCGTTACAGAAGTCGGTTCCATTGTTAGTGTTCTTTCTCGCCGGCGATGCGGCGGTTTCAACTGCCCCCTCGATGGCGATGCATCCGGGGGATTACCTGAGACTCTAGCAAGAGGTCCTAAGGACGTCAAGTCCTTTTTACGACCGGTGTATCGGAACAGCTCGGGCTCCAAGACGCACTATGCAAGCGAGCACTCGCTTGGAAAAGAGCCCGCTCGGGAACTGTCGCCCGCGGCTGTCATCCGCCCGGAAAAACTAACTGCCCCACGCGCCCCCCTCTCCGCAGGCCACTACGGCTCCTGTGCACTCTTTTGATATGTAGAGACGCTTGCGCGGGCGGCCCCTTGCGAGCGTACCAACGGCCTCGATCTAGCGAAGATGGGCGAGGCTCGTCCAAAAGAGTGAGATCGGAACCGCGTGAACGTTCTCCCGCGCGGGAATGACCGTTGAGCCCGCGTAGAAGAGCACGCCTCGGCGAACGCGCATCTTTGGATCGTCGGCAAGTTTCAGCAACCCACGGAAGTCGCTGCCGCCAACTGTACCTGCTGCCTTTACTTCGACGGCGACACGCTCCCCCGAGCGGGTTTCCAGGATGAAGTCGACCTCAGCACCCTCATGCGAACGATAGTGCAAGAGCGTGGGCCGCAGGTCGCTCCAAGACGCATGCTTGCGTAGTTCGTTCCCCACGAAAGTTTCCGTCAGCCCGCCGAGGAGATTTGGATCTTCGAGAAGTCGCGTGGCGCCAGCCCCTAACTGATGTGCGGCGAGTCCAGTGTCGTTCGCGAGGATTTTCGGTGCCTTACTCAGGCGCCGCGCAGGGTCCCCCGCCCACGCGCTAACGCGGTACACGAGGTAGGTCTGCTCTAAGAGCGCTAGATAGCGAAGAAGCGTCGTCTTGGTGATTTCCGCTTCGGAGGCCAGATTCGTGGCATTGAGGATGCGGCCGGAACGCATCGCAATCGTACCCAAGAGGCGCCCCATAGCGACGGTGTCTTCGATTCGCGCGAGCTCGCGAATGTCACGCTGCAACATCGTCAACAAGTAGCTCTCGAACCACATTGCACGAACGCGGTCGTTCTCCGCGCGGACTGCCTCTGGATACCCGCCTCGAACGAGGCGCGCGACGAAGTCACGGCGATCGAACGGGCGGTTTGGCCAGCGCGTTCTCGAATCGAAGAGTGCGTCGATCATATTACCGTCGGTGCGAGCGATCTCGGCCTCAGCAAGCGGATAGAGCTCGTAGACGAACATGCGCCCGGCGAGGGACTCCGAAATGCTCGGAAGGGTGAGGAGATTCGAGGACCCGGTGAGTAAAAACCGGCCTCTCGTCTCGTGCTGGTCGACGATAGACTTGATCGCCAGGAGGAGCTTCGGGGCCCTCTGGACCTCGTCGAGGATGGCGTGCGTCGGTAAGCCTGCAATAAGGCCTTGCGGGTCGCGCGTGGCGCGGTCGAGCACCCCGAGGTCGTCGAGGGTCACATACGGCCGGCTCTCATTCGCGAAGTGTCTAGCGAGGGACGATTTTCCGACTTGCCGCGCGCCGCAGACGGCAACTACGCGGCTGGCCCGCAGCCCTTCGTGCACGAGGGCTTCGAGTCGTCTCGGAACGTGGGTTTGGAGATCGTCCGTCATATGGACGATTTTAGTCCATTTAGTGGACGATTTTCAAGTACCCGTGTCAATCGGCCGACTTTGCCTAATTTAGACCACCGAGCAGTCTAAAATCGTCCATACGCCGGACGATTCTTAGGCCCGACTTCTCAGAGCAGCGTCTGCTCGGGCCTCGGCTCCAGGAGCGGTCGCAGTTGCTCCAGCTCGCCCAGGCCGATCTGGATCTTGCGCGGCTTGGTGCCTTCGTGGGGGCCTACCACCTTGAACTCTTCGAGTTGCCGCATCAGGCGCACGGCGCGCGGGTGGCCGATGGAGAACTGCGACTGCAGTTGCGCCGTCGATGCGTACTGCGTCTCGATGATGAACTTCGCCGCATCGTAGCAGAGCGGATCCACCTGCTTGCCGCCGTTCTTCTCGTCGGCGTCGTCGAGCGGCGTGACCTCCACGTCGAGCAGGTTCTCCGGACGCGCCTGCTGCGCCCAGAACTCCACCAGCCGCGCCACCTCGTTGTTGGTCACCAGCGCACCCTGGCAGCGGATGGGTTTGGGGGCATCGATGGGCAGATAGAGCATGTCGCCGCGCCCCAGCAGGCGTTCCGCCCCCGCCATGTCCAGGATCGTGCGCGAGTCGACTTGCGAGCTCACCGCGAACGCGATGCGGCTGGGAATATTGGCTTTGATGATGCCGGTGATCACGTCCACCGACGGGCGCTGCGTGGCCACCACCAAGTGGATGCCGGTGGCGCGCGCCAACTGCGCCAGACGGCAGATCGTCGTCTCCACTTTCGCCGGCGCCACCAGCATCAGGTCCGCCAGCTCGTCGATCACCACCACCACATAGGGCAGGCGCTCGCCGGGATACTTGGCGTTGTACTCCTCGATCTTACGCACCCCGGCTTTGGCGAAGCGCTCGTAGCGCTGATCCATCTCCTTGGTGATCTCGAAGAGCGCGCCGGCAGCCATGCGCGCATCGGTGATCACGTCCTTGATCAGATGCGGGATGCCGTTGTAGACGGTGAGCTCGACGCGCTTGGGATCGACGAAGAGCATCTGCACCTGGTCGGGCGTGGCGCTGACCAGCAGCGAGGCGATGATACCGTTGAGGCAGACCGACTTGCCCGAGCCCGTGGCGCCCGCCACCAGCAGGTGCGGCATCTTGCCGAGGTCGCCGTAGATCGGGCGCCCGGTGATGTCCTTACCCAGCGCCATCGGTAGCGGCGGAATCTGGCCACGGTGCGGCAGGGCTTCGAGGATCTCGCGAATGGCCACGATGGAGACGTTGGCGTTGGGAACCTCGATGCCCACGGCGCTCTTGCCGGGGATGGGTGCTTCGATACGCACGGACGGCGCCGCCAGGGCCAGCGCCAAGTCGTCGGCCAGCGCGGAGATGCGCGAGATCTTCACGCCGCGATCGGGCTTGAGCTCGTAGCGCGTGATGGAGGGGCCGCGCTCGATGTGCACGACCTTCGCCCCCACGCCGAACGACGACAGCGTGTCTTCCAACAGATGAGCGCGATTCGTGTCGTCGGCCACGCGCACGTCAGGGCGATCGAAGAGCGCGAGATCGGGCAGGCGATAGACGCGCGGGCGACCGTCGTCCAGCGGATCGAGCTCGTGCCCGGCCACCAGCGGCGCGGCGCGCGGCACCGGCGGCGGCGCCACGGGCAGCGGCGCCACCTCGTCGTCGGCCTCCTCCTCCACGGCCGCCGCCGCAGCGGGCAGCGGCGGCGCCTGCTTGGGCATCTGCCGCCGCGCGGCACGCTCAGGCAAGCGCGGCAGCCGCGGCCGGACGCGCGCGGCCAGACGCACCAGCGCGACGCACCAGCCGGCCACGAGCCCGAGCACCCGCTTGAGCGAGACACCGGTGATCCACACCAGCACGCTCAGCGCGGCCAGCACGATCACCACGGTACGCCCGGCGTCCCCGACGACCGCGGAGAGCGCATTCGAGAGCCCGGCGCCGATGCTGCCGCCCTCCGGCCCCAAGGCGGCTAAGGTCAACAGATAGAGTGCGCATGCGGCGGCCCACAGCGTCCGGATCATCTGCGGAACGCTGATTTCCAGGAAGATGATCCCCGCGAGGATGGCGATCAGCCCCGGAAAGCCTCCGGCCGCCCGTCCGAAGAGGGCGGCGATACCCCGGCCGACCCAACTACCCAGGGCGCCGGCATGCTGCGGTGTGACCACCGTGATGGTGAGCAGGGCCGCCGCGCCCAAGAGTGCGATGCCGACGAGCTCGAAGTTGAGACGAGATGCCGTCGCTCTCCGCTTGACGCGCGCCATGTGGAACGTGGCTTCGCGTAGCAGCCGCGATACTCCTCACCGATAGCGGGCGTCGCCGCCAGCGATGAGCGGGCGGAACGCCGCGCACGCACCGCGAACACGGGGGGCGCCATGCTCCGATTTCGCGTACTCTACGCCTCGGCGATCTTCGTCGCGCTCTGCGGCGGCGTGGCCACGGCATGGGGCGCGCGCGGCCACGAGCTGATCTCGGGCATCGCCGCCGCGCACTTTTCCGCGCAGGTGCCGGCGTTCTTGCACGGCGCTCAGGCGGCGCAAACGATCGCGATCCTGGCAACCGAGCCCGACCTCATCAAGGGGCACGACGACGAGGCGCTGACGGCGCAGACCTCGCCCGACCATTACCTCGACCTCGCCGACGACGGCAGCGTGGGCGGAATCGCGCTGGCCGCTCTGCCGCCCACGCGTCCGGAGTACGTGGCGGCACTCGAGCACGCCGGCGTCGATCCCTACCGCGTGGGCTTCCTTCCATACGCGATCCTCGAGGGCTACGAACGCCTGACCAAGGACTTCGCGCTCTACCGCGCCTACCGCGCGCTGGGGCGCGGCGAGCGCGTGGCGCTGCGCGAGCGCATCACGCTGCAGGATCTGGGCGAGTTCAGCCACTTCGTGGGGGACGGCTCGCAACCGCTCCACGTCAGCGTACACTACAACGACGGCGGCGCACACCCGAAGTTCGAGGAGGGCGTGGTCGAGCGCTACGTCACGCGGCAAGACGTCGAGCGCGAGTTGCGCCCGGCCCGGCTTCTGCCCGCCGACGTGCTGCCCGCCATCGAAGCCTACCTGCGGACAACCAACGCCGCCTATCGGCAGGTCTACGCGCGCTATCACCGCGGCCGTTTCGGCGCCGACGCGGGGCCGCTGGCAGCGGCCGAGCTCGCGCGGGGCGCTTCGTTTCTCGACGATCTCGTCTATACGGCGTGGGTACGCAGCGAGGACGACTCGGTCGGATACCCAGCGGTTCCCGTGCGCAGCCTCGAGTCGCACGCGGCGCGCGCGCTGCGCCTCTAGCGAGGTGCAGCGTTACTTCACATGAGAGAGAAAGGTCTACGTTCAACGATGTCAACCAAGCCGACGATCGTCGTTCTCGAAGGCGATGAAACCGGGCAAGAGCTGCTGGAGGAGTCGCTGCGTATCCTCGATCCCGGCGTCACGGGCGTGGACGTGGAGTTGAAGCGCTTCGATCTCTCGCTCGCCACCCGCCGCGCGACGCAGAACGGCATCGTGCACGAGGCTGCGGTGGCGATGAAGACCCATGGCTACGGGCTCAAGGCGGCGACGATCACCCCCGAAGCCAAGAACGACGTCGGCTCGCCCAACGCCATCCTGCGCCGGGAGATCGAAGGCACGGTGATCCTGCGAACCGGACGACGCATTCCCGGTGTCCGCCCTGTGGCCGGCATCCACGCGCCGATCTCCGTCGTCCGCATGGCCGTGGGCGATGCCTACGGTGCCAAGGAGTGGCGCGAGGGCGAGGGGCTCGACGAGGTCGCGCACCGCACCGAAACGATCTCGCGCCGCGTCTGCCGCTTGGTCTCCGAGTTCGCCTTCTCCCACGCGCGGCGCACAGGAGCGCGCGTCTTCGGCGGCCCCAAGTACACCGTCTCGCCCGTCTACGAAGGTCTGCTGAAAGAGGAGATGGACGCCGCGGCCGCCCGCTACCCGGACATCAAGTACGAGCCGCAACTGATCGACGCGACGTACGCGCTGCTGATCTCCTCCTCGGGTGACTCGCTGGCGATCCCCTCACTCAACCGCGACGGCGACTGTCTCTCGGACCTGGTGATGCAGCTCTTCGGCTCGATCGCCGGCGCCGAATCGCTGCTCTTCTCCTTCGACGGCCAACTCAAACCGCACGTGGTGATGGCGGAGGCCCCGCACGGCACGGCACCGCGCCTCTTCGGCAAGAACGTTGCCAACCCGATGGCGATGATTCTCGCAGTAGCGGCGCTGCTCTCGTACGTCCAAGCGCCGGGCTCTGAGAAGGCCTCGCGCGCCATCTACGAGTCGACACTCGAAGTAGTGGCCGACGGCCTCGCCACCAGCGACCTCGGCGGACACTCCTCCACCACCGAGTTCACGGATGCCGTGATCGGCAAGATCAAGAACAAGCTCGAAGTCTGGTCCTCACTCGCGTGAGCGGCTTCGGCGCACTCGTCGTCTCGAGCCCACTGATCCCGCTGGTGGGCGTCGTCGCGGCCTCCATCGCCATCGTGCCCTATCGCACGGCGGTGCTGGGGCCGCGCATGCTCTTCGCGATGTTCGCGGTCGTCATCGGCGCGATGATCGCGTCCTTCAAAGGCTACTCGCCGGTAACCGTCAATGCCGGCTTCCTGGCCGGCTGCATCGTAATCTCGCTCTGGCCGCTCTATTACGTGATGCGTGCGCGCTCCGCCGGCGCCACCGGCGACGCCGTCGAGATCGCCCCGCCCTTTACCGGGCGCTGGCGCTGCGCCGCGGGCGGAACGCTCAAGGAACTCAACCATCACGTCGAGACGCCGCCGCAAGAATATGCCTACGATTTCTACGTGCCTAACCTGATGGGGTGGCCGGGGCTGCCGTGGGCGCGCACCACTGCAGGCTACCTGGCCTATGGCAAGACCGTCCTCGCCCCCGTCGACGGCACGATCGCGCGCGTCGCCGACGGCCAGCCCGATGGCATCCCACCCCGCTTCGCGCATGAGGCGACGCAGCATCCGTTCGGCAATCATGTGGTCATCGAGGTCGGCGGCGCCTATCTCGTGCTCGCCCATCTCAAGCCGGGCAGCATCACGGTGAAGTCCGGACAGCGCGTGCACGCGGGCGACCCAATCGCGGCCTGCGGCAACAGCGGCCGATCCACGATGCCGCACGTGCACGTGCATCTCCAGCGCAAGGCCGCCGTAGGCAAAGGGAAGGGGGTACCGCTGGTCTTCCGCGACGCCGCCGGCAGACGCGTGGCGCCCGTGACCGGGGACTATCTCAACGCCTAACCCGGAGTGCTGACGGCGCGCAGCCACGCGCCGCGCTCGATCTCAAAGCGGTGTTCGTCGCTGAGCGCGCCGGTCGAGAACGCGGCCTGCCGGACGGTGTGCACGAGCTGGAATCCCAGCCTGCGCACGAGCGCGATGGAGCGTGCGTTGCGCGTATCGATCAGCGCGGCGGCGCGCGCCACGCCGTAGTCCTCGAAGAGCAGCCGGAGCACGCGCGCCAAAGCCTCCTTCGCGTAGCCGCGGCCCCAGTGCGGGGGAAAGAGCAGGTAGGCCACCAGCGTCGGCGCCCCCGCGGGGACGGTAGCCTGCATCAGCCCAACCGCCTCGCCGCTCGACGCCAAGCGCAGCACCCAGTTGAGCCAACGCTCGTTGCCCCTCGGCGATTGCCGCCGCTCCCACAAGCGGTAGCGTACCGCCAGCGCCTCCGGTGTACCCGGCGGATCCTCCGGCATGTAGGTGAAGATGCGCTCGTCCTGTAGGGAGGGGAACAGCTCGCGCGCATGGCGCTCGCGCACCGGCTCCAGGAGTAAACGCTCTGTCGAGAGCGTGGTCTCGACGTCGATGATTTTTCTCAAGCCGCGCCTCTACAGGAACTCCAGCGCTCCGCCGGAGAGCTCGAGGTCGTTCTCGCGCAGCCAGGCTTCGTCGTAAAGGCGCGACTGGTAGCGCTGGCCGCCATCGCACAAGATGGTTGCGACGCGCGCGCCTGCGGGGAGCGTGAGCGCCAAGCGCGCCGCTCCGACGACGTTGAGCGCCGCCGAACCGCCCAGGAAGAGCCCCTCGTGGCGCAGCAGCCAATGCGCCATCTCCACCGCTTCACGGTCCTCGACGCGCAGCGCCCGATCGATCGATGCCCCCGCGAAGTTCTGCGTGATGCGCTTGATGCCGATGCCCTCGATCACCGAGTCCCCCTCGACCTCGAGCGTTCCGTTCGTGACGTGGGAGTAGAGCGCCGACCCCATGGGATCGCACAGCACCGTCAGCACGCGTTTGTCTCTCGCTTTGAGCGCGGACGCGACCCCAGCGAGGGTCCCGCCGGTTCCAGCCGCAGCGATGAAGGCGTCCAAGCGTCCACCGCATTGCTCCCAGATCTCCGGGCCGGTGCTCTCTTCGTGCGCGCGGCGATTGGCGAGGTTCTCGAACTGGTCGGCCCAGATCGCTCCCGGCGTCTGCTCGGCGATGCCTCGCGCGACGTGATAGTAGTTCTCGGGGTTGGTGAAGGCCACGGCCGGAACCACGCGCACGTCGGCGCCGAAGGTCCGCAGCAGATCGATCTTCTCGGGGGCTTGGTCGTCCGGGATGACGATGATGCAGCGGTAGCCGCGTTCGTTGGCCGCGAGCGCAAGCGCGATGCCGGTATTACCGGCAGTGCCTTCGACGATCGTCCCGCCGGGCACCAGCGTGCCACGCCGTTCGGCGTCATCGACGATGGAGGCGGCCGCGCGATCCTTGACCGAGCCGCCGGGATTGAGGAATTCCGCTTTGCCGAGAATCGTCCGCCGCAGTGCGCGCGAGAGGCGCGTCAGCTCGATAAGCGGCGTGTTGCCGACGGAACCGGAGAAACTCGCTGTCGTAGCCATGCCGCACTCTTCCAGCACGGCTGCGCCATCTACTTCATCTTCGGATCGAGTGCGTCGCGCAAGCCGTCGCCGAAGAGATTGAACGCCAGCACCGTCACGGTGATCGCCACGCCGGGAAAGATCAGCGCCCAGGGTGCATTCAGCCAGTAGTCGCGTGCGTCGTTCAGCATCGCGCCCCACTCGGGTGCGGGTGGGCGTGCGCCCAAGCCGAGGTACGAGAGACCGGCGGCCTCCAGTTCCGCGGTAGCGATGCCGAGCGTGGCCTGTACCAACAGAGGCGTGAGAATATTCGGGACGATATGCCGCCAGATCAGCCGGATGCTGCGCGCCCCCAGCGCCCGCGCGGCCTCCACGAACTCCATCTCCTTCACCTGCAGCACGCTCGAGCGCGCCAGCCGCGCATACTGCGGCACGTAGACCACGCCGATGGCGATCATCAGGTTGGTGACGCTGGGCCCCAGCACCGTGGTGATGCCGATGGCGAGAATGATGGAGGGAAACGCGAGCATCACGTCCATCAGCCCCATCAGCGCCGCGTCGAGCGCGCCCCCGGCGTAACCGGCAACGGTGCCGATCAGCGTGCCGGCCGTGATGGCGATGCCCACGGCCACGAAACCGATGCGGATCGAGATGCGCGACCCGTAGACGATGCGCGCGAAGAGATCGCGCCCTAACTTGTCCGTACCCATGAGATGCTGCCCCGACGGCGCCGAAGCTCCCAGGGATAGGTTCTGCGCCAGCGGATCCTGGTGGGCCAGCTGCGGCGCGAAGATCGCGGCCAGCAGCAGCAGCACGACTACGGCCGCGCCGGTAAGCGCCACCGGATTGGCGCGCAAACGGCGCCAGACGTCGTAGGCGAAGCCGCGCGCGACGGGCTCGTCGATTGCTTGCGGCAGTGTGGCGCTAGCCGCCACTTACACTTCCATCACGACCGGCACGACTACCGGGCGGCGCCGCGTACGCTCGTAGACCAGCCGCGAGATCGACTCACGCAGCCGCTCGCGCACGCTCTGCGCATCGCCCATCCCGTCCACGCTGCAGGTTGCCAGCGCCTCATCGGCGGCGGCATGCAAGTCCTCGAGCAACTCATCGGATTCGGGCACGTAGAAGACGCCCTTGGTCATGACGTCGGGACCGGCCACCACGCGCGAATCTTCGGCGTCGATCGAGACGACGATCATCACGATACCGTCGCTGGAGAGCAGCCGGCGATCGCGCAGTACGGCGGCACCGACGTCGCCCACGCCGGACCCATCGACCAGCACGTTGCCGCCGTACGTCTTCCCGACTTTCCCGGCCTCGCCTGCCGTGAACTCCACCACATCGCCGTTCTCCACCACGAAGGCGTTCCCCGCAGCCACGCCGGCGCGCTCGGCCAAGCGCGCGTGGCTCACCAGCATGCGATACTCACCGTGTACCGGGATGAAATACTTGGGGCGCACGAGGTTGAGCATCAGCAGCAGCTCCTCTTGCGAGCCGTGACCGCTGACGTGAGCGCCGGCGCCGTGGAAGACGTGCGCGCCCAAGCGGTAGAGATTGTTGATCGTCTTCGAGACGCTCTTCTCGTTGCCGGGGATCGGCGTAGCCGAGATCACCACGGTGTCGCCGGGGACGATCTTCGCCTTGGGATGCTCGCGCAGGCTCATGCGCGTCAGCGCCGACATCGGCTCGCCCTGCGAGCCCGTCGTCATGATCACGACCTCCTCCGGCGGGTACGAGTCGACGTCCTCGATGCGGATGATGCGGTCTTGCGAGAGGCGCAGGTAACCCAACTCGGTGGCGAAGTGCACGACGTTCTGCAGCGAGCGCCCCAGGAAGGCCATCCTGCGGCCGAAGCGCAGCGCGTGATCGGCAACCTGCTGGATACGCGGAACGTTGGAGGCGAACGAGGCCACGATGATGCGCCCGCGAGCGCGTGCGAAAATGTTGCTGAAGGCCTCGCTGACGGTGCGCTCCGATGGTGTATGCCCGGGCCGCTCGGCGTTGGTGGAATCGGAGAGCAGGCAGAGCACGCCTTGCGAGCCGTAGCGCGCGATGGCCGCGAAATCCGCGGGCCGGCCATCCAGCGGCGTCTGATCGAACTTGAAATCGCCGGTGTGGAACACCAAGCCCAGCGGGGTGGAGATGGCAAGCGAACATGCGCCGGCGAGGCTGTGCGTCATGTGCACGAACTCGGCGCGAATGCCGCCCAGCGTCACGACTTCGCTCGGAGCCACGACCCGCAACTCGACGTCGCCGACCTTGTGCTCGCGGAACTTCGCCTTCACGAGCGCCAGCGAAAGCGCGGTGCCGATCACCGGCACCTGCGGAAACTCGCGCAGGAAGTACGGGATCCCGCCGATGTGGTCCTCATGGCCGTGCGTCACCAGCAGCCCGCGCAGCTTCTCCTCGCGCTCGCGCAGGTAACTGAAATCGCTGATGACGATGTCGACCCCGAACATCTCTTCGTCGGGGAACATCAGGCCGCAATCGACTACGACGATGTCGTCGTTGGTCTCGATCACCGTCATGTTGCGGCCGATCTCCGAGCAGCCGCCCAGCGGGACGATGCGCAGGTACGGCTCGGCCGGGGCCTCGGGGACGATGCGTGTGTCGGCGAGCGGCTTGCCGTCGGGTGGTGTGAGCGCTCCGTTGGTACTCAAGATCTTGACGTTGCTTTCCTGGGCGTGATTGACGAATGCCGGCATGAGATGCCGGCGAGGAGGATTCCGATCGATGAGAGGCGCCATGACCGTAACGGCGCTGGCGGCGCTCCTGACGGTGACCGGGGCGGCCATCGCCGGCCAGGCCACCGGCAAGCATACCACATCCGAGGCCGCCCGCCCCTCTTGCCTTCCAGGGGCCCAGGGCGAGGGATTACTCTCGCCCCGCGCCCGCCGGGCCGAGGCCGAACTGCTCAAGGTCCGCCTGCTGCTCCTGCGTGAGGAGGAGCTGACCCGCCTGCGCCGGAGCGTGGAGGCCCGCATTCAAGCCCGCGAAGCTCAACGAGGAGCGCAACAGAGCGACCGGGTGCTAAATCTTCCCTAAAGGAACGCTGAAACGCGGGTCCGCGGTCCTGCTGCGCGTGTAGAATAGTGACATGACGCAATCACGCTACTCCTCGGCGATCTTCGCGCTGGTGGGCGCGCTGATCGGGAGTCTGGCGATGCTGGTCTACGCCAGCTCCCATATCACGCAGATCCAAGCCGCCACCACCGCCGGCGTAGCCTCCGCGGCGCCGCTGCAGAGCGGCGCTTCCGACCAAGACCGCATCGTAGCCGCCGTCCGGCGCGCCGAGCCGTCCGTCGTCGCCCTGCAGGTCGTCATCAACGGGCAAGTCGTCAATCCGTTCAACGAGCTCTTCGGCATGGGGCCGCCGGTCCAGAACTACCGCGCACTGGCCTCAGGCTCGGGCTTCGTCTACGACCAGTCCGCCGGCCTGATTCTCACCAACTCGCACGTTGTGCACGGGGCCTCCGCGATCACGGTCGTCTTCGCCAACAATCGCCGCGAGAAGGCGACGATCTACTCCGACAATCCCAAGATCGACCTCGCCCTGGTCAAGGTCCAGAACCCGAAAGATCTGCCCCCGGCCCTACCGTTGGGCGACAGCTCGAAGCTGAGCCGGGGCCAATGGGCGATCGCGATCGGCGAACCGCTGGAACTGCAGCAGTCCGTCACGGTGGGCGTGGTCTCGGGCTTCAATCGCGAGGAGACGGTCTCACCGGAGCAGCCGGGCCTGCAGCCGCGCACGTTCAAGGGCCTGCTGCAGACGTCGGCCCCTATCAACCCGGGCAACTCCGGTGGCCCGCTGCTCGACATGAGCGGTGACGTCATCGGGGTCAATCAGATCGTCGCCAGCCCCTCCGCCGGCGCCCAGGGCATCGGCTTCGCGATCCCCGTCAACGTCGTCAAGACGGCTGCGGCTGACATGGTGCACCACCCCGGCGTCGCCTCTGAAGGAGCAACCGCGGGCGGCTTCATCGGCATCTACATGAGCGATTTGAGCGACCAGGTCCGCTCGCAGCTCAACTACCGCGGCCCGGCGGGCGTGGTGGTCAACGCGGTCCTGAACGGCTCCCCGGCCGACCAGGCGGGTTTGGAACCCGGTGACGTCATCCAGGAGGTTGGCGGCAAGCGCGTCGGCACCACCAAACAGCTCCAGGAGATCATCCAGGGTACCGCGCCCGGCAAGACCATCTCGATGGTGCTCTGGCGCTACGGCAACAAGGTCCTGGCTAACGTCAAGGTTGGACAGGCACCGGCGGGAATGAATCCAAACCAGTAAAAAACGGGTATTACGAAAAGGAAGCCAGTCTTCACGAGGGGCCGGTCCAATGGGGTCGGCCCTTCTCGGAGACCGCGGCTTACTAGAGAGATATTTTACGAGGGACGATTAGCCGGTACGGTAAGCCGCAAGGCTTCAGCGGCGCGCAAGCGCCCGGAGATGGTGCACGGACGGGCAATCGCCGAGGAGGGTTCACTTCATGGCCAAGGTGGTCGGTATCGACCTCGGTACCACCAACTCCGTGGTCGCCGTTATGGAAGGCACACAGCCGACGGTGATCACCAACAGCGAGGGCAGTAGGCTCACGCCGTCCGTCGTCGCCTTCACCAAAACCGGCGAGCGTCTCGTGGGTCAGTTGGCGAAGCGTCAGGCGATCACCAATCCCGACCGCACGATCAGCTCGATCAAGCGGCACATGGGCACGGATTTCAAGGTCAAGATCGACGGCAAGGACTACACGCCGCAAGAGATCTCGGCCATGGTTCTCCAGAAGCTGGTCAACGACGCCTCAACCTACTTGGGCGAGCGCGTGACGCAAGCCGTGATCACGGTGCCGGCGTACTTCAACGATGCCCAGCGTCAGGCCACGAAGGATGCCGGGCGCATCGCCGGCGTCGAAGTGCTGCGCATCATCAACGAGCCCACGGCGGCGGCGCTCGCATACGGTCTGGACAAGAAGAGCAACGAGACGATCCTGGTCTGGGATCTCGGCGGCGGCACCTTCGACGTCTCCGTGCTGGAAGTGGGCGACGGCGTCTTCGAAGTCAAGTCGACCTCGGGTGACACGCACCTCGGCGGCGACGACTACGATCACCGCATCGTCGAGTTCCTCGTCGCGGAGTTCCGCAAAGAACAGGGCCTCGACCTCAGCGGCGATCGCCAGGCCATGCAGCGTCTAACCGAGGCGGCTGAAAAGGCGAAGATCGAGCTCTCGTCGATGGTGACGACCAACATCAACCTGCCGTTCATTACCGCCGATCAAAATGGTCCCAAGCATCTCGACGTCACGCTGGCGCGTGCCAAGTTCGAGGAGCTCACCAGCGACCTCACCGATCGCTGCGTCGGCCCCTTCCGGCAGGCGCTCTCCGACGCGAAGCTCGACGTCGGGCAGATCGACGAGATCGTGCTCGTGGGCGGCTCCACGCGCATGCCCGTCATCCAAGAGCTAGTCAAGCGGCTGACGGGGAAGGACCCGCATCAGGGCGTCAACCCCGACGAAGTCGTCGCAGTGGGCGCCGCGATCCAGGGCGGCGTGCTCGCCGGTGAGGTGCGCGACGTCGTGCTGCTGGACGTCACTCCGCTCTCGCTCGGACTCGAGACGCTGGGCGGCGTGATGACCAAGCTGATCGAGCGTAACACCACCATCCCGACGCGCAAGACGCAGGTCTTCACCACGGCCGAGGATGGGCAGACGTCGGTGGACATCCACGTGCTGCAGGGCGAACGCGAGATGGCGGTCGACAACAAGACCATGGGACGCTTCCGTCTCGAAGGCATCCCGCCGGCTCCGCGCGGCGTGCCGCAGATCGAGGTGACGTTCGACATCGATGCCAACGGCATCGTGCACGTCGCCGCTAAGGATCTCGGCACCGGTAAGGAGCAGAAGATCCAGATCACGGCCTCGACCAACCTCAACAAAGAGGAAGTCGAGCGCATGGTCAAGGACTCGGAGCGCTTCGCGGCCGAAGACCGCAAGCGGCGCGAGGAGATCGAGATCCGCAATCAGGCGGATAGCCTCATCTACTCCACGGAAAAATCGCTGAAAGAAGTCGGCGAGAAGCTCGCCGGCGAGGACCGCAAGGCCACGGAAGACGCACTGACCGAGCTGAAGGGCGTCGCCAAGAACGGCACGGCCGACGAGGTCAAAAAGGCGGTCGAGAAGCTGCAAGAGGCCAGCTACAAGATGGCGCAGGTTCTCTATCAGCGCACGGGCGGAACCACCGCCGGCGACGGCGCGGCGGCAGGGGCAACGGCGGGGGCGCAGAGTGACGGCGCCGCGCACGAAAACTCCGAGGACGTGATCGACGCCGAGTTCAAGGAAGCAAAGTAACGTCCGGGACGAGAGCGGCGGCGGCAACTCACCGCCGCCGCTCCGCCGCACCCACGCTACCGATGAGGCATGCCGCAACATACCATGTCTGAGATGAACGATACCACGGCCCAGCCTGCGGCTGTGGAGGAGCCCGGCCTCGCCGCCGAATTGGCCGCGGCCAAGTCCAAAGCCGACGAAAACTATCAGAAATATCTCTATGCCGTTGCCGATCTCGAGAACTACAAGAAGCGCATCGAGCGCCAGTTCACGGAGATCGCGATGCACGGCAAGAAGGCCTTTCTCGACCGGCTCTTGCCGATCGTCGACAACCTCGAACGCGCGCTCAAGGTGACCGACAACGTCGAGGCTCTGCACGCCGGGGTCACGCAGACGTTGCGTGGCTTCGAGAGCGTCTTAGCGCAAGAGGGTGTCAAAGCGCTCGACCTCACCGGGAAGCCATTCGACCCGCGCGTCGCGGAGGCGATCGGCACCGCCCAGAGCCCGGGAGCCGAGGAGAACAGCATCGTCGAGGTCGTGCAGAAGGCCTATCTGATCGGCGACGACCTCCTACGTGAAGCTAAAGTCATCGTAGCCAAGCCGCCGCAGGGATGAACTACAAGGATTACTACCAGATCCTGGGCGTTCCCAAGGGCGCCCCGGCGAAGGATATCAAATCGGCCTACCGCCGCTTGGCGCGTAAGTGGCATCCCGACGTCAATCCCTCCAACCGCGCCGAGGCCGAAGAGAAGTTCAAAGAGATCCAAGAGGCGTACGAGGTGCTGGGCGACGCCGACAAGCGCCACAAGTACGACGCGCTCGGCAGCGACTGGCAGAACGCGGCCGCACAGGCGGAGGCGCAGCGGCACTATCGTCAACAGGCCGGCACCCACTTCGACAACTTCGATTTCTCCGGCGGCGGCTCGGGCTTCTCGGATTTCTTTGAGGAGTTCTTCGGCCGCATGGGCGGGGGGCGCCGCCGTTCGGGCGGCTTCTCCTCTCCGCGCAAGGGGCAGGACTTGGAGAGCAGCATCGAGCTGACCCTCCACGAAGCCTACGGCGGCGGTAAGAAGACTGTCTCGTTGCAAGTTGAGGACGTCTGCACGAAGTGTTCGGGCACCGGCACCGAGCGCGGGCACCTCTGCGCCAACTGCCACGGCACCGGGCGCACGATCACCATGAAGAAATTCGAGGTGGCCATACCGCGCGGCGTCAAGGACGGCCAGCGCATTCGCCTGACCGGGCAGGGCGGTGCAGGCAGCGGCGGCGGCGCCGCCGGCGATCTCTACCTGATCGTGCATCTGCTGCCCGACCCGCAGTTCGAACGTTCCGGTGATGACCTTGCGGTGGAGCTTCCAGTCTCGTTCTACGATCTCGTGCTCGGCGCGGAGGTGCACGTGCCGACGATGACGGGCGAAGTTACGATGACGATCCCCGCAGGCACGCAGAGCGGAGCGCGCATGCGGCTGGGTGGCAAAGGCATGCCAAAACGCGACGGCAAGTTCGGAGACGAGTTCGTGCGCGTGGTTGGCAAGCTACCCACGGATCTCTCCAAGCGCGAGCTCGAGTTGTTCAAAGAGCTGGCGGCGCTGCGCGACGGCAAACGCTAGACGGCGCGCGAGCGCTCGTTTGCCGGCTGGGGCGGCGGGGTATCAGGGGACCAACATTCCGTCCCATCGCCGGAAGAGGCAGGCCGATGCGCCGCAGTTCTTTCTTGATCGGAGGCGCCGCCGCGAGCGGGCTGGCCGCGCTCGGGGCAGGTAGCAACGCGCTTGCTCAGGAGACGATCACCCAGCCCTTCGTCAACGGCAGCCGTCCCCTCGCTACTTTTCCGCAGAAGCGGCCGCTGATTCTCTTGACCTCGCGCCCGCCGCAGTTGGAGACGCCTTTCAAGGTCTTCGACGAGGGCGTCTTCACGCCCAACGACGCCTTCTTCGTACGCTGGCATCTTGCGGGTATTCCCACCTCCGTTGACGGCCGTGCCTTCCGTGTCAAGGTTCACGGTCTCGTCAACCGTACACTCGAGCTCAGCGTCGATCAACTGCGCCGCGATTTCCAGCCGGTAGAGATTCCCGCGGTCTGTCAGTGCTCGGGTAACAGCCGCGGCTTCTTCGATCCTCGCGTTCCGGGCGGCCAATGGGCCAACGGTGCCATGGGGAACGCGCGCTGGCGCGGCGCACGCCTGCGCGACGTGCTCGCGCGCGCCGGCGTCAAAGCCGGCGCCGTCCAAGTGCGCTTCAACGGCCTCGAGCGGCCCGTGCTGCAGACGACGCCCGACTTCATCAAGTCGCTCGATATGGACGTTGCCACGTCACCGGACGTGCTGATCGCTTACGCGATGAACGACGGCCCGCTGCCGCTGCTCAACGGCTTTCCCGTGCGCCTAGTGGTTCCGGGTTACTTCGCCACGTACTGGGTGAAGATGCTCGATGACGTCGAAGTCATCGACGCAGTCGACCAGAACTTCTGGATGAAGACCGCCTATCGCATTCCCGCCGCCGGCGACGGCTGCATCAAGCCGGGGCAGACCACCCCCACTGTCCCGATTACCAAGATGCGCGTGCGCTCTTTCATCACGAGCTTGGCCGACGGCGACCAGATCTCACCCGGGAGCAGGCGCGTTCAAGGCATCGCGTTCGACGGCGGGAGCGGCATCGCGCGCGTCGACTTCTCGGCCGATGGCGGCGCTACGTGGACGCAAGCCGCGCTCGGCGGAGACTACGGCCAATATAGTTTCCGGCAATGGAGCTCGCCGCTGGATGCCCAGGCGGGTCAGAGCTACCGCCTGGCGTGCCGGGCAACGGCGCACGACGGTTCCGTCCAGACCAGCGCGACGTGCTGGACGCCAGGCGGTTATCTACGCAACAACATCGAGAGCCTCTCGGTGCACACGAGCTAGGAGGGACGCCGGTGAGGAATCGCTCGCTTCCCGGTGCGGCTGCAAGCGCACTGATCGCAATTGCGGCGCTTTTGGGATTCGCCTCGGACTCCGCCGCCGGGGCCGCGCCCCCCAACCCTGACGTCACCGTCTCGGTCACCCTCCCTCCGGAACGTCAACTCTTCAAGGACGGTCCGGGCGCCGGCCTCGCGCGCGCCAACTGCCAGACCTGCCACTCCTCGGACTACATCTACACGCAACCGCCGCTCTCCAAGGCGCAGTGGCTGGCTGAAGTCACGAAGATGAAGAACATCTACGGGGCCCCGCTGGAAGAGAGCCAGCTCGAGCCCATCGCCGCCTATTTGGTCACGCAGAACGGAAAGACGTAGCGCGGGAAACTCCACGCGCGGTGCGGGAGTCTAGGAGGTATGCTCGGCGGCGGCTCAACCCCCATGCACCTGATGTGGTCATCGCAGTTCGAACCCAAGGGGTCCAAGGCCCCGCGGGTCGATCTACGGCGCATCGCACGTTTCTTCGTGCCGTATTGGCGCCAAGAGGCGCTGGTGCTTGGCTGCATCCTCGTCACCAGTACCTTGGGTCAGCTGCCGCCGCTCTTCACCAAGTGGATCATCGACGGCGCCATCGCCGGCAAGGATCTGCACGGGCTGGCCTTCGACGTCGGCGGGATGATCGTCTCGGCCGTGGCGGGCAGCGCCATCGGCGCCTGGCAGGGGTACCTGAACGCCTACGTCGGCGAAGGCATTATGCGCGACATGCGCGACAGCCTCGTCCAACATCTCCACACGATGTCGCTGGCCTTCTTCACGTCGACCAAGACCGGCGAGATCATGAATCGCGTCTCCAGCGACGTCGACGCCGTCGACAACGTGGTGACGGGAACTCTGGTCACGATCGTCACCAACGTCACGATCATCCTAACGACGCTGGTGGCGATTTTTGTACTCGATTGGCGCCTCGCGTTGATCGCGCTAGCGGTGGTGCCGTTGATGGTCTTCCCGCTGCGGCCGGTGGGCCGGGCGATGTATGCCATCCGCAAGCGTACGCGCGAGCAGCGCGACCGCATCGAGAGCTTGATGCAGGAGACGCTCTCGCTCTCGGGGATCACGCTGATCAAGTCGTTCGTGCGCGAGCGCCAGGAGGCCAAGCGCTTCCACGACGCCGGCACGGAGTTGATGGGCTTGGAGATTCGCCTGGCCATGGTCGGCCGCTGGTTCGTGGCGCTGGTGGGCGCGATGATCGTGGTGGGCCCTGCGATCGTGTGGTACGGTGGCGGCTGGCTAGCCATCGAGCGTGGACTTCAGGTTGGGACGATCGTCGCCTTCGTCGCCTATCTCAGCCGGCTCTACGGCCCGGCCTCCGCCTTGGTGGGCGTGCAGGTGCAGTTGGTGAGCGCACTGGCCGTCTTCGAGCGCATCTTCCAATATCTCGACATGGAGCCGGAGGCGCCGCAGCGCACCGACGCCGTCGAGTTGGGGACCGTGCGCGGCGAGATCGCCTTCGAAGACGTCGAATTCCATTACACCGCCGACCGCGCCGCGCTCGAACACGTCTCGTTCCACGTGCAGCCGGGACAACTGGCGGCCTTCGTCGGGCCGAGCGGCGCGGGCAAGACCACCATCATGCAACTGGTTCCACGCTTCTACGATCCGCAGACAGGGCGCATCACCGTCGACGGTCACGACCTGCGCGACGTGCGCCTAGACTCCTTGCGCCGCAACATCGGCATCGTTTCGCAGGAGACGTACCTCTTCCACGCCACCATCGCGGAGAATCTCCGCTACGGTAAGCCCGACGCCACCGAGGCGGAATTGATCGAGGCTTGCCGCGCCGCCAATATCTACGATCTGATCGAGCACCTGCCGGAGCGCTTCCAAACCGTGGTGGGCGAGCGCGGGCACAAGCTCTCGGGCGGCGAGCGCCAGCGGCTGGCGATCGCGCGCGTGCTGCTGAAAGACCCGCGCATCCTGATCCTCGACGAAGCTACGAGCTCGCTCGACTCGGCTTCCGAGAAGTTGATTCAGGAGGCGTTGGAGCCGCTCATGCGCGGGCGCACGAGTCTCGTGATTGCGCACCGGCTCTCGACGATCCTGAGCGCCGACGTCATCTTCGTCGTCGAGCGCGGGCGCATCGTCGAGTCGGGCAGCCACGGCGAGCTCTTGGCGCGCAACGGCCTCTACGCCCTGCTCTATCACGAGCAGTTCCACGAGCCGGAGGTCACGGCCGCGGAGTAGCGCGGTCAGTGATAAAAGTAGGGATCGAGGATCCGTACCTCGGTGATCGCATCGATCGGCAGGCTGTTCGATTCCGCGGCCTCACGTATCGCCGCCTCGTTGGGCCCGTCGTACACGCAGAACGTCTTGCACTTGTCGTTCGAGACGTACGAGTGTACCCACGTCACGCCCAGATTGCCGTTCTTGTCGGCGACGGTGCGGCACGCATTCGCACCTTCCGCCGTCATCGGTACTTCCAGGCCATTGGGAAAGGTTCGCTCGATCATGAAACGCGGCATCTCTAACCCTCGTGTTTCTACTTCGTCGAGCGGAGCAAGTCGTTCATCTCCGCGTGGCTAATGATTCCCGCGGCGAAGGTAAACGTACCAGGGCCTTGCAGTTCCGCGGCGACCCGGCGCACGACGGTCAGAGTCGCGCGCGCCAGCGCGCCGCCCACGCTCACCCGCGCCACCCCCAAACGCGCGAGTTCCGGCAAGGCGGGGGTCGCCGGCCCGGCAAGGATATTGAGCGGTCCATCGATCGCCCGCGCCAGGCTGCCGATGAGGGCCGCGTCGCTCACGAACGGCACGAACAGCGAGTCGGCACCGGCCGCACGGTAGGCGTTGGCGCGACGCACCGCGTCTTCGAGCGCCGCTTCCACGCTTTCAGGGTCGAGAAACGCGTCGACGCGCGCGTTGATCACGAGATGCACGCCCTCGGCATCCGCCGCCGCGCGCGCCGCAGCGACGCGTGCGCGGGCCTCGTCCAACGGCAGCAGTTCGTGCTGCCGGCTATCCTCGAGGTTGATGCCCACCGCGCCGGCGGCGATGGTCCGGCGCACCGTCTCCGCGACGTCCTGCGCGCCGGGCCCGTAGCCCGCCTCCACGTCTGCCGTCACCGGAATCGCCACGGCAGCCGCGATGCGCTCTACGACCGCGAGCATCTCGTCGCGTCCGATGAACTCACCGTCGGGATAGCCCATGCTGTTCGCGATGCCGGAACTGGTCGTTGCGGCCGCGGGAAAGCCGGCGGCCTCGACCAGCCGCGCGCTGGCGGCGTCCCAGACGTTGGCCAGCACCAACGGCTGCGGTTGATGATGGAGTTCCAGAAGCCGTGCGGCGCGAGCCTGCGCGGCGCCTAGATCGATGGTTCGTGCCATGAGTTCCCTGCTGCTACGCCGCCATCTCTTTGAGATCCGGCGCCTTGATGAGTTGGGCCTGAGTAGCCGCCTGCACCGCATCGAAGGTGAGGCCGGGTGCGATCTCCTTGATCACCATTCCCTGCGGCGTCACTTCGAAGAAGCCCATCTCCGTGATCACCACGTCCACGACGCCGGTGCCCGTGAGCGGCAGCGTGCAGCGCTTGAGGATCTTGGGCGCGCTGCCTTTGGCCGTGTGCTCCATCGTCACGATGAGCTTCTTGGCGCCGGCCACCAAGTCCATCGCGCCGCCCATACCTTTGATCATCTTGCCGGGGATCATCCAGTTGGCGAGATCGCCGTTTTCCGCAACCTCCATCGCCCCCAGGATCGAGAGATCGATGTGACCGCCGCGGATCATGCCGAATGAATCGGAGCTCGAGAAGAACGCCGTGCCTTTGATCTCGGTGACGGTCTCCTTGCCGGCGTTGATCAAATCGGGATCGGCCTGTCCCTCGACCGGATAGGGTCCAATTCCCAGCATGCCGTTCTCGCTCTGGAAGATGACCTCCATGCCGGTGGGAACGTAGTTGGCCACCATCGTCGGCATGCCGATGCCAAGGTTCACGTAGAAGCCGTCGCGCAACTCCTTGGCGGCCCGGCGCACGATCAGCTCACGCTTGTCTACCAATGCTCTTCTCCTACGCCTGACGCGTCGTGAGGCGCTCGATGCGCTTCTCGGCCTTGCTGACGATGATGCGGTTGACGAATACGCTGGGCGTATGGACGAGATCGGGGTCCAGCGCACCCGGCTCCACCAGCTCCTCCACCTCGGCGATCGTCACTCTCCCCGCGGTGGCGACCATCGGGTTGAAATTACGCGCGGTCTTGCGGTAGACCAGATTACCGAAACGGTCGCCCTTCCAGGCGTGGACGAAGGCGAAGTCGGTCGTGATGCCGCGCTCCATGACGTACATGCGCCCGTCGAACTCGCGCGTCTCTTTACCCTCGGCGATCACCGTGCCGTAGCCAGTCGGCGTAAAGAAGGCCGTCACGCCCGCGCCGCCGGCGCGCAAACGCTCGGCCAACGTCCCCTGCGGATTGAACTCGAGCTCGAGCTTGCCTTCCAGAACCAGCTTCTCGAAATACTTGTTCTCACCGACGTAACTCGAGACCATCTTCTGCACCTGGCCGGCCTCCAGCATCATGCCGATGCCCCAACCGTCCACGCCGGCGTTGTTCGAGACGACCGTGTGGTTCTTGGTGCCCTTGCGCACCACGGCTTGTATCACGTCCTGCGGAATGCCGCACAGACCGAAGCCGCCCACGGCGATCGTGGCTCCATCGAAGAGGTCCTTGACCGCTTCGTCGGCGCTATCCACCACTTTCTTCATGGGCGGGGGATTTGTGCAAGGGGCGTCTGGAGCCCTCCGCGAACGCTGACCCGCTTACGCGCAGATTTTTCACTCCACGGAGAACGCGAACCATGACCACCGCCCCAGCGCCAACCTCGCTGCTCGAGCCACAGAGCGACGAGGAGGCGATGATGCTCGACATCGTCCGGAAGATCGTCGCCGAGAAGGTTGCTCCTCGCGCGGCCGAGATCGACCAGAACGCCGAGTATCCCACCGACATCAAAACCGTGTTTGCCGAGAACGATCTCCTCGGCATCCCGATTCCCTCCGAGTACGGTGGTCTGGGCGGCAGCTTCCTCACCTACGTCAAAGTCGTGGAGGAGATCGCGAAGGCCTGCGCTGCCAGCTCACTCATCGTCGCCGTGCAGGAGTTGGGCATGCTCCCGGTCATGATCGGCGGCAGCGAGGACCAGAAGAAGCAGTGGCTGCCGAAGTTCGCGTCGGGTGAGTGGATCGCCGCCTACGCGCTCACCGAGCCGGGCAGCGGATCCGACGCCGCGGGCTCGATGCACATGCGTGCCGAGCGCGTGGAGGGCGGTTACAAACTCAACGGCACGAAAATCTTCATCACGCACGGTAACGTCGCCGACTCCATCGCCTTCTTCGCCGTCACCGACCCTTCCAAAGGCCCCAACGGTATCACCGCGTTCTTAGTGGAGAAACAGTTTCCGGGCTTCAAGGTCGGCAAACGCGAGCACAAGATGGGTATCAAAGGCTCGCCCACCGTGGAGCTGGTCCTGGAGGACTGTTTCGTTCCCGACTCGCACCGCATCGGGGCCGAGGGCGAAGGCTTCAAGATCGCGATGAAGGTGCTCGACAAGTCGCGCCCCGGTGTCGCGGCGCAGGCGTTGGGCATCGCCGAAGGCGCGCTGACCTTCGCCACCAACTACACGAAGGAGCGCATGGCGTTCGGCAAGCCGATCTCGCAGCAGCAGGGCCTGCAATTCATGCTGGCCGACATGCGCACCGAGGTGGAGTGCGCGCGTTTGATGTTGTACGAAGCCGCGCGCAAGTGCGACGAAGGCGCCGCCGACATCACGTACTGGTCGGCGATGGCCAAGCTCAAGTGCGGCGACGTGGCCATGAGCGTGACCACCGACGCCGTGCAACTGTTGGGCGGCTACGGCTACTGCACCGATTACCCCGTGGAGCGGATGATGCGCGACGCCAAGATCACGCAGATCTACGAAGGCACCCAACAGATCCAGCGCCTGGTGATCGCCCGCAACCTCGTGGGCAAGTGGAAGCCCAAGGTCTGAGGAGGAACTCGGCCAGACCCCGGTTGCGTTTATGTTCCGGCCGTTAGAGCACCAAGGAGAGGGAGCCCCCCGGGCGCGTCGAATCGGCCGCCACCGGGAAGCCCCTTTTATCGGCGGCTCGCCGGCACATCATACCGTTCTCCTGGAGGATACCTCTACCATGAAGAAGTTGTTTGCCGCGCTCGTAGCGGCTACGTTCCTCTCGACGGGCGTCGCGTTCGCCGCGAGCACGTCGTCCACGGCCGCCACGACCACCGTCGCCGCCACCAAGACCGCCAAGACCACCACGGCCGCGAAATCCACCAAGTCGACGAAGGCTGCGAAGGCCACGAAGGCGACCAAGGCTACGAAGGCGACCAAGAGCACCAAGGCGACCGCTGCCAAGAGCAAGACCACGAAGTAGCTCCCAACTGCTCCACGTTACGGGCCGGTCAGCGACCGGCCCGTTTCTTTTTCAGCACGAGCGGCGCGGTAGGGCAGACGTCGGCCAACGGGCAGATGCCGCAGAGCGGGATTGGTGCCTTGCAGATCTTGCGGCCGTGCAGAATCAGCCAGTGGTGCGCGTGGCCCCACTTCTCGCGCGGCAGCAGAGCCGTCACGTCGTGCTCCACGTCCTCCGGCGTCTTGCCCAACGTGATGCCCAGACGGTGCGCGACGCGGAAGACGTGCGTGTCGACCGCGAAGGCCGCCTGGCCGAAGGCTACCGCCAGCACGACGCTAGCCGTCTTACGCCCCACGCCCGGCAGCGCTTCGAGCGCCTCGCGCTCGGCTGGCACCTCGCCCCCGTGATGCTCCACCATACCTTGGGCCGCGGCTACGATGTTGCGTGCCTTGGCGCGGTAGAAGCCGCACGACTTGATGATCTCCTCGACGTCGGTCAGACTAGCCGCCGCTAGCGCCTGCGCGTTGGGGTAACGCGCGAAAAGCGCGGGCGTGGTCAGGTTGACGCGCGCGTCGGTGCACTGTGCGCTGAGCACGACGGCCACCAGCAGTTCGAAGGGGTTGTGGAACTCCAGGGCGGTGCGCGCGTCGGGATACATCTGCTCGAGCCGGGCCAGCATCTGCTTCGCCGTCGCGCGCGTGACTTTTTTGCTGGGGTACGGTAGCTTCTCCATCGGCGCTTGCCTTGGCTCTCCACGCTCCAGCACCTGGCGGGAATGGTTGGGATGCGGCTGGGCGAAGGAGTACCACGATGCCGTTCTTCCGTGCCGGCGATCCCACCGTACCTCCCGGACAGACGGTGACCGACGGCTTTCCGATCCTCCACGTGGGCGACGTCCCCGCCGTCGACCTCGCAACTTGGCGCCTACGCGTCTTCGGCCGCTGCGAGCGGCCGTTCGAGCTCGGCTGGGAGGAGCTGCGCGCCCTCCCGTCCACGCCCTGGGCGGGTGACATCCACTGCGTGACACGCTGGACCAAGAAAGCCACGCATTGGCGCGGCGTGCTCTTGCGCACGCTAGCCGAACGGGCGCGGATGCTGCCCGATGTCACGCACGTGCTACAACATGCCGAGAACGACTACACCACCAACCTCCCACTGGACGTGCTGCTCGACGACGACGTGCTGATCGCATACGAGTACGACGGCAAGCCGATCGAGCCGATTCACGGCGGGCCGGTACGGATGCTGGTTCCCAAGCGTTATTTTTGGAAGAGCGCGAAGTGGCTGACGGGCATCGAGTTCCTCGACCGCGACCGGCCCGGGTTCTGGGAAGTACGCGGCTACCACAACGACGGCGACCCATGGAAGGAAGAACGTTACTCGGACCTCCCGGCGTGGATGGCGTGACGGCGTACGCGGCGCAGATCCACCAGGCCATCCGCGCCCGGCGCAGCGCCGGCAAGATGCGCGCCGAGGCACCGCCGCGTGCGGCCATCGAGCGCATCCTCGAGGCGGCCACCTGGGCCCCGTTTCACAAGTGTCAGGAGCCCTGGCGCTTCGTCGTCATCTGCGGTGAAGGCCGCCTGCGCCTGGGCGAGATCGCGGCGCAGACCGTCGACGTCTCGACCTTCCCGCAGGCCATCCACGAACGCGTGCGGGCCAAGGAGCGTACGAAGTTCGCGCGGGCCCCGTTCGTGATCGCGGTGATCGCCGAGGGCGGCCAAAGCGCCATCGACAGCGACGAAAACTACGCCTCCGCGGCCGCGGCCACGCAGAACATGCTGCTGGCGGCCCACGCCGAAGGCCTCAGCGGTTACTGGCGCACGGGGCGCCTGGCACGCCAGCCGGAGATCCTGGCGGCCCTGGGCGTGGCTCCCGGAGAACGCTTAGCGGCCTTCGTCTACCTGGGCTACGCCGCCACCGAGCCGGTCGCCGCCGCGCGCGCCCCACTGAGCCAGAAAGTTCGCTGGCTCGACGCCTGAAGCGACGTTACGGCAGACGCACGCACTCGCCCTCGACGGCGGCGAGTCCGTCGCGCTCGAGGCCGGCCACCAGCGCTGAGACGTCGGGGCGCCCCAGCAGATCGGCCAGTTGCGCGACGCTGGCGCCGGCGCCGTGGGGAAGCCCGCGCAGATGCTCCACGATCCTGCCACGCGCGTAACGCGTGGTCTCCACAAACTTCAAGCGCGCTTGGGGGCCGCGCGCGGGGGCATGCGCCTTGGCGGCCGCTTGCAGCTCCAGCGGATCGATCGGTGCCGCCGCGCAATAGTCGCGCAGAGGGCAGACCAGACACTTGGGCGCGCGCGCGGTGCAGACCGTGGCGCCAAGGTCCATCAACGCGGAGTTCCACTCGCGCCCGCGGCCCGGCGCAACCAGCTCGGAGGCCACCCGCTCCAAAGCCGCCGCACCGGCGCGCGGGGGATGCTCGAGCCCGAAGGCCAGGCGATGAATCACCCGCCGTATGTTGGTGTCGAGCGGTGCAGCGTCGGCGTTGAACGCAAAGGCGCGCAGTGCCGCCGCCGTATAGCGCCCGATACCCGGCAACGCCAAGAGCGCGCCGGTCTCCCGCGGGATCTCACCGCCGTGGCGCTCGACCACGGCGCGCGCAATCGCATGCAGGCGCACGGCGCGCCGATTGTAGCCGAGCCCTTGCCATAGCCGCACCACCTCTGCGACGGCGGAGGATGCCAGCGAGCCGGCCGTCGGAAAACGCTCGAGAAAGGCCTCGAACTTTGGCACCACGCGTTCGGCTTGCGTCTGCTGGAGCATCATTTCGCTGACCAGGACGCGGTACGGATCGACGCGCTCGCGCCAGGGCAGCCTGCGCCCGTGCAAGCCGTACCATGCGAGCAGTTGGCCGCGCACTTCAGAGATTGCCAGCGATGAAGATTTGTTGCGCGTTCTCCTACGCTTGCTGCGCGTACTTTTCACGGCGCCTCGCGCGGCAGGACGGTTCCCGAATCGAGCCAAAAGAGTGGCCGCCATCTACCACGTGGGAGGTTACTCGTGGCCGCGCCATTCAAACCGTTCACTGATTCGCCTATTGGCTACATCAACAACGACGGTGATCCCGTCGCGAAGATGAAGCCGACTTTCACAGACGACGAGCTCAAAAGGCTCTACCGTCTGATGGTACTCTGCCGCGCCATCGACGACCGCGGCTACATCATGGTGCGTCAGGGACGCGCGGGCTTCCTCGCGCAGACGGCCGGACAAGAGGCCTCGCAGATCGGCAGCGCCTTCACGCTGGCGCAGAAGGATTGGGTCTTTACCACCCACCGCGAATTGGGCGCCGCGCTCACCAAGGGCATGACGCCCGGCCAATTGCTGGCGCACGTCCTCGGCAAGGATCTCGACCCCAGCAAGGGGCGCAACATGCCCAGCCATTACGGTGACGGGCCGCTGAACATCGTCACGCCGTCCTCCGTCGTGGGCAACAAGACTCCAGCGGCCGTGGGTGTGGCGATGGCTGCCACCATCCGCAAGACCGGCCAAGTCTCGCTCTGCTACATGGGCGACGGCGCCACCTCGGAGGGCGACACCTTGGCGGCCCTCAACTTTGCCGGCGTCTTCAACGCCCCGGTCGTCTTCGCGCTGCAGAACAACCAGTACGCTATCTCGATCGACGTGAAGCATCAGACCAAGAGCCGCACCTTCGCCGATAAGGCCGCCGCGTTCGGCTTCGACGGCTACCTGGTGGACGGCAACGACGTCATTGCCTGCGCCGAGGTCTCGAGGTTCGCCATCGAAAAGGCGCGCAGCGGCGGCGGCCCCACGCTGATCGAGTTCCTCACCTACCGGTATGGTCCGCACTCCTCGGCCGACGACGACTCCCGCTACCGCAAGAAAGAAGAGATCGAGCTGTGGCGCAAGACGCGTGACCCGATCATGCGCATGCACAAGTACCTCACCAAGCAGGGACTCTGGGACGATGCCGCCGAGGCCAAGATGCAGGCCGAGATCAAGCAAGAGGTGGAGGTGGGTCTAGCCGAGGCCGAGGCCTCACCGGTGCCCGCGCCCGAGACCGTCTTCGATCACACCTACGCCACGCTGCTGCCCCACCAGATCGACGAGAAGATCGAGATCTTCGGCCACGCATAGGATCGGATAGAGAAAACGATGGCAATACAAACCGCAACCAAAACCCTGACCATGGTACAGGCCGTGCGCGAGGCGATGCTCGAAGAGATGCGGCTCGACTCCACGGTCTGCATCCTCGGTGAGGACGTCGGCCCGCGCGGCGGAGTCTTCCTCTGCACGGAGGGGCTCTACGCCGAGTTCGGACCCCATCGTGTGATCGACACACCGCTCTCCGAAGCCGGCATTCTCGGCAGCGCGATGGGCATGGCGATGAACGGCCTGCGCCCCGTCGCCGAGATCCAGTTCATCGACTTCCTCTTTCCGGGCTACGATCAGCTCTACAGCGAGATCGCCAAGATCCGCTACCGCTCGGCCGGCATGTTCAAGGTGCCGATGGTCATCCGTGGCCCCTACGGCGGCGGCGTACGCGGCGGCGTCTACCACTCGCAGTCGCCGGAGGAGCTTTTCGCCCACATCCCCGGTCTCAAGGTCGTCATCCCCTCCAACCCGTACGACGCCAAGGGGCTCTTGATCTCGGCCATCCGCGATGAGGATCCTGTAGTCTTCCTCGAGCCCAAGCGCATCTATCGCGGCGTGAAGACCGAGGTGCCCGAGGGCGCCTACACCGTCCCGATCGGTAAGGCCAAGGTCGTGCGCGAGGGCACCGACGCGACGTTGGTCTCCTATGGGGCCATGCTGCACGTGGCGCTCGAGGCCGCCGACCGGCTCGCCGCGGAGGGTAAAAACGTCGAGGTGATCGACTTGCGGTCGCTGGTGCCTTACGACGGCGAGACGATCCTGGCAAGCGTCAAGAAGACCGGCCACGCGGTGGTCGTAGTCGAGGCGCCCAAACTCGGCAGCTTCGCCAACGAGATCAGCGCGTACATCGCGGAGAAGGCGATCGAGTACTTAGAGGGGCCGATCATGCGCGTCGCCTCCATCGACACCTCGATCCCATACAATCTCGAGAAGTACTACCTCCCCGATGCCGACCGCATCGTGAAGGCCACGAAGAAGACGCTCGAGTTCTAGGAGTACCCATGGCTGAAGTCTACGAGATGCCGGAGCTGGCAGAGAGCGTCGTCGAAGGCGAGGTTCTCCGCTGGATCAAGAAAGAGGGCGAGCGCGTCGAGCGCGACGAGCCGTTCGTCGAGATCATGACGGAGAAGGTGACCGTTGAGGTTCCCGCTCCGCACGCTGGAACACTGATCAGGACGCTGGCGAAGGAGGGGCAGGTGCTCCCCGTCGGCGCGCCGCTGGCGGTGTTCGGCGAACCGGGCGAGAACGCCGACGCGGCGCTAGCAGCCTTCAAGCCGGCTCACGGCGGCAACGCCACCCCTGCGGCTACGGCCGCGCCGGCCCCCGCGCCAGCGCCCGTCCCCACCGGCGCATCGGTTGCCCCGCCGCCCGTGCAGGCCGTAGCCGTGCCGCCGAACGTTCCCGCCACGCTGCCCGCCGACGGCGCCGTCGCGCCGCAGCCGGTACACCGTGAGGGACGCGCCCTGGCCGCGCCGGCGGTGCGTCTCTATGCCCGCCAGAAGGGGGTCGACCTCGCGTTTGTGGAGGGCTCCGGTCCGGCCGGGCGGATACGCCGTGCCGACATCGACCGCTTCCTCAGCGGCCGCGCCTCCGCGCCGGCGCCGGCCGCTGCTCAGGCTGCACCCACGCCCGCGGCTGCGGCCACGATCTGGCGCGGCCCGAACGACCGCGTCGAGCCGCTCAAGGGCCTGCGCCGCATCATCGCGCAGCGGATGCCGCAATCCAAGCACGTCTCGGCACACACGCTCAACGTCGACGAAGCCGATCTGACGGCGCTGGTGGAGCTGCGCAAACGCTTCAAGCCGATCGCCGAGGCGCAGGGCGTCAAGCTCACCTATCTCGCGTTCATCGCCAAAGCGACGGTGGCGGCGCTCAAACTCCACCCCTTCGTCAACGCCAGCCTCGACGAGGCTGCGCACGAGATCGTCGTGCGCGGCGACTACAACATCGGCGTCGCCGTCGACACCGAGCAGGGCCTGATGGTACCGGTAGTTCACGGCGCCGAGCGCCGCTCGGTGCTCGCCATCGCCAGCGAGATCGCGCGCTTGGCGGAGGCCGCGCGCGCCGGCAAGCTCACGCCTGCGGACATGGAGCACGGAACCTTCACGATCAGCAACTCGGGCTCGATCGGCGGACTCTTCACGGCGCCGGTGATCAATCAGCCCGAAGTCGCCATCCTCGGCGTCCATCCCATCAAGGCACGCGCGGTCGTGCGCGACGGGGCGGTGGTAGCGCGCGAGATGATGTATCTCTCGCTCTCGTACGATCATCGGCTGGTGGACGGAGCCCTCGCGGTGCGCTTCCTCAGCGATCTCATCCGCCTGCTCGAGAACCCCGAGATGCTGCTCATCGAAGGCTAGAGAACGCGATCTGGGGGGTCTCGCGCGGCGACGTCGAAACCGCCGCGGGGCATTGAGCATCGAACGAATGCATGAAGGAGCTTGAATCGTGGCTGAACAGCAGGTAGACGCAGTCGTCATCGGCGCGGGGCCGGGCGGATACCATGCGGCAATCCGTCTGGGTCAACTCGGCAAAAAGGTGGTCTGCGTCGATCGCGACGCAGTCGGCGGCGTCTGCTTGAATTGGGGCTGCATCCCCACCAAGGCGCTGCTGCACGTCAGTGAGGTCGCGCGCCACGCCCGCCAAGGCGCGGAGATCGGCGTCGAGATTCCGCAAGTCAACATCAACTTGACCGGCGTACAGAAGTTCACGCTGGACGTGGTGTCGGCAAACGTCAAGGGGGTCGAGACGCTCTTCAAGGGCAACGGCGTGCAGTGGGCCATCGGCGAGGGCAGCTTCGTCGACAAGAACACGGTCAAAGTCACCAAGAAAGACGGGAGCAGCGAGACCTACAAGGCCAAGGACGTCGTCATCGCCACCGGCGGCGCGCCGGTGGACGTGAAGGCGTGGCCGCGCGACGGCAAGCTCATCCTCAACTCCGACGACGCGGTGCGTCTCCCCAACATTCCCAAGCGCCTGCTCGTCATCGGCGGCGGCGTGATCGGACTCGAGTTCGCGACCGTCTACAACCGCATGGGCACCGAGGTCACGGTCGTCGAGATGATGCCCAACCTGATCACCGGCACGGATCTCGAGATCTCCAAGACCATGGCGCGCATCCTCAAGAAGCAGAAGATCGACGTGCTCACCAACACCAAGGTCGAGAAGCTCGAGAAGGGCGCCTCCACGGTCAAGGCGACGATCAACGGCGAGGGCACGGCCAACAAGCCCGAGACCCGCGAGTACGATCAGGTACTGGTGGCGGTGGGGCGGCGCCCCGTGACCGACAACCTCGGCCTGGAGAAGACCGGACTCGCGCTCGACGAGAAGGGCTTCCTCAAAGTCGACGCACAGCGGCGCACCAGCGTCCCCGGGATCTGGGCGATCGGCGACATCACCGGCGGCCCGCTGCTGGCGCACAAGGCCATGAAAGAGGGCGTGGTTGCCGCTGAGGCCATCGCGGGACTCCCCGGCGTCGCCTACGATCCCGTGGCCGTGCCGAACTGCGTCTACACCGATCCCGAGATCGCAACCGTGGGACTCTCCGAAGAGGAGGCCAAGGCCCAAGGTTACGAGCTGCGCATCGGCAAGTTTCCGCTGGCCGCCAGCGGACGCGCGCGCTCGATGCACGAGAGCGACGGCATGATCAAGCTCATCGGCGACAAGAAGACGGACGTGCTGCTTGGGATGCACATCATCGCCCCGCAAGCCGAGTCGCTCATCGGCGAAGGCGTGATTGCGCTGGAGATGGGGGCGACGCTCGAGGATATCGGCCTCTCCATCCATCCGCACCCCACGCTCACCGAGAGCATCATGGATGCCGCCGAGGCGGCGCACGGCAAGGCCATCCACATCATGAACCCCAAGCCGACGGCAGCCGCCGCCAGGTAGAGGAACCGCGATGCCCAAGCGAGAGCCCGCACGGGGAACCCCGGCGGGCTCTCCGCGTGTTCTGCGGCCGGTAAACGACGTGCCGCAGCGCGCACGTCTCGTCGACCTCGGACGCATGCGTTACGGGCCCGTGCTGAACTTACAGCGCCGTCTCCACGCGGCTCGTGTCGCCGACGCGATCCCAGACACGTGGCTGCTGGTCGAGCACGAACCAGTGATCACCCTTGGACGCAATGCGCGCGAGAGCAATCTACTGCTGCCGCGCCCGCTGCTCGAGCGCCACGGCGTGGAGGTCTTCGAGATCGAGCGCGGCGGCGACGTCACCTATCACGGGCCCGGACAACTGGTGGTCTACCCCATTCGCAAGCTGGTGCGCTTCCGCGAGGTCGTGCCACTGGTGCGCTCCCTGGAGGGGGCGGTGATCGAGGCGCTCGCGAGCTTCGGCGTCAGCGGCGAACGTTGGAGCGAGCACGCGGGCGTTTGGGTCCACGACGAACAGATCTGCGCGATTGGTTTGGCCGTGCAAAAGATGGTCTCGCTGCACGGCATCGCGCTGAATGTCGCCACCGATCTCTCCTATCCGCAACTCATCAATCCGTGCGGCTTGCCGGACCGCGGCGTCACCTCGATCTCCCGGGAGACCGGGCGTGCCGTCGATCTAGTGGAGGCCAAGCAAGCGCTGGTACCCGCGCTCGGGCGAGCCTTCAACGTCTCGTTCATCGAAACACCGGCGCAGGAACTCGGCTCCGCGCCCCCCTGAGACCAGACTCGCAAGGCGCCGCTCGCTCATCCGCGAACTGACTGCTGTTGTGATCACGCAAAAGCCGGACTGGCTCAAAGTCAAGCTCCCAACGGGCGACACCTACAACAACCTTCGCGATCACGTGAAGGAGCTCAAGCTCCACACCGTGTGCCAGGAGGCGCGTTGCCCCAACATCGCCGAGTGCTGGGGCCGCGGTACGGCGACGATCATGATCCTCGGCGACACCTGCACCCGCGGCTGCCGTTTCTGCGCCGTCAAGACGGGCAACCCCAAGAAGATGGTCGATTGGGACGAGCCGCGCCGCGTGGCCGAAGCCTGCGTCGAGTTGAACTGGAAGTACGTCGTGCTCACCTCCGTCGATCGCGACGATCTGCACGACGGCGGCGCCGCGATCTTCGCGGAGACGGTGCGCCAGATTCACCAGCGAATGCCCGAGACCAAGGTGGAGTGCCTCACCGGAGACTTCCGCGGCAACTTGGATCAAGTCAAGATCGTCTTGGACTCCGGGATGGACGTCTTCGCGCACAACCTCGAGACGTGCCGCCGCCTCACGCCCAGCGTGCGCGACCGCCGTGCCTCGTTCGATCAGACGCTCAAGGTGCTCAAGTACGCCAAGGAGACCAACCTCGCGCACTTCGTCAAGACCTCGCTCATGCTCGGCCTCGGCGAGACCGAGGACGAGATCGAGCAGACGATGGAAGAGGCCCGGGCCATCGGCGTCGACATCTTTACGATGGGCCAGTACCTGCAACCCACCAAGAAGCATCTGCCGGTGATCGAGTTCGTGCCGCCCGAGAAGTTCCAGCGGCTCAAGAAACTCGGCCTCTCGAAGGGCTTCCGTCAGGTTGTGGCCGGCCCCCTCGTACGCTCGTCGTACCACGCCGAGGAGGCCTTCCCCAAGGTCCAGGACAGCGCTTAAACGAGCAGCTGCGCGTCCAGCGAGATCTTCGTCCCTGCTAGAGCCTTCGAAACCGGGCAACCTTCCTTGGCGTCGTTGGCGCACTTCTGGAACGTCGCCTCGTCGATGCCGGGCACACTGGCCACCGTGGTGAGCGCGATCGACGTGATCGAGAGCGTGTCGATGTCGATCGTCACCTTCGCCAGCGTGTGAATCTGCGTCGGCGTGAAGCCGGCCTTGCCGAGGATGAGCGAGAGCGCCATGCTGAAACAGCCGGCGTGTGCCGCGCCGATTAGTTCTTCAGGATTGGTTCCTGCGGCGCTCTCGAAACGCGACCCAAATGAATAGGCGCCCGAGAAGGCGCCGCTGCCGAGTGAAAGTTTCCCGCTGCCGCCCTTGACGTCACCGCGCCACTCGGCCTCTGCCGTACGTACGGTCATGATTCTACCTCCGCGGGCTATCCTACGCCGCCCGGGAGAACCGCGGATATGACCGTGGTCTCCCGGGCCGCGCCGGCGCTATGCGTAGACGCCGCGGATCTTCAACGACTTCACGACGCGGTCGATCGCGGTCATGTAGGCCGCGGTGCGCAACGTCACGTTACGCGCCTTCGACATGCTGTGGATCGCTTCGAAGTTGTGCTCGAGAATGTCCTTGAGGCGCTCGTTGACTTCGGACTCTTTCCAGAAGTAGCCCATACGGTCTTGCGCCCATTCGAAGTACGACACGGTCACGCCGCCGGCGTTGGCCAGGATGTCCGGCACCACCGTGATGCCGCGCGAGTGCAGAACGTGATCGGCCTCCGGCGTGGTGGGCCCGTTGGCGCCCTCGACGACCAGACGGGCCTGGACGCGCGCGGCGTTCTCGCCGGTGAGCTGCTTCTCCAGCGCAGCCGGAACCAAGATGTCGCAAGGCAGCTCCAGCGTTTGCGCGTTGGAGATGCGCTCGCCGCCGCGGAAGCCGTCCAACGAGTGGTGCTCCTGCGCGTACGCAATTGCCGACTTGACGTCGATGCCCTTCTCGTTGTGGTAGCCGCCGGTCACGTCGGAGATGCCGACGATCGTGGCGCCGTGCTCCTGCAGCAGCATCGCCGCCACCGAGCCGACGTTGCCGAAACCTTGAACGACGATGCGCTGCCCTTTGAGCGTGCGCTTCTCGGTGGCAAGCTGGGCCGCCGTCACCAGCATCACGCCGCGGCCCGTGGCCTCCACGCGGCCGCGCGAGCCCCCGATCTCCAAGGGCTTACCGGTCACGACACCCGGCATCGACTGGCGCACGTGCATTGAGTACGTGTCCATGAACCACGCCATCGTCTGAGGATTGGTTCCAACGTCGGGAGCGGGAACGTCCTTGTCCGGCCCCACGATCTCTACCAGCTCGGCCGCGTACCGGCGCGTGATGCGCTCGAGCTCTCCCAGCGAGAGCACGTTGGGATCGCACGTCACGCCGCCTTTACCGCCGCCGAACGGAATGTCGACGGTGGCGCACTTCCAGGTCATCCAGAAGGCCAGCGCGGTGACTTCGTCGAGCGTCACGCCGGGGTGGTAGCGGATGCCGCCCTTGGCGGGACCGCGAGTGAAATTGTACTGGACGCGGTAGCCGGTGTAGACCTCGATCTCGCCGTTATCGCGCTGGAAGGGGATCGAGACGATCACCTGGCGCGACGGATGCGTCAGGATGCGACGCATTCCTTCTTCGATCTCGAGGTTCGCGGCGGCCTCGTTGAAATACTGAATTGCGTCTCCGAAAACGGAGACTTCACGCACTGCAGTGCTCATGATGGGAACGGACGAACCTCCCTCGACATGGTCAAAACGAAAAGCCGTTCGCGTGGACGCCTGCCCGCCCCTGTATGAGGGAGAGGCTCTAGACGTTGAAGCGGAAGGTCACCACGTCGCCCTCCTGCATGACGTAATCTTTTCCTTCAGAGCGCAAGAGTCCAGCGGAGCGGACCGCCTCCAGGCTCCCCAGCCGCACCAGATCGTCGTACGCTGCGATCTCCGCGCGGATGAAGCCGCGCTCGATGTCGGAGTGGATGACGCCCGCTGCCTGCGGTGCCTTCGTGCCCTTGCGGATCGGCCACGCGCGCGTCTCCTTCTCGCCGGCTGTGAGAAACGTCGTCAAGCCCAGCAGGTCGTACGCGGCCACCGCCATGCGATCGAGGCCGCTCTCATGGGCTCCTAGCTCGTCGAGAAAAGCCTGCGCCTCCTCGGGCGGCAAGCCGGCCAACTCCGCCTCGATCTTGCCGGAGAGCAGCACCATCTGCGAGTGTTCGCGCCGCGCGATCTCACGCACGGCGTCCGCCATCGGTCCCGGCTGCGCCAACTGCCCCTCGTCGACGTTGGCCACGTACATCAGGGGCTTAGCGGTCAGCAAGCCGATCTCTTGGGCCACTTCGCGCTCGCTGCTCGCGGCGTCGAGACTCCGGGCCGGCCGCCCCTCCTCGAGCGCCTGCTGCAAACGCTTGGCTGCCTCCAGCCGCGACCCTAGCTTAGCATCCGCGCGCACCATGCGCTCGAGCTTCGGCAGGTGCCGTTCGAGCGTGCCGAGATCGGCCAGCGCCATCTCCAGCGCGATGATCTCGACGTCGCGCGCGGGATCGGGCGTGCCCTCCACGTGGATCACGTCACCGTCGTCGAAGCAGCGCACGACCATCGCAATCGCATCGCAGTTGCGGATGTGGCTGAGGAACGCGTTGCCCAGGCCCTCGCCTTTGCTGGCGCCGCGCACCAAGCCCGCGATGTCGATGAACTCGGTGGTGGCCGGCACGATCTTCTGCGAATGGAAGAGCTTGGCCAGCACGTCGAGGCGCTGGTCTGGAACGGGCACGATGCCGACGTTGGGATCGATGGTGCAGAATGGATAGTTGGCGGCGGCAGCCGCCGCCGAACGCGTCAGCGCGTTGAAGATGGTCGACTTACCGACGTTGGGAAGGCCGACGATGCCGCAGGAGAGACTCACGTGGGATACAGTTTCCAGCCGCGCTGCGCCAGCGCGGCGACGAGGGTGAGACGGACGGCGGAGACGGCATCCGGCGTGGGCGCGGCCATGGAGAACTGGGTCGCGAGCCAGCCGTAGCCGCCTTCCACTTTGGAGAGCGTGACGCCGGCTGCGCCCAAACCCTGCGCGGCGACGCAAGCGCGGACGTCGGCGCATAACGCTTCCAAGTCGACGTCCTTCAGCGGCAGCGCAAACTCGACGCTGGCCGTGCTGCCGCGCGTGTAGTTGGTCAGCGTGGCGATCTGCCCGTTGGGAACGATCACCAGCCGGCCCCGTGCATCGCGCAGCTTGGTGGCGCGCAAGCCGATCGACAACACCAGTCCCTCCACGCCCGCCGTGGCCACGTAGTCGTCGACGCTCATCTGGTTCTCCGCCAAGATGAAGAAGCCGGCGAGCCAATCGCGGATGAGCGTTTGCGCCCCTAGCGCCACCGCGATGCCGGCGATACCCGCTGCCTCCAAGAGCGCGGTCAAGTCGATGCCGAACACGTTGAGCACGGCGGCGAGGCCGCTCAACGCGACGACGTAGTACCAGAGCGAGGAGGCCACCGCGGCGATCGTGGCGGCGCGCGGCACTAGCCGCGCCGCGAGACGCTGGGCGAAGAGGCGGCGGATGAGCGCCGCGCCGAAGCGAGCCACGATGAGGGCCGCGACGGCATACAGGATGGCGACGATCCAGTGTTCGTGGAGGAGATCGGCTAGCAAGGCGAGGCTCCCGCTTCGGGAGCGGGCGCAGGCTTCCCTACGCCGAGCGCGCCAACCAGGAATCAGCGCGCGAGCCGAGGGAAAAAGCCTTGCATGCGGCAGATGAAAGTCGACAAGCTGGGCATCGATCTGCTCACCCACGACCCCGTCGTCATCCTCAAAGATCTGGAGGGGAAGCGCTATCTGCCCATTCTCATCGGTCCTTTCGAGGCCACGGCCATCGCCCTCGCGCTCGAAGGCACTCAGGCGCCGCGCCCGCTGTCCCACGATCTCATGAAGAACATCCTCGACACGCTCGAGGCCAAGCTCGTGCAAGTGGTGGTCCACGACATCAAGGAGTCCACGTTCTACGCGCGGCTGGTCATCGAGACCGGCGGCGAGACCGAGGAGATCGATGCGCGCCCGTCCGACGCCATCGCACTGGCGCTGCGTGTGGGGGCGCCGATCTACGTCTCGGACAAGATCGCTCTGGAAGAGACCGTCTACGACAAGAAGGCGGAAGCCGAGGAGAAGCAGCGCTTCAAGAAGTTCATCGAAGAGCTCAAGCCCTCGGATTTTCGCGATTGATCGCACACCCGCAACCGTAAGGAGACACTGTTGCTGAACGAGCATGCCGAGATCGGCGTTTTCGGCGGATCCGGCTTCTACTCGCTGTTGGACAATATCAAGGAGGTGGTGATCGAGACCCCCTACGGCCCACCCAGCGACGCCTTCGCGATCGGCGAGGTAGCCGGAAAGCGCGTGGCGTTTCTGCCGCGCCACGGCAAGGATCATCGCTACCCGCCGCATGCGATCAACTATCGCGCGAACCTGTGGGCGATGAAGGAGCTAGGCGTCTCCCGCATCATCGGTCCGTGCGCGGCCGGCTCGCTCGACGCCGCGTGCGCCCCCGGGCACTTCGTGGTAGCCGACCAGCTCGTCGACCGCACCAACGCCCGCAAGGACACGTTCTACGACGGTCCCATCACCACGCACGTCTCGTTTGCCGATCCCTACTGTCCGCAACTGCGACCCGTGGCGATCCAGGCCTGTAAGGACGTCGGCGTGACCACGCACGAGCGCGGCACGGTCGTCACGATCCAAGGGCCGCGCTTCTCCACCCGCGCCGAATCGCATTGGTACGCCGACGCGGGCTGGCAGGTCATCAACATGACGCAGTATCCGGAGGCGTATCTCGCGCGCGAGTTAGAGATGTGCTACGTCAACATCTCGCTCATCACGGACTACGACGTCGGGCTCGAGGGTGAGGCGGGCGTCCAGCCGGTGACCCACGCCGGCGTGATCGAGATCTTCAACAAGAACAACGCTCGCGTGCGCGACGCCATCCTCAAGATCATCGAACGGATGCCCGCGCAGCGCACCTGCAACTGCGGAACGGCGCTGCAAGGCGCGCGCATCGGACACTAACGGCGATGCGCGGCGTGGAGTTGGGCGGCTACGGCAAAGCGTTGGGGTTGCTGATCACCAACCCGGTGGTGATCTTGCCGCCGCTGCTGGCTGATCTCACGGCCAAACTGCTGAGCTACGCGCTACTGGGCGGCCCCACCGGGCTCATCGGCTCGATCAGCGGCGGGCTCACCTCGCTGCTGATCTTCATCATCGAATGCTTCGGCTTCGGCGTGGCGATGATCGCGGCATCGTACGCGTGGCGCATGGGACGCGCCCGTATCGACGTGGCGTGGGACGACGCCCGGCGCAAGTTGGGCGAGGTCGCGATGGCGGCGCTGGGTCTGAACTTCGCGCTGTGGATCGCCTCCATGATCGGCGGATTCCTGGTCCCGTTCTACGGCGCGCTCGCGCTGACGGCGCTGGCTGCCTATTTCTTCATCTACACGCTGCCGGCGGCGGCCGTGGGCGGGACGCCGGGCTTCGCCGCGCTGGGAGCATCGGTCGATCGCGTGCGCGCCAACGCCCCCGCCGCGATCGTGCTCACCGCCGTCTCGGTCGCGCTGCTCGTGCTGCCGCAGCAGTTCCTCTTCGGCTGGGCCTCTCAGTTCGGTACGCTGGCCGAGTTCGCGTTCGAGACGGTGGTGACGGCGGTGGTCTTCGGTTACCTCGCCGTCGTCACCGTACGCGTGTACGACGACAACGCGTACTCGTACTGGCGCAAGTACTAAGACAACTGCACGCGCAGCCAATCCATCACGAAGCCCGGCGGCACGTTGGTTGCCGCCAATCCTTGGGCCTCGCCGGCGGCGGCGATGGCGGCATTGATGCCCGCCCAATCGCGGCGCGGCCACGCGGCGATGCGCTCGCCCTCGTCGGCCACGAGCGCGCGCCGCACGTCTCCGGAGACCCGCACCACCAGCCAGTCGCGCAGCAGGCGCTTGACTTCGCGCAGCACCGCGTCGATGTTGTCACGCGCTACCCAGCCGGACTCGACCGCCGCCCCGCGCAGCGCACCATCGAGCCACTGCGCGGCTTGCTGCCGCAGATCCGCGTAGGCACCGCCCTCGACGACTGAGAGTGCGCGCGCGAGATCGCCCTGCGCGAGTCCGGCGGCCGTACGCGCGCGTGCGGCGTCCACGCCCCGCGCACGCAGGAACGCCTCGATCTGCGCGCTGCCGACCGGATCGAACCGTACCCCGATCATGCGCGAGCGGATCGTGTCGAGCAGGCGCCCAGGCGCGGCGGTGGTGAGGATCATCAACACCTGCGCCGGCGGCTCTTCGAGAAACTTCAAGAGCGCGTTGGCAGCCTCGTGTGTAGCGAACTCCACGTCACCCAGAATCACGATGCGCCAGCCGCCGGAGTAGGAGCGCAGCGACATCTGGCGCACGAGATCGCGCGCGGTCAGCTCCTCCTCCTCGTGAAAGCCGGCGTCGCCCGTCCCCATCCTCACCGTGCCCAGAGAAACGAAGAGATCGGGGTGCGTCCCCGCGTCCACCCGCACGCACGACGGGCAACGGCCGCAGTAACCGAGCACGCCCTGCTTGGGCTCCTCGCAGAGCAGTGACTTAGCCAGCAACTGCGCGAACGTTTTCTTCCCTACGCCCGCCGGGCCGTGAAAGAGATAGCCATGCGCCAAGCGCTCCGGCCGCAGACGCTCGAAGAGCGCGCGCGGGCCGGGCTGTCCGACGGCGTCGAATACGAGTGCCGGCGCCGCGCTCATCGCGCGGCCCCTCTCGCGCCGCCGCGACGATCGATCTCCGCGAGCGCCTGAGCCGCCAGCGCCTCCGGCGCCAGGCGCGCGTCCAGTATCACGATACGCTGGGCGAAACGCTGGGCGAGGTCCGCATAGCCCTCCGCCACGCGGCGATGGAAGGCCACGGATTCCAACTCCACGCGGTCCAGCTCGCCGTTACGCGAACGCATCCGGCGCAACGCCTCCTCCTGCGGTAGATCCAGCAGCAGCGTGAGATCGGGACTGAGGTCGCGGGTGGCGACGCGGTTGAGCTCGATCACGGGCCCGGCGCCTAAACCGCGACCGTAGCCCTGATAGGCGACGCTGGCATCCCAGAAGCGATCGCAGAGCACGAAGGCGCCGCGCTCCAGCGCGGGGCGGATCACGGCGCCGACCAGCTGCGCGCGCGATGCGGCCATCAGCAGCGCCTCCGCCAACGGATCGATGCTCTCCCGGGGGTCGAGGACCAGCGCGCGCACCCGCTCCCCCAGCGGCGTGCCGCCGGGTTCGCGGGTCACGACCAGATCGGCGCCGCGCGCGCGCAGCGCCTCGGCCAAAGCCGCGACGAGGGTGCTCTTGCCGGCACCCTCGACGCCCTCGACGGTTACGAACATAGCGGTTCTAGTTTGGCACGGACGACGTCAACCCCTCACCGCGGAAGATCTGCACGCGACGGTTGGGCTCGGCGCCGGTACTGCGGGACTGCAAGCGGTACTTCTCCGCCAGCTGATGCTGCATGCGCCGGATATAGGAGGTCTGCGGCGAGAGCTCCACCGTCTGTGCGTTGAGCAGCACCTGATAGATGGCCTCCTCCGCCTCACGCAGCGCGATCTCTTCCGAGTCGATGCTGCCGAGATTGAAGAGGTCTTTCAGACAGTTCTGAATCTGCGCGGTGGTGTTGGTCTTGATCGAGTAGATCGGCACGTTTTCCGAGGCGATCTCGCGCAGGCGCGACGTTTCCTTACGCTCCAGCGACTTCAGCGTGATTACCACGTCCGCATCGTCCCACTTGCGCGCGATGGCGGCGCCGACGCGCAGGTTCTGGATCGCACGCTCGATCTTGTTGCGTGAGACGCCGTAGGGAAAGATCATCTTCGGCCGCTCGCGCTCGCCCTCTTCGCGCTCCTCCTCCCACAGCTCGCGCTCCAGCGCGGCGTGGCCGTCGCGCGCGGCGGGCTGAACCTCGGCCGTCTGCACGACCTCGACGGCGCCGCTGGCGTTGCGCTGGCGCACCTCCGGCTGCGGCATGTAGCCCCGCAGCAGCGCGTCGACGACTTCGGCCACGTTGGCGTGGATCGCGAGCCGGTCGCGCTCCTGAATCTCGATCAGCACGTCGAACGTGGGCGGAGCCTTGCGCTCGAGCACCGTCTTGCGCGTGCCTCTGCGGCGCGCCTCCTCGTCCGAGAGCGTCACCGCGCTGATGCCACCCACCAGATCCGAGAGCGTGGGGTTCATCAGCAGGTTCTCCAGCGACTGGCCGTGCGCCGTGCCGATCAACTGCACGCCACGTTCGGCGATCGTGCGCGCGGCCATCGCCTCCGCCTCGGTGCCGATCTCGTCGATCACCACGACCTGCGGCATATGGTTCTCGACGGCCTCGATCATGACGGCATGCTGAAGCGCGGGCTCCGCCACCTGCATGCGGCGTGCGTGGCCGATGCCGGGGTGCGGAATGTCGCCGTCGCCGGCGATCTCGTTGGAGGTGTCGACGATCACCACGCGACGCCGGTCCTCGGAGAGCACGCGCGCGATCTCACGCAGCATCGTGGTCTTGCCCACGCCTGGACGGCCCAGCAGGCAGATCGACTTGCCGCTGCGCACGACGTCGAGGATGAGATCGATCGTGCCATAGACGGCTCGGCCGACGCGGCAGGTGAGCCCGACGATCGTACCGGTGCGGTTGCGCATCGCCGAGATGCGGTGGAGCGTCATCTCGATGCCGGCGCGGTTGTCTTTGCCGAAGGCTCCGAGGCGTCCGATGACGTGCTCCAGGTCCTCTTTCGTGACGCTCTCGTTCGAGAGATACACGAAGTCTTCGGAGAAGCGCGCTTCGGGGAGCCGGCCGAGATCCAGGACGACCTCGATGATCGACTCGAGGTCATGGAGGCGAATCAGCGCCTGCCGGATCGGAAGAGGGAAGATATCGAGGAGCTGCCTGAGCTCCAATGACGGGGAAATGCTCTCTGGTTGCACCGCCAACGTGTCGCTACCTCAGTTTCCTACGCGAGCGAGAAGCGGGAAGCCGTGTGTTGCCATCTACACGCCTGCTCTATCCCTCCTCTCTCCGCTTGGAACGCGGCGGCCGATGCCCGGATGCGCGCCTCTTCGCGGACGGCGGAGATCCGGCCTGCCCGCCGGGCTGGAACGCCCGTTACGCGACGACGCGGACGGTTCGCAACTCCGGATCCGCGGGCCCCTGCATATGCACGCCCGCTTTCACCTCGAGCGCCAGATACTCGATGACTTCCTTGCTGATGCGCTCGCCCGGCGCAATGATCGGAATCCCCGGCGGATACGGCGTGATCACCTCCGCGCAGATACGCCCCGCGGACTGCCGGAAGCGCACCTTCTCGGTGCGCGCGAGAAAGGCTTCGCGCGGCGTCATCGCCATCGGCGGGATCGGCGGAAAGTTGTAGGTGCCGCTCTTTAGGCGCCGCTCCAGCACGCCGGAGGGCGAGAAGATGTCGACCGGCCGATCCTCGCGCGCCAGCTCGCGCACGCCATGAATCAGCTTCTCGGCCGCCGCGGCATCAGTGCCGATCGTGAAGAGCGCCAACACGTTGAAGAGATCGGCCAGCTCGCACTGCACGTTGTAGCGATAGCGCAGGATCTCATTGGCTTCATAGCCCGTGTAGCCCAACTGCTTGACGGTGACGGTGACCTTGGTGGGATCGAACCCCGCCACGCCGGGACGACCGATCAGCTCGTCGCCAAAGCAGTAGACGTCTTTGATCTCGTTGAGACGCGCGCGCGTGGTGTTAGCCAGCTCGATGGTCCGCGAGAGCAGCGCCGGCCCCTCCGTGGCCATCTGCATGCGCGCCACGTCCAGCGAGGCCACCAGCACCAGGTTGGGCGAGGTAGAGAGAAACATCTTGAGCACGGCGCGCAGGCGGTCGGTGTCGACGCGCTTGCCGATCTGATGGAGCATCGACGCTTGCGACATCGCCGCCAGCATCTTGTGCGTCGAGTTGACGACCAGATCCGCGCCGATCTCGGTGGCCGACGGCGGCAGCGCGGGATGAAAATGCAGATGCGGGCCCCAAGCCTCGTCCACCAGCAGCAGCTTGCCGCGCTCGTGCACGCAGCGCTCGATGGCTTGCAGATCCGCGGTGGCGCCGTAGTAGGTCGGGCTGACGACGAAGACCGCCTTGATGTCGGGGTGCTCGTCGAGCGTCTGCTCCACCGTCTGCGGCGTCACGGTGTGATCCATGTGCAGCCGCTCGTCGACTTCCGGCTTCATGTAGACCGGGATCGCGCCGCTCATCACCAGCGCCCCCACGCAACTCTTGTGGGCGTTGCGCGGCAAGGCGATCTTCTCACCGGGACCGAGCGCGGCCATCATCATGGCCTGATTGCCGCTGGTGGAGCCGTTGATCAGGAAGAACGAGTGGTCGGCGCCGTAGGCCTCCGCCGCCAGCGCCTCGGCCTGGGCGATGGCATCGCGCGGCTCGAGCAGATCGTCCAACCCGAGAATCTGTGTGAGGTCGATCGCCAGCACGTTGTCGCCGACGAACTCGCGCAACAGACGGTGCATGCCCAAACCCTGCTTGTGACCGGGCGTATGGAACGGCGTGGTGCCCGAGTCGACGTAGTCGAGCAGCACTTGAAAATACGGCGTCTTGGTTTGGTCCACGGCGGGGCCGCGTTTCGACGGAGGCGGGTGCCCGCCTGCAAGAAGCGAACAGTTGGCGGCATGGGCGACGAGGCGAGAAAGTACTGGCTGCGCCTGGAGGAGGTACCCGAAGCCGGTACCGATCCAGGAGCGGACAAGGCCGGCAACGGCCGCTGGCGCGATCTCTCGGCGGTGCTCGAAACGCAGGCCTATGACGCCGAGGTGCATACGGCATGGCCGGGTCAACTCACCTCGCGCTACCACCGCCACAGCCAGCGCCAGGAGTTCTACACCGTGCTGGCGGGCCGCGGCCATATGCTGCTGGGCCAGGAGCGTCACCCCGTGCGCGCGGGGGACTGCATCTACGTGCCGCCCGGGATCTCGCACACGCTGCACAACACGAGCGAACTGCCGCTCTCCGCGCTGATCTTCGGCACGCGCGAAACGGATGACGCCTGCGAGTATCCGGCCGCACCGGCGGCGCCGGCGGAGCCTCCCAAGCGCAACACGCTGATCGCCAGCATCGACGACGTGCGCGAGGCGAACACGCGCTTCGCCGGGCACCCGTGGGGGCCGCGCTACGTGCGCCCGCTCGGCCAAGCGTTGGGCGTTCGCGGCTTCGAGGTCGACGTGCAAGACGTGGCTCCAGGCGCCTACAACGCCAGCCATCATCGCCACGCCGTGCTCGAGGAACTCTTCTTCGTGCTCTCGGGCAACGTCACCGTGCTCGACGAAGGCGCAGAGGCCGCGCTCGATCGCTGGTGCGTCTACTACGCCCCTCCCGGCCGCCTCCACACGATCCGCAACACGGGCGCCAAGGACGTACGCCTGCTGATCTTCTCCAACCCCCAGCCGCCCGGCGAGTCCGTGACGTACTACGATTTGCAGGGCAACGAGATTCCCAGGCCGCAAGCGCCCGCGAGCTAGCGCCGGGCGCCGTTCCTGTTAGCCGATGCGCTCCTCAACCGAAACGTTGTAGAGGAACAGGAACTTGTGCCATTCGCCGGGGAGCGTATTGCGCTTGATGCGGATCCAGGGGATGTAGCGCGGCTGCTTCGGCCGCCGCTTGAGCTGCATGTTGGCGTCGTCCGGCGTGCGGTTGTTCTTGCGGTTGTTGCAGCGTACACATGCGGCCACGAGGTTTTCCCAAGTCGAGGGGCCACCCTTACTGCGGGGCAGCACGTGGTCGACGGTCATCAAACGCTCGCCGCGCACACCGCAGTACTGACAGGTGTAGTCGTCCCGCAAGAGCACGTTCTTCTTCGTCAACGCCACCTTCTGCATGGGGCGCCTGATGTAGTAGAGCATGCGGATGATCGAGGGCATGCGCAGCGTGATGGAGGTCGAGTGGATAGCACGCTCACGCCCGTGCACCATCTCCGCTTTGCCGCTGAAGAGGAGCTTCACCGCGCGTTGGAACGACGTGATGTTCAACGCTTCGTAGGTGAAGTTGAGTACCAGCACCTCACCCATCGCGGCGCTTCTTCCAGACGAAGAGAGGCGAGCAAACGCTCGCCTCTTCGAAAACAGTCCGCGAACGCGTAGTGATACTACCCCTCCGGCTCTGGGCCGGCCTGGTGGACGTCACCGTGGCCACCGTACGCAGCATCATGACAGCGATTATTGTACCACGCCCAGGGCAGGCCTCTCCTTGTCCCTGCCGCGAGGTCGTTTCAGGCGGCGCTCCGGGCTCGCGCGCACCAGCCGGCGAACCAGCGATGGATGCGCGTATCGCGCGTCAGCTCGGGATGGAACGACGTTCCGAGGATGTTGCCTTGGCGCACCATGACGGCTTGGCCCTCGAGACGGCAGAGCACTTCGACGCCGGCGCCGGCTCGTTCAACCCACGGCGCGCGGATGAAGACGCCGGGAAACGGCGCCCCGCCCAGTGCCGGCACGTCGAGCGGGACCTCCGCGCTCTCCACCTGGCGGCCGAAGGCGTTGCGGCGCACCGCCACGTCGAGCACGCCCAGCGTGGGCTGATCGGGCATGCCCACGATCTCCTTGGAGAGGACGATCATGCCCATGCAGGTGCCCCACGTCGGCATGCCCGCCGCAACGCGCTCCGCCAGCGGCTCGCGCAGCGCGAAACGATCGAGCAGTTTGGCCACGGTCGTCGATTCGCCGCCGGGAATGATGAGCGCGTCGACGCGCTCGAGCTGTTCGCGCGTCTTGACTTCCACGCCCGTCAAGCCCGCGCGGCGCAACGCCTGCAAGTGCTCGATGACGTCGCCCTGCAGCGCGAGGACGCCAACCTCCGTCTTCTCCATCACGCGCCTCTAGACGCCGCGGACGTTGAGCAGCTCGTCCGGCGGGATCTTCGAGATCTCCAGACCCGGCATCGCGGTCCCCTCGAGCGTGCGGCAAGCCTCCGCCACGGCCTTGGGATCGTTGAAATAGGTGGTGGCCTCGACGATGGCCTTGGCGAACTTGGCGGGGTTCGAGGACTTGAAGATACCGCTGCCGACGAAGATGCCCTCGGCCCCCAACTGCATCATGAGCGCGGCATCGGCGGGCGTGGAGACGCCGCCGGCGCAGAAATTCACGACGGGCAGCTTACTCGTGCGCGCTACCTCCTTGAGCAACTCGAGCGGCACGCCCAAATCACGGGCACGCGCCACCAGCTCCTCGGAGGGCACGGCGGCCACGATCGCGATCTCGTCACGCACCGTGCGCATGTGCTTGACGGCCTCCACGATGTTGCCGGAGCCGGCCTCGCCCTTGGTGCGGATCATGGCCGCGCCTTCGGCGATGCGGCGCAGCGCCTCGCCCAAGTCGCGCGCCCCACAGACGAAGGGCACGGTGAAGGCATGCTTGTCGACGTGATACTTGTCGTCGGCGGGTGTGAGCACTTCCGACTCGTCGATGAAGTCGACGCCGATTTGCTGCAATACCTGCGCCTCGGCAAAGTGGCCGATGCGCACCTTGGCCATCACGGGGATGGTGACCGCATCCATGATCTTCTGAACGATCGAGAGGTCGCTCATGCGAGCCACGCCGCCGGCGGCGCGGATGTCGGCGGGAATGCGCTCGAGCGCCATGACCGCCACGGCACCGGCCTCCTGGGCAATGACCGCCTGCTCCGCCGTGGTAACGTCCATGATGACGCCGCCCTTGAGCATCTGCGCGAGGCCCCGCTTTACCTTGACGGTGCCTGTCGAACCCTTCTCTGCCACGTCTTCCTCCATGGGGCCGCGATTCGGCCCACTAGCGTCTCTATCGTAGCAAGGAGAGACAATGATGACATTGGAGACGCGTGACCGCTCTCCGCGGGTTCAGGGGCCGGCGTTGGGGTTCCGGTAAGGGGTGGGCGGCGTCTCCGGAGGTCCCCCGCCCGCGGCGTCCGGAGCGCCTGAAGTGGGTTCCAAGGGCGGGGTGGGGCGACGGGGTGCGGCAGGTACGGGCGCGGCGGAGGGAACTGCCCTGGGCGCGGGCGGCGGGGGCGGCGGCGCCGTCACATGTGGATCGGGAAAGTGCGGGTCGGGGGCGACGCGCACGATCGTGTCGGCTTTCCAATTGCGGACTTGGAACGGCGCCAGTGAGCTCTGCGGATAGGGCGTGAACCGTACCGCCGGCACCACCGGCGTCTGCTCCACGGCTTTGGCCAGGATGCGGAATCCCAGCAGGCGTCCGGCCTCGATGCTCGCCAGCAAGATCGCCGCCGCGAGCAGGAGCATACGCGCCCAGCCCGGGCGCGGGTCAGGCGCTCGTCTCACGCAAAATCCTCGCCGCATCCTCGGGGACGGTGGGGTTGATGTACATGCCGCTGCCCCACTCGAAGCCCGCGATGGACGTCAGGCGCGGCACGATCTCGATGTGCCAGTGGAAGTACGGCTCGCGCTCCCGCTCCAACACCACCGGCGCCGTCTGCAGGATGAAGTTATACGGCGGATCGGCGAGCACGGCGTGCATGCGCCGCATCACCAGCGACAGCAGCGCCGCCAGCTCGGCGATCTCCGCGCGCTCGATGGCGGCAAACGACGCGTTGTGGCGGCGCGGCATCACCCACGTCTCGAAGGGGAAGCGTGAAGCAAACGGCGCCAGGGCGATGAAGCGTTCGTTTTCCGCCACGACCCGTTCGCCGTCGGCGCGATCCTGCGCCACCACGTCGCACCAGACGCAACGCTCGCGAAAGCCGTAGTACGCTTTCGCGCCTTCGATCTTCTCTGCCACCGCGCGCGGCACGATCGGCGTGGCGATCAGCTGCGAGTGCGGATGCTCCAGCGTGGCGCCCGCGGCGCGGCCATGATTCTTGAAGATCAAGACATGGCGCAGGTTCTCGATACCGGCCAAGCGCTGATGGCGATCGCGATAGGCCCACAGGATCTCCTCGATCTGCTCCACGGCCATCGTCGCGAGGTTGGCCTCGTGCTCCGGCGACTCGACGATCACTTCGTGCCGCCCCACCCCGTTCATCGCATCGTAGATGCCGACTCCGGAGCGCCCGGCGCTGCCGTTAGCCAAGGCCGGAAACTTGTTGGGCACGCACCGCACCCACCAGCCCGGCGCGTTGGCCGGGGAGGTGTGGTCGCGAAAAGCCAGCACCTCCGGCGGCGTCAGCGACTCGTTACCCGGGCACAACGGACACGGCTGCGTGCGTGGCAACTCGCGCTCCACCGTGTAGTCCGAGGGCCGGGCGGCGCGTTCGGTCGCGATGATGACCCAGCGCGAGGTGATGGGGTCTTTCCTCAGTTCGGGCATGTATCGGGGGGACGCTTCTTCGACGGGCGCGCGCGTCCTGGGGGCGTCTCCGATGCCGGGAGAAGCGCGGGCTGGCCGATCACGATCTGGCGCATCGCCCCCGCCTGCATGCGCTCGCGAAAACGCCGTCCGCGAAAGGAGACCACCACGTCGCGCGGCGCGTCCGCCGTGTTGAGCAGAAAGAGGCGCTCACCGCCCGCGGCTTCGAAGGCGATCGCCCCCACGTCGATGGGCGTGAGCTCCACGTCGGCGGAGACGTCGCGCCCCGCGTATACGGCGCGCAGCGGCGGCTCGGCGCTGGCGTCCTCCACATCGCAATAGACCATGCGCTCACGCAGATCGGCGACGTAGCTGCACAGACGCCCGCCGCGATGCACGCGCCCCGCGGCCACCCAGCTCCACGACTGCGGTACCAGCGGCGCGATGTGCAGCCGTCCCGAGGTGCGGTAGCCGTCCAAACCACAGAGCGTCTCCGCCACCGCCCACAAGTACTTGGCACCCGTCCAGGGCGAGAGATACATGCCGCGATTGGTCAGCGAGCCGCCATCGAACCATTCGGCGAACTGCCCCGGCACGGTGTTCGAACGGTTTCCCAGCTCCATGGCCGCGTAGACGCGGCGCAGCCACTCCGCGCCCTCCTCGACCATGCCGTTGCGCGCCAGGGCCACGGCGAACCAGAGCGTGAGATCGGGCCAAACACCGCCCAACAAGCCGAATCCGTGCGAGGGAAAATACCAGGAGTCCGCGATCGAGATGGTGCGCAGGCCCACCGGCGTCGTGAAATCGTTCTCTTGCAGCCGCTGCAGGATATCCTTACGCTGCACCTCACCGGCGACTTCGAAGAGCACCGGAAAGACCTCGTCGGCGGTGAAATTGTCCTGATAGTTCTGCGCCTGATCGTAGTTGAGAACGAAGCCTCCGGTATCGGCGTTGAAGAGATGCGCCATCATCTTCTCGCGCAGCGTCGACGCGGCGTCGGCGAAGCGGCGCCAATCCTCGCTCAGTTCCAGCACGGCCGCCATCTTGGCGATGGCCTCGAGCGCGAAGTAGGCCTCGGCGTTGATCTCCGTCACCGCGCCGTCCAAGTTGTATTGCGGGATGATGTTGCGCCAAGA